>CAVVNC010000048.1:0-72663 GCA_963749525.1 uncultured delta proteobacterium
GCCCGCTCATCGCCCGTTTTTGGGCCCCGGGATGGAATTCCGTGCAGTCCGTCAACAAATTTCAGGCCGAGATCGGACGCGGTCTGCGCGATGGAGACCCAGGGAGGCGGCTCGTGGAGCCTTCGAAAGAACGGACGCCGGCGTACTTCAATGAGATTCCCGAACCCTTTGCCTCCCGGGATGACATGTTTCTCCTCACGGCCATGTATCATCTGTTTGGGTCCGAGGAGCTGAGCGTGCTGACGCCCGGGATAAGAGACAGGTCTCCCGAGCCGTACGTGGCGCTCTCGGAAAGGGACATGTCGAGACTGGGCCTCAAGGAGGGTGAGGCAGCTACCATCCACGTAGACGGCCAGGCGTACAGGCTCTTGACAAGGCTCTCGCCCGGCCTCGCCCCGAGGGTGGCCGGCGTCTCCTCGGGAGTACCGGGAAGTCCCGTGCTGGGGCTTCCTACGTGGGCAAGGGTGGAAAAGGCTTAAGGATATGAACCGGGTGCTCCTCCCTCTTGTGATGGTCTTTGGGGTTCTCGTCGCCATGGTTGCCATTGCCGCGGGTCTCATATGGCTCGAGCGGAGGCTCCTCGGACTGTGGCAGGACAGGTATGGGCCCAACAGAGTCGGACCGTTCGGCCTCCTCCAGGTAGGGGCTGATATGATCAAGATCTTCTTCAAGGAGGACTGGGTCCCCCCTTTTGCCGACAAGAGCCTCTTTGTCGTGGCCCCGGGTATCATCATCACGACTGTTCTGATGTCATTTGCCGTGGTGCCCTTTGCCAGGCATATCGTAGTGGTCGATCTCAACTTCGGCCTCCTCTTCTTTCTGGCCTTTTCGTCCCTCGGCGTCTACAGCATCGCTTTGGCAGGATGGTCTTCCGGCAGCAAGTATGCTCTTCTCGGCTCATTGCGGGCCGTAGCTCAGATGCTTAGCTACGAGGTCTTCATGGGGCTCTCTTTGATGGGGGTGGTGATGCTCTCCGGCAGCTTCGATCTTTCCCGGATCATCGATGCCCAGAGGCGCGTCTGGTTCATCTTTCCGCAATTCGTGGGCTTTCTTATCTTCCTCACAGCAGGGGTTGCAGAAGTACGCCGCTTGCCGTTTGACCTGCCCGAGGCCGAGGCCGAGCTAGTGGCCGGCTATCACACCGAATACTCCTCACTCAAGTTCGGTATGTTTTTCGTCGCCGAATACCTCGGCGTCGTCCTCATCTCCTCCTTCATCACCGTTCTCTTCCTCGGAGGTTGGAGAGGGCCTCTGCTTCCGGGGATGGTCTGGTTTTTCATAAAGACCTTCGCGCTCATCTGCCTGTTCATCCTCATGCGGGCGGCCCTGCCCAGGCCGCGTTACGATCAGCTGATGGGAGTCGCGTGGAAGGTCCTTCTGCCTCTGGCTTTGCTCAATCTGCTCGCAACCGGGGCAATAATGCTCTCATTTTTCAGGTAGGACCAATATGTGGAGCGTAGCTGCAGCGCTTTGGAAGGTCTTTTTACACGCCTTGAGCCCGCGAAGAACGATACTCTATCCGGAGGAGAGGCCACGTCTGCCCGCGCGATGGAGGGGCCGGATCATCCTCTCACGAGACCCTGATGGGAATGAGCGCTGCGTGGCCTGCTATCTGTGCGCGGCTGCGTGCCCCGTGGACTGCATCTCCCTTCAGGCGACCCAGGATGAACACGGTCGCCGGTACCCGGAATTCTTCCGCATCAATTTTTCGCGGTGTATCTTTTGCGGGTATTGTGAGGAGGCCTGTCCTACCTACGCGATCCAGCTCACGCCGGACTTCGAGATGGGCGAGTGGAAGCGCACGAGCCTCGTCTACGAGAAGGAAGACCTCCTCATCAGCGGGCCGGGAAAATACCCGGACTACAATTTCTACCGGGTGGCAGGCGTCTCTACAGCTGACATTGCCAAGGGCGAAGGCGTTGACGAGGATGAGCCAATCGATGTGAAGGGCTTGCTGCCTTAAGGAGGGAGACTGCAATGCAAAGAGGGAAGGGACTCTTGAAATGAGCGCTGCGTTCTACATTGCCGGCGCTGTCGCGATCATCTCCACCCTCCTGGCCATCACCAGGATCAATGCCGTTCATGCGCTCCTCTACCTTCTGGTCTCGCTGCTCTCCGTGGCCCTCATCTTTCTTTTCCTGGGGGCACCATTTGTGGCTGCCTTCGAGGTTATCATCTATGGGGGCGCCATCATGGTGCTCTTTGCCTTCGTGGTCATGATGCTCGGTCTGGGGCACAAGGCGATGGCACAGGAACGGGGATGGCTCACCCTGCGTGTGTGGCTCGGGCCCGCCCTCCTCACCGCCGTGCTGATCATCGAGCTGTTCTACGTGGTCTATTCAGGTCCCTTCCAGGCGATCCGGGTCGTGCCGACCACGCCCCAAGATGTTGCCGTTCGCCTTTTCGGTCCCTATCTTCTGGGGGTGGAGCTGGTATCAGTGGTGCTCCTCCTCGGACTGGTCGGCGCCTTCCATCTGGCTTATCAACTGGGAAAGAAGGAGCGGGCGGCGCACAAGAGGGGAATGCACCCATGATCTTCGCCATACCCTTCGAACACGCGATGATGCTCGCCGGAATCCTCTTTTTCATAGGCCTCGCCGGGGTCCTGGTTCGCCGGGATTCGATCTTCATCCTTCTTTCTCTGGAAGTAATGCTCAACGCTGCCGGCTTCGCCCTCGTAGTCGCCGGGGCCCAATGGCATCAGGCCGACGGCCAGATCATGTTCCTCTTCATCCTTGCAGTGGCCGCATCCGAGGTGTCGATAGGTCTCGCCCTCGTGCTCTGGCTTTATCACTGGCACAAGACAATCGACATAGACAAGGCGAGCTCCATGAGAGGATAGAAAGATGCTCCGACTGCTGTGGCTCATCCCTGCGATCCCTTGTGCGAGCTTTCTGCTCCTTGCGCTTTTCGGCAGGAGGCTGCCCAGGGGTGTTGTTGCGGCAATAGGAACGGGCTCGATAGGCCTCTCCATGGTCGTATCGTTTCTCGTTGCAGAGGCCTTCATCTTTGGGAGACCCGGCGGCCTTCCATTTGCACAACCCCTCTGGACGTGGCTCGCTGTCGACGGTTTTACGCCGGTTTTCGGCTTCTACCTCGATGGCCTGTCCCTCGTGATGATGCTCGTCGTATCTCTCGTCGCCTTCCTCATCCACCTCTATTCCATCGGATTCATGGCGGGGGATGAGGGTTACTCGCGCTTCTTCGCCTACATGAACCTCTTCGTGGGCTCCATGCTCATTCTCGTGTTGTCCGACAATCTCCTCGCCCTCTATCTCGGCTGGGAAGGCGTGGGCCTCTGCTCGTATCTGCTTATCGGTTTCTGGTATCGCGAGCCGGAGAACGGGAAGGCGGCGATGAAGGCCTTTGTGGTGACCCGGGTTGGGGACACGGCGTTTACCATAGGCCTCTTCATGCTCTTTACTGGGCTCGGCACGCTCCAGATACAGGAGATCGCCCAGAAGGCCCCGGCGATGTGGGCTCCCGGCTCGCTTTTCGCGACAATCGCGGCGGCCCTCCTCCTCGGTGGGGCTGTGGGAAAGTCCGCCCAAATACCGCTTCAGACCTGGCTTCCGGATGCCATGGCGGGTCCTACGCCCGTGAGCGCCCTCATCCATGCCGCAACCATGGTGACCGCGGGGGTCTACCTCATAGCCCGGATGAATGCCCTTTTCATGCTCGCACCGCAGGTGCGGCTTATTCTGGCCCTCGTAGGGACGGTCACGCTTCTGACAGCCGGGGCGAGCGCCCTGGCCCAGAAAGACATAAAACGGGTCCTCGCCTATTCGACCATGAGCCAGGTGGGGTACATGTTCCTTGCCCTCGGGGTAGGGGCATGGTCTGCGGCGATCTTCCATTTCATGACCCATGCCTGTTTCAAGGCGCTCCTGTTCTTGAGTGCGGGGGTGGTCATCCAGGCCCTCGACAACGAGCACGACATCTTCAGGATGGGGGGATTGAGAAAGGCCCTCCCGTGGGCTTTTTGGACCTTCCTCATCGGCGCCGCCTCCCTTTCAGCCCTGCCGTTCGTGACCGCAGGTTTCTACAGCAAAGACTTGATTCTCCTTGGCGCGTGGGCGTCGCCGGAAGGGGGACATCTGCTCTGGGCTGCAGGTTTGGCCGGCTCCGCATTGACCTCCCTTTACGCTTTCAGGGTCGTCTTCGTGGCCTTCTTCGGGCGGCAGAAGGCGCGTGTCTCGCACCGACCGGGGCTTTCCATGAAGATCCCTGTGGCCCTGCTCTCGGTTCTTTCCATAGGCGCCGGTCTCCTTGGGATGCCGAAGGTCCTCGGCAACTGGACCTTAATAGCGGACCTGACGCATGGGGCCCTGCCCGCGGCCGGATCGGCGATCACCGGTTCGACGACTGAAGGGATGCTCCTCGCGGCCGGCGCCGTCGTCCCCCTTCTCGGGCTTCTCGCGGCCGGCCTGCTCTATCTGTCCGGAGGCGCTTCCGCTGCCATGGAGCGTATTCCCGGGATGTCGGCAGTGCGTCGTTTCTGGTACTCGGGATGGGGCTTCGATCGGCTCTACAATGCCGTATTCGTGACCCCCTTCACCTGGGCTGCGAGGATCGACCGGAGGGACGGAATCGATTCGTTTTACGAGGGGACGGCCCGAATCGTCAGTTCGGCGAGAACGCTCCTCGTCGTCACCCAGTCAGGCAAGGTTCGCTGGTATGTCATGGGGGTAGCCATCGGTGCTCTGGTTTTCATCTTGATTGCGGTGCTCGGATGATGCTCATATGCATTCTCTCTCTCCCTGTGGCCGCCGGCATTGCGGCCCTGCTATCCGAGCGGTTGAGCAGGAAGCTGCCGGGATGGATTGCTTTTCTCGCCTTGTCCGTCGATTTCGTGCTTGTCGTCTATCTCTTGTTCGAGGGAGGAGCCAATAATGGCTCCTCGGGCCGCTGGGTCTCTCAGTTTCAGGGTCCCTGGCTTCCGCAAGTGGGCATCACCTTCCATCTTGCTGCCGACAAGATAAGCCTCCTCCTCCTTGCCCTTACCACTTTTCTGGGTGCCATGGCGGCTCTCGCCTCATTCACGGAGATCACGGAAAAACAGGCTCCTTCTACCTCTGCCTAAGCTGGACCATCGCAGGCATTCTGGGAGTCTTTCTCGCCCTCGACCTCTTTCTCTTCTATTTTGCCTGGGAGTTCATGCTGGTGCCCATGTTCTTCCTCATTCTCCTGTGGGGCCACGAAGATCGTTTTCGGGCGGCGGTCAAATTCTTCATCTTTACCCAGCTCGGCGGCCTCCTCATGCTGGCCGCCATCCTCGGGCTCTACTTCGCGCACGGGAGAAGCTCGGGAGTCTATACATTCGACTATCCGGCCTTGATAGGCACGGCGGCAAGTCCGACGTCGGCCTCGCTCATCCTATGCGGCTTCCTTGCGGCGTTCCTCGTGAAGCTTCCTGCGGTCCCTTTCCACACGTGGCTGCCCGATGCCCATACCCAGGCGCCCACCGGGGGGAGCGTTATCCTGGCCGGTCTCCTTCTCAAGACAGGGGCATACGGCGTGCTGCGCTTCGCCATCCCCCTCTTTCCCTTGCAAATGCATCAGTTTTCCATGGTCTTGGAGATCCTCGGCCTCATCGGCATCCTCTACGGGGCTTTCCTCGCTTTCGCTCAAACGGACATGAAGCGGCTCATCGCCTATACGAGCGTAAGCCACATGGGCTTCGTGCTCCTCGGTCTTGTCGTGGGAAGCAACATGGCCTTCCAGGGAGCCGTGGTGCAGATTCTTTCCCACGGCCTGAGCACCGGCGCCCTCTTCGTGCTCGCGGGGGCGCTGCAGGAGAGGCTCCACACCCGTGACCTCTCCCGCATGGGGGGACTTTGGAGCGTCGCGCCGCGCCTCGGCGGGGCGACGATGCTTTTTGCTATGGCCGCGCTCGGGCTGCCCGGCATGGGCAATTTCGTCGGGGAGTTCCTGGTCGTCCTGGGCACCTATGGGTCGAACCCGGCACTGGCAATCGTGGCGGCCCTCGGCTTCGTTCTCTCCACGATCTATTCCCTGCGCATGATGCAGCAGGCGTTCTTCGGAGAAAATAGGGAAGGCTGGAAGATCCACGATTTGTCGGTGCGCGAGGGGGTCCTGGTGGCGCTGATGGTCATTCCTCTCCTGTGGCTGGGGCTCTATCCGCAGACTTTGATCGGCCGGGTAAGCCGGCCGCTCGCTTTCCAGCCCGAAAGAGCAGCAGCGCATGTCGTGCACGCAGCCCCGGAGCCTCCGGGGGCGAGTGGAGGCCGGAGATGAGCCGTTCGATTGCCTCTCTTCTGCCGCTCATCATCCTGGCCGGCACCATGCCGCTTCTCATGATCATCCTCTGCTTCGTTCGCAGCCATGCACTGACTTTCTATCTGACTCTTCTGGCCGTCGCCGCCTCCCTGGCAGCCCTTGCAACAGTGAGTCCCCTCGGGGAACGGAAAATAGGCATCCTCTTCATTTTTGACGGCCTCACCCTTTTCTACGGCGCCCTCATGCTGGCGGCGGGCCTTGCGATCGTCATTCTCAGCCACGAATACCTGATGCGGAGGCCGGGAGACCCCGAAGAATACTACATACTCCTTCTCGGGGCGATGCTCGGGGCCCTCATCCTGGTCGCCTCCCGCCACTTCGCGTCGCTTTTTCTCGGCTTTGAGCTGCTGAGCATCTCTCTCTATCCGTTGGTCGCCTACCTTCGCAGCGCGCCTTCGCACGCCGAGGCGGGCATGAAGTATCTGGTCCTTTCGGGCGTCTCCTCCGCCTTTCTCCTTTTCGGTATGGCCCTTGTCTACGGCGTGACAGGCACCATGGATTTCTCGTTGATAGGTCAGAGGCTCATGGGTCTTGCCACGGGTGCGCCTATGGCCCTCGCAGGAATGGTTTTTCTCATCGTCGGCGTGGGATTCAAGATCGGCCTCGTCCCTTTCCATATGTGGACCCCCGATGTCTACGAGGGGTCACCCGCCCCAATTGCGGCATTTATCGCCACCATCTCCAAGGGATCGATGATCGGCCTGCTCCTGCGCTACTTTTCCGGCGTGAGTCTTGCCGACCATCCACGGCTCTTCACAATATTCGCAGTCATGGCGATCGCCTCCATGTTCGCCGGCAACCTTCTCGCCCTCTTTCAGAACAACATCAAGAGACTCCTCGCCTATTCCTCCATAGCCCATTTCGGGTACCTGCTGGTGGCAATCCTTTCAACAGGATCCCTCAGGGTGGCTGCGACAACCTACTACCTCGTGGCATACCTGGCGACCACCCTCGGCGCGTTCGGCGTCGTGACCCTGCTCTCCGGCAAAGAGCGAGATGCCGATGGAATAGACGCATATGAGGGGTTGGGTCGTCGTAGTCCCTGGCTTGGGGGGATGCTCGCCTTCATGCTCCTCTCTCTGGCCGGCATGCCGCTCACGGCGGGCTTCATCGGCAAGTTCTACGTTGTGGCGGCGGGAATCGGCTCGAGCCTCTGGGTTTTGGTCGTGATCCTCATCGTGAATAGCGCCATAGGCCTCTTCTACTACTTGAGGGTCACGGCAGCCGTCTACAGAACTCCCTTTGGCGAGGCTTCCCAATGCCCTTCCTGTGGAATGGCGGCGCGCCTTGTCATGATCGTGCTCTTTGCACTGGTTGTCTGGTGGGGAATCTATCCTTCCCATCTCGCCGGTCTGATCGAGACGATAAGGATCGGACATTAGGCCGTCTCTTTTAGAGCTTGAAACTTGAGGACAAAAGCTGCAAGTTATAAAAGGTGGCGTGGATCATAGCCGGTCTTCCTTTCCATGAACGTGAAGCGAGAAAGACCGGAAGGGACGAGGTTCATGGATGGGAGAGCGCTGGGCACTGGGAGTGGACCTGGGCGGCACCAAGCTGGAGGTCGCCCGGGTAGACGAGGATGGACAAATCCTTGACTTCCTGAGGATGGCTACCGATGTGGATGGAGGGCCTGCGTCCGTAGAGGCCGATATAGCGCGGATGTCCCGCGCTTTGTGGGAGAAGGCGGACTCCCCGCCGGAGGGTATCGGCGTCGGCATTGCCGGTCAGATAGATGGCCAACGAGGGCAGGTGCGTTTCGCGCCCAACCTTGGCTGGAGGGAGGTGCCCCTTCGGGAAGATTTGGAGCGTCTCCTCCTGGTTCCGGCCGTCGTCACGAACGATGTGCGGGCAATTACATGGGGTGAGCGCCTTCACGGCGCCGGACGCGGCATAGACGACCTCGTATGTCTCTATGTGGGCACGGGCATCGGCGGAGGTATCGTAAGCGCAGGCCGTCTTCTTGAGGGGTGCACGAATACGGCAGCGGAGCTCGGACACATCATTATCGACCTGAACGGCCCCCCGTGCACGTGCGGCAATCGGGGCTGCCTCGAGGCCCTGGCAGGGGGCTGGGCAATAGCCCGGCAGGCCCGGGAAATAGTACGGAACGATCCGTCGGCGGGTGAGAAGATGCTTACCCTCGCAGGAGGCGCAGTAGATGCGATAACCGCGGAGACGGTGGCAAGGGCGGCGGCTTCCGGCGACCCTTTTGCCGCCGGTCTCATCGAGAATGTGAGCCGTGCCCTGATCGCCGGTTGTGTCAGTCTGGTAAACGCTTTCAACCCGTGCAGGCTGATCCTCGGGGGAGGGGTCATTGACGGCCTGCCTGATCTGATCGACAAGGTGCGTGAGGGGGTCAAGAGAAATGGACTGCCGGCGGCGACCGCCGGTCTGGAAGTGGTCCGCGGCCTCCTGGGCGCGAGCGCAGGGACTGTCGGGGCAGCGAGCCTGGCCATGGAAGTCTTCGGATAAGGAGTGAGACGATGCGCGTGGGCATAGCGGGTGATCACGGAGGCTTCGAGTTGAAAAAGGTTCTCACAAGGCTGCTCAGAGAGGCGGGGCATGAGGTTACTGACTTCGGACCCTCGACCCTCGATGACACCGATGACTATCCTGATTTTGTCATCCCCATGGCAGCGGCCGTGGCAGCACGATCAATGGAACGCGGGATAGCTGTCTGCGGAAGCGGGGTAGGGGCGTGCATCGCCGCAAACAAAGTACGGGGAGCACGAGCTGCCCTCGTGCATGAAATCTTCTCCGCTCACCAAGGGGTCGAGGACGATGACATGAACGTCCTTTGCATGGGCGGCAGGGTCGTGGGCCACGCCCTCGCATGGGACCTGGTCAAGTCATTCCTCTCGGCGGAGTTCATCGGGGCGGAGCGCTTCACGCGGCGCCTCGCGAAGATAGGAAAGATAGAAGGGCCTGAGTAAGTCAGGCGAAAAGGCCGCGAAAGGGCGATAAATCGCCTAAAGGAGGACAGGAGTTGGCTGGAGAGAAGATCAATTCCCAGGTGCTCAATCTGGGTAAGCAGGATGTAGTCTCCCGGGAGGAGGGAGGAGCCGCAACAGAAGCCGCCATGCGGACCGCCTCGTTCCAGTCATCCCGGCTCAAGCCGAGGATTGAGAGACTGGAGCGGGAAGAGGCGGTGAGGAGGCTGTGGGAGAAAGACGCAAGCCTTTGGAAGGGAGAGCCTGACCAGCAGGCCGCCATACGTGAGGGACTGGGATGGCTTCGCGTGGCGGAGACGATGGCCGAACGGACCGGCGAGATAGAGAGGTTCGTGGGCGAAATTAGAAAGGCCGGGTTCTCTCACGTGGTCCACATGGGCATGGGCGGGAGCAGTCTCGCGCCCCTCGTATTCCAGCGCGTCTTCGAGCCAAGCCCGCAAGGCCTCCAGCTCGTCGTTCTCGACACCACGGATCCGGCGAGCGTCAGTGCCGTGGAACAGCAGGTGCCCCTGGCGACTACGCTCTTTATCGTGGCCAGCAAGTCGGGCACCACATCCGAGCCTCTCGCTTTCCAGGACTACTTTTATGAGAGAGTAAAGGCCGTCAAGGGCGAAAAGGCGGGGGAGAACTTCGTCGCCATCACAGACCCGGATACCCCCCTTGTGCGATCGGCCGGCGAGCGCGGGTTCAGGCGCACCTTTCTCAACTTCGTTGATATCGGCGGCCGCTACTCCGCACTCTCCTATTTCGGGTTGCTCCCTGCGGCCCTCATGGGACTCGACCTGAAAGAAATTCTCGACGAAGTGCTCCGTATGTCGGATGCGTGCGCCGGACCTGCGGCCAAGAATCCCGGGGCCCTCCTCGGCGCGGTCCTCGGTGAGATGGCGCTCTCGGGGAGGGACAAGGTGACATTCCTGCTTCCGGGGGAGCTGGCGAGCCTGGGCATGTGGCTCGAGCAGCTACTGGCTGAGAGTACGGGTAAAGAGGGGACAGGCCTTCTCCCCGTGGCCGGCGAGGAGGCGGGGAGCCCCCTCGTCTATGGAAATGATCGCCTCTTCGTCTGTATATACGTGAAAGGACGCATGGACAGCGGGCTCGAGGAGCGCATCAAGCTGCTCCAGGCGGCGAGCTTTCCCGTCATCTTCATCGAGATGCGCGAGCCCATGGGCATCGTCCAGGAATTCTTCCGATGGGAGGTCGCCACGGCAATTGCCGGTGCTGTGCTCGCCATAAACCCCTTCGACCAGCCCAACGTGCAGGAGAGCAAGGACGCTACCAACCGGTTTCTGAAAAGTGTCCAGGAACGTGGTGCCCTGACGGAGCCTGCGCCGATCATGACACACGGCCCGCTCACCTTTTTTGGCCGCGATGGGGCAGAGGTCCCGGAGCGTCTCCTGTGGAACTTCGTGAGCCAGGCACGGCCGGGGGACTATATCTCCCTTCAGGCCTACCTCCCTGAGCAGGACGGCACAGATGAAACTCTCCAGGCAATCCGTCTCCGCCTGCGCGACAGGCTGCGCGTCGCTACGACAATAGGATACGGACCACGCTTTCTCCACTCCACCGGCCAGTTTCACAAGGGCGGCCCAAACACGGGCCTTTTCATTCAACTCACCTGCAGCGATGCCATCGATATCTCGATCCCGGGAAGGCCCTACACGTTCGGCATATTCAAGAAGGCTCAGGCCCTCGGTGACCTGGAGACCCTGGCAAAGCACGGGCGCAGGGTGATGCGCATCGACCTGGGGGGTGACGTAAAGAAAGGTCTCGGGCTTCTTAGGAGGCATTTCGACGGCGCCCTGGCAATGGGGGCTTAGATAGGCATAGGACCAATGATTACGCACCTTTTTCTCGACATAGGCGGTGTGCTCCTGACGAACGGGTGGGACAGGGGTGTACGCCGGGAGGCGGCCCGCACCTTCGGCCTTGACCTGGAGGACATGGAGGAGCGTCATCACCTCACCTTCGATACTTACGAGGAGGGGAAGCTCAGCATAGACGAGTACCTCAAGAGGACTGTCTTCTGCATCGAGCGTTCCTTTACGAAGGAGCAATTCCTTGACTTCATGTTTGCCCAATCCAAGCCTTACGCCGACATGCTGGCGTACGTGGGGGACCTGAAGAGGCGCTTCAGTCTGAAGGTGGCGGCAGTAAGCAACGAAGGCAGGGAGCTCACCGTCTTCCGGATCAAGAAGTTCGAGCTTACGAAGATCATCGACTTTTTCGTCTCCTCCTGTTTCGTTCATTTCAGAAAACCGGACGAGGACATCTGGCGGGTCGCCCTGGACATCTCCATGGCGGACCCCGGGAACGTCGTCTACATCGATGATCGCCTGTTGTTCGTGGAAACTGCGGCGAACCTCGGTATCAAAGGAATTCATCATAGGAATCTTGCGTCGACGAAGGCGGCATTGGCAGAAATGGGACTTCGTGGGAGTTGACGAAAAGTGGCGGGAAGCCTGAATAAGGCCATGGGAGCCTCTCCGGGGGCCCGCCCCATCGTCCGGAAAGTAAGCAAGCCCGGCCCGGAAGAAGCGATATCGGTCATTGCCGGGGCGAAAGAGGAGGGATGAGCCGTATCATGGTAGACGACAGCTATGAAATGGGTATGGTAGGCCTCGGCGTGATGGGGCGAAACCTGGCCCTCAACATGGTTGACAAGGGCTTCTCCGTGGCCGGCTACGACGTCGACGGGCAGAAAGTGGATGCCCTCGACCGCGAGTCAGGCGGACATGGCGCACTTGGCACGAGGAGCGCCAAGGAGCTGGTTTCCGCCCTGCGAAAGCCCAGGGCAATCATGATGATGGTGCCGGCAGGGGCTCCGGTGGACGCGGCAATAGCCGGCCTTCTGCCGTATCTCGAGGGGGGCGACATTCTCATCGACGGGGGAAACTCCCATTTTATTGAGACGGATGGCCGGTTCGCGGACGTTAGGGGAAAAAGGCATCCTCTACCTTGGCGTCGGCATTTCAGGGGGGAGCGCGGAGCCCGCCTGGGGCCGAGCATCATGCCCGGCGGCGCCAGGAAGGATATGCGCGCGTTCGTCCCATATTCGAGGCAATAGCCGCTAGTGTGGATGGGGAGGCGTGTGCCGCGTATATGGGACCCGGTTCTGCCGGCCATTACGTGAAGATGGTTCACAACGGCATCGAGTACGGAATCATGCAGCTCATCGCGGAATCGTACCACATCATGAAAATCGGCCTCGCCTTGAGCAACGAGCAGCTCGGGGAAGTCTACGCCTCCTGGAGCACCTCTGCATTGAGGGGCTATCTCATGGAGATCACGGCCCGGATCTTCTCGAGGAAAGACGAGGAGACCGGCCGCTTTCTCATCGATCTGATCCTCGACGAGGCAAAGGAAAAGGGCACGGGAAAATGGGCTGCCCAGGACGCCATGGAGCTGCGGGTGCCTCTTCCCACCATCGACATGGCTGTATTCATGAGGGACCTTTCCGACCGAAGGGAAGAGCGCCGGAAGACCCATGAGGCTGATCCCGGGCCCCGATCACAGGCTTGATGAGGAGGCAGGGCCGTTTGTCGACATCTTGCGCGAAGCCTTGAGGGTCTCCATTGTCGCCACCTATGCGCAGGGCATGGCCCAGCTCAGGAGCGCGTCGCACGCCCACGGATACGGCTTGAAGTTGGACGAGGTCGCGCGGATCTGGAGGGGCGGGTGCATCATCCGATCAGACATGCTTGAGCCTATCCGCCAGGCTTTTCATGAGGAGCCGGACCTTGCCGGCTTGCTTCTCCATCCGATTTTTGCCGGGATCGTCACAAAAGGGCAGGCAGACCTTCGCCGCGTCGTAGCCGCCGCTTCCGGCCATGCCATCCCGGTGGCGGCCCTGGCTTCCAGCCTTGCCTATGTGGACGGGTATTGTAGCGCGTGGCTTCCTGCGAACCTTGTGCAGGCCCAGCGCGACTACTTCGGCTCCCATATGTATAGGAGGGTCGACAGGGACGGGCTTTTCCACACGCAGTGGGAGGAATAGGGTTCAACAGCGGGACGCTCAGGAGAAGCCCCGATGATGGAGACTCGGATTTATTACTATACCGGTACGGGCAATTCTCTCTGGGTGGCTCGCATGATCGCCCGGGAGCTCGAAAACGTCGCGCTTGTCTCCCTCGCGGATTGGGAAGAGGGCGTTGAATTGATCGATTCACCGATCATAGGGCTGGTTTTCCCGGTTCACATATGGGGTGTGCCCAGAAGGATGGTTCGATTTGCCAGGGCGTTGAAGGGCCTTCATCCGAAGTATGTCTTCGCCGTGGCGGTGAACGGCGGTCAGGTGTCGGCCACTCTCGTGCAACTCAAGAGAATCCTCGAAGAAGGTGGCATAGCCCTCTCTTCGGGGTTCGCCGTCACCTTGCCCTCAAATTACATACCCTGGGGCGGCCCAGGGTCCGCTGCTCTGCAGGAAAGGCTCTTCCAATCGGCATTGCCCAAGATATCGGGAATAGCCGCATTCGTGGGGAGCTTGAGGGCAGGGCCCGTGGAAAAGGGGCCTCTCTGGCAGAGGCTCCTCTTTTCATCGATCTATAAGCTGAGTTTCGCAGAGGTCCCCGGCTGGGACAAAGATTTCTGGGTCGACGAGAAATGCAACCAATGCGCAACGTGCGTCAAGGTGTGTCCCACCCACAATGTCGAGATGAACGGTCCGGAAGAAAGGCCGATCTGGAACCATCGATGTGAGCAGTGCTTTGCCTGCCTTCAGTGGTGTCCCAGGGAGGCCATACAATACGGTCGAAAGACGCCCAAGTATGAGAGGTACCATCACCCCAAGGTCCGCCTCCAGGATGTTCTGTTGAAATCAACGGCTGGGAATGGAGAAAAAGGTGACTAGGTTTCTTTGATAAAAAATCAAGCATTAGTGATAGTTACGAGACATTTGAGAGAAGATGAGTTAAGGATTCCTAAGGCGCCCGTACGAATAGGGTTCCGATCAAGACGAATTTGCCATCGAAGACCATTTCTCTCGCAAGAGGAGGCAGCCATGAAGCCTGGTTCGTTCGTGATTACGTCGACGATCGCTGCAAAGAGCGACCTGCTGTATCGAGCCTTTCTCGACAGCTCCATGCATTCGGAGTTTACCGGCAGTCCGGCGAAGATAGACAATAGGGTAGGCGGCAAGTTTATTGCCTGGGATGGGTACATTTCGGGAGAGATTCTCGAGCTGGAGAAGAACCGAAGGATAAAACAGCATTGGAGGACCACTGAGTTCAGCGACGCTGACGAGGATTCCCTTCTGGAGATAGAATTCTCCGAGGACGACAATAAGACCAGGATAAAGCTGACCCATTCGAACTTACCCCGGGGCACGGAAGGGGAGTACAAACAAGGTTGGAAAGACTATTATCTCACGCCCCTCAAGGAGTATGCGAAGAAGAAAAGGAAGGGCACTTAGCGCCCCGCATCGAAAGGGTGCAGCCTCGGATCTCTCATGCCGGTTAGGCTTCGAATACGGCCTGGGGATTGAAAAGAACTGAAGAAGGGGGTCTACGGGTGACCATTAAACTCGACTCGAATTTCATGCTTTTGGGGGACAGGGACATCACGAGCATCGATCTCGATCGCCCCAGTGCCACTCTGGCTGAGCTGCTGGATGAGCTGTCCGGCCGCTCGACCAACACGGTGCAATTCTTTTCGGCCGGAACAAACGCCCTCCAGGAGGGGTGGGAGCTCGAGGTCAACGGCAGGGCCTTCGCCGACCTGGCTGACGGACTCGGGACTCTCCTTCAGGATGGCGACCGCGTGGCGATAACGCTTGTGCTTCTTGGCGGCGGATAGGGGCTAAAAAAAGGGAGCTTTGCGGACAGGATCTTAAGGAGGGATCATGAAGAATTACAATGTTGTGGGAAAGTCCGTCGAGAGAAAGGACGCCCGGATCAAGGCTACCGGGTCCGCGCGATATGCGGGCGACTTGATCGCTCCGGGCATGCTCTACGGCAAGATTCTGCGGAGCCCCGTGGCTCACGCGAAGATACTCAATATCGACACGACGAGGGCTATGGCGCTTCCCGGCGTGATGGCTGTAATAACGGGAAAGGATTTCCCCGGCATCCCGTTCGGCACACGACCCGACATAAGGGACCAACTCCCCATGCCCATCACCAAGGTCCACCACTTCGGGGAGGGCGTCGCGGCAGTCGCCGCCATTGACGAGGACACGGCGGAAGAGGCCCTCGACCTCATCAGGGTGGACTACGAGGAGCTGCCCGTGGTGCTCACGGCCAGCGACGCCCTTGCCCCCGGCGCACCACTGGTGAACGAATTCAAGAACAGCAACGTCGCCTACTTCTCCGATTTCGTCTTCGGCGACGTGGAGAAGGGGTTCAAGGAGGCGGACCACATAAGGGAAGAGACCTTTACGTCGCAGCGCACGACCGTTGGGTTCATAGAGCCCCACGCGTGCCTCGCGGAGGTCGATTCCACGGGCAGGGTGCTCCTTCAGGGCTCGAAGCAGAGCCCCTATATCACGTGGCGACACATGTGCAGGGCTTTGGACGTCCCCCTATCGAAAATGAGGATCGTCAACCCCTTCGTTGGAGGCGGCTTTTCCGGCAAGCATGATCCCTTCGACGTGGATTTCGCATCCGTCAAGCTGGCCCAGGTCACGGGCAAGCCCGTGAGGATCGTCCTCAATTACGATGAGGTGCTGGCTGCCTATCGCCAGAGGAACGCCATGGACGCCAAGCTGCGAATCGGCATCAAGAAGAACGGCGCCATTACCGCCCTCTATGCGGAGAACATCCTGGAGGGAGGCCCCATTTCAGGCATAGGACCTTTCAACATCTACTTCTTCGGTGCATTCCTCAATCTTCCCTATAAAATACCGGCCATCGAGTATCACGGAAAGCTCGTCTACTCGAACAGGTCGCCCTGCGGCACGGTGAGAGGTCAGGAGATAGTTCTTGCCCAGTTCTGCATCGACTCCTTGCTCCACATGGTGAGCGAGGACATAGGGATCGATCCTGTCGAGGTGCGCACCATCAACGCCATACCGGACAACTGGCACTGTGCCAACGACATAGTCATCGACGTCTCCGGTCTTTCGGAGTGCATCAAGAGGTCGTCAGAAAAGATCGGCTGGAAAGAGTCTCGAAAATCACGGCCCGAAGGCCGGGGAATCGGGTTCAGCTGTGCCTCTCACCCGTCCGGTACGAGGCTGGGCGGCCACTTCGGCTCTTCCGTCGTGATAAAACTCCTCGAAGAAGGGCAAGTCATCGTCACCCACGGCGCGACAGAGATCGGCCAGGGCGCAAACACGGTTTTCTGCCAGATGGCAGCGGAAGAGCTGGGGATCCCGTACGAGGACGTGCTTCAGGGTGTGAGCGATTCGGACACGGCCATCCTCGATTCAGGCATGTTCGGCGATCGGGCCACGTACTGGGACGGCAACGCGACGATCGCTGCGGCCAGGGACCTGAAGAAACAGCTCGCAGAATTAGTCGCTCCGACCCTTTCCGCCAGTCCGGAGGAGATCGAGTTCGAGAACAAGCGCCTCTTCGTGAGGGGAGATCCCGAAAGGGGCATAGACTGGCTCCGGGCCGTCAGGAAGGCGTACTACGAGAAAGGGGCACCCCTCTACGGCCGGGGCAACTGGGCGGCCCTGGACATTGACATCGTGGATTGGAAGACGGGCAAAGGGAATCTGTGCCATGGCCTGGATTTCATCGCCACCGCGGTCGAGGTGGCGGTAGACAAGGAGACGGGAAAGGTGGACCTCATCAAGGCTGTCCATGGCGACGACGCGGGCCAGCCTATCAACCCCGCCACGCTCGAGGGACAGGTGAACGGCGGGAGCGCCCACATGTCGGGCCATGCCCTTTGGGAAGAGTCGCTTTACGACGAGAAGGGACGCAGCATGAACCACACGTGGCGCGATTACAAGCAGCCGACCGCTATGGACGTACCCGAGTATTTCGTCGAGCATGTCCACACCCATGACCCGTACGGTCCCTTCGGCGCAAAAGGCGCGGGGGAGGCAAGCTCATGCTCTACCATGGCCGCCATAGCCAACGGTGTCTACGATGCTGTGGGAGTGCGGATCAAGGACCTGCCCATCACCCCGGAAAAGATTCTCGAGGCCCTGAAACGAAAGGAGGGAAAGTGATGTTCATACGAAGACTACCCGCGTTCGAGTATCACACGCCGGCAACCCTTCCTGAGGCGATCGGCCTTATGGGCAGATACGGTGAAACCGCGCGGCTCATCGCGGGGGGCACGGATCTGCTTGTGGCCATAAAGAGGCGTGAGGTCGCGTGCAACCACCTCATAAGTCTCGCCGCCGTGGAGGGGCTTAAGGGCATCACCTTCAACGACAAAGAAGGCCTGCGCATAGGCAGCCTCACGACTCTTTCCGAGATTGAAAGGTCGGACGTGGTGAGGCAGATGTATACGCCCCTTTGGGATGCGGTCTCTGTCATGGCCTCGGCTCAGGTCAAGAACCTCGCTACCATAGGCGGCAACCTGGCATCCGCCGTGCCTTCAGCCGACACGGCTCCTCCCCTCATCGCCCTAAGTGCGTCTGTCTGCCTCAAAGGGCGGACCGGGGAGAGAATCTGCAAAGTGGAAGACTTCTTTCTGGGACCGAAGGCGTGCTGCTGCGGAAAGGACGAGATAGTGACGGACATTCTCATTCCCAAGCCGGAACCTCTGTCGGGCGGATGCTATCTCAAACTCATGCGCAGGCATGCCATGGACCTCGCCCTCGTGGGCGTGGCCGTCTGCCTTACCCTCGGCAAAGACAAGACACTCTGCACGGGTGCGCGAGTGGCCCTCGGCGCCGTTGCACCTACCCCCATCAGGGTACCTGAGGCGGAAGAGCGGCTCGAGGGAAAGCCGATAGAGGAGTCGACTGCAGGGGAGGCAGGGCGCGTTGCCGGCGGGCAGTGCAGGCCTATCACCGACCTGCGCTCGTCCCTCGAATACCGCTGCAGCATGGTCGAGGTATTGACGAGAAGGGCTGTCATGGAGGCCGGAAAAAGGGCCAGGGGTACGTGAGGCTCCGGCTGCTTCGCTGCGGGTAGAGGGGGTCGCGATGCGGGTCGCGGCCATGCACCGAACGAGCAAAGTGGGACTAGAGGGGAGGCTCCGCAAGGCAATGCCAGCGGAGGGGGCGCTGAGCCACCGCCAAGACGAGCGCAGCGAGATTGAGGGGGAGGCTCCGCAGGCTTTGCCACTGGAGGGGGCGCTGAGCCAGCGACAAAACGAGCGAAGCGAGGCTGAGGGGGAGGCTCCGCAGGCTTTGCCTGTGGAGGGGGCGCTGAGCCCCAATAATGGAGGAGATAGATGAAGCAGGATATCGTGCTCAAGGTGAACGGGAAGAATTATCACGTGAGCGTAGAGACGCATAGAACCCTCGTCGAGGTCTTGAGGGAGACGCTGGGCTTCACGGGAACGAAAAAGTCGTGCAACGAAGGTGAGTGCGGGGCCTGCACCGTCCTCATGGACGGGAAACCGGTGGCATCGTGCCTGGTCCTCGCCGTGGCCGCGCAGGGAAAAGAAATCCTGACCGTCGAGGGTTTGAGCCAGGGGGAGAAGCTCCACCCGGTACAGGAGGCCTTCGTGAAATATGCGGCCATCCAGTGCGGCTTCTGCACACCCGGCATGGTGATGGCAGCGGTTGCCTTTCTCGATGAAAATCCTGAGCCGACCACGGAAGAGGTCCGCAGGGCCATCTCCGGCAACCTTTGCCGTTGTACCGGGTACCAGCAGATCGTGGACGCGGTGATGGCTGCCGCCTCCGCCATGAAGACGGGCACGCCCGTATAAGCAGGGCTCAACCGGTACACTCGCAAGGAGGCTGCCATGCTCGAAGGCTTCGTTCCTTATCCGGAAGCTTTTATCAAGCGTTACAGGGAGAAGGGCCTCTGGGTCGACAGGACCCTAGGGGAGGAGCTTGACGGGGCCGTCAACCGCTACGGAGACAGGATCGCCCTCGCCTGCGAGGGGACGTACGTCACGTACCGTGAGCTGGGGATAAGGTCAACAAGGCTTGCCCTTCACTTCATCGAAAGGGGCCTTAAACCCTACGACCGCATCGTCTTCCAGCTCCCCAACGAGCTGGAGTTCGTTTACTGCTTCTATGCTGCAATGAAGATAGGGGCGATACCGATTATGTCGCTGCCGGCCCACAGGGACGCGGAGATTACCTTTTTCGCCCAGTTCACGGGGGCACGGGCCCACATGATGCCTGCACGATATAAGGACTTTTCCCATCAGGCCCTTTCGGCCGAGGTCCGCAAGAAGGCTCCGGACATGGCGCTCCAGTTCGTCTCGGGGGCGCCTGTGGAGAGAGGCTTCATAAGCATTTCCGATCTTCTGGAAGACAAGATCGAGGAGCGCATCGACCAGGGTAAGCTCGCCGACTACCGCCCCGACCCCCTTCAACCCGCGCTCTTCCAGCTTTCGGGAGGAACGACCGGGGTGCCGAAGATCATCCCGAGGACCCACAACGACTACAGCCTCAATTTCAGAGCCACAGGTGACATATGCGGCCTTAACGAAGAGACGGTCATCGGCATCTGCATCCCGGTGAACCACAACTTCGCCCTTTGCAACCCCGGCCTCCTCGGAGGTCTCCATAAGGGCGCCAAGGTCGTGCTGATCCCCAGTACCAAGACGGAGACGGTTCTTTCGGCCATCCAGACCGAGCGGATCACCCTCATGCCGACGCCCCCGGCGCTCCTCATAAGGTGGATGGAATTCCCCCAGCTTCGCGAGTACGACCTATTGTCCCTGCGCTACGTCATCGCCGGCGGGGCGAAGCTCAACGCGGAGGTGGCGAAGAGAATAAAGCCCATCCTTGGCTGCGACTATTTCCAGAACCTCGGGATGGGCGAAGGCATGGGCTTCTGGAGCCGCATCGGCGACGGGGAGGAGATACTTCTCAACTCACAGGGGGCGCCCATGTTCGACGAGGACGAGATCCGGGTGGTCGATGAAAACGAGAAAGAAGTGGCTTACGGGGAGAGGGGCGAGCTCCTCGTGCGCGGTCCCATAACCATACGGGGCTACTACAACTCCCCGGAATACAACAGGAAGGCTTTCACCGCCGACGGTTTCTACCGCACAGGAGACGTGGTGAGCATGTATAAAGGGCGGTACATCTCGGTTGAGGGGAGAATCAAGGACACCATCAACAGGGGCGCGGAAAAGATAAGTGCCGAAGAAGTGGAGAACCATATTCTCGCCCATCCGGACGTCGAGAACTGCGCCTTCGTAGCCATGCCCGACCGGGTTCTCGGGGAGAGGGGATGCGTTTTCGTCCGGACCAAGCCGGGAAAGACGCTCACCCTCGCCGGTCTTCAGGCGTTTCTCAAGAACGAGCGGAACATCTCGACCTTCAAGCTCCCCGAGCGGCTCGAGATAGTCGATGCCTTCCCTATGACGAACGTGGGGAAGATCGACAAGAAAGAGCTGAGGCGCATAATCGCTGAAAAGCTCAACGCCGGAACATAGGGGGATCCAGCCTGTCTTCTCCCCTTGGGATTCCTTTTTCCGGAAGGGACCGAAAAAACGAGACCGAAGAGCGGAGGTAGCTCAAATGAAGCTGATTGGCGTCAACGGAAGTCCCAGAAAGACGTGGAATACTGCGACCCTTCTGAACAAGGCCCTCGAAGGGGCGGCATCGCGAGGTGCCCAGACGGAATTGATCCACCTCTACGATTTGAGCTTCCAGGGGTGTGTGAGCTGTTTTGCCTGTAAAACCATCGGCGGCAAGAGTTACGGCAAGTGCGTGGTGAATGACGATTTGTCGGCTGTTCTGGCGAAGGTCGAAGAGATAGACGCCATGATCCTCGCGTCTCCCATCTATTTCGGGACCGTCACAGGGGAGATGAGATCGTTCATGGAGCGCCTGCTCTTCCCGTACCTGGCATACACGAACCCCCCGACGACGCTTTTTCCGAGGACCATCGACACCGGCTTCATTTACACCATGAACGCCCCGGAGGAGCGGATCGGCCAGCACGGGGGGCAGCACATCGGCCTCAACGAGATGATGCTGAAGATGGTCTTCGGCACTTCCGAGTCCCTGATGAGCTTCGAGACCTATCAGTTTGACGACTACTCCAAGGTTGTCTCCGACTTCTTCGATGTGGCGCAGAGGGCGAAAAGAAGGGAAGAGGTATTTCCCAGGGACTGCGATCAGGCATTCGAAATGGGGGTACGCATGGTCAGGGAGGCAGCCCGATAGATGGAAAAGGGCGAGCACGGCCTTTTCGGCCGTGTGCTTGTAGGAGCAGGACTTCTCTTAGGGGCCAAAAAGGGCGCAGCCGAGGTTATCGGCGTCCTTAAGGCGAACGCGACGGACCGTACGAAAAGGATGGCTTTCTTGCGGCTGATCCTATATCATCTTCTCATACGATCGGGTCGCTTGTTCTAAAGGGCCGTCGGCATGTCTTTTTCACGCATACAAACCAAAATACGATAGGAGGTAGCTGATATGATCTACGGAGTGGTCTCTGTGAGGGTCAAGCCCGGCAAAGTGCAGGAGTACATTGCCCTGTTCAAGTCAATAGCCGGCAAGGTGAGCCAGGAAAAGGGGTGCCTTCAATACGTCTCGACAATAGACTTCGAGATAGGCGTGCCGATTCAGACCCTCGACAAGAACGTGGTCACCATCATCGAGAAATGGGAGAGCCTCGAGGCCCTTCAGAAACACCTCGCCGCGCCCTACATGGAGGACTTCTTCAAGAAGGAGGGGGCTTTGGTCGAGAGCTCCGTCTTGAAGATGCTCCAGGAGGCTTAATCCCACGGGGGCCCGCCGCGCGCTCCCTCTTTTTAAGCCGTGCTTTGCGGGGGCCGTTGCCGTGATGAGCAATGAGACTACCCTATGGCGGAAGAGTAATAGGGTAGTCCGACCTCGAAGAAAGGGTTGGTCATGAAGAAGATCGACTACAAGAAGGACCTCAAGAGCCCTGTACCAGCCCTCTGTCCGGCAGATAGAAGTCGTTGACGTCCCTGCCATGGACTTCCTCATGGTAGACGGGGAAGGGGATCCCAATACGTCGCGCCCCTATAGGGAAGCTGTCGAGGCCTTGTTCACCGTCTCCTACACCCTGAAGTTCATGGTCAAGAAGGGCAGCCTCCAGATTGACTACGCCGTGTTCCCTTTGGAGGGGCTCTGGTGGGCGGACGATCCGTCCTATTTCATGGCGGGCAATAAGGACAAGTGGAAATGGACATCCATGATAGCCCAGCCGGAATTCGTGACGATCGACATGGTCTCAAGCTCAATTGGGTCGGCACGAAAGAAAAAGGGATTGGCCGCTCTCGATCTGGTGAGGTTCGGGTCTTTCGCCGAAGGGAAAGCAGCCCAGATCATGTACGTGGGCCCCTATGCCGAGGAAGGCCCCACGATCGCGCGGGTGCACGCGTTCATCGAAGAGAAGGGTGCTCTCATTAGCGGCAAACACCACGAGATCTACCTGGGCGATCCCAGAAGAACGTCGCCCGACAAGCTCAAGACGATCATCAGGCAGCCCTTCAGGGCGAGGGTTTGAACTCTTTTCCCGGCGCCATCCTTTCATGCTGATTCCGACGGGCTGGAGGCCTCGTGGTTCTCGCCGGAAGAGCGAGAGGGTGCCTCATTTCGGCGATCGATGATTCCTAAAAGGAGACCTATCGAGATGACAGAAGGGTTGGAATGGGAACGGCTCACACCGGGTGAGAGACGGGATGAGCGCTTCAAGCAATGGCTTTCTGCCCCGGGCGTTCAATTCTCAAGCCCCGAGGCGGAAAAAGGGTACAAGGAAAGGGTCACCAGGTTCATCAAGGCGATCACCTTATCGGAGCCTGACCGCGTGCCGGTGATGCTCCCTTCCGGCTTCTTCCCCGCGATCTACGCGGGGGGCACCCTGAAGAAAGTCATGTATGACTACGATGCCCTGCGCGATTCCTGGCTCAAGTTCATGAACGACTTCGAGATGGATTCCTTCGTGGGCCCCGGTTTGGTTCTCCCCGGACGCATGATCGACGCCATCGATTACAGGCTCCATTATTGGCCCGGACACGGCCTCGCGGACGATGTGCCCATGTACCAGTACGTGGAAGGGGAGTACATGCTTCCGGAGGAGTATGACGATTTCATCAGGGATCCGGCGGATTACCTCTTCCGGACCTTCCTGCCCCGGTCAATCGGGGCCTTCGGCGGCTTTGGCAAGCTCGGTCCCTTGACGCCGTTCGTGGGTATTCCGGTCGCGTATATCACCCAGTTCGGCGATCCTGAGGTGAGGGCGTCAGTACTCGCCCTCCTCGACGCAGCCCAGGAGGGAGTGAGG
Organism: uncultured delta proteobacterium; assembly: GCA_963749525.1. Classification (GTDB taxonomy): domain Bacteria; phylum Desulfobacterota; class Syntrophorhabdia; order Syntrophorhabdales; family WCHB1-27; genus CAVVNC01. The sequence continues at coordinate 23,540 of CAVVNC010000048.1, forward strand.
TGGCAGAAGGCAGTCATGGAGGTGGGGAAGGCATCCCTGGAAGCCGGGATTCCCAACGTATGGGGCGGCATGAACGGAGCGCCCTATGACCTCATAGGCGACATGCTGAGAGGGACCAAGGGCATCATGATGGACATGTACAAGCGGCCTGAAAAGCTCATGACGGCAATGGAGAGGCTGGTCCCCATCGCCGTCGACGAGTCGGTGCGCATGGCCAATGCCTCCGGATCCCCGATCATATTCATACCGCTCCACAAGGGTACGGGCGGCTTCATGTCGAACAAACAGTTCGAGACCTTCTACTGGCCCACTTTCAGGAAGGTCATGATGGGGCTCATAGAAGAGGGCCTCGTTCCTTTGGCCTTTGCGGAAGGGAACTATACGGAAAGGCTCGAGATCATCAAAGACATGCCCCGGGGCACGGTGGTCTGGCACTTCGAGACCATGGACATGGGGCTGGCAAAGAAGGTCCTGGGCGACAATGCCTGCATAGCGGGCAACCTTCCCGCCTCTATCCTCTGCACGGGCACGCCGCAGCAGGTCAAGGAAAGCTGCCGTAAGCTCATCGAGACATGCGCCCCCGGCGGCGGCTATATTCTCACCGGCGCGGCGAGCATGGACAAGGGCGATCCGGACAACCTGCGGGCCATGATGGACGCGGCAAAAGAGTACGGGGTATACGGGAAGTAGCGGCCATCCTTATAAAGGGTGGCGTGTCGAGGGGGCTCATTCACGCTGAAAGGGTGAAGCAGATCTTTTGAGTATCAGTGCTCAAAGCCCCAGGTAGGCCTTTTTTACATAGTCATTCTGGAGCAGCTCCTTATTCTCTCCCGAGACCACGACGCTGCCGGTTTCAAGCACGTACCCTCTGCTTGCGATCTGGAGAGCGAGGGCGGCGTTCTGTTCTATGAGCAGAATCGATTCTCCCTCCTGGTTGATCTCCATCAAGGCTTTACCGAGCTCCTTGACGAGCACCGGACTCAGACCCGTTGTGGGCTCGTCGACCAGCAGGAGTTTTGGCCTCATCATCAGCCCCCGGGCGAAGGCCAGCATCTGCTGCTCCCCACCACTCAAGCTGCCGGCCTTCTGTTTCTTCCTTTCCAGCAGTCTCGGAAAATAGGTGAAGACACGGTCCAGGTCTTTCTGTATGCCGTTCCTATCCTTTCGCAGAAACGCCCCCATCTCCAGGTTCTCCATTACCGTCATGCGGGAGAACAATCTCTTTCCTTCCTGCACGTGGGCAATCCCCAGTTGGGCAATCGTTCGCGGCGTTTCAATGTCGATTCTCCGGTTGTCAAACCAAATCTCCCCGGAGCTGATTGCCTTCACGCCGGAGATAGCCTTCAGGCACGTTGTCTTCCCGGAGCCGTTAGCGCCGATCAGGGTGACAATGTCCCCCCGCTCCATGCTCAAGCTCACGCCTTTGAGGGCCATTCCCTTACCGTAATGGACAACGATGTTCTTGACCTCAAGCAACATCATCGGTACCCCCCAGGTAGGCTCGAATTACTTCTCCATTTTGAGCTATCTCAGAGGGTCTCCCCTCGGCGATCTTTTTTCCGAAATTGAGCACCGCGACGCGGTCGCTCAGACCCATCACCGCCCTGACGTTATGCTCCACGATGACGAAGGTTACGTTCCTGCTGTCTCTCAGTCTTCTGATGAGTCCGGCCATTTCCTGGACTTCTTCCATGTTCATCCCGGTCATGGGCTCATCAAGGAGCAGCAGTGCCGGGTCACAGCCCAGGCTGAGGGCCACCTGAAGGGTCTTTGCAAGGCCGTGGGGCAGGTTGTATGCCAATTCTTCCTTCCGCCCGCCGAGCCCCACTTCCTCCAAAATCTCATCCGCCCTGGCCGCAAGCTTGCTCTCGCTCGCCTTCGTCTTCGACGAATTGAACAGGCACTTCCAAAAGCCCGTTTCGGCGCTGAGGTGGAGCCCCATCAGCATGTTCCTTCGTACCGTGAAGTTGCCGAAGAGTCTCGGCAATTGAAAGGTTCTGGCAAGCCCCCTCTCGGCAATCTGGTGCATGCTCATTCCCGTTATCGTCTCTCCATTGAAATACGTCTTCCCCCTGGTGCAGGGCAGCATGCCGCTTATGAGATTGAATACAGTCGTCTTGCCGGCGCCGTTGGGTCCGATCACGCCGACAATTTCGCCCTTGTCGACGGCGAGGTTCAAGTCATCTACGGCGACCAACCCGCCAAAAGCCTTGGTTAATCCTTTGGTCTCCAGGAATTTCATCGTCCGTCCCTTTCTCTCCACGACCCGTTTTCAGGGTTGATCGTACGCGCCGCTCGCAGCCCTACGCGCTCTTAACAGCAGGGGAAAAACCTTTTCTTCCAGCACGCCAACGATTCCCCTGGGCATGAAGAGCACGGCAAAAACGAGAATCACGCCGTAAATCAACATTTGGTATACCCCCGTGGCTCGGAAGAACTCCGGGACCAATGTGAGGGTTGCTGCGCCGAAGATCGGGCCGCCGAAGCTCCACATGCCTCCCACCACGACGAAAATCAGCGCACTGAGGGACATCTGCACGGTAAAGACCAGCGGGCTTATGTACGACTGATAGTGGGCGTAGTACGTGCCGGCTATGCCGGCGAAAAAGGCCGCGAACAGAAAGGCATGAAGCTTGTGCTTCCTTACGTTGACCCCGATAGAATCTGCCAGCGTCTCCGACTCTCTCAGGCTCCAGAAAATCATCCCGATGCGCGAGCGGCTTACCCGGTAAACCGCCCAGCAGGTGATCACCATAAGCGTAACACCGAGGTAGTAGAAGCCGACCTTGTTGAGGGGGGTAAAATAGCGGTGCGGCTCTGGGGGCGGGATATTTATGATGCCGTACCATCCGCCGAAGGGATTTCTGAAGTAAGCGAAAATACCCCGGATCAATTCACCGAAAGCCATGGTGACCATGAAGAACTGGGCCCCCTTGATGTGGATGCAGACGCGGCCGACCGCGAGGGCCACGAGGGCAGGAATGATCCCGGCCAGGGGGATACAGACCCAGAAAGGCCATCCGAGGTTCTTTACCAAGAGGGCCGAGGTCATCGCCCCGATGAACATGAAGCCTGCCTGCCCAAAGGAGAGAAGCCCGGTGGTGGCGAGGAGCCACATGCTCGTTGCCATGATGACGTTGATACACATCATTATCATGACGTGCAGGTAGAAGTTGCTGGTAACAAGAATGGGGGCCAGGAACAGAAAACATACGATAGCCGGCGCCCCGAATTTTTGAATGAGCTTAAGCATATCGCTATTCCTTCCTCCTGGTGGTCAGTTCGCTTATGTCATAGCCAAAGAAGCCCTTTGGCCTTACGATGAGAATGAACATCAAGAGGGCAAATCCGATGATGAAGGCCATCTCCCCGCTAAACAATGTCTCGCTGAAGCTGTCGATGAGGCCAAGCATAAGGCCGGCTACAATCGCTCCCGGAATGCTGCCGATGCCTCCTATGAGGATGATCATGAAGCACTTCATCAAAGGGTCCGATCCCATCTCCGGCTCCACGGCAAACAGTATGCCGGAAAAAGTGCCGGCCACCGCCGCCAGGGAGCAGCCAATGACAAAGACCATCGCGTTCACGCCGTCAATGCTGATGCCCAGCACCTGGGCGGCCTCGCTGTCCTGCTCGACGGCCCGGATCGCCTTGCCCATTTTGGTTTTGTGCAGGACCAGATAAAGACCGGCGGTCAGGGCGATGCATATCACGCAGGCGGCGGCCCTCTCCTTCGAGAGGTAGGCCCCAAAGAAATGGAGCATCCCGGGAAACACCGTCGGAATGTGGCGCGGCACCGGCCCGAAGGCGAGCCAACTGGCTGACTTGATCGCATAGGAGGCGCCAAGGGCGCAGATCATCACGCTGTCCATGTCATATTTCAGCGGCTTGTAAAGGTACCTCTGGAAGAAAACTCCGACGGCGGAAACAAGGGCAGCCGAAACGACAAGGGCAAGCACGAAATTCACGTGCCAGACGCCGTAAATGTAGTACATGGAAAAAGCGGCGAGCATCACCATCTCGCCGTGGACGAAATTCACGACGCGCATAACGCCGAACACAAGGGTCAGCCCGAGGGCCACCATTATGTAAATAAGGCCCATGGTAATGCCGGTGAGAAAGATCTGGCCGAATGCTGCGCTCACTTCGCTCTCCTATGTAGGACGCTTGAAGCTAAAAAGCGCGCTGCTCGGTATGGACCGGGGGCTTCACTAGTCACGTACGAGCTTTGCGATCACCTCGTTGGAAGGCCACGGGACAGTGTCCAGATGCATTGGTTTTCCATTCTTGATGATCCCCATGGGAAGGGGCCGGCAGAAACACGACTTGATTCCATAAAGGGACTCCATGCCTACGTACATTTCTCCGTATACCGAATCCCATCGAACGGTTCTGAGCGCCTCCGCAATCTGAGCAGGGTCAAGAGAATTCGCCTTTTTCACGGCCTCCACGAACATGAAAATAGGATCGTAGCTATCATAGAACTTGTTGATGACAGGATTGCCGAATTTCTTCACATAGAACTCATAGAGCTCCTTTTGTTTCGGGGTTTGAGGTTCCGTTATTGCACTGGAAAGAATCGCCCCCTCCGCAGCATCACGTCCGGCCATCTCCACAAAGGCCCCGGGGTCGGGATAATTGACCAGCATCATGCCTTTATACCCCACTTCCCGGAGGGCTTTGCCGCAGAGCGCTTGGTCCCTGCCGAGGGTGCAGCCAAAATCGACCATATCCGGCTTGAGCGCAGTTATCTTCGTTGCCACCGGATAAAAGTCCGTGGCCCCCCGTTTATACATTTCGTCGGCTATGCTCTTCATTCCCAGGTTCTTGGCGCACCTCACACGCGTCGCAGATTCCGTGAATCCGGCCTCATCGGTGGGATTGATGTTGGCAATGGTCTTTATCTGCGGATATTTCTTCGCGAGCCACGGATATACCGCGTATGCGGTCTCGTTATTGGGAGTTACCCTAAAGCTCAATGGATATTTGGGGTTGGTCAGATGATCGGCCCCTGAGCCGTCGGTCAACTGGAGCATTTTTGCCATATTGGTCCTCTCCACGAGGGGAACCGAGACGCCGGAAGAGAGGGTGAAAATATACCGTATCCCATGGTTCAACATTTTCTCCAGGTTCGACATTCCCTCAGCCGGCAGGTACTTGCTGTCGAAGTACTCGAGTTTGAGGACGTACTGCTCCCCCTGAACCTTGAACCCGGTCCTGTTGATCACCTCAGCAGCGTGCTCGGCGCCGCGCTGCGTCGCGATGCCCAGCGTGGCTGCCGGCCCGGATAAGATGAAGTTGCAACCCAGTACCAATTCGTTCGGCGCTGCCCACGACTACGCCAGTGAACGCCGAGAAAACCAGCAAAAGAAAGGCCAATCCGATCAGTGCCCTCTGCATGTTCCCTCCCTGTGCGTTATCTTCGTTTGAATGCTCCCGATCTGATCTCGAACAACACTTGAGCCGCCTCTTAATTGGTTGAATACCAGCTTATCGGGCCCCGGGATAGGGTCTGCCATGCGCCGTCAGGAATGCGGTATCCATCCCGACGGTCGCACAGGTCCTAATCGAGCGGCCTTTCGTTACTTACCATTAGCAAGACTTCATTGCAAGCAAAATCTCGTATGCTGTCAGCAAAAATATTCTATTCCCCGATTTCGTGGGGAATACGGGATTTTCTTCTTTATCACGTGCCCTTGTTCTTTAGTGCCCTTGACACTGCGAGACGCCCGACGTCTACGACATTCGCCCCGCCGTCGATGACGAAAACGCCGCCAGTGGTGAACGATGCGTCATCGCTCGCCAGATAGAGGCAAATTCCCGACAACTCGGACGGTACTGCCATCCGTTCGAGGGGCACATCTTCGGAAAGGAGGGCCGCTGCGCTCTGTTCGTCGATATTGAGGGTTTTTGCAAGGGCAGTAATTGTCCGCCCCGTCATGGTAGTCTCGACGCCGCCCGGACAGACTACGTTGCAGCGGATATTATGCCGTCCATAATCGAGTGCGGCCTGCTGCGTGAGCATGATGAGGCCGGCTTTGGTCGTACAATACGCCGGTTTCTCAGGCACGGATCTCAAGCCCCCGAGGGAAGATATGTTTATGATCGATCCCCCGCCGCCCTTGATCATGGTCGGTATCGCCATCTTCATTAGGATAAATGGGCCGGTCAGGTTCACCGCCAGGTGGCTCTGCCAATCATCAATGGAAAGCTCGGTTATCGATCCCTGCACATTGAACGCCGCGTTGTTCACGAGAATATCCAATCCGCCCCCAAAAGCGAGCGTCGTCTCTATCATTCTCCGATCATCTTCGGGCAGGGACACGTCTCCGGGACAGATTGCCGCCGCGCCTGCAGGGAACTGCTTCGCAGCTTCTTCGAGCACGTCCCGGCGGCGCCCGGTGATAACGACCTTCGCTCCTTCACTTACAAACTTTTGGGCAACGGCAAGTCCGATCCCCGTGCCTCCGCCCGTGATGAGTGCCGTTTTTCCCGCTAGCTTCATATTCGTACCTCCTCCATGCTTGTATATTACGCTGCGACTCCCGCCGCGAGAAGACGAATACGCTCACGCGTACACATGGGCGATAGAACAATAGCCCTCTCTGTATGGAAACTGCCTCTTCCCTGGCCCTCTATTCAAGGATATATGTTTTTCTTCAGAACCAGCATGTCATGACCGGGGAGAATGAAACCCCCGAGGCTCTTCAGCCTGTGGAGGCTTTCGTAAAGTTCCCTCAGATCTATGTAGAGTCCGGTGGGCCAGAACGGCTCATTGGCAGGGACTTCCATATTCTCAAAGTGGGGCACCGTATCTCCGGCGATGACGTAAAGACCCGATGCAGTCTCCACCAGAACGGCCTGACTTCCCACCGTGTGTCCAGGGGTCAGAATCGTCTTAATGCCGGGGGCTATCTCTGCATCGCCGTCGAGGAGCTCGAAATCGCTTTCTCTGATTTCGAAGTTGTACTCCGGCTTGGTAGCGGGAAGAGGGTGTTTGAAGTACTCCATCTCCCTCTTCTGAACCAGGAAGCGCGCCCCGGGGAAATAGGCGTTGCCGCCGCAATGATCGGAATGAAGATGGGTGTTGATGACCAGGTCGATCTCTTTCGGCGTCGCGCTGAAGCGGCCCAGCTGGACCTCCATCCTCTGCTCGGGAGTCCGCGAAAAAACGCCGATCTTGTCCGATGCGGACGAAGGACCGAAGATACCGGTGTCCACGAGAATCTTCCGGTCGCCATTCGTCAGTAGCCAGGCCACAACAGGGCCTTCCTTTTTGACCCCATGGTCCCTGTGGAAAACAGTGAGGGATTTCTCAACCACTCCCGTGGCGAGAACAAGGGGCGCTATGGTCCATTGATCACGTCTCATTTTCACATCCTCCTTCCAATCACGTATTCCGGACAAGAAATCTCCGGGGCAACTACCAGCAACCAACTGTTCACGAGGCTTAACAATGCGCCGTGTCTTCATTGTTTTCAAAACGGCAATATTTGCCGTCTCCTCTTAGCCGTCTTATAAAGAATTCTTTGCTTACGGAATATACTTGACGAAGGGGTCATAATTTCTCTGGCCAGAAGAAACGGCGAGTGGTAGAATCGGCATTGCCGAAATAGGGAACGGTGCCGGAAAAAGAGATCACGTCATGTCACTCGTTGGCCTGTCTGTGGAAGGCTAAGGCCGTGCGATCAGAAGCAAGGTTGTAATGGGCGTCCGGACCCCACCATGGTAAGCTGTTTTAGGAAACGAGAGCCGGATTGACGTGATCAAAGCGTAGAGTGTACAGTCAATTTCTGGCGAGTCTTCATAAGAAAAGAGGAGGGAGAAGATGAAAAGGTTGGCGGTGAGTTTGGTTGGGATCGTTCTGTTCTTCTGTGTATTCCTTGGAACAGGCTACTCGGCTCCCAAGGAAATGGTCGTGGGGGGGAACTTTCCGTTGTCCGGTCCTGCGGCTACTCTCGGCATCGCGGCGCAGCGGGCGATGGAGCATGCGGCGGAGGTGATCAACCAAAAAGGTTTTACGGTCGGGGGAGAACCGTATGTGGTCAGGATGGAATTCTTCGACAGCAAGTACGTGCCTGCGGAGTCCCTGTCCAACCTGGAGAAGTTGTTGGCCCAGGGAATAAAATTCATTATGAGCACGGGTGCCCTGACCTCCGTTCCCCTCGTGGAAAAGACCACACAGGCGAAGGTCCTCCAGATGACCGTAGCCTCAGGTTCGACTCATTTGACCAACCCCGAATTACCCCTTAAGCTTCAGAGCGGCCTTCTGCGACGAGGCCGCTTTTGCGCTCTACCCCTGGTTGGCAAAGGACTATAAGCAGATAAAGAGTTCGGCCCTCCTCGACCCCAGCGATGAGACCGGATTTGTCGAAGCCGAGACACGGGCGAGAGTTGCCAAGAACGTGGGATTCAAGGTAGTGAGTAACGAGTTTTTCAAACGGGGGGCAACCGACTACTACCCTATGGCCACCAAGCTGGTTGCGGCTAAGCCCGATCTCATCGATCTGGGAGGTACCGCCGGGCGTGACCAGGCGCTCGCCATCAAGGCCCTCCGGGAACTCGGATACAAAGGGCTCATAGTGGCCAGTTATGTCGACCCGACTGCCCTTGCCGAGATTGCGGGGAAGGATGCCGTGGAAGGGGTGATTCTGAACAACTCCCTCACCGAACCGACGAACCCCAGGGCAAAGGAGGTCGCCGACTGGTATATGAAGAAGTACGGGGACAAGGCCCCCGGCGTATTCTATGACCAGTATGATAACCTGTTCATGCTTATTGAGGCAGTGAAGAAAGCCAATTCCGTCGACCCTGTGAAGGTTGCTGAGGCGCTTCGCACCGTTCGGATGCAATCGGTGTTCGGCGAGATGTACGTAGATCTGGAAGCGGTCTACGGCCTCAAATGCAACTTCTGCCGGCCCGTCCCGATGGGGATCATGAAGAACGGGAAGGCGACCCATCTGTTCAATGCGGCCTGGCCTGGCGATGCGGAGATCGCAAAACTGAACGCGAAGTAGTCTCACGACCGGCACGGCATTACGGCGTGTTGACCTTCGGCATCGGCGTGGACCAACCGAAAGAAAGGAGAGTTGGGGTTCCAGAGGTAAGGACGCGACAGTAAGGTGCATTTCAGAAGGCGTCCGTTGGAATATCGGGCGAGCCGACGATTTGAGCGTCACATAAGGCGCTAAAGAAAGTGTCCTAACGATTGAGCTGTTTATTGAAAGGGTGTGAAAGGCAGTGACCTAAGACCCTGAATGCTCGAAGTGCGCCGGCTCGTACTGTGTCTCCTCCACGCGCTGCCATGTCCAGCCCTGGCCCCGCCGGTAAACCCGCTGCATGGATTTGCCTGCCGAGGCAGGCAGCGGTGTCGCCGGGGAAACCGCTGGGGTAGAGGGCTTCCCAACAAGCCATCCCTCGAATCTGTCTCTGGCTTCCGGGCTTATCCCCGCCCAATTCGCCTGGTTCTTCGGCAGCCGCGGATCACCGAGCTTTCTGTGTATCGTGACGAATTTCTTGAGGGTATTGCGCGTCGGACCGTCTGCGGCGCAGAGAATGAGGGCCTCCACCTCCTGCCTCAAGACGGGTATGTCCCACCCGCCCCACGAGAGAAGCTCCCCGAAGAGTATTCTCATAGTGGTCATTGAGGGGTCGTCCAGTCGATCGCGGCAAAGGGCGCACGCCCTTTCCACGATCTGCCTGGCAAAAGGAGATTCAGGATCGAGGTACCATTCTCCGAAGAGATTGCTCAGTTTCTTTCCTTCAGTGATCAAGGCTCGCCCGAGCGTCTCGGGGCCGAGTGCCCCAAAGACGGCGTTAGGGTTCGATTTCCACTTGAGGATCACCTGGCTCGGTCCTTCGTATTGCTTGACAAGGTCTTTGATCACTCCGGGTGCCGAGTATGGTCCCGGACCCGCCTTCCACAGGGCATGGCAGGAGCGGACCAGACCGGCAAGGGGGCGGGAATTCAACCTCAGACGGGCTCTCCAGAGGTAGGCGAGAAATGAGTCACTGGTGGCGATGTTCGGCTCCCAGCAGAGGTACCTCAAGGCGCTCGGCTCCAGGTCTTTCCTGTTGCCCGATGCGAACGCAATCCACTCCGCCGTATAGCGCGGGTTGTAAGGCGGCTTGTTCGGGAAGACCGCACCCATGTTGTTCACGGCGGCGGCGAGGTTCGGGAGATGCGTTTCCCCTGCCTGCGCGTCGAGAGACGCAACATAGCTCTTCATGTTGTCGGTTATCTGCGCCATGGTTGCGCGCAGCTCGTCCAGGGAGATTCTGCGGTCCCCTCGGTTGGGCGTCACGCTCATGACGGCCTCGATGCCAGCGTCTCTGACAGTGTCTTCTGCTCGAAGGAGCGGACCCTGATCTTGAAGACGACCCGCCTGCTCAGGGCCGGATTTTCCTGGCCGCCGGGTCCGTACGCGAGCTCGGCGCTGCCCCTTCCGCTTGCCGACAGGAGGCGAAGAAAGGCCGAGCGCTCGTCGAGTGAGCCTTGGGTGGACAGGACTGCCAAGCTCGCGCGGACAACGGACATCGATCTTCTCTGGCTGAGGTCCCAGTTGTACTCATCCGTTCCCGACGAATCGGTATGACCCTCGACCACGATCGAGTTGATCTCCGACGCGAACTTCGGGGAGCAGACGGCTCCGGCAAGTTTTGGGACGAAAGCCCGCAGGAATGTATCACCGGCGTAGGATATGTCCGCCCGGTCGAAAGGGAAGGCCAGGAGGTCCTCCGGAACGAGTATGAGAAGGCCCAGGGGATCCTTCGGGTCCGAGGTGACCCTGATGCCTCCCGCAAGGAAGCTTTTCAGCTCTTTCTGCACCTCTTCGAGCATGGAGTTCCTCGTCGTTTGCGCTTCCTGCTGGAAATTATTGAGGGACGCGCACAGAAGGAGGATGAAGATCACCGCGAGCGACGTCATGAGATCGGTGAAGGAACTCGGAAGGGGGGATGAGGTTTCGCGTTCGGCCACCATCAATTCCCTGCCTGTGACACGCGACCCAGGCACCCGAGAGCAACCTGCAGGTCGTCGAGCTGCTCCGACAACTCCTTGATGGAGCCGGAGAGGCGGCCGGTTGCCTGGGACACGAGGGTGTCCGCGGTGAGGGCCAGGTTGGAGAAATGCTTCTCCGTAGCTCCCGAGTAGGCCTGAAGGTGGTGGGCGATCTGACCGAGCATTTCCCCTGCCTGGCCTTCGACAGCGCCGAAGATCTTCTCGTACTCGACCATCGACAACTTGATCCGGTCCCACATCTGTTCGTGGTTTTGAATGACGCCCTTCATCAACTCGACCTGTGCCGACACGGAGGCGGATATGCGGGCGGCCGACTCCTGGCTCTCTTTGATCGATTTCGCGGTCTGGCCTAGGGACGCCACGCCCACGTTCACCTGGGCGGTGGCCTGCTGCAGGCCGTCCGTCAGGCGGGTATGTTTCTCTATCGATCCGATAAAGCTTTTGATGGAGCCGTCCAGCATGTCTCGCAGCTCTTCCACCCTGGTAAGCTCGGAGGCGTGTCTTCCGAGAAGGTCTGCCAGATGAGTGGCGCTTCGGGAGCTGACTGTGCTGGCCCGGTCAATTATTTCCTTGGCTTTGTTCGTCGACCTTTCGGACGTCTCCCTGATGACCGTGGCCATCTCCGTGGAAAGCTCCTCCACCTTTGCGGATATGCTCTCCATCACTTCCTTGGCTTTGTTCGTCGACCTTTCGGACGTCTCCCTGATGGCCAAGGCCATCTCGGTGGAAACCTCGGTTACCTTATCGGACAAGTTGCCCGTAACGCCGGCCATGGTGGTATCTATGGATGTCATGGTTTCGGCCATCTTTTCCTGGAGTTTTGCCATCATTTCGCCCACCGTTTTGGCCAAATGCTCGGTCTGGGCCTTCCTGGCCTCCGTCTCCGACTTGGTGACAGCCCCGGCCAGATCGACCACCTCCATCACCTTATCGGACAGGTTGCCCGTAACCCCGGCCATGGTGGTATCTATGGATGTCATGGTTTCGGCTATCTTTTCCTGGAGTTTTGTCATCATTTCGCCGATTGTGCTGGTCAAGTGCTCGGTCTGGGCCTTCCTGGCCTCTATTTCGGTCCTGGTGGTAGCCCTCGCGAGATCGACCAGGTCTATGAGAACATACTGGTTTCTCCCGAGTTGCTCATTTACTTGCTCAAGGAGGGTAGCCGCGCTCGACAGGGATTCCGATATCTGGACAAAATGGCCGTGGGTGTTGAGCGCGAGGGCTTCGTCGAACTTGGTGGCCATCCTTTCCAGGGACGCCCCGAGGGATTGGCCGAAGTCCTGGAGCGCGCTTTTTAGCTGATCAGTCATGGCCTGCTGTTTCTGTGCCTCATTCTCTCTCACGAACCGGTTGAGCTCTTCCTGGAGCGAGGCCATTTTTCCCAGGGCTTCCACTGCCGATCTTAGGTTCTCCGACAAACCTTCTTTGACAGCGCCCTTGAGGTCCGCGTCGAAGGCCCCGAACATTCTGGCCTGCACCGCCATGTCCGTCCGGAGGTCCGACATTATCTGGGCCTGCAGGAGCCTGGGCAGGACTCCTCTAAGGGCCGCGCTCAAGCGCGCCATACCCGAAACGACAGGACGGTACAGCCCTTTTTCCGCCTGGACAAGCAGGGTGGCGCAACCCAGGGCAGCCACGGAAGAGAGGAACTTCCCCGACAAGCCCTGCACGAGCAAGTCGAGCCCTTGAACCCTGTTCTGGGCAAGCCTCACGTCCAGCAGGGCCACGAGGATGGCGAGAAACGTGGCCAGGAGGCCGACACCCGAGATCACGGTAGGAGCTGTCTTGTAGCCATCATGGTCGATCACTTTCGTGTTGGCCACGATCTGGTCGATGTCCTCGCTCACCCAGAGCCTGCCTTCCTTGTCGCGGTCGGTCACGAGGACACACGAGGCGACGGCCCGCCATATTGGCTGGAGCAGGGGAAGGTCGTCGAAGACCGAGGCTATGGAATCGTAGAACGACCGGGAGATGCCTTCACCGGGCTGGCCGGGCGCCCCCTCTCCGAGGGATGAGAGCCTCTTTTCGGCGAGGAAGAGCACCCTCTGTCGGTTTCTTGACGCCTTGAGATGGCTTCCATAGATGTAGATCGAATAGACGATCAGGCAAACCGAGACTATCCAAGAGAAGGCGGGGGCTTTTAGACCGTAGAGCTGCCATTGTATCTTCAGAAGAAACATTCTGGAGATCTGGTATGCAATAGGTATGCCCTACTTTCGGGAAAGGGCATCGAAGGGTAGGGAGAAGGCCTGGAGCTCACATGGAGGGCGGCCGTTGCGGATGAGCCTGTAGATATGCCGGCAAAAGCGCCCTGCCGGCATATCTACAGGATGCCGGTTACATTGCCCGGAACCTCTATCTCGCGGTAACCGCAGCCGGCTTCGGTCTTCCCGCGCCGAAAGGCGCCTTCTTTGAGGCCCGGGGCCTCATCAGCGTGGACGAGTGCGGGAGACGACCGCCTACGGTTTAGACTAGTGGCAGATTCTTCGGCGCTCCGGCAAAAGAGTAGAGAGTCGCTACCCCATCGGTGAAGTGGAACGTGACGAATGTCTCGTCGTCCGCCCCTTTCTTGTAAATGTTCATGAGATTTGGGGCCTCGGCGAAAGCCTGTGCCTTCGCATCCCGGCTGTCATCAAAGGCGATTTTGCCGCGTATCCTGAGCCACGTGTCGTTGGAGCCCATTGCACAAATCTCTATGTCAGGATACTGGCTCATCTGCTTGTAGACATCCTTGCCCTTCCCCGTACAGAAATAGATGGTATTGTTTCTTTTCATGACGAAGGCGAAGGGGCGGACCCTCCCTTTGGTGCCGTCCGTTGTTCCGAGGTGGAAAACCTTGTTTTCCTTCAAGAATTCAAGAGCGGTGCTCATAGGAAACCTCCTCGATGAATCTTCAGGTATTGTCTTTCAGGTGATAATACCGACAACCGCGGAAATAGTCAATACGCGCCGTTGAAAGAAAACGCTTTCCAGCAGGGCTAAGGAGGTAGGACCCTTCGGCTATGTACGGGGTGTGCCCCTTGCCTTTTCCTTCATCATTTCGTCGAGGATTTCAACGCCCCTCTTCGCGAAGACCTGGTCGCTTATGTGTGCATCCACCTCTTCCACTGGAATCCGTTGGTCCAAAAGCCCTTTGAGTCTGTTGGTAAATATCCGGTCGACAGCGGGATCGAAAAGAGCCATGCCTTCTTTGTCTGCGTCCGACCACCCTTTGGTCGGTATGAGCACGCTGGTAAAGCCCTTGGATTTGTTCAGTTTTTGCGCGACGATCGTCGCGAACATTTCCATTTCCGGGGCCTCCATACGAACGCAGAACCTCGTGTCATGACCATGCTGTCGCCTTCCCGAAAATTCTTGAGGCATGGGATAGTAGGGACTGAATACTGCATTATCGAGCCCGCCGGGCGCGAAGACAAGGGGGACCCCCATTTCCCCCGCGGTTTCAAGCCGGCTGGGGCCGATTCCTTTGCAATAGCCTCCGAACATTTCATCGGCAATCTCATGGGGGGTGAAATCGAGGACCCCTGCGAGCCGATTCTCCGCAATCAGCTCTTCCAAGGCCATTCCCCCGCATCCGTTCGCGTGAAATCCCATCATTTCGTAGCCCTTCTCACGAAGGAGGTCTTCAGCAAAGATAGCGTACTGTGAGTTGATGCCGTAGGTCGTGACGCCAACCATCGGTTTTGCCGCTTCCACATAACTCTCCTTGTCCATCATACCGCAGACAGCGCGGGCGGCCTGGCCGAGAATGAGACGAATGAATTGGTTGAAGCCGAGGAGGTCTGCCACCGAATGGAACATGACGATGTCCTTGGTCGCCACAAACTCCCGCACGTCCCTGGAGGCCACGGTCGAGACGATGACTTTAGGAAGACCGAAGGGCAGGGAACGCATGATATGCGAGACAACCGCCGTTCCTGTCCCGCCTCCCAGCCCGATGACGCCGTCCAGCCTGCCCTCCTGGAGCAAGCGCCCCGCAAAGATGGAGCCGCCTTCTTGAATCGCCCTCAGGGCTTTGGCCCGGTCTCCTGCCTTTATCAGTTCTTCGAGGTCATGCCCTGCCGCGCTCGCCAAATCTCTGTTCGTTATGTCGGGCCGGGTTTGCGGGACGCCGACGACACCGATATCCATGAGCACAGGCTGTACTCCACACCCATAAGCAGAACCTTTCAGGTATTCTGCTTCTCTCCCTTTAGTGTCAAGCGTCGCAATGACGAGGAGGTTTGGTTTCACCATTCTCTCCCTCCGAAGACGGAAGCTCTTCCGCCCTAGTGCCAAGGCGGGTTCATTGAGATCCATATTTTACCGCTATCTGCCTCAAGCGGCTGCTCTCCAACCCAAACCCCAAGTGCATGATATATGATACGCTTCAGCCGCTCCAATTTCGAGATTTTTCAACGTTTCATTGACTCTCCGATTTTTCTCGCCAATAGGGCCGCCGGATGTTACAATCGAGCATGATGATACCGGTTCTGAGACAGGATGATCGTGAGTAAGGAGGAGGCCGATGGGTAGTTCTCGGGACGTATACGATTTTGCGGCGAAGGCGGGCTCCCTTGAAGGCTACGTCTATCCGAAAGAGATGGATGTCTCGTACCTTCCCAAATGGGTGGATCACCTGGTGCAGGGCTACCGGATGCTGCCCGAAGAGGTGAGGAACGAGCTGCAAGACCTTTGCGATGAAACGATCGGCAGGGCGATTCAATCGCTTCTTCCCGTTCTGGGAGAGGACCACGAGGTGATCAAGGAGCTGAAGAGCATGGTCTCGGACAAACTACCCTCGTCCCCGGATGATTTTTGGCGGAAGGGCAGGGTAAGTAGTGGCGGAAGAGACGTCCCCTCCACTTGATGGGGCCGGGGGGAGAAGAAATGAATCAGACGAGGGATGACGTGCGGGCAGACTCGGTCGGGGCGATTCGGGGTGTCACTTTCTCGGAAAAGAGAGGCCAATTTGAGATATTCGCTCGTGCCGAATCGGTGGGCGACGACGTGCTCGTGGTGCTCTGGGGCGGAATTGCCCACATCGGCGCCGTCGGGATCGCGCAGCCGAGACCGAGTTTGAGGGACTCGAGCGTCATGAGCGCCACGAGCTCGGTCTTCACCTTCCTGGGGCATAAAGAAGATGTCCCCGTCAAGGCTGTGTCGGAAGCCCTTGCGGCGCGCCTCAACAAGAAGGTAGTCGTGGTCGCGGGCATTCATTGGGACAACGCCCTACCCGAGGAAATAGGGATGATCTCGGAGGCTTGCGAGGCCCTCGTGGAACGAATAGCGAGCAAGCTCCCAACGTAGCAGGCTCGCTCGCTTTCGTCCTGCTTCGCCCGTCCCTTTTTCTCCTGAAACCCGAACTGAAGTGTCCCTGGAGCACCCAACGGGTGCTCCAGGGACAATGATCCGTTCTGTTCTACCTTTTTAAGCCTTCGGCTTCGCCTCGCTCAAAGGCCAGTAGCTGAAAGGCCCGAGTAGGCGGCGATAACAGGGAAGGTGAAGCACAGAAGGGACGTGGCCACCCAAAGCTCGAGCACGTACCCGGGAGGTCCGCTCGGGAGGGTCCCGGCGACGAGGAAGCTGAACCAGTGGTAGAGGCGATACATGACGAGGGCGAGGATGAGAGAGATGATGATCAGGACGATCCCCTTCCCCGGCTGCTTGACTGTCTGAACAGGCCAGGTCTGGAACAAGAGGAGCATGATGAAACACCCGAAGATCGTGCAGATGGGCGCCTGAACCGCGTAGATCACCGGATCGACGCCGAGGCCGTCGACGAATATCGATTGGATGATGTACGAGACGATGAGAATCACTATGGTGACAATGATGCCCCACAAGGGCTGCTTGCCCACCACAGGAGCCTTGGCGGCAATGGAGCTGAGGGGCCAGAAATCGAGCTCAAGCCACAGAAGCATGATGGCCAGCGCGGTGAGGAAGTAGGCCAGGGCCTTCCACGCGTTGAAGGCTCCCCCCGGGTCCAGGGCAGCCGAATAGAATGGCGCCCCCTTCATGAAACCGAAATCAAAGCACAGCTTGTAGAGTATCCATGCCACGATGACTGCGACGATCAGTGTCCCGAAGCCTATGAAGGCCGGATGCTTCTTGATGCCAACCGCAGGCCAGCACTGCCAGACCACAACCACAAGAAAGTCATGATGACCATCATGATGAGGAAGAAGATGACGAAAGGTGTCGGCGGCAGCACGTATCCCCCTATCGTCTTGATCGACCAGCCCGCCACAATGGCAGCCACGATGGCGCAGAAGAAGGTGAGGTAGAATCCCTTAAGAGGCTGCTCCAGCTTTGCCGCGGGCGGCGGGTAGTTCCCCTGCCAAGCGAGGCCCACGATGATCTCGATCGGGATGATGCATAGGGTCAGACAGCACGCCCACGAGATGAACGTTGGTACGGTGAATATGTTGATGAGGGCGTATGCGATGAAAACAACGATAACCGTTGCCAGAAAACCCAAAAGCGGCTGCTTCATTCCTTGCTGCTCCATAGTGCTCCCCCCTTTTCTTAGAGTAGTCCCCTATTTCAGCTTGATCCCCGTGAGCAACTGGCTGAGTATGCGCTCCATGGGATCCCGTCTTTTCTCGGTCTTCGCGACGACCTCCTTCTTGCTCCATACCGATTCCGGCCTCACCTGGAGAATGACTATGTTTTCCGGAAAGGGTACGTCGCTGTCTATCCCGAATTCGATGTCGTAGGCCTTCCCATAGTAGTCTTCGATGAGTTTACCAACCCGGGCCAGTTCGAGCATCTCCTGCCGGGAAAGGCAGAGAACACACCTTTTCTCCTCGGGCACGGGCGCCTGCACGATATCGCTCCCGTTTTCCCTGTAGACGCACTGGATCTCTTTGCTTCCCACCGTTGTCTTGATGGGCTCCATCGTGATCTTGTCTATGAGATACGTGTCCGGTGTGACGATGCCGCTCACCACCGCCTCACCAAGTCCGCAGCTCGCGTCTATGGAGATCTTGGAGGGATCACCGTTGACGGGATTGATCGTGAAGATGATCCCCGAGACCCTCGAGTTTACCATCCTAGGGATGCCCACGCCGATGTTGAAGAGAAAGGGCATGCCCTTGTTCATCCGGTACATTATGGCCTCGACGTTGTACGCGCTCGACCAGCATTTCTTCACGTAATCGACGAGGTCCTTCTCCCCGCAAATATTGAGATAGGTCTCCATCTGGCCGGGCATCGACACGGACCCGCTGCTGCGCACCGCCACTGGGCATTGAGAGGCCGGGTACCGGCTCATTAATTTCCGGTACTCGGCTAGGATCGCCTCCTGTAGATCGGGCGGTATGAGAGCATCTTCGATGAGCCTGATAGCGAATTCGCTCGCCTCTTTCGCCGTGTCGTAGTCCACCTCGCCCAGTTCCGGCAGCTTCTTCGAGAGTTCCGCCTTGATCCCCGTTTCGCTGATGAACCTGTCATTGGCGTAGATGGTGATGGCAAAACCAGGGGCTACCGGGATTCCGGCCTTGATCATCTCCCCCAGGTTGGCGTTCTTCTTGCCGACCAATGGGTAATCGCTGCCATCCATCTCCTCGTACCAGATGGTGAGCCGTTTCTCTTTCTCCGTCATGATGCCTCCGTGGCGTATTGCCCCCGCGAGGGGCCATCCTCCGACCGGCCCCTCCCGGTATAGCAAGGCTATGTCACTTCGCCCGTTCCAGTATCGTCACCGTTCCCGTGTCGCCGTCCATTCTGATGAGGTCCCCTGTCTTGATCATCTGCGTGCCCTTGCCGGTTCCCACGACGGTCGGCAACCCGTACTCCCTACACACGATCGCGGCGTGGCACATGGGGCCGCCCACATCGGTGACCGCCCCTGCAATCTTGACGAAGGCGGGCGCCCAGCTTGGTGACGTCGTGGTCGCGACGAGTATCTCCCCATCCTTCAGGTCAGCGAGCTCGTCGACACTCTTCAGCACTCTTGCCCTCCCTTCGACAACACCCGAAGAGCCTGCTGAGCCTTGTATCACGTTTTCCGAACCTCCTTCGCCTGCACCTAGCCACTTCTGGAGCACATTCGTCGTCACACCCCAGAGCACGATGGTAAAAGGCTCGGTGACGACATCGGGCGGCGTGCCGAGGGCGGATGGCGGCGTCCAGGCCTTGAACTTTTCATAGATTGACTTCCGCCAGGCGATCTCCTTCGGCCAGTAAGAAGGCCCCCTCGCTCTCACGCCCGTAGCCCATGACGTGACATGGTCCCAGAGGGCCTGTTTGATCTCGTCCCGCTTCAGGAACCATATATCGGTGTCCGCGTTTTCCATGAAGCCGGCGTGCTCGAGGATCTTACCTACCTGACGCACCTTGGCCCAGAAGAGGGTATGGAACCAGTGCTCAACGTAGAAGTTGTGATCCTCCGCATGGGGCAGCACGAGGCGCGCCACCGCCAGGCCCTGATCAAAGGCCTCCCTGTCCGCATCAGTCTTTATGAGCTTTCTGTACTCTGTCGCCAGTCTGTCCCGTTCTTTGAGGATTTGAGCCGTTGGCCTGCCGATCTCCTTGCCTGCCTTGAGGGTCTTGATGTTCGTCCTTATGGCGTCAAAGGGGACGTTGAGGTTGTCATTCCAGCTTATGTGGGTGTGGTACCACCCGGTGCCCGTGGAGATGTGGAACCACGGGTACCTCGCCTTCTCCAGCTCCTTGAGCCATTCCTTGCCTACCTCGTTTTTCCCCAGCTCCTTCATCAGATCCTCTGCTTTCAAGGGCTTCGCGAAGATGTCCTCGATGCCCACCTCGATGGCGAGCCTCGCAAGCCGGATCAGCTCCCCGTCCGGCCTGAAGAGAATCGGGTCGAAGCCGGCCGACATCTTCACCAGGGTCGAGATGGGGATGCCCGGAAAGATCTGATCAGCCGTCTGGAAGAAGGTCACCTGGGCCGCGTAGCAAAGGTTGAGGAATTCGAAGTGGTACTGCCAGCACAGAAGGCCGAGGTCGATAAGGGCGTCATACTTCTTGAGAAGCTCGTACCCGCTCCCCTTTCCGATCCCGTTTTTGATGACGCTGATATCCTCTATCTCCGGGAGGTCGGTGAAGTTCATCGCTTCGAGATCTTCGATGACCT
Organism: uncultured delta proteobacterium; assembly: GCA_963749525.1. Classification (GTDB taxonomy): domain Bacteria; phylum Desulfobacterota; class Syntrophorhabdia; order Syntrophorhabdales; family WCHB1-27; genus CAVVNC01. Next base: position 43,636 of record CAVVNC010000048.1, read on the forward strand.
TCGTCATCTTCTTCTTCCAGTTGTCGTAAAGCCTGTCCCAATTCTCGAAATAGTAGCCGGCGCGCTCCATGAACAAAGGTACCCGCTTCGGAATGTCGTTCGGATCGGCAACGCCCACGGGACTGATGTAGACGTACCCGTTCACGATCCGGTGATCGATTCCCATGGCGGGCGGGATGATGTAGTGACGGGTGTTGTATTGAGAGAGCGCCAGAGACCACGCTTCGTCCCATATGAGGTCGAAGGGATAGTGAGGCTCTGGGTAGTGCAGCCCATCGTAAAACCAGATCTGGCTGCTCTCGAAGGCTGCCCTCTCCGGGTCTTCTCTCGAAAACTGGTACTGATAGGGATACATCTTCTCCCAGCCCTCTGTGCCGGGAATCTTCGGAACATCGTGTGGATCCATGAATGTTGTGGCCATAATCCCCCCCCTTTTTTTTTGGGTGTCTAGAGCCTGAACCACCTCGGTTCATCAAACCGCTCAGTGCAACGTAGGATCCTACTCTGGTAGTTCGTCACGAACTCCTCTTGCAGCCTCTGGGTCGCTCCCCTGAATTCCGGGCTGTTCAACATCCGCCCGATGTCGTATGGATCTTTGAACGTAAGTTCCCCTATGATCTCACTCACACCTCCCAAGACGACGTTCCATCCTCCGGTGACTTCCAGATAGTCAAGTTTCCCAAGGATGGGGATATACTCGCTCATGATAAAGTCGGCGTACTCCTTCTTCTTCCCCGGTTTCAGGTCATAGTACTGGTTGAGCTTCCACACTCCCTTCTGTATGACGTACGTGAGGTGCTTCACCCTTCCCGTCGGTTCGAGTACCGCGGTTCTGTAGTTGTGCACAAGGGCCTTGAGCTGGAGCACGGCCTGCTTGAACTCGTTGCTTGCAAGGGCCCGGCAAAGCTCGTCCGAATCGTTCGCGCGATGGACGCCGATGATCCTCGGCCCGGACCCCACCTCCACGTAATAGCCACCCACCGCAGTAAGCCCAAGGGCGGCCATCGCTGGCAGCCATGTGCTTGTGATGAATTCGCCGTAGCTTTCCTGCTTTCCCTCAATGATGTCCCACGACTGGGTCAGGTGAACCGGCATCGCACGCCTCCTTGTCTTTGCATTCTTGCGAGGGAGCTTCCGCTAAGGGAAGAGCTCAACCTCGATCTCATCACCATCGTCTATGCTCAGCGCCTCTTTCAGGTGGACCGGGGCTACCAACTCGAGAATGGTCTCCGAATAGTGGGGCACGAGAGGGAGGATGACGCCGCAGGAAAGACCGCCGGCAATCGTGCCGCCGCACACCAGAGCGTCGCAGAAACCCTTTTCTTCGGGAAGAATCCTCTTTTCGCAGCTCCTCTTCAGGGCTTTTTGGATCTTGGGATCGTGGACATCGATGTTAAGAGTGCCGCAATAGGGCGAAAACCCTAGAGCCTTTTTCAACTGGTTCTTCACCCACGGGATGGCGAGAAAGGATCCGGACTCGCCGAGTCCGGTTACCACTGTACCGGTAACCTTGAGGCCCCTTCTCCCCGCGGTCCCCTGTGCGCCCTTGCCCTTAATTGTCGTCTCCCCCGAGTCTACTTTCTTCGTGCCTGAGCGACCTTTACGTCGTCCGCCGTACACCACCGCTTGAACAAATGGCCGTCTATGGAAAACAGATCGAGCATCTTGCCCACGGTCTGGTCGATAAGATCGTCAATCGTCTTCGGCATATGATAGAACGCGGGAACAGGGGGCATGATCACCCCTCCCATGCGGGTGACCCTCGTCATCAGTAGGAGGTGACCCTCGTGGAGTGGAGTCTCACGGACCGCGAGGACGAGTCTCCTCCGCTCTTTCAGGGTCACGTCCGCGGCCCGGACGAGCAGGTTGTAGTCGAAGGAGTTGGCGATTCCGGAAAGGGTCTTGATCGAGCACGGCATGACCACCATCCCGTCAACCTTGAACGAGCCGCTTGCTATGGCTGCCCCAATGTCGTCCACATCGTAGAAGGTCGTGGCCATGGATGCGAGCTGATCGAGGGTATACTCCGTCTCGATCATGAAGTTCTTCATGGCCGACTGAGTGACCACCAGATGGGTCTCCACCCCGCACGCCGCGAGGGCCTGCAGGGCCCGGACACCGTAGATGACCCCGGTTGCCCCGGATATACCGACGATAATAGCGCTCATTTCGTACCTCCGACGATTCCCATCACTCTCTTCACGGCATCAGCGTTGCCGGGGGCGACGCGGGCTCTCGCTTCAATGTCTTTGCCTTGTATGGTTGCGTCGATGCCGATCTTTGCGACCCCCCCATCCCCAACAAGCCGGGGATCTATGGGCTGGCCCTGAAGACCCGGGATGATCGTGACGTCCCGGTCGGCATCGCACCTCGTCACCACGGCCCACTCGACATCCCGGAGGTTGTCTGCCCGTATGTCGCTGTCCACGATCGTCACCTTCTTAATCATGGGAAAGGTCAGCATCGAGAGCATGAGGCTCCGGACTTTTCCCCTTTGGCTCGCGCCCACGGAGACGATGACGGAGGAGCCGAAGGTTCCCGGCACAAAAAAGATGCCTTGTATGAAAGGAAAAAGCCTCTTCACACTTTGTTCGACATGGGCCCGGCTCACGAAGGTGAGATAGGTGTCGGCCTCCAGGCTCGTCGGAGGAAGGACGTGGAAGAGGGGAGAAGGTCTATGGAAGACGCGATTGACCACGAAGGTGGGCGTTTTCTCGATGGTGAGATAGTACCCGCTAATCTCGCCCAAAGGCCCATCCCGGCTCATGTCCTTCGGGTCGACGTAGCCTTCGAGGTAGAACTCGGCCCCCTCAGGCACATCGATGGGGGAGTCGAACGATTGAATCACCGCCACACCCTTGCCCCTCAGTCCCCCCGCAACCTCCAGCTTGTCAATATCGGGTGCCACCTTCAGGGCCATGGAAAGGAAGAGCAAAGGGTCGACACCCACCGTCACGGTGATGGGCATGGCCTCGCCCTTCGCCTCGTATCTCCGAAAGATGTCGACGAGAGGGGGGTTGAGGAAAGCCACTCCCAGACGGTTTCCCCCCCGGTATTCCATCCGGTGAATACCCCGCCCCACCACGCCTGATTCGGGATCCTTCGACGAGACAATCCCTGTCGTTATGAAGGGTGCCGAATCGTGTTCACAATACCTCAATATGGGAAGCATTGAGATGAGGTCCCGCCCCCTCAAATCGATAGACACGAGTTCCCCCCTCTCCCGGGAGACTTTTGGACGGGTCAATGCGGTGCCTTTAAGAAAGGTCTCGTAGAAGTCTCCTCCCCCGAGAAGGGCGCCGAGGGCGTCGTGGGAAGGTACGATATTCGCCGCCACGGCGCATTGATAACCTTCGACTTTCTTGAAGAGAATGACCTGCCCGCGGGGCGAGAGGAGATCGATCAGCTCGGGGATGTCCTCCCGGGCCACGGTCTCCTCGATTTCCAGAAGAAGGCCCCTGGAGCTGACGAAGGCAAGGTACTCTCGAAGAGAGTCCATCACATTCCTTTGGGTATCACGCTGACGAATTCGAGAATACTCATGGAGCAAGGCGTTTCCACGAGCTGCCCCTTCCCCAGCCTTACCCAGAGCGTCTCGGGATACTTCTTGGGGTCTTTGGACACCTTGATCCTCGCGTAGGTGGACCGGTACTTGCCCCTTCCCGGGGTGAGATCTCGTATTATCGTCACTTCTGGTTCGTCCTCTATCAGGTCTTTGAAGTCATTCAGAATGAAAGTGTCCCATTCCGCCATAGAATCCTCCTATTCACTAAACCCGTACTGTTTCCACTTGGCAATGACCTTTTCCTGGATAGCCCGTGGGTACACGTTGTTGAAAGACACCTTGATCGGGATTACGGCCGTTTGCCAATCAGTCGGAAAAGTGCAGTCGAAAACGACCTTTCCGACCCTGCCGTAGATCCTGTCTTCGAGGCTGGCAAAAGGGTAGAACGGCGAGCCGACGGCGTGCGACTCAATCCGGATTCCCGTGTTAGGGTTGCATTTCGTGCTCAGTGCGTGAATTATCTCGTCCTTGTTGTAAATGTCGGTCTTGTCGTCCACCACGAGCACCATGTGAAACCAGGGTCCGAGCTTGCTTCCATAAACAAGCTGGCCTATCTGGGTTGCGATGTTCGCATAGATCGGCTTCACCCCGACTACGACCAAGTGATGGGTCGACTCAGGCAGCATGTACACACCCGTCACCGGTATGCCCTGGTCTCTCAGCATGCGCTCCATTTCAAGGCTGAGTGAGAAGGAGCGAAGCAGCTGCCCCTCGTCCGTGGGGATGCCCATGTTGGAGACCCCCATGATGGCTTTTTTTCGCATGGTGATGGCCTTCACCCGATACACCGCCCTTGGATCCCTCGGAGTGACCCGATAGCCCGTGTATTCGCCGAACGGTCCCTCAAGGATCGTCACATTGGGAATGACCTCCCCTTCGATGATGATCTCCGCGTGAGCCGGTACGCAAAGATCGGAAGTCTCGCACTTCACCACCTCGACCGCTTCGCCCATGAGCTGCCCGGTGAAATCCGTCTCTGCGATAGGGCTCGGCGCGGAACTGGCGATGGCGGAGAGGGGGTCAGGGTTGATCACGGTTGCGAACGGCATGGGCAGGTTCCTCGGCGCATACTTGTTGTAGAACATCTTGCCCATGTCCGAAAACGCGAGAACCGGTCCGACCATGGTCTTTTCGTCGAAAAGCATCTGCCGGTACATGCCCCAGTTGACGAAGTCCGTATCCAGGTCCTTGGCAACGACAAAGTGCCATGTGCAGATGTAGCGGCCGCCGTCGCCGTCATGCACCATCGGGGCCGGGAGGTTCAGGAGGTTGGCGTCGTCCCCGAGCCAGACGATTTCTTTGCAAGGAGCGTCTTTTCGGTCGATTATCTTTGGTTTGATAGGTTTGCTGTTCGTTCTCCTTAGATACTCGGCAGAGATCTCCGGTATCGGGGTTGTGGGAGGAAGACCGAAGGAGATCGCCAGCCTCCGATAGGTGGCGAGGGGCGCCCCTATCGCCTCGAAGTCGGGATACTCCTTTATCTTCTTGAAGTAGGCTGCAGGGCCTTTCTTCTCGCACGTCCTCCGTACGATTGCCCCCATCTCAAGATCCCAGTCGACCTCCTCCTTGACCACGATCCCGTCCCCCGCCTTCAGAAGCGCGTCGAAATAGGTACGGTTGTCCTTGTAGTATTTGTATGCCATTGACTACCCCCGTGTGGTCATTTGAACTGTTCCACGAATGCGCCCCACTTCCCCTGCGCCTCGAGGATGAACTGGGCCAACTCTCTCACCACTCCCTTTCCTCCTCCCGCGGCCGTTATGTAATCGGCGACGCCCCTCGCTTCCTCAGAGGCGTCCGCAGGGGCCACGGAAAAGAAGACCCTCTTCATGATGCCGAGATCGATCATCTCGTCGCCGACGTAGCAGATGTTCTCATCTTTCAGCCCTGAATCCTTCTCGAATTCGTCGAGTCTTCCTATCTTGGCGGAAGATCCCCAAAGACTCTCGGGAGGGATGCCGTAGATCTTTCCCATCTGCTCGTCTGCCCGGGAGATCTTGCTCGTGAGAAAAGAGACGCCGATGCCTGAGTCGACGAGCGCTTTCACGCCCAGCCTGTCGTGGAGGGAAAAGAGCTCCGACTTGATCCCATCCTGCGTGTAGTAAAGGGTGTTATCGGTCAACACACCGTGGATGTCGAGTATGACGAATCTTACGTTCCGCGCCTTTTCAGCCGCCTCTGACTTGCCCATCGCTTTTCCCCCCTACTTGTATCCCATCTTGGTGACCTTCTCTACCCAGCCGTCCCACTTGTCCATGGCCCTGAGGATGAATTCACAGATCTCTCTCATGGCGCCCCTGCCGCCGGGGGCCTTGGTGACGTAGTGGGCGACAACTTTGACCTCGTCGATGGCGTCGGCGGTTGCTACCGCGAAGCCGACCTTCCTCATCGCCTTCACGTCGGAAAGCTCGCATCCGAGGTAACCGATCTCCAGATCGTCTATGCCCATTTCTGTCTTCAGCTCTTCCAGTTTTGCGGCCTTGTCCGTCGTGGGGTAGTAGAACTTGTCGAGCTTCAGTTCTTTGGCACGGAAGAGGCCCTCGCCGTCGATGGATGTCGTGTCGATATACGCAATCTTTATCTCGTTTGCCGTAAGCGAAAGGTCGCCAAATCCGTCCATGTGCCAGAACCCGTACCGTCTGTTCCCCTCCACGTCGCAGAAAAGCGTGTTCGCGGTGAGTACGCCGTGGATGTCGTGGGCGAAGAGCTTTACCTTCCGGGCCCGTCCTCGTGCATCATTGATGTCCTTTTCGAATGCCATCGTGCTCCCCCCTTTCCGATCGTGTTCTTCCCTTTTTCTCTCCTCAATCGATTCCGTACTCGGGCCACCTCGCCTTTACCCGGGCCATGACGCTATCCGAGAGCTTGATCTCCGTAGGCTTGATCTTCCAGTCGAAGGGTATGGTCGCATCCAGGATGATGCGGGAGGTGATGAACTTGTTTTCATCAGCGCCGAGGGCGGGGTCGAGCGGCGTCGACCTGCCCCTGTTGATGATCTGGGTGCCCCTGGCCGGGTTGTACCTCGTGCCGAGGGCCCACCAGACTCTTGGAAGGTCGTCCGCATCGATATCATCGTCCACGATGATGACCGCCTTGACTCCGTACGTGCCTGTATTGCTCGCGATGACCGCCGCGCCTACCTGGTCGGCGTGTCCGGGATACATCTGCTGCACGGAAACGACCACGATGAATCGTCCCGAGGCTTCCGGCAGCGTGTAGACCGATTTGATCCCCGGGATCTCCATCTTCGTGAGGTCGGTCCAAAGGCTCGCGTTCCGAGTGAATGCGTAGAGTATGTGCTGGTCCCCCACCGGCCGTCCGACGCTCGTTTCCCACAGAATGGGCTTGTTTCTATGGTAGACGCGTTGGACGTCGAGAGCCGGCTTCGGAATCTGTTTGATCAACTCCTCCGTGTAGTAGCCCGTGTACTCGCCGAAAGGCCCCTCGTTCCTCAGCTTTGTCGGGTCGATCTCCCCTTCGAGGACGATCTCCGCAGCAGCGGGAATGGGGAGCCCATGGATTTGGCTCTTGACCACTTCCACCGGCTCACCGCGCAGCGAGCTCACCACGTCGTAACCGCTCTTCGCTTTCACGGTGGCGGCGCTCGCGAAAATGTGCAAAGGGTCTCCCCCGATGATCGCGCATGCCGGCATCTTCTTGCCTGCCTTCCCATACTTCTTCATGATCCTGTCGCCCTTTTTCCCTTTGAGGATCTGGACGCCCACGCTTTTGCTATCGAGTATGCCCATGCGGTAGGTGCCGAGGTTTATGTCGCCGGTCTCGGGGTCCTGGACGACCATGAAGACAGCGGTGCCAAAGTACCGCCCGCCGTCGAGCTCGTAGAACTTGGGGGAAGGGAATGCGAAGGTGTCGACCTTCTCTCCGTCGAGGATATTCTCGAAGATTGGTCCGTCCTTCAGCTCACGGGCACGGATAACCTCCTTGACAGCCACAGCGACCCATTCCCTGGTGAGATCGACCATCGATAGACTCGGGTCTTTTCCAAGAATGATTGCCAGCCTCTGGGTCGTGCCGAAGGCTCCCGTGAGAACGGGACTCTCGTACCCTTTCACGTTTTCGAAGAGAAGCGCCGGCCCCGACTTCTCTTCCACGAGCTTGCATACGTGAGAGAGTTCCAGCTCCCAATCCACTTCGGCTTTCACTCTTTTCAGCTGTCCCACTTTCTCGCACGCCGACACATAGTCTCTCAGGTCCATACGAACCTCCTATGGGAAACGTTCAAGTACCATGAGGCATGCCCGACCATGACGCGATCAGCGTCCGGGAGAACGCCCGGATGAGGTGACGAGTTACGGAACCCGTCGTGCCCAGCACCATGCCTTAATGTTCCCATTCTCGAACTATGGGCTTGACAAAGTCAATTCATATGTTCTAATACTGTATAAGGAATAGTTATGTTCCAATACTCGTTCAGCTCGCTTATGGTCTTCGCCGCTGTGGCAAGGCACAAGAGCTTTTCGCGGGCGGCCGATGTGCTCTTCATGACTCAGCCGGGCGTCTCGAACCACATCGCCCAACTCGAGGCCCAGACGGGTGTGCCTTTGATAAGGAGAGGCGGAAAACAGTTCGAGCTGACGAGGGATGGGAAGCTCGTCTACCGGTACGCCGAACGAATCGAGAAAGTAGCGCGAGGGTTGGATGAGCAACTTCGGGCGCTTCGAAACGACTTACCCCCATCGCTCCGTATAGGCACGACCGTCAACTACGCAAGAAATATCATGCCTTTCATACTCGGGGATTTTCAGGCGAGAAACCAGGCGATCATGATCAGGCTTGAAGCGGGCTCGTCGGAGGAGATGGAGAAATCTCTCCTCCTCGGCCACGTTGATGTGATCATCGTGGCCAATCAAAAATCTTCGGTGAAGATTCAGTCCTTTCCTTTCGTGAGGGAAGAGTTGGCCCTGATGGTCGCCAAGGATCACCCCCTGGCGTCGAAGGGAGCCGTCTCCCTTGCCGACATTCGGCCTTATCCCTTCATCATCAGGGAAGAGGGCTCGGCGACGAGGAGCGTCGTCCTTGCCGCCTTCTCGAAGATGAGCTCGCCGCCTTCCATGCTCCTGGAGGCGAACAGCACGGAGTTTATCAAGGAATGGGTCTCCCAGAGCAGGGGTGTCTCCATCCTCATACGCCGGGCGGTTGACACTGCGCTGGATCCAACTCTCACGATGATCCCCCTTCTAGAGCCGCTTTTTCTGGAGGTTGCGGTACTTTATCTGAAGTCGAAGAAGTACGATCCCTCCATTCAGAAGTTTATCTCCTACCTCAATGAACTGCTCCTCAAAGGGAACCCGGCAACATTTATGATGATATCCAAGGAAAGAAAGAATGCGGTCACGCCGCATTGAGCTTACTCGATTTCCCCACGAGGCGCATCTATGCTTGAAGCGTTCGCCGGGTGAGGGCGTTCGCTAATGGCGGGCCCGTTGCCTGTCCGGACGACAATGGTTATATTCAAGCGTCATGAAACGCATGAGACTCCTGTCGAACGCCGGTCCCTTCGCGCAGCGCAAAGCTCCGGCTCCTACGCCAACCCCTGAAGATAATGAGTTGATCGATGCCTATTCACGGGCCGTCATCAGCGCCGTTGACAAGGTAGGTCCTGCCGTCGTCAACATCGAGGTGCGCCAGGTCAAGGGACGGGGGCCTGTGTCTTCTACCCCCAAAGACCTGCAGGGTGCGGGCTCGGGCTTCATCTTTGCCCCCGACGGCTTCATTCTCACCAACAGTCATGTAGTCCATGGGGCCTCGTCCATCAGGGTTGCCCTGCCTGACGGTCGAAGCTCAGACGCCTACACGGTTGGGGACGATCCGGATACCGACCTCGCGGTGGTGCGGATCGGTCTCGCCGATCTAATCGCCGTGCCTTTTGGAGATTCGGCATCGCTTCGGGTGGGACAGATGGTGATCGCCATCGGGAACCCCTACGGCTTTCAGACCACAGTCACGGCAGGCGTGGTAAGCGCCCTCGGGCGTTCTCTTCGGTCACAGTCCGGACGCCTTATCGATGATGTCATTCAGACTGATGCGGCGCTCAACCCCGGCAATTCGGGGGGTCCCCTCGTCAATTCCCGTGGGGAGGTCATCGGCGTCAATACGGCCGTGATCCTGCCGGCTCAGGGTCTCTGCTTCGCTATTGCGGTGAACACGGTCAAATTCGTCGCTGCAGGGTTGATGAAAGAGGGCAGGATTCGGAGGAGCTACATAGGCGTGGGAGGACAAAACGTACCTCTGCACCGGCGCATCGTCCGGTTCTACAACCTGCCGGTCGAGAGCGGCGTGCTCGTCCAATCCGTTGAGGCCGGCAGTCCCGCAGAACGCGCAGCCCTTCGCTTCGGCGACGTGATCCTAAGCTTCGCAGGAGCAGCGGTGGGGGGGATCGATGATCTCCACAAGTTTCTCACCGCAGATAGGGTTGCCATTCCGGTGCCCCTCATAATCCTGAGAAACACCGAATTGATCACCCTCCAGATAGTCCCCGGGGAAAAGCCGCAATAGGGAATCCGAACTTATCGGGTCCTACGGCTGAAAAGTTCGGCCTCACCCTTCAGTCAACAGCGGAAAAAAGGAGTAGAAGGGAATCGTGAAAAGAAGAATTGAATCAACCACTTCGAGGACTGCCGAGTGGATATGTATGTCCAGAGCCATCTCTTCTCTCGAGAAGGACAATTGGTACAAGAGCGACGATCACATAGCGCTCCTGCTCCTCCCGGCCGCAATCAGGCTGCTCATTCGCATCCCGGCCATCAGGAGGTTCTTCGTGAGTAAGATGCCGGCAAAAGGGATCTACGAGTATGTCATCGCCAGAACGAAGTATATCGATGGCATCTTCAAGGGGGCATTGGCGCAGGGGTTCGATCAGATTCTCATATTCGGGGCCGGGTTCGATACGCGCGCCCTGCGATTCAGTAATCAAGATAGTAAGGTAAGGATATTCGAGTTGGACGTTCCGAGCACGCAGAATGCGAAGATCAATCGATACCGCAAGCTGAACTTGAATGTGCCTCCGAACCTCTTCTTCGTCCCCATCGACTTCGACAGAGAATCGCTTCCTGACAAGCTCGAATCGGCCGGGTTCGATAGAAACAAGAGAAGTCTCTTCATACTGGAAGGATTGGTGATGTATCTGCAGTCGGAATCAGTCGATCAGACATTCAGGGTCATACAATCTTACGCCGGCAAAGAAAGCGAGATCGTCTTCGACTACGTCTATGCTTCCGTCCTCAGGGGAGAGGGCCTCTATCAGGATGAGAGAGGGATCTCCGAGGCTGTTGCAAAGGCGGGAGAAAAGTGGTCTTTCGGCATCGAGAAGGGAGCAATCGGGAATTTTCTTGGGCGCTACAACTTGAAACTCCTCGATGAGAAGGATGCATCGGGACTGGAAGAGATGTATTTCACGGGATGCTGCACAACCGATGAACGGGGCAAATCCTCCACAGGTACGGTTGGGTTGGTAAACGGCACCCATTGCCTGGTGCGAGCAAAGAGAGAGTGAGCAGGCTTCTTTGAAAAGAGGGCAGACAGTATTCGAGGGAGCACGCAGTCTCTCCTGACCACAATGAAGCTCATCCACTGTGACGGGATAACCCGCTACCGTCTGCCGGGGCTCTTCCCACCCTGTAAGATTGTCGGCAGAATGGCACGGAAGACTAAGAGAGGAGACACAGCTGCATGCAAGGGGAGAATGTAAGCTGGAGGTTCTCCTGGTATTTTAGGTTTGAAATTCGAGTGAAATTGGAGGACAATGAATTCACCGGAGGGAGCGTCAAGGGGCATGCACATTGGAAAACTATCGAAGAGGAAAGCTAAGAAGTTTGTCACGATAGCCGAGCACGTCGCTCAAAGGGCTCCCGAAACCATCGTTGAGGAGGATCTCTAAAATGAATAAGGGCGCGTTTGCTGTGTTTTTTGTCGCAATCACTCTGTGCCTGGCCACATTTACCTGGGCTGCGGAATTATCTGCGGATGTGGTCACTACCACTCAGGGCCGCACAATGACTTCAAAGATGATCGTGAAAGGTGATAAGTCTCGTATGGAAGGGCAAGGGCAGCCTGGTTATACCATAGTACGGAAAGACAAGGAGGTCGTCTGGCTTGTCAATCCGGCCCAGAAATCCTATATGGAAATGAAGCTAAACCAGAGCCGGCAGCCAGGGGTCGGCGAAAAGGTCCAGGGCGAAATCAGCAGAAAATTGCTAGGTTCTGAAACAATCGACGCCCATCCCGCGCAGAAGTACGAAGTTACCTATACAGCTCAGGGAAAAACGACAAAAATGTATCAATGGATGGCCACTGACATCAAGTTTCCCGTTAAGATGGCAGCCGTTGACGGGAGTTGGACCACTGAGTACAAGAACATCAAAATGGGCGGGCAGACGGACGATCTTTTTGAAGTACCCGGGGGATACACAAAGAGCGAGATGCCCAGCATACCGGGTATGCCCAAGGGGATGGCAATGCCCAAAGGAATGGCAGTGCCTAAGCAACCCGAATAGAATATTCTTTGAGCGAAATACTTCCGAGAATGGAGATAACCCGGCGTGATGCTCTCATATGTCTCTTAGGCGGGCATTCGCCGGCAGCTTTTCGACGGCTGCCGAAATCTCTTTGAGGTATGCAGAGATTTTGTCTTCGTCACCCTTTGTGGTGCTCCCGCCCGGCTCGCGGCCGGACTGTGCCGCGGCCCCCCCGTATGTCTCGTACGTATCGATGACGAATTGAAGGGTAATGTTTTCGATCGTCATCCCCGGCTGAAAAGCGACGTCTCCCCTGAACCCCTTGGCCGTCTCGGCCACCAGTCCCACGTCGCTCAGTTCGCGGAGCAGATGCTGGACAAGACGCGCAGGAATCTGCAGGGCTTGGGCAATCTCTCTGGCGGTCAGCGGCTTCGCGCCTGAGGAGAACCTCTTGACGAGAAGATGGCAGATTTTCAGCATGAGGAGTCTTTTCGATGAGACGCTTAGTCGGGAGTGGTCGGGATGAAAGCCGTACGTCTCATAGTGCTCACTGGCGTAAGCCATCTCCGCTCCGAGAAGGACGATCATCCAACTCATCTGAAGCCATCCGAGAAACAGAGGGAGCGCGGCAAAACTGCCGTAGATGGCGCCGTAACTTGTTATCCCTATCTGAAACTTGACGTAGATCCACTGGACGATTTGAGCGATGGTTCCCCCCGCGACGCCGCCCAGAACAGCCGACCTGATGGGAATTGAGGCATTCGGTATGACCAGGTAGAGTACGGTCAAGAGTACCCAGATGGATACATAGGGCAGCAGGTTGAGCAGGAAGAGGATGAGGTTGCTCAATACTCCCGGCAACGCGATTTTATGAAGAACCACCGTTATTTGACTTGCCACCAAGACGGTCGCGCTGCCGGACACGACGAGAAGGACAGGGCTTAAGACCATCATGGCCATGTAATCGCTGAATTTCCTTATCAGCGATCTTGATTTTCGTACCTCCCATATCTCGTTGAGCGCCCCTTCGATCTTTCCCAGGATGGATATGATCGTCCATAGCAGCAGAATGATCCCGACCCCGGCGATCAGTCCCCCCTTCGCGTGCTGGAGGACATTATGGGAAAACAAGAGGAGATGATTCGTCACGTCAGGCTGCAAATTTGCTTTTTGGCCGATATCCACGATCTGGTTCTCGATCATCTTCTCGAGGCCGAAGCCTTTGGCCACGGCAAAAGCGACGGCGAGGATTGGGACAACGTTGAGCAACGAATAGTAGGTCAAGACAGCAGCCGTCTTCTGACAATTGTCCGTGACGAATCTTCGACTTGCGAGAAGAAAAACGCGGAGAGCCCTCACGAGAAACGCTTCGATTCCAGGCAGGTCCTTCAATCGGAGTTGCCAGATGCCTGCTTCAAAAAAACGGACGATCCGTGATATCATGAAAGCTCTCCCTGCGCGTCCCATGTGGTCGCCTGCGAAAAGGGACAGGGCGACGTGGTTATGCTCGCATTCTAATACGGCATTGCGCATAGTCAATGGAGTTTTGTCGGAATCCTCACGAACTGGAGCGGAGCAGTAAAGAATTCTTCTTGACGCACAAAGATGCAGATAGTGATGACAGCAAAGAGAAAGAGCAGGCTGGGCAGTCGCTAAAACCCCCTGCGAATTCGCTAAAGCAGGCGGCAACAACAACTTATGATCAATAACGAAAGGAGTACTGATATGGGGGCACGCACGTCGTCAGCTGGTATTGCGGGGATAGTTATCAAAGACGTGACCGTGGTGAACACGCGGGACGGTTCTCTTTTGCCGGGCATGGATATTTTTGTCGAACATGACCGGATCAGCAGAATTAGCACGTCCGGTTCGGTTCAACCCGCGGGAACGCCCCACACAGTAAACGCTTCGGGAAAATATGCCGTTCCCGGCTTCCTCGATATGCATGCCCACGCCATGTTTTCCGATGCCGTTCTTCCGGGGGCCGATCAGCAGCAGAACTTCCAGTTGATGATCGCGAACGGCATCACCGGCTTTCGGGAGATGGCGGGCTCAAAGGAGCTGCTTTCAAGGAAGAAGGCTCTCAAAGAAGAGATCGAGGCCGGAACGACGGTCGCACCCGAGCCCCTGATCATGCCCGGTGAGGTCCTCAACATTTTTCCCGGACAGATGTTAGCCTTTTTTCCGGGAAGCGGTGAGGCCGGGGCAAGCTCAGCCGAAATAGCGCAGCGGGAAGTGCTGAAGCAAAAGGAGTACGGGGCGGAATTCATCAAGATCGTCAACGTGGACCGGGAAGCATTTTTCGCTATCCAAGATGCAGCCGGGAAGGCAGGCCTTCACGTGGCCGGTCATCTGAATCCCGTCGTCAGCGCGACAGAGGCATCCAACGCGGGCCTGAAAGCCATGGAACATTTGGGACCGCTTCTCAGTATCCTGGTCGATTGTTCGACGGCCGAAGAAATGATCCGGAAGAATTTAACCGCACCTCCGCCGGCTCCCTCCGATGCTGCCCTTGCCGGGCCTCCGAGCCCCGCGATGATCCGTCGCATCGTTGCCAATCCGACGATGCTCGCCTGGTCGCGACCGGGGCTGGGAATAGGGTTGCAGTTCGCAATCAGGACTTACAGCGAAGAGAAGAGCAGGGCTCTGGCAAGGGTCTTCGTCAAGAATGGAACCTGGCAGGTCCCGACCTTGATCCGCGTCCGCACGATGCAAATCTCCGACGATCCGGCATATAGTAGCGATCCTAATCTCGGGTATGTCTCTTCCGAGACAAGGGCTATGTGGATGGAACTGACCGAGGCCTACATTCAAAGAGCGCCCGAAGCCACCAAAGCTGCATACAAGGATTTGTATGACCAGCAGCTCAAGCTCGTGAAGCTCTTGAAAGAAGAAGGCGTCAAGATGCTGGCCGGTTCCGATATGACGGGAATCTATTGCATTCCCGGTTTCAGTCTCCATCAGGAATTCCGTGAGCTGTCCAAGGCAGGCCTATCCCCGCTGGAAATACTCCAGATGACGACCCTCGACGGAGCCGAGTTCCTGAATCGCGCCTCGACGATGGGAACCGTGGACGAGGGGAAAAACGCCGATCTTGTCTTACTGGATGCAAACCCGATCGAATACAGCGAGAACCTCGAAAAGATCCACGCCGTTGTTTTGAAAGGCCGTTACTTTCCGAAAGCAGAGCTGGACAGAATGAAAGACGATGTGGAAAGCTTTTACGGAAAAGGCAGAAATTGAAAAAGGGTAGACTTGACGGAACCCCCTCTTGCCTATCCCCGGCCAGAGCGGTTATGAAGGACCGATCATCCCTTTGAGCCCGACGTAGTCTATCTTGCCCGAACCGAGCTTCGGGATATCTTTCATGAACCGTATGGTTCGGGGCACGGCCAGATCGGGAAAGCCCCGTCCTTTCAGCGTATCCCGTACGCGCCGCTGGTCTATTCGGGCATCGTTCGTCACGACGACGAGACGCTCCCCTCTTCTTTCATCGCTCATTGCCACCACAGCGAGGTCACGGCGGCCCACGAGCTCGTGCACCAACACTTCTTCCACGGCGGCAAGGGAGATCATCTCGCCGCTGACCTTGGCAAATCGCCGGAGCCGGCCTATGATCTTCACGGAGCCTTCCTCGGTCATTTCCACGAGGTCGCCCGTGTCATACCAACCCTCATATTCGACGAGGTATTTCCGGTTTGCAGCCTCGTCCTTGAGATAGCCCTTGGTCACATTCTTTCCGCGAACAAGCAGGCTGCCCACCGCTCCTTTTTTATCGTCGATGCCTTCAACGGGTGCCAGCCTGCTTTCGATGCCCGGCAGGACGGTGCCCGCCGTCCCGTACTCATAAAGAAGGGCGTTGCCGATGCTCACCATGGGCGAGCATTCCGTGGCGCCGTAGCCCGACAGGATCCGTATGCCGAAGGTCTTCGCGAATCGCTCGAATACGGCGTCCGAAAGGGGCTCGCCCCCGCAGAAGACGTAGCGCATGGTGTGAAAGTCGTATGGGTTCGCCCTCCGTGCATATCCGTTGAGAAAGGTGTTGGTGGCCAGAAGGATCGTGCATTCCCTATCGTAGGCCAGCTCCGGGACAATCTTATAGTGGAGCGGGCTCACGTGAAAGAACGTCCTCGCCCTCGCGAACAGGGGTATGATGAAGCCCACGGTGAGGCCGAAGCTGTGGAAAAGGGGAAGAACGTTCAAGAAGTGGTCTTCGGGGCTGACATCTACCCGGGAGAGCCCCTGGTACACATTGGTGATTATGTTCTCGTGGGAAAGGCAGACCCCTTTCGGCACTCCTTCGGACCCGGACGTGAAGAGTATGGCCGCCGTCTCCTTCTCCTCCCCTGCACGAATCGCCGAGAGGGGGCCGGGGAAGAGGAACCTGATGAAGGCGCGAACCTTGTCGCCGAAGGCGATCTCATCCAACAGATCCTCGAGAAAGATGCACTTTCTCGGGCCAAAGACGGCTTCCGGCAGCCTCATCCTTTGGAGCAACTGGCGGGAGGTGACGACAACGTCAGCCTCGGCACGCTCCATGGCGAGACCGAGGGCGGCCGATCCGCTGGAATAGTTAAGCAGTATGGGAGCCTTGCGAAAAATCTGCATGCCCATGAAGATGATCGCCGTGACTGAAAGGTTGGGAAGCATCATGGCGATATTCCCACCGAGCCTGGACAGGTATTGGCCAAGTACAAGGGCCCCGAGGAGGGCCTTTCTGTAGCTGACCCTGTGGCCGGTCGAGTCGTTGAACGCAATTCGCCCCCGATTTTCTTTGCAGATCCTGAAGAATTCCCTACCGAGCGTGGAGGGTTTGTTGTGGGCTTCCAGGTAGAGACCGGTGAGCATCGCATAGATCCTTCTCGCAGCCGCTGTCCTCCGCTTCCTGCTCGGCAGGCTCTCGAGGCTGAAAGGGAGCTGCAGCTCGCCGACGGTCATGGCGATAGGCGCGAACAGGCGTCTCCCCTTGTGCTTTCGTGCGAAGATCGTATTGTACGTATTCCTCAGGTAAACGGGCAGGATGCGAGCCCCCGTCCGAAAAGCGGCAAAGCCGGTCCCGTCGTAGATCTTCATGATGTGACCGGTCGATGTCCTCCTCCCTTCGGGAAAGACAAGGAGGGGCAGTCCCTCTTCCACCATATGCACCACGTCTTTGAGCGCATAGGGGTTCATGAAGTCGAGGGGAACGACGTACCTGTTCTTCAGGAAGGGCCTGAGCCAGCGACGGGACGCGACGGTCCGGTCGACGACGATCCGGAAGGGGAGACGGAGGTAGGTCCAGATGATGATGCCGTCCAGGTAGGAGGCATGGTTCGCAATAACGATGAGCTTGTCCTTTCCCTTCGGGACCCTCTCGATGCCCTCGATTCTGATCCGGTGCACTCCCGTGAAGTAGGCTTTGAAGAGAAGCCGGAGCCCTTCCTCATACCATCGCCAGAGGAAACCTGGTTCGGAGCTGGTGCTACTCATGGAAGTCCTCCGGCCGTTGTCGCCACGACAACCACGGTCAAAAAAAACCTATCCTTTCGGACCGTCTGAATGGCGGAGACTCTCTCGAGAAGAGAGGGTGTCCGGCGCTCAATTCCCCCAATGACGAACGTATATACCGCATGCAGACGAATCATAGACACCCGTTTATCGGATACATCGGAGCGTTATTCGCCCGATTGCCGTCATGGTTATCTTTAATATCTTAATACGTGCGTGAACGGGTGTGTCAAAAAGCAGACGCTTTCCTCTTCTAAAGAAACTGACAGGAGCACCCCCCTTAGGCGCCCAAATTGATGAACCGCTTGAGGGTTATGACGCGGTAGGCGTAACATATAGTCGCCCAGGGTTAGCTCCTTCGGGCGTGGATTGAAACCAGGAGGTAGAACATGGCATTCGAGGAAGTCCTTTACACAGTTTCGGATCATATCGCATGGGTAACACTCAACCGGCCTGACCGGCTGAATGCATGGACGCCGAATATGGCAGGGGAGGTCCGTGCTGCAATGGATGCAGCGGCGGCAGACGGTGAGGTGAGGGTAGTCGTGCTGACAGGCGCAGGGCGGGGTTTCTGCTCTGGCGCTGACATGGCCGAGCTGCAGAGCGCGGCCGAGCACGGGCCAACGGCCGTCCCTCAGGCAGTAATAGGCGAGCAGGCCGATTACGCAGGCAACCCAGAAATGCGGCCCGATTTCCTCAAGCGGTATTCCTACTTTCCCTCCATCCCGAAGCCGGTCATAGCCGCTGTTAACGGACCGGCGGCCGGCCTGGGTCTTGTGCTTACTCTCTTCTGCGACCTGCGCTTCGCGTCTGAAAAGGCGCGCTTCACGACCGCCTTCGCCCGCAGGGGATTGATCGCGGAATACGGCCTCGCCTGGATCCTGCCCAGGATCGTGGGTTTGCCCAATGCCCTCGACCTTCTCCTTTCGGCCCGTGCCGTCGATGCGCAGGAGGCGCTCGGAATGGGCCTAGTCCAGAGGGTTTTCCCGGAAGAAGGCATGATGGAAGGCGTCGAGGCCTATGCCGCGGAGCTTGCCGCATCGGTCTCCCCCCGCTCCATGGCCGTGATGAAGAGGCAGGTCTACGAAGGTCAGCTCCACGGCTTGGCTGAGGCAATAGAGCTCGCCGACCGGGAGATGATCCTCAGCATCGAGTCGGCCGACTTTAAGGAGGGGGTAGCCCACTTCATGGAAAAGCGGCCTTCGCGGTTTACAGGGAAGTAGCAAGCTTGAAGAGACGGAGCCCGCATCGCTATGTGACCGGTAAGTTCCGATGACAGACAGCATAACGGGAGTTCCTGCCTTCTAGGAGTCTACGATCCAGTGTGGCCGTGTCTCCGCACGGGCGGCGACGGTTTCCGTGATCCAGTCTTCCATTCCCGCGGCCATGTAGAATCGGGGGATGAGCAGATCGTCCTCGTCCCCAATAACCCCTTCGCGTCTCGCCTGGTCGGCGAGCCGGGTGTGGGGATAGATGCGAATGCCAATGGTTATTTTCAATGCATCCAGATCGAGGGAGTCGGCAAAGGTAAGGCTCTCCTCCACGGATCGGCGTGTCTCACCCGGACCACCGAGGAGCAGGAACCCCATGCGCCTAATGCCGCTTCCGCGGAGAATCTTGCACGTGCGCGTCACGTCTTCAAGCCGAAAGCGCTTGTTCATGGCGCGCAAGATCCGTTCGCAGCCACTCTCAAAACCTACGGCCGCTTCTGCGCAGCCGGCCTCGCTCATGGCGGCAGCCAGACCTTTGTCCATTTTGTAAGGATATACGATGGATCGCCACGTTACCCCCAAAGAGGCGCGGACAAGCTCTGTGCAGAGCTCTCTTGCGTACGATGCCGGCAGGTTAAAGGTGTTATCGACGAAATAGAGCTGATGAACGCCTCCTTTCGTCCACCGGGCGATCCATTCGACGACCTTCCTGGGAGACCTTTTGCGGATCGTGGTTCCCTCGATGGAGGCGGTGGAGCAGTAGGAGCAACCCATGGGACACCCGCGGCGGGTTTGGACCGGAAGAATGGCGCCATCACCTGTGGGCAGACCGATGAGGTCGGCGTCAGGAAGGGGCAATAGATCGAGGTCTTTGACGAAAGTCCTGTCTTGAAGGCCACCGCCCCTGATGCAAAGCCCCGGTATCCCCACAAGAGACTGCTTCGTCTCCAGCCTCTTAAGGAGCATGCTGAAGGCCTCTTCCCCCTCTCCGCAGATGCCCATGTCAGCCGCGGAGCGGTTAAGCACAGCTTCCGGGAATATGCTGTAACCGGCACCACCAAGGACGATTGGCGCCGACGAGAGACTCCTCACGCGTCCGATGATCTCGTTGGCCTCCGTAATGAGGAGGCGGGGCGAACGCATGTTTTGATCGTCGATATTCCGGAGTGATATCCCGATGACCTCGGGTGCGAATCCGCGGATTGCTTCGGCAAGAGTGGAAGACGTATCCTTGACCCCCATCAAATCGAGCATTTGAACCGAGTGTCCTCCCTGCCGCAGACGCTGAGGCTACGCAGCCCATTCCCAAGGGAACGGTGCGCATGTTGATCTCCGCCCGATTCGCGGAAACAAGAAGCACCCTCATGGCACTATTGTACTATTGATATCGTCCCCTTGCGAGTGCGTCCGATCAGGCGCAAATGTGCGCCGTGCTTTTATGAAGATCGGTATAATCCACCTTAAAGATTACCAAGGGTTGCAACTTGAAATCTTCTTGTTGAGGGACTTGGGCCATGGTAGGATTTGGACATGGCCGAAATGATACGTCAAGATCAAGGGGCGGGTTATGGGTCACCTTGAGGAGAGAACATGGACCAGAAGCGTGTGGAAGAAATATCCCGGGCACTCACTGCCAAAGGGAAGATCGGCCGTGCCCGCGCTGTGGAAACCAGCAGTTTAGTGTTGTCGCCGAATTCTCCATCGTTCTGGACGAAAGTTCGAGCTACGGTATGGGTGGACGTTCCATACCAACGGTGATCGTTGCGTGCGAGGCATGCGGCTATATTGCACAACACGCGCTGGCAGCACTGGGCTTGGCCAGGTGGGCAAAACAGTAAGTATGTTCCACAGAAAACCCAACTCGAATGCTTTCGTTTCCCGGCAGACGAGAGGGATCTTCGTCCGTCTTGCGTTGCCGATGCCTGGTTTTCGGTAGGCGTCGGGGTATTTTCCCACGCCTTTTGTGTATCGGCCTCCGGACTTGCCTGTGTAAAAAGGGCTGTTGAGCATGGGCGGGATGGACCGGCACTATGAAGAGGATGAAGAATAACGGAATTAACAGCACTACGTCCCCCCACTCCCCCCTACCAGGATGTTCCCACAGCTTTTCTTCGATAGGAGGACGATATGGAAAAAACAGCTCTCGTGACGGGCTCAACCAACAACATCGGAAGGGCCATAGCAGAGGTATTGGCGGAAAAGGGATTTCACGTAGTTGTCACATCCCGGCATGAGGAGGAGGCAAGGGCGGTTTCAGAAGAGCTGCCGGGGAAAGGTTCTTATCTTAAGGTGGATTTTTCGCAAGTGGCCTCCATCGAGGCGTTGTTCGCCTTTATAAGGCACCGGTTCGGCAGGCTCGATGTCCTTGTCAACAATGTCGCTTATACGAAGAACGAGTCTATCGTGGATTGCGACTTAGATACCTGGGAGTGCACGATAAATACAAATCTCAGAAGTTACTACCTCTGCACGAAATTGGCCGCTGAAATTATGAAAGGCCATGGCGGCGGCGCTATAGTCAATATCACTGTCTCCAGCACAAGGGGCTCGAGGGATAAATTCTCCTACCTGGTATCCAAAGGGGGAGTGAATTCCCTCACCATGTGTGCCGCGATGGACCTTGCCCCCTTCAACATCAGGGTAAATGCGGTAGGCTCAGGGCTTGTAGGGACCCCGGTTGGTTACAGGGAATTCGTAAACAGGCCTTACAAAAGCGAGAGGATCCCAAAAGGCCATATCGGTGAGCCCGTGGATGTAGCGGAGGCGGTAGCATTTCTCGTATCAGACAAAGCCAAATATACCATCGGCGCACTATTGCCGGTGGATGGTGGACTTAACATATCGATGTGAAGATTGAGTGAAAGAGACAGGGTGGAATACTATCAACATAAATCGGGAAGCTTGCACGGTTCTATGAGGCAGTTGGAGAAAGGGATAGGGAGCTTCGTCGGCGTTGAAACAAACGTCGGCACTGCCCCTCTCTTTTGACGAGGAGGGATCGCGTGAGTAGAATCGATCTTTTCGTGAATGGCCGTACTCATCGGGTCGACGTAGACCCCGATACCCCCCTTCTTTACGTCCTTCGCAACGATCTCAACCTGAACGGCCCTAAGTTTGGCTGCGGCCTGGGTCAATGCGGGGCATGCACAGTCATCGCCGAGGGAGAGGCCGTTCTCTCCTGCATGACACCGGTCGGCTCGTTCAAGAGGTCCAGGATCACCACGCTCGAGGGCTTGGGCACGCCTGCGAGGCCGCACCCTATCCAGCAGGCGTGGATTGAGGAACAGGCGGTCCAGTGCGGCTTTTGCACCAACGGCCAGATCATGCAGGCATTGGTCCTCCTCGACCGCAACCCGAATCCGACTGAACCCGAGATCCGCCAGGCTCTGGAGCGTGTTCTCTGCCGCTGCGGCGCATACTACCGGATTATCCGGGCCGTGAAGCGGGCGGGAGAGCTGATGCGGACCGCGAAAGGGCAGAGGTGAGAGGCATGGCCAGCGGGAAAAGGACGACCGGGAAAGGGATATCCAGAAGGGGCTTCTTGAAGGGTGCCGGCGTCATGGTCGTGGGCTTCGGCATGGGCGGCCTCACCTGCGTCCTTGATCCACGCACGTCCGCGGCGGACTTCTCGTCGGCAGTCGATCCGGCCAAGCTGAGCTCCTGGCTCGCTATCGGGCGGGACGACACCGTAACCCTGTTCTTCGGCAAGGTCGATGTAGGCCAGGGTCTCGCGACCGCGTTCAGACAACTCGTCGCCGACGAGCTGGACGCACCGTTCGACCGTGTCAGGGTCGTGATGGGGGACACCGCACTAACGGTGGACCAGGTGGGTGCCAGTGCCTCCTCGGGACTGAGAGAAGGAGGTCCGTCCGTGCGCTCCGCCTGTGCCGAGGCAAGACTCATGCTGCTCGAGATCGCTTCGGCCCGCATGGGCGTGCCGATAGAAAGGCTGGATGCCCATGAAGGCGTGATCACCGTGCGCGGCGGAGGTAAGAGGGCACTCTCCTACGGTGAGCTCGTCAGCGGAAAGCACTTCAACGCCACATTGAACTGGAACGGCCAGTTGGGTCATCCCCTCAACGTGACAGGCCGCGCAGCGCCGAAGGGACCGGACCAATTGAAGCTGGTCGGCCAGTCAATCCCCAGGGATGACATCCCATCGGTGGTCTTTGGCCAGGAACATCATGTCGTAGACGTACGGCTTCCCCGGATGAAGCACGGCCGGTCCATTAAACCGCCTTTCGCCGGTGCCAGGCCGCTATCGGTGGACACAGGCTCAATCAGCCGAATACCGGGAGTAATCGAAGTCGTGAGGCGGGGAGACTACGTGGGTATCGTGTGCGAGCGCGAGGAGCAGGCTGTCAGGGCCGCAAAGGAGCTAAAGATTGTCTGGTCGGAGGCATCGGAAGTTTCTTTCCCGACGGATTCCACAGGGTTGTTCGACTATATGCGCCAGGCGCCGAGCCGGTCTGACAGGGTGGTTGAGCAGATCGGCGACGTGGACGAAGCATTCGCCCGGGCAGCGAGGATCGTCGAGGCAACCTATGAGGTACCGTTTACGTCCCACGCCTCCATGGGTCCTGCCTGCGCTGTCGCCGACTGGCGCGCAGGCGAGATGACGGTCTGGTCGGGCACCCAGAAGCCCTACGACCAGCGGACCGGCATCGCCGCTCTCCTCGGTATTCCAAGGGAGAAGGTTCGCGTCATCTGGAAGCCCGGCCCCGGCTCCTACGGCCGCAACGACGCCGGCGATGTGGCCTATGAAGCCGCCCTGCTCAGCAAGGAGATAGGCAGGCCCGTGCGCCTGCAGTCGATGCGTCACGAGGCGACCGCATGGGACCCGAAGGCGCCGGCCGCCCTGATCAGCGTGCGCGGGGCCCTGGACGGTGCCGGGAACGTGACTGCCTTCGACTGGGACAACCGCAGTTTTTCCCACCAGGACGTTGCACCCTCCGAGAACGCGCCGGGCGAGACACTGCTGGGCCAATTCCAGGGACTCAGGAGGGAGGTACGCAACGTGGTCGGTACGCCCTCCGAGCCGTACAGTTTTCCCAATAAACGTCTGACTACCCATACGATCCCTCCGCTGCTGCAGATGGCGTCGCCCCTTCGCACGTCCCATCTGCGACTGCCCGTTCCCTCTGTCATAACTTTCGCCTCGGAATCGTTCATTGACGAGCTGGCCGCGTCGGTGACGGCAGATGCCATCGAATTCCGGCTGCGGTACCTTGCCGGTTCACGTCAGGCCCAGCTCTTGAAAGCAGTGGCGGAGGCCGCAAGCTGGGAAACAAGGCCTTCCCCCAAGGCAGGCGCCCGGATTGTGAGCACAGGTATTGTCACGGGCCGAGGTGTTGCCGTGCGGGGTGGTGCCGCCACCATAGCAGAGGTGGAGGTGGACATGCAGACGGGCAGGGTGTGGGTGAAGAGGTTTGTCTGTGCCCATGCGTGCGGTCTGATCGTCAACCCCGACGGCTTGAGGAATGTGATCGAGGGGAATCTCATGCATTCGATGAGCCGGGCCCTCTGCGAAGAGGTACGGTTCGACCGGTCGAGGGTATTGTCCGTCGATTGGGACTCATACCCCATAGCGACAATAGCCGATACGCCGGACAAGATAGAAACAATCCTCGTCAACGAGCCCGATATCCCACCCAAGGGTGCGGGTGAGGAGACATCGGCCCAGACCCAGCCCGCTATCGCCAATGCCATCTTTGATGCAACCGGCGTCCGCCTGCGGCGTCTGCCCTTTACAGCCGAACGCGTCAAGGCGTCCTTTGCCGGTCGTGAGTCGAGCGGATAGAAGGGGGAGAGCTAGCGCCGCTGCAGATGGTAATCAGTAAGAGAACAATGATCGGGAGCCTTCCCTTTCTATTGCAGCGCAATGGCTTTCTCCGGGCAGATCTCCTGGCAGCAGAAGCACGTGATACAGGTATCGGCATCCACCTCGGGGACGTGGTCATCGATGAACAGCGCAGATACGGGACATTGATCGACGCAGGTGCCGCAGCCTGTACAGAGGTCGGGATTAGCGCGAGGTCGCATTATCGTTCGGCTGTGGATATTCTCCTGTATGACGGGGTTCTGAAGAACAGCTTCGCCGGCGAGGGGCGGAAGCTTGAAGTCGGGCAGTCGCCTCAGCTCCCCTACGACATCGACGGTGCTGAGATCGTAATCCCCTAAACCTGCTTCCTTCGCCTTCTGAAGGAAACGCAACCGACCCGGCTCTAACCCCATCATGTAAGCGATGACGGCATCCAGGGCCACGCCGTTGTCAGAGGCGAGGATGAGGCCGATATTTCTGAGGTCGAGGCCGGCCGGACCATTGCCCTCCATGCCGACTACTGCGTCGACCAAGAAGAGATCGGGCACCCTGAGCCGGAAGACGTCAACCAGCATTTCGTGGAAGCGCTCCGCACAGCCCGCGGCCTTGTGCAGTTTGGCTTTCTGGGCACCGGGCAAAAATCCGTAGCTGTTCTTGATGGCCCCGGTCACGACGCTCAGGCCGTGGGTCTTGAACTTGGGCAGGCTGATAACGATATCGGCGTCTAAGACGATTCGGGAAAGACCTACGGAGGGCATGAACTCAGGATTGAAATCCACTTTCCGCGAATCATTCCCTATGTTCTGATAATGGCCCTTGGCCGCCTCCAACAGGCCTGATTTTCTGAAGCTTTCTTCATTTGCCCCGTAGCCGACAAGGCCTGGATTGTCACCCACAACGATGGAAGCAGCTCCCATGCTTTCTATCTTTTCGACTACGGCATTGAGGACTGCGGGATGCGTGGTGATGGCCTCTTCCGGTTTCGCGGCCCTGAGCACGTTGGGTTTTATCAGCACACTTTTCCCCTTCACGGATAGAGGAAAAAGCTCGAAGGCATGGTCGACGGCCGGACGGACCGTCTCGTACGCTGCGGGATGTATCATCACTCTCGGCACTGGCTTTGCCTCCTTTGCTCAATTGTATGAATTCCTTGCAGGCCCGTCAATCTATCCCGAAGGAGATCGTGAAAGCCCCTGGTGGATATAGCCTTGCCAATATTGTCGACCGAAGATCGGGCGGGTGGGGGACACGAGCGTTATGGGCTACTTCCGGCCGGACGGAGCGCTGCCCCTGAAGCCGCGGCCGCCCCACGCAGCCGGGTTGAACGGCGGCTCGGAGTCGAGATTCGACCCCACGCCCGCTGACCCTTCCCCATTTGAGTCGGGTCTTAGATGCTCCTCTGTCGCTGCGGCCTGCCTCTCGCTTGCCAATCCGGCTGAGGGAAGGGGCATCGCGGGAGACGGCGGCACCAGGGTTGAGGTCGACGCAGCGGCCGGAGAAGACGGGGACGGAGCTGTCCTCTCGTACGAAGGTGGCGGCGGCCCGTATGAAGGAAGCGAGCGCGATCCCCTTGTCGCTCTCCGCCTTTCCCAGAACGACCAGTATGGGTTTCTCCTGCTCCTTGGGTGTGATGAGCACGTAATTGTAACCGGCCATCATTTCTCGTAAAGCCCCGCCAAGCGTGAGCCGGGAGAAATCGAGGGTAAGCCTTTCCTCCTTGGCGACGCTCCCCCTTATCTCCAGGGGCACGCGCCAAGAGAGTTCCGCCAGTGCCTGCTCAAGAGGAAGGTCGGCCATGTGAGCCGTTATCCGGCCCTCCTCCGTCACGCTGAAGATATCCTGCGCTGCAGCAGTCGAATAGCCGGACAGGCCCACCAGGATCAAGGCGATGACGAGGGGCAGAGAGAGGAGCTTGCGGCCCTTCGGGCCGCATTGCCATCCCTTTTTCGAGAAGAGCATCATGGCGCCCCAGCTACAATAATCCTAAGCCGCAATGCGCGGGAGTGCAAGGTTCGCGCGCGGCATCTGCGAAGAAGTCCCCGGGGGCCTTGACAGGTCGTCGTTTCTTTGCGACTATTGTCGAAACATGTGCGCCGCAGGGCTTTCAGGATCGGTGTCGCCTCGAATCGCTTAAGCGTTGGGGCCTATGGGAGGCTAGCGGCCGCATAAGGGAGGAACCTACATGAAAATCGATGCGTTCAGCCACATCATGCCGGAGAAGTACCTCTCCATCTACAGAAAGAAGGCACCCGCCATAGAGAATCAGATCGAGGTGCGGACTCCGCCGGTCGTGGACCTCGATATACGGTTCCGGCTCATGGACAGATATCCGGATGTGCTGCAGATGATCACCGTGGCCAATGTACC
Source organism: uncultured delta proteobacterium (assembly GCA_963749525.1). Lineage (GTDB taxonomy): Bacteria > Desulfobacterota > Syntrophorhabdia > Syntrophorhabdales > WCHB1-27 > CAVVNC01. The sequence goes on from CAVVNC010000048.1 coordinate 70,561, forward strand.
GTTGGAGAAGAACGTCTCTCCCCAGGACGCCCTCGAGCTGGCGCGCATATCGAACGACGAATTGGCGGACCTCGTCGTCCGGTATCCGAACAGGTTTTTCGGGGGCGTTGCCAATCTGCCGATGAACGACATGGATGCCGCCTTGGCAGAGACAGACCGGGCAATTACACAGCTCAAGCTGAAGGGGATCCAGATATTCAGCCGCGTAGCCGGCGAGCCCCTCGACACGCCCGCATTCAGGCCCCTTTTCAAGAAGATGGCCGAGTACGACCTGCCCATATGGATCCATCCGGCGACATACGAGGGAGGCGACATGCTGCCGAACACCCGGGCGCCCTTCGACATAGGGATCTTCAGCTGGCCTTTCGAGACGACATCAGCCATGTACCGTCTCGTGAAAGCAGGGATCTTCGTGGAATTCCCCGACCTGAAAATCATCGTACACCACGCCGGGGCCATGGTTCCCTTCTTCGGGGAGCGGATAAAATGGGTCATGTCCCTCGTTCCGCAGCCTTTTCACAATCTTCACGAGCATTTCAAGAAGTTCTACGTGGATACCGCGGTCTACGGCAGCACCCCCTCCCTCATCTGCGCCTATGATTACTTCGGCGCGGACCACATGCTCTTCGGCACGGACGCGCCCCTCGGCCCCCGGTGGGGCATGGTAGAAGACACCATCGCCTCCATCGAGAGAATGGCGATACCCGATGAGGAGAAAAAGAAGATACTGAAGGGAAACGCGGTCGAGCTCTTCAGGGACACCCTTTAGGGGGACCCATGAAAAAGGCGGTAATCCTTTTCTTTCTCGTCACCTTTTCCTTGTGCTCCGTCGTGTCGGGCGGGCTGTGCCAATCGTCGAAACAGGCCGAGCACGGCGGGACCCTGAGGATTATCGCAGCCTCGAGCCCGAGGGTCGTCGGTTACTATCCGGAAATGGGGCCCAATGAATCCCAGGCGACCCTTCCAGGCATAGAGAGGCTCATGAGGCTTACGCCGGAAAGGGTTTTCGAGCCCCTTCTGGCCGATTCCATAAAGGTTGACGAAAGGAACCTCTCCGTGACCATCAAGGTGAGAAAAGGAGTCATTTTCCACGACGGCAGCCCCCTCGATGCGGACGCGGTGGCCTGGAACCTGAAACTCCTCATCGACACACGGAAGATCACTTACGGGGACAAGATCAAATCAATCGACGTGGCGGACAAGTACACGGTCGTCCTCCACCTCGCGGCAGTACAACAACCTCATGGTCGGCAATATCGCATGGGCGCCGATGCTCTCGAAGGCGGCTTACGAGACCAAGGGAAAAGATTGGGCCCGCATGAACCTCGTGGGCACGGGACCCTTCAGGCTCGTCGACTGGAAACGGGACAATTACATGAAATGGGAAAAGTTCGGGGAGTACTGGCAGAAGGGCCTGCCCTATCTCGACGGCATCGATGTCAGGGTCATTCCCGACCCAGTGACCGCCTCGTCCTTGATGGAGGCAAGGCAGGCGGACGTGTGGCTCTCCCCGCCGGTGCAATACCAATCGCAGCTCGACAAGAAGGGCATGAAAAGACAGGCCTACTGGCCCGGCACGCCGAACTTCATCTACATCAACACCAAGAACGCCGGCGGCCCTTTGGCGCATCAATCGGTCCGCGAGGCCATCGAATATGCCATCGACAAGAACGCGATCGCCAAGGCCCTCGGATATGGCTATTTCACGCCCATGAACACGATCGCCCCTCCGGGTGAATACGGCTACGATCCGGACTACAAGGGGAGAGGCTTCGATCCTGAAAAGGCGCGGAAGCTCCTCGCAGAGGCAGGCTACGGCAAAGGCCTCAAACTGAAGCTCCTCGCCATGGCGGAGACAGGGGGAAGGAACACCGTGGCCGAGGCCCTCAAGAGCTACCTCGATCAGGCCGGCTTCTCCATAGACATCGACATCGCGGACCCTGGCAGGTTTTTCAACAGCCTCTGGGTCAACGGATGGGATGATCTGGCGGTCTATATCACCGGCATCGACGAGACATACCTCGCCACCATTCAGTACTGGTTCGGCCCGGAGCCGAGGACCGTTCTGCAGAGCCTGAAGATGCCGGCGGATTTCCTCGACCT
>CAVVNC010000049.1:0-38217 GCA_963749525.1 uncultured delta proteobacterium
CAAGTAGTATTAAGGACGACATGAATCCAATAATAGTCGCCACAGGCTCGAAAGACAACTTCATGGAGGACATCCACCTCCTGTCGCGGGATTGGGCCCAGGATCCCCGCATAGTCACCGTGACAGGCGCGGCAGTCAAAGACGCCGTGGTGGAAAAGGCTTCGGCTCTGTTTGTCGAGCCTGATCTTGTCCTGGTGCTGCTCGACCCCGCAAAAGAGGCGATCGAGCGGGTAGCCGGCCCTCTGGTTGCATTGAAGGAAAAGGCGCACGTGATCATCTACTTCACGACGCCCGGTTTTGACGTACCCCCGGAGCTTGGGGCCGTGCGAATAGCGGTGGAGAAGGAAAAGGAGAAGCGCTTCAAGGAGAAGGTGCTGGCCCATGTGAGGTCCCAAGGCAAGAAGATGACGGACAAGGCGTACGCGCTTCTCAAGGAACGGGTGCGGGATGAAACGCTCCTCGACGGGGAACTGGCCAAGCTTGTCGCCTATGTCGGAGAGAAAGGCCTCATTGAAACGAAAGATGTGGCCGCTATCGTCACGGAGATGCATGAGGAGGACTTCATCACCCTGTCGGACGCAATGGCCCGAAAAGACAGGAAAGAGGTCATGATCATCGTTGAGACGCTGCTTTCGCAGGGCTTGAGCCCGCTCGCAATCCACGGGTTCATGACGAGGCACGTCCGGCTCTTGCTCCAGGCCCGCGACGCAGCGGAGTTCTTCAAGGGGGTTTCCGACTTCAGGGCATTCTCAAAGGATTTTGGCAAGCTGAAAGAGGACCTCGGCCCGCGCCGCTGGAGAAGAGACAGTACCTGGCCTTTCAGAAGCCTTACTACGCGTATAATCTCTGTAAGAGCGGCAGGAGGATGGATGAAAAGGCGCTCCTCTCTCTCCTTCAGATGCTTGCCCGCTTCGATCACAAGGTAAAAAAAGGGACGCGTCACGACCGCACCAATTTTGAAGCAGGGCTCCTGGGTGCGTGAGTGAAGCGGTCGTGGCATGTGCATGCCCTGCTTTTCATCCTCACGGTGTGCTCCACATATTATGCGGGCATTAGGGGTTTTTCCCCCTACTTCGGCAGTAGTCGCGGCCTGGTATACAGCTTCGCGGTAATGGCTATTCTCCTTTCCCATGAGATGGGCCACTACCTCACGAGCAGGAAGTACGGGGTACCAGCTACGCTGCCCTATTTCATTCCGTTTCCCCTCTCCCCCTTCGGCACCCTGGGCGCTGTGATCAGAATGAGCGGCGTGATCAGGGACAAGAAAGCCCTTTTCGACATCGGCATCGCAGGCCCCTTGTGCGGCTTCATCCTTGCGGTCCCGTGCGTCTTCATCGGCGCGAAGCTCTCAGTGCCTGTGAAAATACCGGCCACGGGCGACGCTCTCATCATGGGCGAGCCTCTGTTGCTCAAGCTGGCCGAATGGGTCATGGTGGGTAACCTTCCGACCGGATTCGATCTTTTGATTCACCCCATCGGCTACGCGGGGTGGGTAGGACTCTTCATCACCGCCCTCAACCTTCTGCCCATAGGCCAGCTCGACGGAGGTCACATCCTGTACGGGGTATTCGGGGAGAAGAGCAGATCCATATCCAGGGCCCTGATCCCACTCCTCGTGCTTCTCGCGATCTTCTATAACGTGGGCTGGTTTGTTCTCGTTGCGCTCCTCCTTATCTTCGGCATAGGCCACCCGCATCCGCTGGACGCCGAGACGCCGCTCGACGGAAAGAGGAGGGTCCTCGCAATCGTGATGCTCTTCGTTTTCGCGGTTTCCTTTGTCCCGGCCCCCTTTGCCGGCACGAGCCTCATCACCCTGATCCGTGGGCTACTCAGAGCATAGGGAAGGGCGAAGGCATCATGGCCCCGTGAGTCTCTCCCACATTGGTTGACAGATCGATTGCCCGCGCATAGATTGTTTCGAGAGAGAATGAGGTGAATAGGCGGACTGTGGGGTTTCCCGCCTTTGTCAAGCGATAAGGAGGCTCGAATGTTGGAAGTGAGCGAAAGGGCATCGGAGGAAATCAAGAAGCAGTTCCTGGAAGGACGCGAAGGGAGTCGATCAATCAGAATCCTGATGACCGACGGTGGGTGGAAAGGGCCATATCTCGTGCTCGCTTTCGACGAGCCACGGGAGAATGATCATCTGTTCACGGAAGAGGGCGTGACGTTTCTCGTCGAAAAAGCGCTTCTTGAAAGGGTAAAACCCATAAGAGTCGATTATGTCGAGGGCATTTTGGGTTCAGGGTTCACGCTGAAGTCGGCGCTTATGAAGGGCGAGGGTCTCGAGATCACCAGTGAGGATATTTGCACAATTTGCAGCTAGCGTATCCCTGATCAGAGTGCCTTTCGCTTCAACAGCACCGAGAAAAGCGCTCCCGCGAGCGCGCATGCCGTGCAGAGCATGAAAGCATAGGTGAAAGTTCCCGTGGCGTCTTTGATCCTGCCCCCTACGTAAGGACCGAGCGTTTGGGCCACGGCAAACATCAGTGTGATAAGCCCCAGGGCCGCAGGCGCAAGCTGTCCCCCGACTGCGTCACCCGCAGCAGCGGCCATAAGAACCGGCACGGAAAAGGCGATACCGAACATGGCAGCCGAAAGATAGTAGACGACGGCGCCATGAAGAAAGGCCGGCAGGGCATAGGCAAAGGCAAGCACGAGGTAGACGCAGATACAGGCGTATCTTCTTCCCACTGCGTCGGAGAAGATTCCCCACAGAAGACCCCCGAAAATGGCGATTATGCCGATGATCGCGAACATAGCGCCTGCTCCTCGTGAGCTCATCCCCATCTCCTTCGTGAGGTAGGCCACGAAGAACGTCAGGTATATGATGTATGAAAAGCCATACATGACGTAGACGCACGTCAGCTTCCAGATCTCCCTTTCGCTCACTACTTGCCGGAAGGCGGCTAAAAAGGTCATGGCCTCAACGTGGCTTTGATCAGCGTTCCCGCTTGCCCCGCACATGGCCAGATTTTTTCGCGGGGGTTGTTCCTTAGCAGGCTGTAGCAAACGTAAGAATAGAGGAAGACGCCTGTTCCCATCAGGTGCCACGCGTAGCGCCAGCCGTCGCGGCCGAAGTAGCTCATGCAGAGCGGCAGGAGGAGTCCGCTCAGGCTCAGGCCCAGGCATACGCCTATGTTCACTATCCCTATGGCAAGGCCGCGCTTGCGCGCGACGAACCACGCGGCGGGCAGGGCCATGGCGGGCACAAAACAACCCCCGTTTCCCATACCCGTTATCAGCCTCGTGATGAGGGCAAAGGAGAACGAATGGGAGAAACCGGTGAGGAACAGGCCAACGCCTGTCACAAGGAGGGATATGGAGATCACCCTGCGCGGGCCGAACCGGGTCGCCAGAAAGCCTCCGAAAGTGGTAAAGAGCAGGTAGCCCACGAGGTTCCCGGTCGCTATCAGGCCTACCTGGGTGTAGGTGAGGGAAAGGGCGTCCTTCATATAGGGGAGTATCACCGAATAGGACATCCTCCCAAGACCATGGGCAAAGAGAACGGCGAATAAACTGGTGAAGGCGATGATCCATGCGTAATGCATCGGTCCGACCGGTCTTGAGTCTCTCATGCAGGGAAATCGATTGTCAATGAGAAGGTCCGGACCAAATCGCCTGTTCTTGGCCCGTGTGAATACATAACAGGATAAAAAGATGCTCACGGATGCAGTTGCGGAACCGTCAAAAAATGAAGGCTGTCATCTCAAATCCGCTAATTGCAAGGGCGCCCTCGAGGAGTTGAACAGCGAATAAGAGACCGGCTCGGAAGCGGCCCCCGGTAATCAGTCGCCCATTTTTCTCAGGGCCTTGCCTTTGTGCATGGCCACGTGGTCGGTCCTATTACTCTTGATTTCATACTGTGGGTCGTCCGCACTGGCGTGATGGATGTATCCCTTGTAATTGACATCCGTTGTATGGACTTTGACGATGGTGCCGCTCACGCGGCCGGCCTCGGAATTCCAGGTCACGTGGTCGCCGACTTTAAACTTCGTTGGCATGATAGTCCGCCTCTAGCACCATGGCCTCCAATTTCGGCAACTACGGGATATGGGAAGAGCCCGCGCGGAGGTTCGCCGATACCGTACGAAAACAGGGGAAAGACCGGTTTTCACTGCGCAACTCAGGAGCGCTCGCTGCCGACCTTCATCAAATCCTTCACAAGGGTGGCATCTACTTTTACCCGGAGGACGAGGGCAGACCCAAGGGAAAGCTGCGCCTCCTGTACGAATGCGCCCCCGTCGAGGAGCCAAGGTGAAAGACTCCGCGCCCGAAAACCATACATCAGGTGGCCGGGCTCTGCGGGGAATACATTGTTCGCCGAATGAGGGGGAGTTTGCCGGCAAAGAAGACCGATGTTGCAAGACAGCAGAACCCGCCGGCCATCACCGCGCTCGGCGCGCCTACGTGGCCTGCCAACGTGCCTGCCAACAGACCTCCGAACGGGGTCATGCCCTGGAATGCCATAGCGTAGAGACTCATTATGCGGCCGCGCTTGTCCTCATCCACGGCCGTCTGCAGCATGGTGTTGCATGAGGTCAGGGCCGTCATCATGCCGAAGCCGGTAATGACCATAGAGATCAACGAAGTCGCCAGATGACGGGACAACGAGAAGGCGACGAGGCCCAGGCCAAACAGGGCGGACCCGAGAACAATCATCCTTTCGATGCCGGTCGCGCTTTTGCGGGACGCGAGGTTTGCTGCGCTGACGAGCGCGCCGATACCCGCTGCGGCCATGAGGAAACCAAGGGTAGACGGACCGCTGTGGAGTACCTTTCCCGCGAAGACGGGCATGAGCACCTGGTAGGACATACCCATGAGGCTCACGAGGCCCAGTACGATAAGGGTGTACCGTATGGGGGGGAAAGTAAAGGCGTAGCGATAGCCTTCAACCAACCCCGCCAGCGCGGGGGTCCTTCCCTTCGTGGTGCTGCCCGGTCTTACGTTCATCAGAAGGAGGGCCACGACGATTGCAAGGAAGCTCAGGGCGTTGAGGAGAAAACAGATGCCCTCGCCGAAGGCCGCGACCGTGAGACCTGCCAGGAAAGGCCCGGCTAGTCGGGCGCCGTTCACCATCACGGAGTTTAGGGCGATGCCATTCGGAAGGTCCTCTTTCCGCTGCCCCACGAGGTCGATGACGAAAGATTGACGGACGGGCATGTCGAAGGCGTTAATCACGCCGAGACACGCGGCGAGGACGAATACGTGCCAGACCGCCACGCGACCGGTGAGCGTGAGCGCCGCCAGGAGAGAAGCCTGGATCAAGGCAAGCACCTGGGTCAAGAGAAGCAGGCGGTAACGGTTCCAGCGGTCCACGAAAACCCCTGCAAAAGATGCAAAGACGAACAACGGAAGCTGACCGACGAAACTGGCAAGGCCGAGGAGAAAAGGCGAATTGGTGAGGCGGTAGACGAGCCAGGCCACCGCTAACCGCTGCATCCACGTCCCTATGAGGGAGAGACCCTGCCCGGTGAAAAATAGCCGGTAGTTGCGGTGGCGCAAGGCCCGGGTGACGAACTTGAGCGTGTCTGTCTCCTTTGAGTTCATGTTCAGCCGCATCGTGAGTGGGTTTGAATTATACCGCTCCGCCTCGGGGTCTATGAACTGCATGCGCCCTGTGCACAAGCGAGAAGAAGGAGGTAGATAAGCTCGTCTGTGCATGGGGAAGATGAGAGGGGAGGGCGGCATGGACCAATTCGAGCATCCTAATGTTTTGGCGGTATGGGGAATTATAGCGCAGGCATCGACGATAATACATGGTGTAAGCCGCCGGCCTGCGATGCGGCGACGGCGAACAACAGATATTTATAGGATACGGTCCCCCTTCGTTATTTTTTTGACGGTTTCCGACTGTTTCCCGCCGAAATAAGCGACGCCTTCTTTGCGCATTTTATCTTCGATGATTTGAAGAGCCCTAAAAGGAGAGCGACGGGCTCGATCCCTTGAGAGGAGGCCGGCATCCGGACTATTGTCGTGCCCCCGGGAAGGTCAAGCCTTCAGGGAATCAACAGCCGAAAACCGTTCGACTCCCGGCTATTTTTCCGACGGCACGAAGAATGCAAATGAAATCTCTTGAAAAGATGGTGCGGGGGAGGAGATAAAGAACAAAGGAATTATGAAAGCATTTGTGGCGCTCCTCGTCCTTCTATTTCCGCTGTCCGCCTTCGCCTCCGGGATCACGGCCGCGTCCTACCTTCTCGTCGAGAAGGATTCTTTTTCCGTGATCGCCGGAAAGAACTACCACCGTCCCTTGCCGCCGGCGAGCACGACAAAGGTGCTCACCTCCATTCTTGCCCTCGAGAGACTCGGCGAGCAGGACAGCATAGTGGCCACGAATGAGGTCCTCTCTCTCCCCGCATCCAGGCTCAGCCTCGTTCCCGGCAGGTCGTATACGGCCATCGATCTGATCACCGGGGCCATGGTGCAGTCGGCGAACGACGCTGCCTACTCGCTCGCCGTGGCTATCGCGGGGAGCGAAGACCGGTTTGCCCAGATGATGAACGAAAAGGCCCAAGAGATAGGGGCTCAGGACAGCCATTTCAAGAACGCGTCCGGTCTTTACGTACCCGGCCACGACGCGTCTGCCTACGATCTGGCCCTCATCTTCCGCTATGCCCTGGAGAACAAGAGATTCGACGAGATAGTGGGGACGAGGTACTTTCTTTTCAACAGGGGCACCGGAGACGTGAGGTATATGAACCACAACCGCCTCCTCTTCTGCTTCAGTCCCTCGGTCGGCGGCAAGACGGGCTACACCCGAGCGTCTCGCCACTGCTACGTGGGCGCCTTCGAGAAGGACGGAAAGATCTATATCCTTTCGATCCTCGGCAGCAGGAACCTCTGGGGAGACGCGGTCAACATCCTCCAGGAGATCTACCCGGAAGTGCCCTCACGGCGGGACATCTCTCTTGCGAAGGCGAGGAGCCATGTCGTCCTTGCCTCGTACCACATCACCACAGCCGGCTTCGTCGGAGTGAAGAGACACGAGAGAAGGTGTGCGAAGCTGAAAAGAGGGCGCCGTTCAAGGCTCCACAGGGCCTAAAGCGCAAGAATGGAAGACTGGCCATCCTTCCATCATTCCAACCTTCCATCCTTCCATCCTTCCATCCTTCCATCCTTCCATCATTCCATTCTTCCTAAGGCCTTGATGGTCCGCGGGTTGCTATCCTATTCGATACCGTGCGGGTTGCTTCTCTCACCCGCAGGTGGGTTTATAGGATCAGGCGGCGATGGGCGTTGTATGGACGATCTCCAGCCTCGGTCTGGCCGTCTCGTCCTTCCCGCGCTCAGGGGCCGCCAACGTCTGGAGGAAGGCAGACACTGGCATGAGGACCGACGAGGCGCATGTGGGACACCGGGGATTGCACCGGGACCCTTCGGTGGTGAACACTTCATCACAGTCGATACACAGAAACACGTCCTTGAGCTTCATGATGTCCTCCGCTTAGGACCATCCTTCCTGATGGGGGCGGCTCCCGCGATCGGGGAAGCCTTGCCGCACGGCGAGGCTGAAATGCCCGACTCGCAGATGACCTAAAGACGCCGCTGCCACGGTGTTTTCTCTTCCTAAGGAAAGCGCACCCATTGGCAGCAGCCCGGCGGTGCCCCGCCGTCCCATCCTCATGGATGGTATGTTAGTGTTATTGGTACTAAGTTATACATCTTCTAACAGTATGTCAAGCATTATTATTTTTTCGAAGAAGGACGCGGGTGAGGCGGGGATTTGGTATAATGCGGGCGTGACCGAAAGCCTTCCCGACCTCGTGACGTGGCACGCTTCCGATATTCCATACCGCTATTGTCGCAGCCGTCGAAGGACCCTTTGCATCACCATCCACCCCGACCTCTCAGTTCTCGTCCGCGCCCCGATGCGTGCGAATCCCGGGGAGATCAGGGAATTCGTCCTCACCCATGCTCGCTGGATCCTGAAGACCCGGCAAAGGCTCGAGTCCCGCTCGGCGGAGATGCCGCCCGCGCCTCATTACGAGAACGGAGAGGCGCATCCGTATCTGGGCCGCACGTATCCTCTGGAGGTGCAACCGGGACATAAGGCCTCAGCGACTTTTCGCGCAGACCACATCCACATCACGACGAAAGGAAAGGGGACGACGGAGAACGTGATGAAACTCCTCGACCGGTGGTACCGCGCTCAAGCTGAGATCGTTTTCCACGAGCGCCTTGCCGCGTGTCTCCGCAGGATGCCGGAGGACATCCCTCTGCCTCCTTTGCGGATACGTTCGATGAAAACCCGCTGGGGGAGTTTCTCGTCGCGGGGAAGGATCACCCTGAACCTCTCGCTCATCACGGTGCCCGTCGACTGCCTCGATTATGTGATCCTCCACGAGCTGTGTCACTACAGGCTCAGGCGCCACGGCCCGCGCTTCTGGAAGCTCCTCCAGAGCATCCTGCCTGACTGCAGGGAGCGGCGGAAAGAACTGAACAGCCGCGCGGTGCTGTATGGGGCGCGGTAATTGGCGGCGGGAGGATTGAGGGGAAGGGCATCTAAGTCAATACCGTCCAACTCGCGCGCAGGAATTCTGAACCCTAATTGTTTACTCGCCTCTCAGGCATCTGCGTACGTAGGGCCTTCGCTTTCAAAGGCGCAGGTGTTTGTCCGGTCAGGTCTTGCGGCCGAGCGTCAGGAGGACGGGGAGCACGATGAGGACGAGGGGCAGTTGGACGACGAGGCCTGAAATGATCGCGATGGCGAGGGGCTGCTGCATGGCGGAGCCCCGCCCCAGGCTCACGGCAAGTGGGCCAAGCGCCAGGATCGTGGCAAGGGTGGTCATGGCGATGGGCCGCATCCGATTAACGCCCGCCAGGATCAGTTCTCCGTGCCGGCCTTTTGCCTCACTCCTGATATCCTCGTATTCGGACACGTAAAAGATAGCGGTTTCGGTAACGATTCCTATGATCATCGTCATGCCCATCATGGATGAGATGTTAAGCTCGGTCGAGGTGAGCGCGAGGCCGATGAACACGGCGGCGACGGACAAAAGGGTTGTGCCGATTATGGCCAACGCCATGGGGAAGCTCTCGTAGAGGAAAAGAAGGAGAAGAAAAACAAGGAGAACGGCCGCGGCGAACACGATGAGAAGGCCGGTAAAGGCAGTCTGCTGCTGCTCGTACAGGCCGCCGAGGCTGTAATAGACGTCCGGGGGTATCAGCCCGGACCGGCCGAGCGCTGATTTGACGTCCCCGATGACCGAGCCGAGGTCGCGGTCGCTGATGCGGCCGGTCACCGCGATCATCCGCTTCAGGTCCTCACGGTTGATCTCGGGCTCGCCGGCGACGGTGGACAGGGTGGCGACCCGCTTGATCGGGAAATAGTGCCCGTCGGGCGCGCGGAGCCGAAAATTCCCGATATCGTCGGCAGTGGCCCTCGCCTCCGGCGGGACCATGACTCGCACACCTATCATCTTCGGGTCCTTTTGGATCTGCGTAGTCACGGTGCCGGTCAGGTAATCGAGCGCCATCCGGGTCACAACGTCAGGATCGACGCCCTCACGGGCGGCCTTTACCCTATCTACCCTGATGTCGAGGGCATCCCCTGCGATGACGATTCCGTTCTTCACGTCCACGACCCCGGGGACCGTCTGAATGGCCTGCGCCACCGCAGGTCCCAGGCGCATGAGCTGGGCCTCGTCATCGGAATAGAGCTTGACTTCTATGGGCTGAGGAGTACCGGACAGGTCCCCGATCAGATCCTCCATCAACTGGGCAAGCTCTATCTGTAATCCGGGGATAGAATGCTCCACCCTCATTCTTACGTCGTCCATCACCTGTTCGATGTCGCGTCGGGGAAAGGGCTTCAGCTTAATGAAGAAATCGCCGGAGTTTGCCTCAGTGACGCCGCCGCCGAGCTGGAGACCCGTACGTCGGGAATACGTTGCAACCTCGGGGGTGGCCTGGAGGATGGCTTCTACCTGCCTCAGGAGGCGGTCCGATTCGGTGAGTGACGTCCCTGGAGGGGCCCAATAGTCGAGTATGAAACCGCCTTCGTCCATGGGCGGCATAAAGCCGGACCCTACCTGACGGTAGCTGAACCAGCCTGCGGCGACGAGGACGAGGAGAGCCGCAAAGACATAGAGGCGCTTGTTCAGGGCCCCTGACAGGAGCCTTTCATAGCCCGAACGGAACCATGTGGTAAGGCGTCCCTCCTTTACCCCCCGTTCCTCCTCACGCCGTAGAAGATGATCGGCCAATAAGGGCACGGCGAGCCGCGCCACGAAGAACGAGATGATGAGACTGAGGGCCATGGTGAGGGAAAGGGCCTTGAAGAAGGCGCCCGTCACGCCCGAAAGGAAGGCGAGGGGGGCGAAGATTATGACTGTCGACGCCGAAGAGCCCATGAGGGGTTTTGCGAGCTCCCGGGCGGCGGCAAGCCCCTTTCCCCCTTGCGGCGTCTCTTCTCTATGGCGGCGCATGATGTGCTCGACCATGACCACCGTATCATCTATGATAAGGCCCACGGCTGCCGCCATCCCCCCGAGAGTCATTATGTTGAAGCTCATGTGAAACGCGTAGAGGAGCATGACCGTCGCGGCCAGAACGGCAGGCACGGTGATGACGGCAATGAGGGTGATCCTGAAGCTTCGCAGAAAAACGAGCAGGATGAGGGCCGCCAGGACGACGCCGATGAGGATGGCATGGCGTACGCTCGACACGGAGGAGACGATAAGCTCGCTTTGATCGTACCAGTTCCCAATCCGGATATTTGCGGCCAGCTGTTTCCGAAATGCGTCAAGGGTGCTTTTGAGCCCCTGGGCGATACTCACGGTGTTGCCGCCGGGCTGCTGGTAGACATTGAAGAGGACTGCATCATGACCGTCGGAGGTGACCCGCGTCCATTGCGGCACGGCGCCTTTGCTGATCGTGGCGATGTCGTCGAGCGTCACCACTCCATTTTCTCCCGACTTCACTACTGTCTTGCCGATGTCGGCGAGGGTGGCCAGGCGCGTGTCGGAAACGACGAGGTAGAGCTTGTAGTGATCTTCCAGCTTGCCGACAGCCTCGATCACATTCGCGGCGGAGAGGGTTTTCGACACGTCGTCGATCGACATATTGTAGGACGCCAGTTTCAGCGGATCGACAGTGACATGATACTCCTCCGTATCCCCGCCCTGGACCGTGACCGTCGCGACACCGGGGACCGTCGACAGGCGGGGGCGGATCTCATAGAGCGCCGTGTCGCGAAGGTCGACGGAGGAGCGCACGTCGGAAATGAGACTGTAGGCGAGGACCGGAAAGACGGTGGGATCCATCCGATGGACTTCAAATGTGGTGCCCTGAGGCATAGTGCCTGCGATCTGGCTGATGGCCGATTGCACTTGCAGGGCCGCGGCCTGCATGTCCTGTCCCCAGTCGAAATTGATCGAAATCTCGGCGCTGCCCCTGCTCGTGGTCGACCGGATTGTTCGAACGCCGGGAACGGAGCGGACCGCTTCCTCGACGGGCCAGGTCACCTCCATACCCATCCGGTCCGCAGGCCTGTCTCCGGCGTCGAGATCGACCCTTACCCTGGGGAAATCGATGGCAGGAAAAAGGGAAGCCGGCATGCGGATGCTGCTCGCGCCTCCCGCAACGATAAGCACGACCAACAGGAAAAGGATCGACTTGCGATGGCCTGCCATCCACCCTGACGTGTTCATCGGCCGGGCTCTTCAACGATGCGCATGTTCTCTTTCAACTCGTAGGTGCCGATAGTAGCGGCCATGTCCCCGGCCTTGAGCCCATCCCCCTCGATGACCGCCTCAGCGCTGTTTTCGGCGAGGAGCCGCACATTCTTCTTCAAGGCCCTACCTCCCTTCACGATGAAAAGGAGATAACTCCCTTCGGCGGGTAAGACCGCGTTCCTCGCCACGACGATGCCTTTGATCGAGCCGACGACTATGCGGCCCGAAACATATTGGCCGAGGAGAAATGCCGAAGGGGAGGGGACGGAGATAAAGACGTCCACGAGGTGTGTCTGGGGATTGATTGACCGCGATACCTTACGGATCTTGCCCGAAACGACGGCCGATTGTTCGGCCACCCGTGACAGGGAGACGGCCATGCCTTCATGGACACTGTCGATATCCTCCGGCTCTACTCCCAGTCTCATTTCGAGATGGTTTCGCGGGACCAGTTGCAGGAGGGGAGCACCCGCCGGGACAAGGGCGCCCACGTCCACCGACACCTTGCTCACGAGACCGTCGACGGTTGCCTTCAGTTCCCTCTGCCCGTCGATACCCTGGTTCTTCATGCTGTTCAGGGTGAGTTGGGCCTGCTCAAGCGTCTGCCGGGTTTGCAGGAGCTGATCGTTCGTGGCAAGTCTGAGCTGAAACTTCCTCTCCATGTTCGTCAGGGCCTCGGCAGCTACATCATAAGCCTCCTGGGCCTGTTGGAACTTCACACGGGTATCCGGGCTCGGTCCGAGCTCCAGCAGGGGATCGCCTTGGGAAACCTCCTGACCTTCGTTTACCATAAGGCGTCTGATGCGGCATTCGAAAGGCACGGAGAGGGTGCTCTGGGCACCCGGGGCCGGGATGACGTTTCCGTAGACAAGAATAGCCTTGTCGATGGACCCGTTTTTCAAAGCGACCGTCTTGACGCGGGCGACCGGCTCTTCCGTCTTTGCCCCTGCAGGCTGCTCCGCGCCGGGTGAGTTGCGGTGCTTGAAGACCGTGTAACCCAACCCCGCGAGAAGCAAAGCCGCTACTACGGCCAGGAGGATCGTAAGGGGGCGTTTCATCGTGGAACTCCTTTCGCAGCGGCGCCGATCGCAGGGTCTCGTGCCGGCTCCCCAGGGATGCGGGTTCCCTGCTCACAGAACCACCCTGCCTAATGGCCGCCTCTCCCGGCAGGTAGAACTGTCCTGATGCGACCTCTAAGGCGATTATGCGATTGCACAGATCTTTCTTCAGGTTCAGGAGATCCATCTGCTTGGCGAAAAGATCGCCTAGGGCGCTATAGTAAGTGATCACATCGGCATGGCCCTCGAGCAGGGCAATACGGTATGTTTCAACAAGCTTCCCGGCCACCGGTATTGAGTGCTCCGCCGCATCGACCTGCTCCTCCGTCGATCTTAAGTCCGCGAGGGTTGTCGCTATGGTGGAGCGCGCTTCGAAAAGGCGCGCCATATACTCGTCGAAGAGCTGGGCCCGCGTTGCCTTCTCTATGGCTATTTTGCCCTGATTCCTGTCGAACAGGGGGATGGGCAAACTGATACTGAAACCTGTCGTGCCGACGGGGGTTGTGTCCCGTGCCTGCGAGACCCCGAAGACAAGGGAAGGGAACTGGGCAAGGATTGCCCCCCTGAGACGCGCCTCCTCGCTTTTGTAACCGAGTTTCAGCGCCACGAGGTCGAGCCTTCTGGCATCCAGCCCTTCCATCACCTCTTCGAGGGATGGGAAATGCTCGATCGAAGGCAGCGGCTCGGCCCGGAGGCTGACCTTCATATCCGGGGGGAAGCCGATCGATTGATTGAGGGAGAGTCTCTCCTGCTCATACTGCTGTCTCGCGACCAGCACCGTGTCGTGAGCCTTGTCGAGGGCCGCCTGGGCGGCTGTCCGGTCTACTTCGGTCACGTCGCCCGAATCGAAGGCCTTCTGCATGGTGGCAAGGTTTTCCTGAAGGGCCTGTTCCTGTTTTTGGGCGGTCGCGGTCAATTCGTTCAGGAACGTGAGATTATAGACGTGAGATCTCGCGGCGAGGGCAGTCTGCCATTCCTGCCAGGCTATGTCGAGGTCAACCGAATCAGCCTCCGCCTGGGCCGCATCGACCTGCGGCCCTCGGTAAAAAGGGACGCAATGTCATATGATACGCTCACCCCGTATGCGTTTACGGCCCCCTGGGTGTTTGCCCACGTGGGAAAATCGAGGTTGGACGAAAGCTGGGGATTGGAGAAGATGCCTGCCTGGAGGAGTTGAGCGGCGGCAACTCCCTTTTTGTCCCTGGCGGCTTTTAGCGCCGGATTTGCCAGGACCGCGAGGACGGCCGCCCCCTCGGGCGTGAGGCCCTTGGCCAGATCCAGGTCGATTGGCTTCAGAATAGGGTGTTTCAGCTCACGGGCCTGAACACGGATGCGATCCTTGTCCGGCGCCTTCAGGCTTTCCTTGACCGCCCTCTCGTCGAGAGGCCTGGGATGATAGAAGGCGCACCCCTCGAGGACGGCAAGAAGGGTCACGAAGAAAAGCCATATCCTCCAGTGTGTCAATTCGTGTTTCATGGACATATCCTGCGCTCGCCGGTACGTGCGGGCCGGCGCCCATGCGTTGCCCCTATTTGATGTCAATCCGGAGAGAGAAGGCTTTCCTTGCAGGCCGGAAGATGTCTTCTGATTCCGCGGATAGCCGAAAGGGGCCAAAGGGATCGCCTGGCACACAGGTTCCCCTAGGCGGTTTTCCACTGGTCATATTATAATTGGGGTTGATTACCGGATCAACACTGAAGAATTACCGTTTGGACAAGGTTCGGCGCCGATCCAAGCAGAAGACTTTCTCTTCTCATAGGGGACGACGCAAGAGAGACAGAGCAGTCACTTTTGCCCGAGCACCATTACAGGTGAATTTGTCTCCCACAAGAAGAAGTCGACACAAAATTACGTGAATGGCCTACTCTAAGACAGCTTTTGCAGCAGCCTCTTTCGCGAGCAGTCGCTGAGCCTGACGGTCGCCCTTCGCTGCTTCTGTGGCCGTTTGAACCTACGTCTCAGTTCTGCGTGAGGAATATAGAGGGTATTGCAACAATGGCGAGTCAAAGCGAGGGCGGCTAGTTTTTCAGGAATCTGATATTGTTTTGAAAAATAGTTCAAAAAAGTGTGTTGTGGGGCTTAAGTTATTTTTCTCGCTTCCGACAATACCTGCAGCAAAGGAGGAGAGACCATGTCGGCCGTCAGCAGCGTCACCAACTCTCTTACAAGTTCCCTGCTGAGCAGTCTCCTGTCGGGGGCGACCACATCATCGACAGGCACCCAGGGCTCCGCCTCCTCCAGCATCGCCTCGGATATCGTCAGCCTCATGGGCAACTCCTCGTCAAATTCAGATAATTCTTCTATTTACAACATACTCAGCGGCAGCCAGGGGTCCGACGACTCGACGGATTCCATGTACAATCTTCTCGTTTCCTCTGAAAGCGCAAGCATCATGCAGGCGAACCCCGGTCTGGTCCAGGATATCCTTTCTCCGGTGAGACATCGACGGGCAGCGGCGCCTCTTCCGGCTCCGCGAGCTCACCGGCTCCACAACAACGAGCACCCAGGCCCTGGTCCAAGAGCGGGAGAACATGAACTTCCTCAATATGAGTTCCGACACCCTCGCCTCCCTGTTGAACAACAATATAGCCTCGCAGACTTCATCGGGCACCACCTCGGGCTCCGCCGTTAACCAAACAGCGTGAGAAAGCCACCCATCGGGCGAGAAAGCAAAAAATAGATCGCTCGGCTCCTGCCGCGGCGACGATCCTCCTGCCCTCTGGCCCCGGATCACTTATCCGGGGTTATTCAGCTATCTCGTTCGCTGTCGAGGTCCGTCATCATCTGGGGCGCGTACCGCTGCCCGGCCCCAGCCCCTGATGGCACCGCTGCCTCGATCCGAGCCATATCGGCAGCAGTCCGCGCAAGGTCACACGCACCGAGAGAATCCAGGAGACGCATCCGCGTACGCGCGCCGACGAGGGGCACGATGTCCTGCCCCTGAGCCGCAACCCAGGCGATGGCGATCTGCGCCGGACTGACGGCTTTCTCGTCCGCCACCTGCCGGAGTGCCTCAACGAGGGCAAGATTGCGCTCCAGGTTCGGCGAAGCGAAGCGCGGGAATCGCGCCGGGGGTCTGTGGCGCTCTGCTCCTTGCTCCAGTGGCCACTGATAAGACCGCGCGACAGCACGCCGTAGGCTGTTACCCCTATGCCGAGGTCGCGGCAGAAGGGAAGGATCCGCCTTTCGATCCCTCGCGACAGAAGAGAGTATTCTATCTGTAGATCACAGATAGGGTGCACGGCGACGGCCCGGCGGATCGTCTCTGCATTGACCTCGGACAGACCAACATAGCGGACACACCCGGCTTTCACCATTTCCGCCATGGCGCCCACGGTATCTTCGATAGGCACGGCCCGGTCGAGACGGGCAGGGCGGTAGATGTCTATGTAGTCCACGCCGAGCCTCTTCAGCGAATAGGCGAGGAAGTTCTTGACCGCCTCCGGCCGGCAGTCATAACCGCTCCAGCCGCCCAAAGGGTCCCTGAGGGCGCCGAACTTGACGCTCAGTACCACGTTTTCCCGGTCGACGTTGCGGAGGGCTTGGCAGATCAACATTCCGTTGTGACCCATGCCGTAGAAATCACCGGTGTCGAGCAGCGTGATGCCTGCGTCGAGAGCGGCCCTGATGGTCGCCATACTCTCTTCCTCTTCGGCAGGACCGTATGAGCCGGACATGGCCATGCAGCCCAACCCGATCGCAGAAACCCGTGGTCCCCAAGAACCAAGCAGTCTGGTATTCATGAGCAATCTCCTTTGCGAGTCAGCTTTTGTCGCGGTGCTGCCTCAAAGCATCCGTAGTGTACTACGTTCCCGAATCCTCTACCATTCTCCTTCTTACCTTCTCCTGTTTTGGCGCGGGGATTGCCCCTGATCCTTCAGCCCGGAAATGTGCCGACAAAGCTTTCGCGCGAGTCGTTGAAGGTTACACCTGCCGTGCTCTTACCCATGATCCCCTGCGATCTTCCTGAGTGGCACTATACTGTGTTCAGGTGGGATGAGCTGATGGGCTCCCCCGGCCTAATACAAAGATTTGGGTAAGAGCGGGATCCGCGCCGGGAAGGCGGGGAGGCCGATTTCTATTCTTAAGGAGGAAGAAACGCCTATGACCATCTTCGTCGACCGGGTAGAGACGATTGGAAAGGGCCTCTTTGTGGTGCAAATCACCATTGGCGCCGAACCGGACAGAGACTTCCCTTCCGTGCGGGTCCGTCTTGCCATGCGGGAGGACGAGATCCGCACTCTTTCTCTCAGCGAGATCCATGATCATGCCCTTCGAAAAGTGCCGGAACTTTTGCGGACCGTGTGATCGTTCATCGACGAAGGAAATCGTCCGGCACCACTCGGATGATAAGCGTGGGGCCCGAAGAATTCTCCTCGAAAATCGGCGCACGTGACGAGAGGCGGCAGGAAGGGAAGGGGTGCGCGGCGGGTGCGTAATGGAAAAGTCTGACGAATCGCACGGCATGAACCGCAGGGAATTTCTGAAAGCAGGCATGGTCGGCGCCGCTGCCGCTTCCGTGAGTCACCGGGGCGGACCGCCTGCTTTACGCCCAGACCCCATCGACGACGCCCGTGTACAGAACGCTCGGCCGCACGGGTTTGCGGATAACGGAGGTTGGCTATGGGACCGACCTCGCGTCCGAATACGAGGTGATCCGCGCGGGCGTGGACATGGGCATCAACTACCTGGATACGGCACGGACGTATATTCACGGCAGAGGCGAAGAGATCATATCGCGGGCCATCGAAGGTATACGGGACAAGGTGTATATTGAGACGAAAACCCACGGACAAACGAAGGACGCGGTCTTGAGAGACGTGGAGGCCAGCCTCAAGAGCCTCAGGACAGACCATGTCGATGTCCTCCACCTCCACGGCCTTATTCATCCGACCTCGCCTTCGACCCGGATATCCGGGAGGCGCTCGTGAAGGTTAGGGAACAGGGGAAGGTGCGCTTTTTCGGCGTTTCCACCCACACGAATCAGGCGGAGGTGATAGACGGGATCGTCAACGACCCCGGAAGGTTTTTCGACGTGGTCCTCGTCGGTTACAACTTCAAGAGCGATCCCTCCGTCAAGCAGGCCATTGCCCGGGCGGCAAAGGCCGGCATCGGGGTCCTTGCGATGAAGACCATGACGGGCGGATACCGGATCGGGGAAAGGGTATCGATCGGCCCCCATCAGGCCGCCCTCAAGTGGGTCCTCCAGGACGCGAACGTGGCCGCGGCCGTTGCGGGCATGAAGACGGTCGACGAAATAAGGGAATTGACACAGGTCATGGGCGTGAAGTTCACGAGCGCGGACGAACGAGTCCCTCCGCAGATACTCCCGGGCTATCGATCCTTACTACTGCCGGCTCTGCGGCGGTGCGAGAAGACGTGCCCGAACGGCGTCGAGATCAGCGTGGTCAATCGGGCGCTCATGTATGCCGAAGGGTATAGGGATCGCGCACTCGCACAAGCCACGTTCCAAGAAGCCTCCGCCGCATCCCGCTGCGTCACATGCGAGGAATGCGTTGCCCGATGCGTCAACGGCCTCAAGATAGCTGAAAAGATGCGCCGAGCCCGGAGCCTGTTCGCGTGATAAGGACATGACCGCAGGGGACATTGTTTCATGGGCTGCATCGTGCCGTCAAGGGAATGCAACGGACAAAATGAAACGACGTCGTCAGCCTTCCGCTCACAATCTTGAAGGTCCATTCACCCGCTCAACGAAAGCAAAAGGGGTCCCGGTCCCTGGAGATATCGAGACCGTGAGTCTGGATTACCGCGAGACAGCCCCCGCACACGCACCTCAGGGCGCATTGCAGGCCGCTCGCGGGTCGACGCCGGTACTTCGACGCAGCTTCCGAGTCGTAGATCGCGCTTAGAGAAGCGTGAAGGATATTCCCCAGGGGGGATGGAAACTTTCTGCAGGCGTGCACCTCTCCGTCGGAAAGAAGGGTCACGAAATTGAAGGCGGCGCCGCACCCGTTGCCCCGTGCAGCCCCCAAAGGGTGCCTCGCCTCCTTCGGCGAGGACCAGGTTGAAGAGGTTGTCCTTCAGGCCCATTACCGGGTTCTCTTTTGACGCAGCGACGTACTCGTTGAGGAAAGACCGGTACTCCTCCCGCGTTGGAAGGTTCAGGTCAGCCCCCATCCCCAAGCGCGAGAGCCGGTTGAAATGGAAGACGTCGGCCTTGCCTTGCAGTAATCGGGCAAGGGGAAGAATCTCTTTCAGGTTGCCTTCGGTGAGGGTGAGCATGACCATCGAGTAAATCCAAGGTCTCTGAGCACTTCCAAAAACGCGAGGGTCCGCCTGAAATGACCCGGGCCTCGCATGCCGTCGTTGTGTGCCTCGAGTCCCTCCAGGCTTACCTGGAAGAAATCGGGTTTCGCGCCATCGAGAAGTTCCTCGAGAACGGCTCGTCCCGTGGGGTTCCCCAGAATGGCAACGGCGAAACCACGGTCCACAGCCGCCTTGAGGAGCCCGAAGCGGGGATAGAGAAAAGGGTTCCCGCCGGTGAAAGTTACGGCGCCCCTCACGTGCTTCGTTTCACAGAACCGGCCGAAGTCGTCGAGGATGCCAAGGGATCTCTCGAGGGGGGCTCTTGCCGATCCGTCCTGTCGTAGCAGTGCCTGCACGCCAGGTCGCACCTCTGGGTGAGGTGCCACTGAAGGGTAAAGACGTGTGCGCCCATGTAGGCCCGAGTGCCGTCTGCCATGAATGTGGCTTCCCCTCGTGATCTCCGTGGGAGGGCTAATAACAAGACCCTTCGCGCCGGCCCGGTCCAGGGCATCGTAAACGGCGCGGACGGGAAGGCTACCCAGGGCCGCCACGGTTCCGGCCCCAATGCGCTCTCCCACCATCTTGAGAACAAGGAGGTCTTCCTCCGTGGCTGCCGAAAGGCAGATTTTCCCGGTGAGCGGCATTTCCCAGACGAGCACGTGCTCCTCCCCGGCTTCCGGCTCACGAGCCGACTTCCCGCCGCTTTCAAGCAGGTCGGCCAGGTGTTTCCACCGGACGGTCACGAGCGACAGGGTGGGATTGAGGATGGTCTCTTCCGCTTCGGGGGTTGCGGCCCGCGTCTTGGCGCCTGTGGCGTGGACAGCCCATTCGAGGGCGGCAAGGTCCGATAGGTATGGAGGGATACTTCCGGAAGAGGTCTTCCCGGCGAGGCGACGAGGATATGTCTCCGGGTCGGTTCCGGCACCGGGGGCGCCGATTGTGCCGGCCCATTCCTTATCACCGAGGATCGCGCGAGTCACCGGGTATACTGTTTCAAGGTCCATGAGAAGCCGGAAGGCAAGGGATGGGGGCTCGATGCTTGACGCTTTTGATGCTACCCGCGCTGTAGTGCAGACCGCACTACTTTTTCTGACCGCTTCAGCTGCTGCCTGACGACTGAGTGCCACCAGCACCCTTCTGGCTGCCACTTCAGCTGCTGCCCGACGACTGGGGGTCTCCTGCACCCTTCCCGCCATTACTGCACCCTGAGATCGAAAGGGCGGCTCCCGCGAAGAGGCTAACGATGCAGAGGCCCGAGAGAAACCTCTTCAGTGTGTCGTTTTCCATTGGTATTCCTTATGAATTGGTTTTGAGTCGTTGCCGTTAGCACGCGAGTGCGCCACCCCCTGCCTATTCGAAACCTAGTGGCCCGCGAGGGACATGTCAAGGCCCCGGTGAAGAGCGGACCGGGAACGGCTCGACGCCATGGCGCAAAATAACACATTTTGCTTGACAGCAACCCTGTTCTTTGCAATAAGATCGTTGTCATGGATAGTTTTTCGCCCGGCGGGTGGGACTAATACATTCCGGTTCGCGCATAGAGAGCGTTCCGCAGAAAAAAGCATCATTGCCCCGGCGTAATCTTTTCCAAAGCGGAGCCTAACGTAGCGAGGAAAAGATGGAGCCGGTCGGTAACGGGAATGAATTCTGCGGAACGCTATAAACTAGTCCCCACAAAACCTGCTGCATAGAAGTGATCACCTTATGTGCCTGGCCGAGAGTGTGGCTTTTTCGGCCTTGACAAGAGACGAGGAGAGCGAGAGATGAAAGCAAAAGCAGACCGCATTGTCATCGTGGTAATCTTTCTTGGCCTATTATCTGGTTGTGCGTTATTACCAAAGGAACCATCGGTTGCTGACCCTCGGTCGGTATATGTGTGGCCCCTCGCAACATGTCCGTCGTCAACCGTTGCCGCCAAGCCTGCCTTCGTTTTTCCGGCAGTAGCTGCGGGCGTAGCAGCGCCCCTATTACGGACCTTGTCAGCGGTCTCGTTGCCGTACCGGTCAGCGCCATTCAAAATGCAGCTACTGCGGACACTACGGGCTTCAAGGCAAATGGTCAGAATCCCCGGTTTTACTTTTCAAATGTCGTCGTCAACACGAAGAGCAATCCTCCCCAGAATGAATTCACGCCCCCCGGTTGCTACGTTGTGGCGTATACCACGTTCGCAGGGCAGCCTGCCGCAGGTTCGGCCAAGGATTGGTGTGACGACAAAGACTTTAGCGGAAGTGTAACCAAGACGTGCAGTGATGGGGGCAAGAAAATACTTGAGTCTTTCGGTACCATACACGATCCCGAAGGCTGCCGGCCGGCTGTCCCTGATTTCTACGCCGAAATAGAGCTTGTTCCCTCCGGCTACCAGGTGGCCGGGGGGACGGTCGTCAGGCCGCGGGTCATTGCGCTCCATTACCCCGCGTCACTGGTGGAACCGAAGTCGAAAAAGCCGCGGTTGGTCACCGTTAGCCTGAACCTGGCCTCACCAGGATCATCCGGCAATGATCCAATGAAGCCCGCCTCGCTCGGCATCGTGCTGCAGGGAGTCATTCCGGGCCCCGTGATCGGTCAGGATTCCCTGGCATCGCAGCAGGCATCATGGATCGCCATGCCGACCAACGGGTCCGGGATGGGATCCACGATCTCGCAACCCATTGGCGGGGAGCCATATTTTCCGGTCAACATATCAGCGACGCTCACCGAGGCCGGCGACCCAAACGTTTTCTTGCAGGCATTCGCAAAGGCTGTAGCCGGCAGTGCTGCTGATTATTCGAAGGCGATCGTTAATGCCGTTCCGCCGTTGCCTACGGTAGCTACACTGCAGCAAAATACGTCGGCGGAAGCAAACCTGCAGTCTGCCGTGGCTCAGGCCGCTGGCGATGAAGCGAAGTTAGTGAGCGCCTGTAATCCGGCACCCACGACGGATGCCCAAAAGTCCGCCGCAAACGCGGCGTACCAGACCGTGCTTGCCGATCGCATGAAGGCCAACGCCGCAACTCTCTCGATCATTTCAACGAACCCGGTTGGCGGCGTCCCCTCGGTTCCCTTTGACCCAATCGAAAAAGGTCTAAAGAAGTGTTTTTGAGTAACCTTCTTAGGGTCGGACGGTTACGGCTCCATATGTTTTTCATATTCGCGTGCGTCCCGCGCGTAAATTCAGTCGAGTAGGAGGAGTACCCCATGGCAGAGGTGCGACAGGATGCGACCTATCGACCACCACCGCGCGCGACTCTGGTCTCCGACGTTGACGATAATCGCCCGATTCGACTACTGGTCGTGCTGCGTCCACAGAGTCAGCCGATTGCCGAAACGGGGGACCGACTGACGAAATCGCAATTAATAGCGCGGTACCGAAGCGATGCGGCCGTGGTTGACCGCCTGTTCGCACACGCTGCCGCTTACGGCCTATCCGCTACGGAGACGGATGCCACGGGAAACACTATCGCCCTCACAGGTACCTACGGTCAGGCCCGGCGCGCTTTCCGTCCGGAACATCTCGCCATCTACCATGACGATAAGAGGGAATATGTCGCCAGATCCGGCCATCTTTACCTCCCGGCCGGCCTTGCCGACGATATTGTGGCAATTATGGGATTTGACGGCCGGACCGTTCCGGCGCGCCATTTCTATTCTCCGCAGCCGGCTGACGTGGCTGTGGATGGCGCGTACCAACCCGCCGAAGTGGCCAAACTCTACGAATTCCCGCCTGCTCTCACCGGCCAAGGGCAAACTATCGGCGTCATTGCGTTAGGCGGCGGATTCAACGAGCAATGGCTTCAGGTTTATTTTGCCAAAAACGGAATCACAAGAACCGGCGATCTGGTGGCAATCAGCGTGGACGGAACTCCCAACGACCCGACGATGGGGGCCGACAGCGATTACAACGAGCGAGTCCGAGAAGTCCACATGGATATCGAAGTTTTGGGATCAATTGCGCCCGGCGCCAAGATCGTGGTCTATTTTGCTTCATATCAAGGTATCACCGGACTGCAAGCAGCCCTGCAATATGCGGTTACGGACTCCGTTAATGCGCCTTCGGTAATCTCGGTGAGCTGGCATTATCCGGAGGATATCGCATTAAGCACCTATAAAGGGCCCCTGGATTCAATTAACCAGGCCCTCGAAATGGCGAAGGTCGGCAATGTTACCGTTTGTGTCGCATCAGGAGACTATGGTGCTAACGAAGATCAAAATGCAGCGCAACCAACTGTATCTGTGCCCGCCTGCAGCCCGTTTGCGCTGGCCTGCGGAGGAACCCGCCGGTTAGGGCAAGGCGCGGAAGTTGCCTGGGAAAGGTCAGGTGGCGGATACAGTAGTTACTTTGCCCAGCCGTCGTATCAAAACGGCGTTGCTCCAATAGGCATGAAACGTGGGGTGCCTGACGTCTCGGCGGTCGCCGATCCCGGCTACGTTTTTTCCGTAAATGAGTCAGACTTTAATAGTGGCGGGACTAGTGTTTCTGCCCCGCTATGGGCTGCCCTCATCGCATTGCTCAATCAGCGCATCGGCAGGCCTGTCGGCTTCATCAACCCGGTTATCTACGGGCATACTGATTCTTTCACCGATATTACAGCCGGGGGCAACGCGCAATTCCAGGCACAAGCGGGATGGGATCCGATAACCGGCCTAGGCACCCCCAAAGGAACGAGTCTTATTGGACTTTTCCAGCCCTAACGCTGACTTACACCTAGGAGAAATGTAGAAAGCCCGGCGGTACCGTCTAAGGCGCCGTCCACAAGACGAAGGAGTGGGGGGGCACCGGCGGCTATGATTGACGCATTCCGTGGGAAACGGAGAAGGCGGGCATGGGCCAAAAACGTAGCCTGCCCCCTCTTCATTCCGGGGCTGGGAGTTATTTACTTGGGCAGATGCTTGCAAAGGCGAGTTGGTAGGGAACGTTGCTCTTGTCCTGGTACAACATCCTGTCGTACACCCAGGCGTATTCACCGTTGTGTTCGCCTTCCAGGATGTGAACCTTTATCGCGTCTGAAAAAGTGAAGAGCCCTCCTGTTGTCACCACCCTGGTCCCGGACTCAACAAAAAACACCTTCCGGCTAGGCAGTAACTCCATAACGAACCCGGGCTCACACCCATGTGTTATGGCGCAATCGATCACGCGTTCCATCGTCTCCTTATCCTGCGCGACGAGGATCCTGCTGTCACAAACGGTTGTCACGGTATAACTCGCTTCTTGTGTGCAGGATAACGATAATAGTAGAAACGAGGCCAGCAAAAGGAACAGGGATGACCTTTTCATCTTCCACCCCTGAACCTAGTATATCCCTTCAAGCCAAATAGAGCAACATGTTTATGAAGAATTTCACAAACAAAAGGGGCGTTGTACGCCCTGTGCAGGATAGCAATGAAGACAACCATTTTGCTCTCACGCGTGAGAGGGCAAGCGTTCCCGCGAGGGATCCGTTTTCTGTCTTGACAATGGGGGGAGACATGGCACTAGACTCTGACAGCAAGGAGGCATGACGAGGGTCCACGTACGTGCGGTCAGAAGAACGGCAAGGAGGCAGGATGGATAGACCTAACATAACGGAATTCTGCGACGGGCTGAAGCTCAACCGGTTTCACTGGAGCCTCCTGGGTCTCGGGATATTGACACTCATCTGTGACGGCTACGATTCGCAGGTCCTGTCATACGTGATGCCCCACGTCATCAAAGAGTGGCATCTGAGCCCGGTCGTGGCCGGCTCGGTCGTCTCATACGGCCTCATCGGCCTCATGATAGGCACAGCAACCCTCGGCATGCTCGCCGACCGCGTGGGCAGAAAGATCCCTCTCATTCTCGGCCTCATCATATTCTCCGCCTTTAACGGCGGACTCTTCTGGACGCATAACTTCAGGACGTTTTGCATCCTCCGCTTCTTCGCCGGCATCGGCATGGGCGGCACCCTTGTCCTCAACATCACCCTCGCCTCCGAATTCGCCCCCGCCAAGATCAGGGCGAGGGTGGTCGGCATCATGTTGGTCGGCATCATGTTGGTCGGCTTCCTGTTGGGCCCGGCCCTCGCGGGGCTGTGCTCGATTCTGTTCATCCCCGCCTACGGATGGCGGGTCGTGCTCTTTTTCGCTCTTCTGCCACTAATCCTCATCCCCTTTCTCTGGTACTTCTTGCCGGAATCCGTTCGTTTCCTCGTCCAGAAGGGGCGCTACGAGAAGGCTGTGACCGTCCTCAGACGAATGGAAAAGGCGGCGCGCATCGCCCCCATAGAATGGACCGAAGAGAGCTTTGTTCTTCCGGCCCTTGAGAGAAAGGCAAGCGTGAAGCAGCTCTTCACGTCGAAACTGGCGGTCATGACCGTCCTCGTCTGGCTTACCTACTTCTTCACTCTCTTCGGTGGGTATATCCTCACCACATGGCTACCGACCCTCCTCAACAAAGCAGGCCTTTCCCTCATAAGGAGCTATGGCTACACGCTGGTGAGCAACGGTGGATCAATCGTCGGCAGCGTCTTCCTCGGGATGGCCCTCGACCGCTTTGGGAGGAAGGGGTCTCTCATCGTCATTTATCTGGCAGCAGCGCTCGTCTCGTGGCTTTTCGGTCTTGTCGCAGGGATTCCGGTAGCGCTCTACCTGTGCGCTGTGGGGACGGGGATCTTCTATGGTGGCGGCGCGTCGGCCCAGCATGCGGTGACCGGGGAGATCTACCCGACCTTCGTCCGGTCGACCGGCGTTGGATGGGCCCTTACCATGGGAAGATTCGGAGCCATATGCGGCCCCGTGTTCGGCGGCCTCCTTCAGTCTGCCGGTTATTCCTTTAGCCAGATTTTTGGCTTGATTGCCGTTCCTCCCCTCATCTGCGCGACCCTCGTGTTCTTTTACAGGATCAACGTGAAGGGTGAAGGGCTGGAGACGGTGGAAGCGGAGCTCACGGGGACAGGTACACAAAAGAGACGGGCAGCGCCGGGAGAACCCGGTAGACCTTAACGGTTAGGCCATGGGGTCTTCGGGACGCGCGTGACATCGGTTGCCGTATCCGTGGAAGGGGGCGACCATTGAGCGGATGATCTCCCTGCCCCCCCGTCTACAAAAAGAAATTGATTGACACTCCTTCCCTCTTAGCGGGATAATCTCATAAAAGGCACTAATAGGCTGAAGGCTCCGAAGGCAGTTCGGTGCCTGCAGGGCGACTGAACGGCCCCCGGGGGATAGCTCCGGGAAGAAGGGCGTAGTATCGAAGAGCCTGAGATCCGGTAATGCTCCACAAAAGGAGGAAACAATGGAGGGATTGCTGCTTGTTATCCTCTTTGTCATCACTATGATCCTCGTGGTCATTGCGAGGACAAAACTTGAGCGGAAGATAGCTCCCTATCAGCGCAAAAACTACGAAGACTTGTGAGAATCCCTAATCAGATTCCATGTGATTACCGAGTGCATTTTCCCCCTTAGCGTCCTGTCGTGGACGGTCGAAACGCATCAGTCTGCGGACGGTTCCTGGCGGTTGCTTTCCGGGAGGAAAGGCCCCTCACGGAGCGAGGCGGAGGGGGAGGCTCCGCAGGCTTTGCCTGTGGAGGGGGCGCTTAAGCCAGTAGGGCAGTGGTCAGAGGGCACAGCGATTCCTTCCATGCAGCCGGCCGGGAACGTAGACCCGCTCTGCTTGGTAACGACAAGAAAGCGGACTGGTCCTACTCTACTATTCGGACCGAATCTGCCTTCTTCATGTCGAGGCTCGTCACGACCTCGGCGTTCTTGGCCAGCTCCGAAAAGCTCGCCTCTCCGTGCACGAGCCGCAAAAACTCCCCCTTCGGGAGATAGATCATTATATATTCGAGAAAGCCGCCGTGCGAGTCGCACTGCGAGAGATCGCGGACCGGCCAATGGACGGCGAACGCAAGGCCCTCCACCCCCTCCATGCCGAGGTCCTGCTCTTTCACGTACCTCAGGTTCGACTCGAAATGGTGGCGGTAGACCTCGGCGAACCGCTCCTGGGGCTTCGTCTGACCCATGCCGAAAGTGATGTCCCGGGGCCTGACGTCCACGAGGAGGTAGTAATGTCTCCCGCCGCTCTTGTCGGAAAGCTCCGTAAATCCGATTCCGTTCGGATATACGTCGATCCTGGCCTGCTGGTATCGCTCGTAAATGGCTTTCAGGCCGGAGTGATTACGGGCGGCGAGGTCGTCCAGCTTCTGGTCCTGGTAGGAGGTCCTTATGCCGTCGTTCTCGTTCTTTGCGACGTACACCGGGCCGGCGGTGCAGGAAACGAGGAGGCACAAGGCTAAAAGCAAGCAATAACGTCTTCATGTATGGTCTCCTTTTTCGAGCAACTTGACGATCTCTATCAGATCCTCCTTTATCTCGTCCACGAGGGTCTTCTTAGTATGCAAATATTTTTTGGCGCCGTCAATGGTAAATCTCTTTTCGTAAAGGAGCTTCTTTATCGCAAGAATAGCATCGAGGTCTTTTTTCCTGTAAAGCCTCTGTCCCTTCGAGCTTTTTACAGGCCTTATATCGCGGAACTCCTGTTCCCAGTAACGTAGAATGTGAGGCTTCAAGCCGGTAAAGGCGCATACTTCCCTTATCCTGTAGAATACCCGTTCAGGGATATTCGGGATCATCTTCACCTGTTGTGGTTATGGTTGTCGCCGTTAATCTCGTCCTTCAGGACCTGGCTCAACCTGAAATTGAGCACTCTCCTCGGGGAAATCTGGATCTCCTCGCCGGTCTGCGGGTTTCTCCCCTTCCTGGCCTTCTTCTCCTTCACCACGAAATTGCCGAGTCCCGATATCTTGATGTTCTCTCCTTCGGCTAGGCTTTTCTTTATGATTGAAAAAAAATGCTCTACTATGTCGGAAGATTCCCTTTTCGAAAAGCCCAGTTTCTCATAGACGGTCGATACAATCTCCTGCTTGGTCATACACCCCTCCCTACGTCCTCAATTTTATCCCATCTGTCTTCACAAGTCTGTCGATGATGATCTGCTGCAGACCGTTTACGCTTTCGTCTGTGAGGGTATCCTCATAAGACTGAAATACCACACGGAAAGATACGCTCCTCACCTCCTTCCTGAAAAGATCGAAGACCCCCACCGATGCCACGAGAGGCGAAACCCCCTTGATCGTCTCTATGATGGTGCTCGTGGGAACGGTATCGTCCACGTAGAAAGAGAAATCGCGAACCATCGACGGGTACCGGGGTATGGGCCTGTATGTCCTCTCTTCCGTGCCCGCATCGGAGATTCGATCGAAGTCCAGCTCGGCGCAGAGCACCTTGTCCCTGATATCGTATCGGCCGAGGACTTCTCCCCGGACCTCCCCGATCCAACCGATCTTCCTTGCGTCGATGAGGATGTCCGCGGAGGTGCCACGGTCGAGAAAAGGCTCGGTGGTCGCGCGCACTTCAAGGGGAAGGTTGAAGGAATCGAACAGGCCTTCCAGCACGCCTTTGAGATCGAAGAAATCGAGGCTTTTGTAAGGCTCTCTCCAGAAATACTCCCTTTCTTTGCCGGTGAAGGCGCACGCGAGGTGGGTACTTTTCCCGGGGCAGGTCGGCTCCCGCCTCGTTGAAGAATACCTTGCCGATCTCGAATACCTTCGGGTTCCGGAAGCCCCTGTTGAGGTTATACGCGAGATTCTCCAGGATCCCGGGGGCGAGGAATGTCCGCATCACTCCAAGGTCCTTGGAGATCGGATTGATAATGGGCACGCACTTTCGCCGCTCGTCGGATCCGTCAATGGAAAAGGCCTCTATGTCTCTCGTATCGAAGAAGGCATAGTTTATCATCTCGAAGAACCCGCAGGCTGTGAGATACGTCTTTGCCGCGTCGATGTCCGCGTCCTTCTTCTGCCGGGGAACGGGCAGAAGGGAAGATATCGGCACCGTGGCGGGAATGTTCTCATAGCCTACTATCCGGGCGACTTCTTCGACGAGGTCGCAATACTCAGTGAGATCGTGGCGGAATGAAGGTATCGCAAAGACCGCATGGTCTGCGTCGCTCCCGGATGGATGGATGGCGATCGAATCGAGGGCCTTGAGGATTGCGCTCCTCTTCGAGAGCTCGTTCCCACGATCTCTTCGGCGCGGCGGAAGCTCAAGGGGACGAGCCTTTGCCGTGGCCGCTCGTAGACCTCTTTGGAGCCCCGAAGCACGCGTCCTCCCGAGGTGCGGAACATCAGGTCCATGGCGCGCTTCGAGCAATAGTCGACGCTCTCCATGTCGATGCCCTTCTCGAAGCGGGAAGAGGCCTCGGACCGAAGGTCGAGGCGGCGGGCGGTCCTTCTTATGGATTGGGGGTCGAAAAAGGCGCTTTCCAGGGCAACATGGCGGGTGGAAGGGCTGATCTCGGAATTCTCGCCCCCCATGACGCCGGCGAGCGCGACCGGTCCGCGTCCCGTCGCAGATCAGCACATCTTCCGCCTCGATGGTCCTGTCCACGCCGTCCAACGTCCGAAAGATCAATTTCTCCCGGGCCGCTTTCACCTCTATCCTCTTTCCGCCGATCCTCTCATAGTCAAACGCATGAAGAGGCTGACCAAGCTCTAACATGACATAGTTGGTCACGTCAACAATAGAATTTATTGGCCTCATTCCGCACTTGGTGATCCGGCTCCTCATCCAGAACGGCGCAGGGACGATGGAGATGTCCTCGATGAGCCTCAGGACATATCGGGGACAGGCCTGTGTGTCATGGACGATAAGGTCGATCAGGTCGTCGAGATCCTCCGTTTCGACCAACGAGAAAGAGGGGAGGGTGAGATCAAGGCCGTAAATGGCGGCTGCCTCCCTGGCTATGCCGAGGATGGACTGCAAATCGCCCCGGTTCGGAGGGACGTTGACGTCCAGCACGTGGTCCTGGATCTCCAGGATGCTGCCGAGGGCGACCCCAATGGTCACATCGTCGGGAAGGATGAATATGCCGCTGTGGTCCTCGGAGAGGCCGAGCTCCTTTTCGGAACAGAGCATGCCAAACGATTCTATGCCCCGCAGCTCTCTTTTCGCGATTGGCGTGTTGTCTGCGAGGCGAGCCCCGGGCACGGCGATGGGCACCTTCAGCCCCTTGGAGACGTTCGGCGCGCCGCACACGACAGGGAGTACCTCTTGACCCGTATCCACGCTGCAGATAGAGAGCTTATCCGCCGAGGGGTGTCTCGCTATGTCGACGATCCTGCCCACATATACATCCGTGAATGCCGGTTCTATGCGTTCTATGCCCTCCACTTCGAGACCCCTCATGGTGAGCAGTTCCCCCAATCCTTCCGGGTCGGCAGGCAGAGGGGTAAACTCTTTGAGCCAATTGAACGGTACTCTCATGGACTATCCCTCAGAATTGCGACAGAAAACGGATGTCGTTATTGTAGAAATGCTTAATATCGTCAATGCCGAACTTTATCATTGCAATCCTCTCGACCCCCATACCGAAAGCGAATCCGGTCACCTCATCGGGATCGTATCCCACGTTCCTGAAGACTTGCGGGTGGACGCTTCCTGACCCCAGGATTTCGAGCCAGCCTGTCTTCTTGCACACGCCGCAGCCGACGCCCTTGCAAATGACGCAGCCGATATCGACTTCCGCGGATGGCTCGGTAAAGGGGAAGTAGCTGGGCCGAAACCGGACTGGGACGTTCTCGCCGAACATCTCTTTGACGAATATGGTGAGGATTCCCTTGAGGTCGGAGAATCGAACATTCCTGTCGACCATGAAGCCTTCCACCTGGTGGAACATGGGCGTGTGGGAGATGTCCTGGTCGTGCCGGTACACGGACCCGGGGGCAATGACCCGAATGGGCGGCTTTTCCCGCTCCATGGTCCTTATCTGCATCGGCGAGGTTTGGGTCCTCAGGACGACCCCGGGCTTCACATAGAAGGTATCCTGCATGTCCCGGGCCGGGTGGTCCTTGGGCATGTTGAGGGCTTCGAAATTGTAATAGTCCAGCTCGACGTCGGGTCCTTCCGCCACCTTGAAGCCGAGGGAAGAGAAGATCTGGATGATCCGGTCAAGGGTGATGGTAAGGGGATGCTTCCTGCCCAGGACGGGCTTCTTCCCCGGAAGGGTGATATCGATCGAAGAGGCCCGCTCCCTCTTAAGCCTTTCCTCTTCGGCGAAGGCTGCCTCTTTGGCGCTGAAAGCGGCCTCGACTTCTCCCTTGAGGGCATTAAGCTCCTGGCCCGCTGCCTTCTTCTCGTCTTTGTCGAGGGTTTTGAGCTTTTCGTAGTATTCGGAAAAGAGGCCTTTCCTGCCCAGGAACGCGACCCGGACCCCCAACAGATCCTCCGCCGACGTAATCGATGACAGCCCTTGCGCAATCCGACCTTTTAGCGCCGTGAGATCCAATGATGCTCCACCTTCGTTACAGGAGTTTGGGTATTGTTGTGTGAGCCCCTTATTGTACGACCGCTCCTTTTGCCTTCTCTACGAGGGTTCCGAAACCGGTTGGATCATTTACCGCCATGTCCGCAAGGGACTTGCGGTTCAATGCTATGTTCGTCAGCTTCAGCCCATGCATGAAGCGGCTGTAGGGAATGTCGTGCGCTCTGCATGCCGCGTTAATCCTGGCTATCCACAGGGTTCTGAAGTCGCGCTTCTTTTGCTTCCGTCCCGCGAAGGCGTGCTGCATCGCACGGAATACCGACTGCTGCGCGACTTTGTAGACGCTTCTCCGTGCGCCGACCATGCCACGCGCGGCCTTCAGGATCTTGTTGCGCCTGGCCCTCGCCTTTGTTCCTCTCTTAGCCCTTGGCATTTTGTCAACTCCTTCCGCTGCCTTTCCTTATAGATAGGGTAGCAACTTCTTGATGTTTTTCTCGTTCGCAGGATGTACCATAACGGTCTGCGACAGATTTCTCTTTCTTTTCGGGCTCTTGGAAGAGAGAAGATGGCTGTGGAAGGCCCTCGATCTCTTTACCTTTCCCGTTCGCGGTAATCTTCACTCTCTTCGCCATTCCCCGGTGAGTCTTCAGCTTAGGCATACTACCTCCTCATTTCGGCCCGAAGATGATTATTATGTTCCGCCCGTCGAACTTGGGCCTCTGCTCGACCTCGCCCAGGTCCTTCAAGGCGTCTATGACCTTGGCCGCGAGCTGCTCCCCTTTGTCTCTGTGGAGCACCTCACGTCCCCTGAACATTATCGTGATCTTTATCTTGTTGCCCTCTTCCAGAAATCCGCGCAGATGCTTTACCTTGAACTGGAGGTCGTGCTCTTCGATCTTCAGCCCCAGCTTCATCTCTTTCACCTGGATCACGGTCTGCTTCTTCTTGGCTTCCTGCAGCTTCTTTGCCGTCTCGTACTTGAACTTGCCGTAGTCCATGATCCTGGCGACCGGCGGCAGCGCCTTGGGTGAGACCTCGACGAGATCAAGCTCCCGTTCCCGGGCAATGCGCATGGCGTCGTACGTCGGCATAACACCCAACATCGAACCGTCCTCGTCTATGAGCCTCACTTCCCTTGCCCTTATCTTCTCGTTGATGTTGGTAACGTCTTTCACGTCCCTCGTTGACGATCCTATAGAACTCACCTCCTGTAAGTATTTTCTTCCTTCACTTTACTCGCGAATTCTGCCGGTGTCACGCCTTTCATTTCCGCTCCGTCGCGGCCCCTCACCGAGATCGTGCGGCTTTCCACTTCTTTCCTGCCAAGCACCACGAGATAGGGGATCTTTCGCAAGGTCCCTTCCCGTATTTTCAGACCCAGTTTTTCATTCCTTCTGTCGATCTCCACCCGGACATCGGCGTCGAGCAGGATGTCACGCACTTCCCCGGCATAGGCGTCCTGCTCGTCGGTGATGGTGAGTATGAGGACCTGCACCGGCGAAAGCCATACAGGGAATTTGCCTGCGTAGTGCTCGATGAGGACACCCATGAACCTCTCGATGGCGCCGAGGATCACCCGATGGAGCATGACGGGCCTCTTCCTCACGCCGTCCGAGTCCACGTAGTGGAGGTCGAAGCGCTCGGGCATGGCAAAATCGACCTGAATGGTGGCGCACTGCCACTTCCTGCCCAGGGCGTCCTTCAGCTTGATGTCTATCTTCGGTCCGTAGAACGCGCCGTCGCCCTCGTTGATATCGTAGGCCATGGACCGGCGATCGAGCACCTGCTTGAGAATGCTCTCCGCCCTATCCCAATCCTCCAACCGCCCAATGTAATGTTCCGGCCTCGTGCTTATCTCGAGCTCGAAGGCGAATCCGAAGATCCGCATCACGTCTTCGACGAAGTCGATTATTCGATCGATCTCTCCCTCGGCCTGGTCGGGCCTCAGGAAAATATGGGCGTCGTCCTGGGTGAACTCCCGCACCCGGAGCAGGCCGTGAAGGACGCCGGATTTCTCGTGCCTGTCTACCGTGCCGAGCTCGAAGTAGCGCAGCGGCAGGTCCCGGTAGCTCCTGATCTGCGACTTGTAGATCATGATGTGGGCCAGACAGTTCATGGGTTTGAGGCCGTACTCCACCTCATCCACCTTCGTCATGTACATGTTTTCCCGGTAGTTCTCGAAGTGGCCCGACCTCTTCCACATATCGAGCTTGAGGATCTGAGGTCCCTTGGCGAAGAGATAGCCCCGCTTGAGGTGCTCCTTCTTCTCGAAATCCTCAAGGATATGGCGGAGGAGGGCGCCGTTCGGGTGATAGATGACGAGGCCGGCTCCCACTTCGTCCGAAATGCTGAAAAGGTCGAGCTCTTTGCCGAGGCGCCGGTGGTCCCTCTTCTTCACCTCCTCGAGGAACTCGAGGTGCTGTCGGAGGGCGTCGGTGCTCGGAAAGGCCGTACCGTATATCCTCGTGAGCATCTTATTCTTCTCATCCCCTCGCCAGTAGGCGCCTGCGAGGGTGAGGAGCTTGAATGCCGGTATCATGCCAGTGGACGGCAGGTGAGGCCCCCGGCAAAAATCGGTGAACCCGTCCTGGGTGTAGAGGCTCACCGTCTCGTCTTGCGACGCCGCTGATGAGCTCGACCTTGAACGATTCGCCCTCTTTCTTGAAGAAGTCGATCGCCTCTTCCCGCTTAAGCTCCTTTCGGCTGATGGGGAGGTCCCTGTCGATGATCTCCTGCATCTTTCCTTCTATTTTCGGGAGGTCTTCCTCGGTGAAGCCGGGCTCATAGTCGAAGTCATAGTAGAAACCCGTCTCTATGGCGGGCCCGATGGTGATCTTCGTTTCAGGGTAGAGCGCTTTGACCGCCTGGGCCATGACGTGGGCCGTGCTGTGGCGGAGAATGGTCGTTCCCTCGGGAGAATCCATGTAGACGGGCTCGATCTTTCCTTCTCTCGCGGGGGCGGACAGATCGAGAATTCGATCACCCACCCTCACCGCGATGACGCCCTTATCCATAGGCCCTATGCTTTTCAGGAAATCACCGAAGGACGCGTGTGCATCTGTTACGGCATACTCCTTGTCTCGAAACCGTATGATCAAACCTGACTCCTAAAGCTCTAAGAAATCAAAAGGCATCCTATGATGCCCTTGTGGAAGACTCGTCTGGAGCGCGAAAGTGCAGCCGATTGTTCATACTGCAGGCCGGACCAATCCGGGAAGCATCGGCGCACAATCATGGAATATTACTGTTTTTTTGTGGCCTTGTCAATGTTAATCAGCTTGATGTGCGCCTCTTTTGGGGCTTGCCGACGCTTTTAGGGGCCGGTTTTGCATTCCCTGCAGTACCCCATGATCTCAAGGGTATGACGGACGCCCTTGAATCCTTCGCGCTGGCATATCTCTTCCTGAAGCATTTCCATGGTGGGAGAGTAAATCTCCGTCGTCTTGCCGCAGGCCAGGCATATGAGATGGTCATGGTGGGCCTTGCCCATCACTTTCTCATAATGGGCATGCTTTTCGGTCTTTTCGACCTCAGTGATGACGCCGTGCTCCACGAGTATGGGAATGGTCCGGTATACGGATGCCCTCGAAACCTTCGATCCCTTTGCCCTTAAGCGTTCGTACAGGGTCTGCGGGTTGAAGTGACCCTCGGTCTCGTCTATGATGCGGACGATCTCTTCTCTTCCTCTCGTCAGCCGCAGGCCCTGGAGGGGCGATTTGTGCGGCGCAGGTTTCTTTGCCACCCTTCTTGCTCCTTTTTTCGGCCGTCCCGGCCCGTGACGCCATGGAATGTGCGTCCAATGAATCCTACAACCAAAGCGGGCCGTTTTCAAGACAGAGCCATCTTTTCCTGCCGCACCGTTCTTTTTGCATTGACGCTTCGGAATAAATGAGCTACAATAGTTGAGACATTGTCTCAATGAAGGTTAGGCATAGTGAGTGATTAGTGTGGTGTACACAGGTTTTCGATACTTTGATAATTGCGTTCCACTCGGCATAAAGGGATTTGATAAAATGCGACTAAATCGCATGAAACGGTCAGCAGGGTACTCTTCTTCAAGGAGACTGACCGAAAAGAGGGAACTTAAGGTGATGAGGGGAGATGGACTCGTGCGCTGATCCCAAGACCGGCAGTTGGTTGGCCGCCTCAAGATCAGCGCGGGTATGACGGGAATTGGATAGCAGGTTCTTAAGAAGGGGATGAGTCCCATGAAAGAGGTATCAGAGGTGACAGTGACCCTCCCTCAAAGAGGGTGAAGAAGGTGTGGTCCAGTCCATTGCGGGTAGGCAGAGCCTTACGACCCGGCTTGCCGCTATGGGGATCGTTACCGGGACAACGATAAAGATGTTGAGAAACGGCGCGGGACCAGTGATTGTTTTCGCCTCGGACACCCGGCTGGCCCTCGGCAGGCTGGAGGCGTCGAGGATCCTCGTCTCTAAGATCGTGCCGGACACGGAGGCCAAGACGATGCTCGTGGCCCTCGCCGGCCAGCCGAACGTGGGGAAATCTACGGTTTTCAATATTCTCACGGGTCTCTCCCAGCACGTCGGAAACTGGCCCGGCAAGACCGTTGAGAAGAAGGAGGGGGTCCACCTGTCGGCAGACGTGGAGATGCACTTAGTGGATCTCCCGGGCACGTACAGCCTCACTGCTTTTTCAGAAGAAGAGAGGGCTGCCCGTGAGTTCATTATCCAGGAAGGGCCGGACGTCATCGTTCTGGTGGTCAACGCGTCGGCCCTGGAGAGAAGCCTCTACCTGCTCTCGGAGCTGCTGCTCCTGGATGCTCCCGTAGTCGTGGCGGTCAACATGATAGACGTGGCTGAGAACCAGGGGATTCACGTTGATATTGCGGCGCTTCAACGGTCCCTCGGGGTGCCCGTCATTTCCATCATAGCCACGAAGAACCGGGGGATAAAGGATCTGGTCCCCCTCATAATAGATGCGGCCCAGCACAAGATCGACTACAAGCCGCGTCTGCCGGAAGTATCTGCCGATCATCACGCCATCTACCTCCGGCTGCTGCAAATCGTCCGCAACCACGTCCCCCCTCGCTTCACGGACCGGTGGGTCGCGACGAAGCTGATGGAGGGCGACCCCGAGGTGTTGGGGATCCTCCAGGGACTCCTGCCGCCGGAAGCATGGAACGAGATCCAGGGTTTGCTCATCGAGCATGAAGACGCGCTCCGGGCAGTGGTAGGCGGCCGGTACGACTGGATCGAGATGGTGACGAGGGTTGCCATATCGAGATTCAAGAGGGGTCAGGTGCTGATGACCGACCGGATCGATCACCTGCTGACCCAGCCGCTCCTCGGTATCCCCGTGCTCCTCGGCATACTCGCCCTGGTCTTCGTCCTCACGTACAAAGTGGGATTCCCTGTGCAGCACGTACTCGAACGGGGAATGGCAGCAGTCGGGGGCCTGGTGGAGACGGCATTCGCAGGCGCGCCCCTTTGGTTGACCGGTCTCGTGGTGAACGGCATTATCGGCGGGGCCGGATCGGTGCTCACATTCTTTCCCATTCTTCTCATATTCTTCATGTGTCTTACATTTCTGGAAGACGTGGGGTATATGGCCAGGGCGGCCTTTGTCATGGACCGGTTCATGCACATTATCGGGCTCCACGGGAAGAGCTTCCTCCCCCTCTGTCTGGGCTTCGGCTGCAACGTGCCCTCCGTGATAGGGGCCCGCATCATAGAGTCGAAGAAGGCCCGTCTCCTTACCATATTCCTCACGCCCTTTATTCCGTGCACGGCGAGGCTGGCGGTACTCGCGTTCGTATGCGCCGCGGTCTTCGGGAACTATGCGTCCCTTGTCTCCTGGGCCCTCCTCGCCATGAACATCTTGGTCCTTGGGGTAACGGGCACGATCATAGGCAGGGTGTTCATGAAGGGCGAGCCCATGCCTTTTATCATGGAGCTGCCCCTCTACCACAAGCCCGATCCGAGAACCATCGCCATCGTGGTATGGAACAGAATCATCGCCTTCGTGAAGAGGGCAGGGACCGTGATCCTCGTTGCCTCCGTGGTGGTTTGGTTACTTTCGAACATACCCGGAGGGAGGATTGACACGAGCATCATTGCCTGGGTAGGCAGGTTGATCGAACCCATAGGCGCGCCCATGGGGCTAGGATGGAAAGAAATGGTGGCCCTCGTGTCGAGCCTGGTGGCGAAAGAGAATTCCATTGCCACCCTGGGAGTCCTGTACGGAGTGGGAGAGGAGGGCTTGCGACAGGCGCTGCCTCAGGCCATGGGACAGGCTTCGGCCCTCGCCTTTCTCGTTGTTCTGATGCTGTTCATTCCCTGCGCGGCCACGGTCGCCGTGATGAAGCAGGAGATGGGAAGCTGGAAGTGGTTCATCTCGTCATTTGTCTTCACGATAGCCGTATCGTTTCTGGGGGGAGTGGCGGCATATCACGTGGGGCTGGCACTTCTGGCGCGATAAGGCCAAAGACCGTCTTTCCCCGGACGCGGACCATTTCCGGATTGCAGGAGGTGTGTGTATGAGAATAGTCTCCACGGACGCCGCACCGAAGGCCATAGGACCCTATGCTCAAGGGGTACTTGCGACCGGCGGCGAAATGCTCTTCCTCTCCGGGCAGGTCGGCCTCGACCCTGTCTCCGGCGCACTCGTTGAAGGGGGGATCGCAGGGCAGACGCTCCGGGTCCTCGCCAATATCGAGGCGGTCCTCCTCGCTGCGGACATGCAAAAAGGGGACGTCGTCAAGACGACCATCTTTCTGAAGGACCTTGACGATTTCCAGGCCGTCAACGCCATCTATGAGGAGTTCTTCTCCGGCCACAGGCCTGCCCGCTCCGCTGTCCAGGTGGCTGCCCTTCCCAGGTCCGCCCTCATCGAGATAGAGGCTATTGCCGTCCGCGGATAGGTGCGCTACCTCAATGCCTTTTGGACTCGTGAATCGTTGACAAAAAGGGCGCTCTGGTAATAGATTAGACCACAACTGTCATCA
>CAVVNC010000050.1:0-29591 GCA_963749525.1 uncultured delta proteobacterium
TTACGATGAGAGGACGGAATGTACTATGTCTATGACGTCGGTGTCTCCGTATGGCTTGTCGAGGAAACCGTCCACCCCGTATTCCTGAAGCTTGTCCCTCTGTTCCTCGCTCATGAAGCCGCTCGATATGACGACCTTCACCTTTTTCAGCTTTCCCGGAGTCTCCTCAGGACTTCTTCCCCGCCCATGCCCGGCATGATCATGTCGAGGATAACCAGGTCTATCGACCGATGGTGGGACTCGTAGACCTCCATGGCTTCGATGCCGTCGGCCGCTTGAAACACCTCGAAGCCTTCGGCTGAGAGCACGCCCGTGAGCAGCCCCCTCACGACCTCTTCGTCATCGACGACCAGGACGCCCCTCTTCTTGATCTCCTTGGAGGGCTCTACCCGGGGCTTCTTCGGCTCTTCCTTGCACGGCTCCGCGACAGGAAAATAGAGGGCAAAGGAGGTGCCCTTGTCTTTGTCGCTCTCCAGCTCAATGAACCCTTTGTGGCTTTTGATGACCTTCTGGACCAGATGGAGACCCATCCCTATCTTCTTGCTTTCGGTCTTCGTGGTAAAGTACGGCTCGAAGACCCTGCTTTTCAGATGCTCGTCTATGCCGGAGCCTGTGTCCCCGATGGTGACGACGACGAATTCCTTTCCGCCCAGGTATGCCTTGCGCTCTGTCCGCACCCTCAGGGTTCCTCCGTCGGGCATGGCATCCTTTGCGTTGACACAGAGGTTGAGAACGGCGTGCTGCAACTCTCCGGCGTTCCCCTTGATCTGAGGCAACTTCGGGTCAAACTCCGTGGTGATCATGATGTTCCGAAAGCTCTCTCTCATGAGAAAAAGGACGTCGCCGAGCAGGGCATTGAGGTCTATACGGTCGATCACCCTAACCCTCTGCCGGCGCGAGAAGTTGAGGAGATGCTCGGTGAGAGCGGCCGCCCTTTTTGCGGAGTTCTCGATCACTTCCGCATATCTGTTGAGCTGCTGGTCCTCCGCGGTCATCCTTTTCATGAGGGAAGCGTAGCCGAGTATGCCCGTCAATACGTTGTTGAAGTCGTGGGCTATTCCTCCGGCCAGTTTCCCTATGCTCTCCATCCTGCTCCGGTTGACGTTCTCCTCTTCTTCCATCCTCTCGTCGATGACGTCTTTAAGCACGAGGCTCTTGAAAACGATCTTCCCCCTATCGTCCTTTACGGGGTAGCTCTCCAGGGTGTAGAGCTTGTAATCATCGCCCTTGGTGTAGTGGAGCTCCCCCTTCAGAATGAAGTCTTTCTCCAGAAACCCCTTCTCTATCCCGTGGATGACGTTTTCCACGGGCTCGCCCGCAATGAGCCCATTCCTTCGAAAAACTCCTCTTTGGCTGATCTGTTAGCAAAACAGATGTTTCCGTTTCTGTCGACCAGGAG
The DNA here is from genome assembly GCA_963749525.1 of uncultured delta proteobacterium. Classification (GTDB taxonomy): domain Bacteria; phylum Desulfobacterota; class Syntrophorhabdia; order Syntrophorhabdales; family WCHB1-27; genus CAVVNC01. Next base: position 1,400 of record CAVVNC010000050.1, read on the forward strand.
AAGGGAGTAAGGAAACTGGTCTATGATGTTCTCGAGAAGGGTTTTCGTGATGGCGAGTCTGGCGTCGAGCTGCTGGGTCCTCTTCTCTTCCTCCATCTTCAGCTCGTTCACGCGCATTTTCAGCAGCATGAAGCGATTAAGGATCTCGCCTAGGAGATCCAGGTCTCTCGTCGTGCTCTCGTCGAGGGTGATCGACTTCCTCTTTCCCAAGACGAAGTAGGCAAAGACGTGAACACCCCGCTTGAGAGGATAGACATAGAGCGTTCCGTAGCCGAAGTCGTCATGATAGACCGTGGGCGAAAAGATGGAGCCCTTTGCCTTTTCTATATCATCGGAATCTATGCTCCTGAGACTGCCGTCGATGCTGAAGAAGGACGGCTTGCCGTTGCCCCTCATGACCAGCTCACAGGCATCGAAGACGGTCTCCTCCACGAACACCCGGGGCATCTCGGCGAGGAGGTCGCTTTCCCCTTCCATATGCTGGAACATCTTTACGATGACGGAATAGTTGCTGATGGCCCTCTCGAAGAAGTTCCATTGGAACAACAACGACTTATTCCTCAGGCTACTCTCTTGCATCGGCCACCCCTAAAAGCTCGCTTATCCTTGCGGTCTCACTCAGTATCCGCTCCTTTTCACCCTGGAGGATGATCCCTTCGGCCCCCAGGTCTGCGGTGGGGTTGTCGATGAACGCGTCGGCTACCCTCACGATATCGAGCAGGCGGTCCTCTCCGTCGGGCGTTCCATGATGCCCCCTTATGACCGCGCAGAACTCTTCCGGGAATCTCCACTTGACGGCCATGAAATAGCCGACTTCCTGGTGGTCGATGCCGAACGTCTCCTGCTCGAGGGCGCAAAGGTCCTTGCCGGTCTTCCGGGCGAGAAGGACCAACCTCTGGTACTCGTCTCCATAGGTGGAGAAGATGATCTTCCCTATGTCGTGGAGGATCGAGACGGTGAAGGCCTTTTCGGGGTCTTCTGCCAGCGTCTTGGTGCTCAGGGCCCTTGCCGCGTAAGCGACGGAGAGGGAATGCCTCCACAGGGTGGCGAGGTCGCGCTGGCTGAGCTTCCATCGCTGCAGCATCTCCTTGAGGAAGGCGAGGCATACGACGATGTTCTGTATCTCCTCCAGGCCGATGACTATCATGGCCCTTTCAAGGTTCAGTATCTTGCACCCTCTCGCGTAGTAAGCCGAGTTCGCGATGCTGATGATCTTCGAAGAAATCGCCTGATCGTACTTCACGATGTTGAAGATTTGGTTAAACGAGGAATCCCGGTCATTCATGATGCGGAATAGCTCGGTAATCACGCTATTCAGGGTCGGCAGGACCTTTCCGGTCTCAGCCCTCGCCAATAACTCGTCTCGCATGGCCGCAGTTTGCATTTGTAATATTATCGATCGACCGGGGAATTAGTTAAGCGATGCTAGACAAAGAGGGTATTTCGGATACGCAGGGAATGGCAGGAAAGGGCTGGAGAGGGAGGCTTTGAGGTAGAAGGATAGCTTGCCTCCTTGGCAAATCAAATCCGAAACAGGGTATAATCTGCCTGTCCATAGGAGCCTCCCGGAAAAGGCCTTTTCAATTCTAAAGAGGTGCGAGCCGTTGCCGATTGTCAGGGTGGATATAGCCTTACGCAAAGGGGCGGAAGAAGCGCTCGACGCGGAGTTCTATGCCCTCTCCGGCGGCATATGGGTTGAAGAACAGGGCGCCTCGGTGCTGCTGAAGTGCTACCCCACAGACAGCGAGGCCTTCCTCTCTTACCTGGCTAAATCGAAACCCCCTTTGAGTCGCTGGAAAATGGTGCTTGAAGAGGAGAAAGATTATGTCTCCGTTGTGCGCCGGCTTTTCACGCCGGTGAGGGTCGGCGATGTGACCATCCTCCCCCCCTGGCGAAAAACGAAGAGGAAGGGACCGGTGATCGTCATCGAGCCCGGCATGGCCTTCGGCACGGGCAGGCATGAATCTACGAGGCTCATGATCGGGATGATGGGGACACTTGACGTAAAGGGTAGGAGGGTCCTCGATGTGGGGTCAGGCTCGGGCGTTCTCGCGGTGTACGCACGGCTTCTCGGGGCCGCCTCCGTCGCGGCGATCGACAATGACCCCCTGGCGGTCATCGCGGCCAGGAAGGGCTTTACGTTGAACAGGGCCGACGACATCCTCCTCGCGTGCGCGGGCCCGGGTACATTAAAGGCAAAGTTCGACGTGGTCGTCGCGAACCTCGATTTCGATACCTTTCGAAAGCATGGCCGGGACATAGTGAGGCTCGTCGACGACGGAGGATACCTGATCGCCTCAGGGATAGAGAAACAGTATGCGCCTCAGGTGACTCCCTTGTTCGAGCCCATGACGCCTGTCCGAAAGAAGAGGCTGAGAGACTGGTATGGCTTTCTGTTCCGCCTTGCCAGATAAAGGGCGGGGGATATGACTCATGGCCAACAGATACATCTTCGGGTGCCCGGCATCAATCTTTAAAAGGCTGCCTCTAAGGCTGGAAGAACCTATAGACACTCTCAAATGCACCACGTCCTGTCTTAAGAGGCCGGATCTACCTCTCCCTTAGTACGCGCTGCGTGCCGTCTTCCGAACTCTGGCGGAGTGGGCGGCGAGGATCGCGATAACCCCCACGATGATGAGCGCGTCCACTGCGCTGCTGCCGCATATCTCGAAGACGGTCCAGTTGAGTCCGATGAGGATGCCGCCGATCAGGGGCGCAAGCGTCGCGCCGCTTCGACCGACCGCATAGGCCCAGCCGACCGCCGAACCGGTGAGGTCGTTAGGGTAGGAAAGGGTCACGAGAGCCACGAGACCGGAGACGGTGCCGGCAATGAAGAATCCGCACAGCACGGACATGGAGGCGATGACGAGAAACGGACTGGTGGCGAAACGTCCGAAGGTCACGAGGCTTAGAAACCCGAGGATAAAGCCGCCCTGCAAAATCCGGTAGGGATTCTGAGCCTTGTCCATCAGCCGGCCGACCGTGACGGTCGCCACGGCAGAACCCAAGTTAATGAGGGCGAAGGCCAGACTGTAGTGCTCTATCGAAGCGCCACTCTTCTTGAGCAACATGGGCGCCCACGACAGCATGAGATAGATCAGGTAGTAGCCCACAAAAAAACAGATCCACAACAAGACGGTAGTGCGTGCCCGTCCTTCGAGGAAAAGGTGCTTAACCGGCACTCCCGGCCGCTTCTTGTCGGTCGAGCAGAATTCGACGTCCTTCTCCTTCGCGAAGGCCGGTGCGATACGAGCGACAATCCGGCGAACCTTTGCTTTATCCTCCCGCCTCACGAGGAACGTGAGAGACTCGGGAAGAAGGATGGCCATGACTGCGGCGATCACGATGGGTATGGCGCCGCCCATGATGAAGAGGGACTGCCAGCCGAAATGGGGAAGGAGATATACGGCTGCAAGGCCGCTTACCGTGGCCCCGGCGGGAACGCCTGCATACATCGCGGTGGCGAGGGTAGCACGGGATCGGGTCGGCGCGTACTCGGTGCCGAAGGCAATGGCGGTCGGCACAGCGCCACCCATGCCAAGGCCGGCGATGAAGCGGAAAAAGGCCAGCTCACTAGCGCTCGTAATAAATGCGCAGAGCAGGGTGAACAGGCCGAACGTGAAGGCGCAGGCGACGAGCATCCTCCTGCGTCCGACCCGGTCCGCAAGCATGCCCAAAACGGCCGCGCCGATGAGCGGTCCCAGTTGCCCGGCGCTCATTGCCACGCCGAGAGCCGGGGGGGTTACGCGCAGATATTCGGCGATCTTGGGCACCGCCACACCGATGACCGTCAGATTGAAGCCGTCGAGGAGGGTGCAGCAAAAACAGAGTATGCCCACCAATACCTGGTACGAGGTGAAAGGACTGGAATCGAGAACCTCTGTGACGCTTACTGCCCTGCGTGCCATCGTCACCTCCCCTTCAATAAAAGATGCCGCCGTATCAGGGGGCGCAGGCGGCCGGTCAATTGGCCTCGCGCCCGGCCGTTCTTGGGAGAGCTCCGATTCAGTTGGGCTGGCCGCGGTTCTCATGATCGCTTCACCACCTATCCTTCGGGTCTTGCCAAGACAGGCTCGACAGCGAGGACATGGCCGGCATTGATAAATATGTGGTCTTGCAAATGCCGGCCGTTTGCTCCTGTAACGAGGACAACTCTCGCCATCTTTTCGCCGTGCCCCTGCGTCACCTCACACTCAATAAAAAAAGCGTCCTTCAACTCGAGATAATCCGTAGTTCTCTGCAGCAGTCTCCCGAAACAAACCCGACCATTGTCAAGGAGTATTGCCCTGTAGTCGGTGTCAACAGGGTCACCATGTGCTTGGTTTCCAGGCGAATGGGCCCGGACCCCTGCCGGCCCGGGCCCGGGCCAGGATCAACTTGTTGTCGCATACCCGGCCCGGAACGTAGAAGACATCTTTCAACGTGACATGGGAGGGTCCGGAATCCTCCAACTTGCCAAGGAGAGCCTGGCCGTTGTCGAGAAACACGGCCTTGTAGTCGATGTCGGCCGAAGCGCCCCGCCACGATTCACTACAACCAGCCAGGGTTGCTACGATGCATATCAGAGCAGTAAGCAGGATACCAGTTCCCACACCGGGTTGTCTTTGCCTCGCCTTATCCACGAAGTGCCGCCTTTCGGATGCCATGATATTCCTCCTTTTCGTTTATCATGCATTGCAGTGGACGTTTACCTTTACCGCCCTTTGTGGGCTAACGCATGCTCTTTGCCATCACCCTACACAAGGTTACTCTGGAAAAGGCGACGCGGGAATATTAGAAGAAAGTGAAGAAAGTATGATCCTGGAACTAATACTCAGGATGAGTGAGAGAAGATAGGAACGTAAATTCGTCTTTTCTTTATTGAGGCCCAACTTCTTTCGTAGCAGAAACCTGTGCATATCGATATCTTGCGTGCTCACGTGGAGGAACTCCGCTATTTCCTTTGTCGTTCTTCCCTCCTTTATGAGGGCAATGATTTCGAGTTGACGCGGGGTGAAGTTGAAGCAGCGGAGGTTATTCAGGAAGGGAGAGAGGATTTCCTTGAGGCTCGCCTCAACGAATTCAACCGCAGTATGCTGTGAAGGCTCGAGCTTACCCTTTTTCAACTTCTGAACGTAGGGGAGCACGAGCTGCTTCACGTTTGACACAACCTTTTCCTCAAGTTCCGACTTGTCCTCATCTCGGTGCTTGAGCAAGACCTTGAGTGCAGTATTCGCTTCTTCCAGGCTATGGGATTTTGCCTCAAGGGCTTCCTCCACCTTTTTACGTTTCGCGATATCCTTTTGGAGTTCCTGTTCCGCCCGGACCCGTATAATGATGCTTCCGAGCTGCCCGGCAATTAGTTCGAGCGTGGGCCGGCCTGGATTACGCGCCGGGTCAACCTCGCGCGAGCCAAGGTTCATGGATGCGATCACCTGCCCCTTATAAAAGACGGGCATCATCACCGCAGACCGAACCCCTCCCCCAGGATGTAAGGCCTCACGGCTTCGGTCACATGTTCGGCGAGGGAGAAGGCCACATTTTTTCGTCGTGTGGCAATCTGCCATATCTCTGAGTTTACCTTGAGCACGGAGAACCTGTCGGCAAGCTTCTCAGACAAGCCTATATGCACGGCCATTTCGAGATCGTCGGTGTCAGGGTTCTTGAGATGGATAGCGCCGCAGTCCATACCGGAGGCCCGGATTGCCGTCTCTAGGCAGAGGGAAAGGGCCTTGTCCGGAGAGGAGGTCGCCGCAAGCTGGAGGGCCAGATTCCTCTGGATAAGAAGCTGCACTTCCGCGCGTTTGCGCTCGGTCACGTCATGAAACATGGTCAGAAGAAATCTATCCTCCCGCCGCGTGATCAGTTCGACGGATACAAGGATATCCCTCAATTCAGCGGACTTGGTGCGAATACGCGTTTCGTAGTCATGGATCGAGCTAAGCTCCCACACCTCCCTCACCTTTTTCTCCCGTTTCTTTTTGGAGACCCACAATCCCAGCTCGGCTGTCGTTCGCCCGAGCACCTCTTCCCTTTGGTATCCTGTTATTTTGAGGAAGTTACGATTGAAATCGACGCAGCGCCCGTCCATCGTGGTGAGCAGCATCGCGCCCGGGTTCGACTGGAAGATAAGAGAGAATGCTCCTCCCGTTCCCGCAGCTCGTGTTCGGTCTGGATCCGGGCAAATATAGCACCCAGTTGCATGGCGATAAGCTCCAAGGTTGTGCGAATGTAAAGAGGTATTGAGTCAAGGATACGGGAAGAGAGACTAAAGCAGGCGATGACTTCTCCGGCATGAAGAACGGGAAGCACCGCGATGGAGAGGAGCCCCCCTTCAAGAAGCTCAGTTCGAAAGGGGTGCGCTACCTCTTTACGAGGCGAAAGATAGATAGGCTTTCCTGCCATCACGAGAGCATGTGCAGGAGACTGGGGCTTCATTGAAGATAGCTTCCCTTTGAATTCTATTGACAGCCCCGTTGAGCATGCCAATTCGAGGTCGCCCGTCAGGCGGTTCTTAACATAGATACCCCCTGATTCCATGTGTGCGACCTTCATCGCAGTGTCGAGGCAGAGCGGCAAGGCGGTTTCCAGAGAGGACATGCCGGCCAGCTTGAGGCTGAGGTCACGCTGTATCAGAATATCTTCCTCTGCCTGTTTGCGTTGGCTGATGTCCTGGACGGTGCCTTCATGGTACAACACCGCCCCGGTCTCGTCACGAACTGCCCTGGCATTCACGGAGGTCCACGTGACGCTCCCGTTCTTCCGGTACATTTTGAATTCGAAGTTGCGGGCATGACCTTCTTTATGAAGGAGTGCGATAAATTCGCGACGTTGTTCCGGCTCCACATGAAGCTGTTCAACATTTGCGACACTGGTGACGAAATCTTCCAGCGAATGGTATCCATAGATGGGCGAAGGCAGGGTTAGCACTCAGAAAATGGCCCTCGGGCGTAATCTGAAAAATTCCTTCGTCGCGTTCTCGAAAATATTTCTGAATGTCTTCTCGCTCTTCCTAAGCTCCTCTGTTCGTTCTTTCACCAGCCTTTCCAAGCGCTCCTCGTGCGCCTTCAGCTTACGTTCCATCCTCTTGCGGTCATCGATATCATAAGTAATCACTGCGACAGAGGCTACGCGCCTGCCATCAGGACGGTAAGGTGAATAGACGACCGCAGTAACGGGGACCAAGGGCAGGGAAAACGATCCAGGCTTCGTCGCGTACCTCGACACCCTCGAAACACCGGTCCAGTTGCTCTTAATACCCCCGGCGAAGTTCTCCTTGCCCCACAGAGCCGGCACCTTTCTGCCGACAATCTCTTCCTGGCTTTTCCCATGCGCGGCACTGTAACAGCTGTTTACCCACGTGTACGTGTACTGGCGATTGATCAGGCTTACCGGAAGGTTCAGCGCTTCAAGCACGGCGAGGTGCTCGCCGTTTTCCACGCCTCCCTGGATGGCTTTCTTAGATCTTCGCAACAGATACGAGGTAGATCGCCCACCGGATTTACTGCCCATCAGCGCCTCCTGCTTGCGGTTCGAGATGATTTGTCCAAGTGGCGGAACCTCGTCGGCCTTGATGCCGTTTCTCACATTGCACAAAAAGTCATTGAAAGCCAAGGAGTATTTTACCTTCTAAGAGTCGCTGAGTTTCAGCCAGGTCCCATTCTGCTCCGACCTGGCGGAAGAACGCCTCGGCCTGTTCCAAATCGCTCTTTCCTTCAGGCGTCTGCCCATCTCCAGGTGAGCAAGCCCTGAATGATAGGGCATGCCCATCTTGTCGGCAAGGTTCAGGCTCTTATTCCACCATTTCTCTGCAACGGAGGGTCTTCCTTTTTAGCCACTCATATGTGCCTTTCAGGCGCATGGCTTCCGGGAGCAGAGGACGAAAGTGCGCTTTGGAACTCTTCAGTGCCTCGTCGCAGCGGCGTTTCGACTCTTTGAGCCACATGGCTCTTTCGCCTCCCGCGCTCCTCTCTCCCGCGGACAGACAGACCTCGGCCAATCCGTTGTGAAGAAAAGCAGAGGCAATGTAGCGCTTCATATGATGCTTATTTAGGTAGTCTTCCGTCTGCCTCAACACCCCAAGGGCTTCTGCGAGGTTGTTGCGACGAAGATTGCATCTTCCCAAATAGCTTCCCGCGAAGATGCGAGTCGCGTGGTCCGGAATGGCTTCTGCAAGGTCGATGGCCTTTTTCAAATTGTGTGCTGCCTCGTCGAGCCGCCCGGTAAGATACTGTACGGCTCCCAAAACGTCTAGCCCGAAACACAGGCTTCCAAATCACCCGCATCTTCTCCAAAGCGGACGAGATCCTGACCGGTCTTGAGGGCTTCTGCGTGATTTCCGGAAAAGCCGCAAGCCCAAGTCCCCGTGAAGACCATTGCGAAGCCCCAAACGCGCGGGTCCCAGTACCCGGACTCGTTAAGGCCTTCAATCGCCAGACGGCCATAGGTCATCGCCGACGCTAACCTGCCCATCACCACCTCCTGGAGCGACATGGCCGTGCACGCATACCCGAAAGCCCCCCGATCCTCGATCGCCTCTGCCGCAGCTAAAGCCCTTCGCCCGTAATATTCGGCGACCTTGAGGAGGCCAAGAGTGATAGCCGTGCCTTGCGCGAACGCAGCTCCCGTAACCATTCCGCGATGGTAGCCGCGCCTTTCGGAGAAATTGAGGCGCCTGAGAGAGCTCAACAGGGTCTTTTCGACGTTGGTCACGATGTGCATCAGACCCTGTGCCTCGTAAATCCTTGCCTCTTCTGCCGTTGCGGGGTCTGGCTCCTGAGAGGGCTTCACAAACCGTCCCGCTATAAGGCGGTGGCCGATCTGAACCGCAATCTCGCGCAAGATTGCGAGACGTACACCCCATGTGCTTTCCGGGAGAGGTTTACTGAGATATCCCAGCGCGCTCTGAAGGTACTCATTCGCCTTCTCATGCTCCCCTCTCCGGTAGAAGGCCTCGCCCATCTTCCGTTCGAGGGAGGCCCTCTGGACGGGATCCCATCTATCCCCGAAGACCCGTGCATAGGTCTCCAGGGCTTGGTGGTAATGGGAGAGGGCCTCTGCGTCAGCGGCTATCCTGCCTGGCTTGGTCTCCTGCCTTGAAGAGGTACTCCTGCGCCTTCTCCCAGAGTTCGGCCCTGGCATAATGATAGGCGAGGACGCTCGAGAACTCCTCGAGCCTGTCGGAGAAGAGGGTTTCTATGGCAGAGGCGACCTTGCCATGGAGCTCATGACGTTTCTTCAGGAGGATGCTCTCGTAGGTCGACTCATGGACGAGGGCGTGCTTGAAGATGTACTCGAGCTCGGGAATCTTCTGTTTCTCCCGGATCAGTTCCGTCGCAGTGAGCCTGTCGAGGTCTTTGTCGAGTTCCTTGACTGCTTCTGTTACCTCTTTGAGAAGACGGTAGAGGAAAGCCCTCCCGATGACGGAAGCGGTCTTGAGGACCTGCTTCACCTCTTCATCGAGCCGGTCGATGCGGGCCATGATCACCCCTTGGATCGTATCGGGAATGGCGATGGTCTCGATGGAAGGGGCAGCCTTCCAGCGGCCGTTTGGTCAGGCCGGACCGTCCCTTTGTCGATGAGCGTCATCATGATCTCTTCGAGAAAGAAAGGATTGCCGTCGGCCTTTTCGATGATGACCTGTCTGATCCGTAAAGGGAGGTTCTCTATGTCGAGAAGATTGTCCATGAGATCGGTGCATTCAGCGGGCGAAAGAGGGTTAAGGCGGATCTCCGTGTAGCGCCGCCCATGGTCCCTGAGGGCGCTCTCCCTGAGGCGTGCAGCAGGCAGACCCATCTCGGGCCTGCTCACCCCGCAGAGGAGGAGGGGAACGCGGTCGATGAGGGGGAAGAGATGTTCGATGAGGAGAACAGAAGACTCATCCGCCCAGTGAAGGTCCTCGAAGATGAGCACAAGCGGACGGTTGCCCGCTACGCGTTCAAAGAAACGACGGGAGGAGAGATAGACCTGTTTGCCCGTGGACTCGCCGTCAAGGTACTTGAGTTTCTTTCCGAGTTCTCCTTTCACCTCGAGACCGATGAGACTTGCGAGGTAGGGAAGGATCTCCTCGCTGTCGGCCGGAAACAGTGCGGTAATGCTCGTTTCGAAGTTTGCTCCAGGCCTCGGTGTCATCATCCTCCTCTGCAATGCCCGCATACTGCCAGAGGATCTCCCTGAACGGCCAGTAGCTCATCTCCTGTCCGTAGGATGGGGCCCGGCCTTCGAGCCAGAGGAGATTCTCGCTTTCGAAGTAACGGCGGATCTCCGTCATGAGACGGGACTTGCCGAGACCTGCGTCGCCGATCACAGAGAGGATGCCGCCCTGGCCGTCAACCAGTCGGTTAACACAGGTCCTAACGGCGGCAAGCTCGGCGTGTCTCCCGACCAAAGGAGAACTGATCCCCTGGGTGGCGAGACCGCGGAGGGGATCGGGCTTCATATCGATGAGTCGGTACGGGGTAACCGGTTCTGCCTTGCCCTTGAGGGACACAGGTTCGAGCTTGTCAAAGGAGAAGGCGCCCTCGCTTTGGTGATAGGTGGTTTCCCCCACGAGGATCTCACCCGGCTTGGCGATACTGGAAAGGCGTGAGGCGAGGTTGATCGTATCACCTGCGACTCCATGGGTGCCTTTTTCCAGGTTGACGTCACCGGTGACCACAAGGCCGGTGGTGATGCCCGTATGCATGGTGAGGCGCGTCTTTATCTTCTCCTCGTATTCTCTCCCCATCCTGTCGACGATCTCGTGGATATCCCTCGCTGCTCTGATTGCCCGCAGATGATCATCTTCATGAACCTTCGGCACGCCAAAGAGGGCCATCACTGCGTCACCGATGTAGTTCTCAATGATGCCGTCGTATCGGTCAACGACTCCGGTCACTTCTCCGAAGATCCGGCTCGTGATCTCTTTGACTTCTTCGGGGTCGAGCTTCTCGGACATGGCCGTGTAGCCTGAGAGGTCGGAGAACAGGACGGTGATACGCTTGCGCTCGGCCGCAGGTGGGGGGCCAGGCACGAAAGCCGCAGATTCTGACTCCGAGGGTTGAGCGGCCTGCCCCAGAACGTGGCCGCATCCGTTGCAGAACTTGCTGCCCGGAGGATTGGTCTTCCCGCAGGCAGGACAAGCCATTTCCAATTTCTCTCCGCACTCGTTACAGAATCTTGCGTCTCCTGGGTTATCAAACTGGCACTTTCGGCATTTCACCTTCGGTCTCCCTGATGGAACACTTGCTCCATTCCCTATTTATCTTTGGCCGTCGGGAATCCGGGCACACCTTCGTCCAACTGCACGCCAAGGCTATTTAAGAACATGGACAGCAGGGTGTATTGACCCACCGTAGCGACGACGTCCATGAGCTGCTGCTGGTTATACCGCTGGGCTAAAGCGTTCCAGGTGACGTCCGGGATGAAAGCGTCGGCATGAAGTTCATCCACGGCCTGGAGTAAGGTTGCATCAAACGGATTCCAGCCCGGAGCCTTTGGTCCTTTCGTAATGCGAGCTATTTCCTCGTCGCTCAAACCCGCTGATTTTCCAAGCAGCGTGTGCTGTCCGAATATGTACTCACATTGGCAAAGCCAGGCACTGCGCAACATGAGCATTTCCCGTTCGCGGCGAGGGAGAGTCGAATCCGTCAAAAAATAGAAGGCAAATGGAAGCCACTTCTCCGCCAATTTGGGATTGTTCGCAATGGTCGTCCAGACATTGATGACCCGTCCATCCCTTTTCAAGGGGATGAGCATCTTTTGTTGCTGAGCGTTCCATTGGGACTCAGCAAGAGGTTGAATTCGAGGTTCTTTCAGTCGCACCGCTTCATCTGCCCCTTTGTTAAGGGTCGCACATCCTGTGAAGGAAAGAGAAACTCCTACAATCAGTGCCAGCAGAACTTGTCTCGTGTGGTATCTCCGTTCCAGGCTCCAAATAGAAATTGACCTTTTCATAGCTTTGTTTCTCCTTTTTGATAATTGTTCCATAAAACCGGGCTAATCACTCACGTTCCCGAAGGAGTTTTATCCGGAGCTTCCTCTTCACCGCTCACCCCTGGGTTTCTTGCCCTTCCGAGGGTTCACTATCGCCCACAACTCCTCCAGGTTCTTAAAGCTCCTCAAACCCTTTTCGCCCACTTCCTCGACCTCGCCGAGAAGAAGGTCCGGTTTGTCGGGCGACGAACGGTAGATCCGCACGATGAAGCTGCGAACCACGGGGTGTCCCATGGATTTGAGTCTCATGGGACGATCATAACGTGGAACCTGTTACAAAACTGTTACACGAGAAAAAATTCTTCGGGCATGGAGAGAATTTTAGAAGGTTTCTGCCATCACCTGGCGGTAAAGGGCTTCCGTCTTGGCAGAGGGCTCGGTGTCGAGGCGGGCTTTGAGGGTGCCGCGAAGGCGGGTGTAGGCGGAGATCGCTGCCGCCCTGTCCCCCAGACGACTGCAACAGACCATAAGCCTCTGGTAAAACCGTTCGGCAAGGTCGTTGACGTCGAGGGCTGCCCGATAGCTCGCGCATGCGTCGTCCCACCGGCTCTCCTTCTCAAGCTCGTTCCCGAGAGCGGCGATGAGGCGGAGGAACCGGTCTCTCAGCTTTGCCCTCGGGGAGAGCACCCACTGCCCGTCTTCATTGGGGAGAAAGTCGCCGCAATAGAGTTTCGTAAGGCTTCCGATCAGGGACGAAGGATCTTCTTTTCCGCCATCCGCCTGGGCGGAAATCCGCCTGAAGGCCGACGTATCGACCCACACCCGGCGTGGGTCAAGACTCACCTGGCCTTCGTGAATCATGATGGCGCTCTCACCGAGTGAATGTCTCAGCCGGGAGAGGGTAGTCCTGAAGGACGTGTAGGCCGCATCACCCTCCGCATCGGGCCAGAGCGGCTCGCTCAAGGTCTCTTCCCCCCCCTCACCCCCTCTCCCCCTAGGGCAATGAGGGCCTTGAGGAGTGAAAGGGGCTTCCTCTGAAGCCTTGTGGTGTCGATCGGTTTGTCCTCGATGAGGATCTCGAACCTCCCAAGGGTGAAGATCCTCATCGGCCAGGGCCAGAAAGGTACGTCCGCCGAGGGTTCCTCGGGCACGAGGCATCGGGTCCTGATCATGGTCCGGGCGTACTCGACCTCTATCCCCGCTTTCAGCGCAACGCCGCACAGACGAGACATAAGGGAGGGTATGAAGCAGTAAAACGGGGTTATGAACCCCTCCTCCCCTCCTATCCGGAAGGCGCGACTGACGATATCGAGCGCGTCTGGGGCACCTTCATCGAGGGCCAGGACAGCCTCGGCTATCAGGCAGGTATACTCAAGTATGCGACTCGGGGTGGGCGGCAGACGCCGAAAGGCAGCGAGGCGCTCTCTCGCCTCGTCCCTACGGCCTGCGGCGGCGAGTATCACGGCAGAGGAACAGAGGCCGTTAGCTGCGGGAAAAAACCCAACATCGTCAGGAGAGAAAGTTATGGCCTGTTGTGCGTGCGCTATGGCGCGGTGCGTGTCACCGGCAAGAAGATGATAGAGGGCGGCAACCATGCAATAGCGAAGGTCAAAAATTTTGGGAGCACGTCCGAGCATCGACTCCACTTGCACGAGAAAGTGAGAGGCCTTCCGGAAATCGCCTCTGTCTATCGCCCCGTAACATCCTTCAAACGGAAACATTGGTGCCCATACGACAATGCCACTCTCGGACGACATTTTGAGACCTTCTTCGACGAGAGGCAACGGAGATTCATCAAACGGTCCCATCTGGTTGAGCGCCATGGCTTTGACGAAACGCACCATTATCGCCTGCAAGGGGTCCCGTGATTTTGCGGTCTTCTCCAGTTCCGCTACGACCATTGCCCAACGTCCGTAATCACCCAGCCACATGTAGCAACCTGAGGCCCAGAGCGATATCTGAAGGCGGAGAGGAGCGTTGGCCAGGGAGCGCGACAGCATGACGGCCCTCTCGATCCATGCCCTGAACTCGGGATGAAAGGGCCGGATTCCCAGAAGGGCCGCCATCATACTGCAAGCCACCGTTGCCTCGATTTCCAGGGAGGGGAAGGTTCCTCCACCCGCGATAAACGCATCGAGCCAGTCGATCAGTGGATCGAAATGTTGAAACCGCCCTTGCCTATAGCCGATCGACATGACGGCTCCCGACCAGGCGAGAAGGGCGCATGCAGTATCGCCTGTCTGGTTGAAGAGCGTGAAGGAGCGATCGAAGAGGAGACGGCTCTCCTCAGGGTCGCACGGCTGCCTGCAGACGGCAAGCCAGTAGAGAAGCCAGGCGGACTCGGAACGGGTCTCTTCGGGCAGAGACGCTATCCATCCTTCGATGGTCTTACTTCTGCCGTCACTGACAAGGGTCGGGGCCTGATCGAGGATCGCCGTCATGAGCGCTACCCAGTCTTTCGCTGCGATGAACAGGTCGACGGCCTCCTCTTTCTGCCCCAGCTCGAGAAGCGCCTTTGCCCCCTCGCGCTCGATGGCACGTATCTCCCCGGGAGTGAAGCGGGTATAGGCAACTGTAAGCAGGAACTCCCTGAAGAGGGGGTGGTACCGGTACGCGACCTTTTCCCGGAGGTACCGTTCGATGAAGTAATTGTTCTCGTAAAGGGTCGCCAGCGCTTGCGCCGAGGACGCAAGACCCGTGAGTTTCTCCGCTGCCTCGATGGTGATCGACGGGAGAAACGCCGTCTTAAGGAGGAACTCTTTTGTGCGCGGGTCCGCCTTTTCGAGGATCTCGCCGGCGAAGTAGTCGAAGATGTCCTTTTGGCTGAGCCCCTCCGGGAGCCGATAGTCTATATCGCCTGTTTTCAGGCTCTGAAGCATAAGCACGAGGCCCGCTGCCCAACCTTCTGTCCTCTCGTGGAGATGGCGGAGGACGTCGTCGGGGATATCCTTCTGTCGCCTCATCCTCACCAGCTCTCTCGTGTCTTCCAGACTGAAACGCAGCTCGTCCCATCCCAGCCGACCTATCTTGTCGGATGCTTGCAGAGAGGCAAAGTGCGGCAACGGGCCCTTGCGGGAAATGACGATGACCCGAAGAGTCTCGGGAAGAACGCTCATTCCCTGGCTGATGACCTGGTGAAGGGACGAATCCTCCGCCACCCTCTCATAGTTGTCGAGCACTACTAGGGAGGCGGGCCTTAAGGAACCGTAAAGTGCTTCGAAGTACCTGAGCGTGAAGACCTGCAGGCCGTGAACATACTCCTGGGTGAAGAGGGGAAGCGATCGCCGTGACAACCTTTTGACTGCAAGGCCCATGTAGTAGAAGAAGGTGGCCACATCACTATCGCCCTCGTCGATTCTGTACCAGAGGCAGGGGACCTGACGTGCCTCGATATAGCTCGCAATCGCGCAGGTTTTCCCTGCGCCTGCCGGCGCATTGAGCCACGTTGCCGGGGAGCCCGATTGGCCGTCGAGGATACCGGAACAACCGTTGACGGGCAAAAAGACCTTCGCTTTTTGGTCGGGATATCTTCGCGAGAGCAGTCTGACGATTCTTCGCAGACCGGCTACTGGATTCCGTAAGCGCCTCCTGTTCGAGATGAACTGTTTAAGGCCGATCGTTCATGACGTTCGTTCTCTCGTGCCGGGCTTCGTTAATCACCCAAAGCCGCCTGCATCGATGGAGGCGCCTGCACGCTGGTTATATGTGGGATTATAACAGGCCCGTTGCCTCTGTCAAGAAGAAATTGGCGTAAATAGGTGCTCTGAAAGGTGTCGGCGGCAGATGACCTGCGGTGAACCTACGGTCGCAGGGCTGTTGTCAGGTACTCATGGTGGAGGGATCCCGAGGCTCATACCAGGAGCAAGGGGAGAATTGAAGACTATCAATTGACGCGCAACTCCGTGCGATGATAGGGTGGGTACGGCGAAGACTGCCAGTTAAAACATTCAACGCATGGTGAGGGGAAGGGCGGAAGGATGGAAGGATGGAAGGATGGAAGATGGGAGGCTCCGATGGCTTGGCCGGTGGAGGGGGTGCTGAACCCAACGGCAAAACGAGCGTCAGCGAGGGTGAGCGGGGAGGCTCCGGTGGCTTTGCCACTGGAGGGGGTGCTGAACCCAACGGCAAAAACGAGCGTCAGCGAGGGTGAGCGGGGAGGCTCCAGCTGGCTTTGCCACTGGAGGGGGTGCTGAACCCGGCGGCAAAAACGAGCGTCAGCGAGGGTGAGCGGGGAGGCTCCGCAGGCTTATGCCTGTGGAGGGGGTGCTGAACCCCAATAATTGCTTCTACTTCGCCTGGCTGAGGTACTTGAGCCTTACGTCGCACAGGACATTGTCGAGAAGGGTCTCTTCCTCGGGCGTGAGGTTCCCTTTTGTCTTCGCCTTGAGCATCTCGATGACGCTGATCGTCTGTTTCGCAAGCTGCAGCTTCACTTCCTTCTTGTTCGTTATCGGGTCGGGCAGCTCTCCCAGATGCACCAGCGCCGAGGTCGACAGAGAAAGGATGAAGGTGGAAAATCCGAATTCATAGAGAAGATCATTGTCCGACCATCTCTGTTTCGAATCTTTCTCCTGATTGCCGGGTTTCGCTCCGGGACTGTTCCCCATGCCCCTGTCTTCGAGCACGCTGTCTTTCTCGCCCATCAGTGTCTCCTCCTATAGTAGGGTGTCCAATTTTATGGGGGCAAAGAAAACCGTTTCATTCCTCTTCACTTGGAAAAGGACGTAGTTCCTTCTCAAACCCTCAACCATGAGCGATTGGAAGGCTGTCTTATCGGTGACCTCCCCATTATTTATTTTAATTATGACATCCCCTGCCTTCAAGCCGTACCTGTCGCCGATACCGCCCTTTATCACCTTGGTCACCACCACACCATTCTTCTGTTTCAGCTTGAACTTCAGTTTGACATACCCCTGAATGTCGGAGAGACGGATTCCGCACAGGCTTTCGTCGAGGGGGCTCGGAACGTAGCCCATCTTCCTCTCGACGTTTACGTTGATGGTGTCGTCCCCTCTGACGATCTTGATCTGGTTGGTTTCGTTCGGGCTTGCTTTCCTGAACATGTTCTGAAGCTTCATGCCCTCCCTCACATTCTTTCCGTCTATCTCCACTATCCGGTCACCCACCCTGAGGCCGTACGCCTCTGCGGGGCTTCCCGGTATGATCCGGTTGACGTAAAGGTACTGGGCGTCGTCATCCCTCTTCTTGTCCACGAAAATGCCGAAGATGGCACGTTTGCCCGCCTGCTCGTTGAATTCGGAAAGCATGGCCATGACATCCTCGATGGGAATCGCGAATCCGATGCCTTTCCCCTCTTCGTAGACAGCCGTGACGATGCCGATGAGGTTCCCCTTCGCGTCGAGGAGGGCTCCCCCGGAGTTGCCCGGGTTGATGGCCGCGTCAGTTTGTATGAGATTGGCGTAAACCCGGTTGCTGATCTTTATGGGCGGTCTGCCGAGGGCGCTGATCACGCCCACGGTCACCGAACTCGAAAGTCCGAAAGGATTACCTATGGCGATGGCCCGCTCGCCTACCCTTACATTCCCCTTCTTGACCCTGAGGAAGGGGAATTCCTTCTTGGCGTCTACCTTGAGCAGGGCTATGTCGAACTCCGGGTCGGCAGCTATTACGTTCGCCTCGTATTCCTCCCGGTTCGTAAACTTCACCCGGATCGTTATGGCTTTGGAGATGAGATGCTCGTTGGTAACGATCAGTCCCGAGGGGTCGAGGACCACGCCGGAGCCGATGCTCTCGGAAGTTTCCGTATCCTCCTCCCCTTCCTCGGGGAAAAACTTCCGGAAGAAGTCACCGCCCTTGGCTTCGCTTGCGGTCCCGGCAAGCTCCTCCGTTCTTATGTTAACGATCGCCTTGCTCACCACATCGACGACGTCAGCTATCTTCTCGTCGCTTGCGTGGAGCCATAGGGGGAGAACCACTATTGCCAGGGAAAAACCGATTGTTTGAAACGCCCTACGTCCATTCATCGCCAAAAGAGGTCCCGTGACACAATCTTTAGTACCAGGCTAGGTTGGGGTTCAGCACCCCCTCCACAGGCAAAGCCTGCGGAGCCTCCCCGCTCAAGCCTCGCTTCGCTCGGTACTGCCGCTAGCTTAAGCGCCCCCTCCGGCAGCATCAGCGGCCTTTTCTTAAGCCCCCCACCCTTCCATCCTTCCACCCTTCCACCCTTCCATCCTTCCATCCTTCCGGGCCAAGCCGCCGGAGCCTCCCCGCTCACTTTAGTACCAGTCCTCCTCCACTTTCTTCTTTTTCTTCAGGACCTTCATGACAGCGTCGAGGATGATCTGCGCGACTTCGTCTTTTGAGAGTCTGGGCACACGCTTCGCCGAACCGGTCCGGCCGATGAGGGTTACCTCGTTCTCTTCCGAGCCGAATCCGATACCCTCCTTGGTCACGTCATTCGCCACTATGAGGTCGAGCTGCTTCTTCTTCAGCTTCCGAAAGGCATTCTCGACAACGTTCTCCGTCTCTGCGGCAAAGCCAACCAGGACCCGGTCGCCGCGTATCTTCCCCAACTCCGCCAGTATGTCCGGGTTCTTCCTCAAGGTGAGCGTCAGTTCATTCTCGCCATCTTTCTTCTTGATCTTCCCGCAGCTCTCACTGCCGCATCGGTAGTCGGCAACCGCCGCCGCCTTGATGATAACCGAGCACCTTGCCTGTTCCGCCATGACCGCGGTCCTCATCTCCTCGGCGGTGACCACGTTAATTACCCGTATGTCGCTTCTTGGAGGCGCGATCGGGGTGATGCCGCTCACAAGGATCACCTCCGCTCCCCTTCGCCTCGCCATCTTGGCGATTGCGTAGCCCATCTTGCCCGAGGAACGGTTCGTGATGCACCGCACCGGATCTATGGGCTCAGTCGTGGGTCCGGCCGTCACGAGGATTCGATGGCCTTCGAAGTCCTTCTCCGTGAAGATGTCCTCCATCTTCTCGAGGATGTCCTCGACAGCCGGAAGCCTTCCTTTGCCCTGCCAGCCGCACGCCAGATCGCCAGACGCCGGCTCCATGAACTCGTAGCCATTGTCCTTGAGCTTCTCGATGTTCGCCTGCACGATCCGGCTATCCCACATCTTCGTGTTCATGGAAGGGACGAAGAGGACGGGCACCGTGGTAGCCATGATCATGGTGGAGAGGAAGTCGTCTGCGATGCCGTTTGCTGCTTTTCCGATGATGTTCGCCGTGGCGGGCGCTATCACGATCTGCTCCGCGATGTCCGCCAGGGCTATGTGGCCGATCTTCCCCCCGGCGAGGAGCCTGAACATCTCATAGGTAACGTCGTGGCCGGTGATCGCCTGGAAGGTCAGGGGAGTGATGAACTCCATGGCATTGCGCGTCATGACCACGTGGACGCTCGCGCCCTTCCTGGTCAACGCCCGCACCAGCTCCGCCGTCTTGTATGCTGCGATTCCCCCGGTTACGCCGACGACGATCTCCCTGTTCTGAACCTTGCTCGCCATGTCCCTTACGAACCCATCCCCGTTAGAGATTGAGGCCGGTCTTGCGGACCATTCTCGTGAAGAAGTTGGCTTTGGGCACGTACTGGGGCGAAACGACGTCCACTTTTCCGACGACCTCATTGTCCAGTTGGAAGACGATCTCGCCGAGCTTCTGCCCTTCCTTCACTTCGCCCTTGACGGCGCGGGGTAGGTTGACCACCCGTTTTATGTCTTTCTTCCTGTCGCGGAGCACCGGAATGCTTACATCCGCCGCTGCGACGCCCTTTATTTTCCTGTATTTGCCGTCAGAGAGGTACACCTCTTCGCCGACCGGCTCTCCCTTCTTCGCCACATTTACGGCAACAAACTCCGCGAAGAACCTCTTCAGCTTCTCCACGGCGAATTCGTCCCTCGCCTTCCACGTGGGGCTGCCCATGACCACCTCGATGAACCTCAGATCGCCCTTCTTCGCGGTGACCGTCACGTTGTAGCCTGTCTCGCGGTAGTAGCCCGTCTTGAGGCCGTCGACCTCGGGCATGCGGGAGAGCAGCTTATTATGGTTGTTGAGGATAAAAGTCCCGTTCCTGAAATCGGCCGTCTTCGTCGAGCTCCATTCGATGACTTTGGGGTATTTCAGAAGCTCCCGGGCAAGAATAGCCATGTCAAAGCAGGAGGTGAGATCCTCCTTCTGCCCTTTGTCGGGCGGCAGGCCATGGGGCGAGTGGAACTCGGTGTCATTCATGCCGAGAGCCTTCGCTTTTTCATTCATGAGGTCCACAAAATCCTCTCTCGTCCCGGATATGAACTCACCTATCGCGTAGGCGGCGTCGTTCGCAGAGGCGATCATGAGCGCTTTCATCATGTCTTCCAGGCTGAACTCCTCGCCTTCCTTGAGGTAGACCCGGCTGCCTCCCATGTGCGAGGCCACCGCTGAGGTGCGGACCATGTCGGTCAGGTGGTTTTCGCCCTTGGCGATTCTGTCGAGGACGATGTAGGCCACCATGAGCTTCGTCATGCTCGCGGGCGCCCTTTTTTCGTGCATGTTCTGCTCTTCGAGAACCTTTCCTGTGGTGGCCTCCATCACGAGGTAGGCCTTGGGCTGCTGGCTGGCCTTGTCGACAGCCTCAGCCGCCGGCCGCCATCTCCTGGCCTTCACCACCTTCGCTGACGCGCCGTCGGCAACCGCAAGAAAACCGACGATCGTAAGAAGAACGACAAGATACGTGGCGAGATGTTTTTTCATACGTTCTTTACCCTTACTTTTCGCTTGGTTTTGGCATAAACGCCTTGATCAAATCGATGGGGAGCGGGAAAATGATCGTCGAGTTCTTCTCCGCGGAAATCTCCACCAGCGTCGTCAAGTAGCGCAACTGAAGGGCCATGGGGTTCTGGGAGAGTATGTCGGAGGCCTCATGGAGCTTGGCCGCCGCCTGAAACTCACCTTCGGCGCTGATGACCTTCGCCCGCCTCTCGCGCTCGGCTTCAGCCTGCCGTGCGATGGCGCGCTGCATCTCCTGAGGCAGGTCGACGTTCTTCACCTCCACGTTCGACACCTTGATGCCCCAGGGCTCCGTGTGCTTATCGAGTATCTCCTGGAGGCGCTCATTGATCTTCTCCCTATGGGAGAGAAGCTCGTCAAGCTCCGCCTGACCGAGCACGCTCCGGAGGGTGGTCTGGGAAAGCTGGCTTGTCGCGTAGAGGAAGTTCTCCACGTCGATGATCGCCCTCATGGGGTCAATCACCCTGAAATAGACGACCGCGTTTACCTTTATCGATACGTTGTCCCGGGTGATCACATCCTGGGGCGGCACATCGTGGACCACCGTGCGAAGGCTCACTCTCACCATTTTGTCGATGATCGGTATGAGCAGGATCAATCCCGGCCCTTTGGGTTTTTCGAGGACCCGGCCGAGGCGGAAGATAACGCCCCTTTCGTACTCGTTGAGTATCTTGATGGCCATTCCGAGTATGATTACGATCAATACCAGGACAAACAGGTACGCTGATATCATATCAAGTCCCCCCTTCTTTCCTGACCTTCACCATCATGCCCTCGACGCCGATAACGACCACCCGCTCACCGGCCTCTACCGGATCCTCTGCCCTTGCATCCCACAATTCTCCGTGGAGGAATACCTTCCCGGAAGGAGCGATGTCGGACCGGGCCACTCCGACCTCCCCTATCATGCCCTCGCGGCCCGTCCTGACCTTCGACAGCTGAGCTTTGACGGCATATGATAGCACACCGAGGAAGAATATTATAGACGCGACGGCCACCGTCGCGATGGACAGCCATGATATGGAAAGCCAGCTCTGGGGCAGGTCGACGAGCATGACAGAGCCTATCACGATCGATATGACACCGGCTATGCCGAGGAGACCGTGGCTCGCCACTTTCAGCTCGACGACGAAGAAGATGACCCCCAGGAGGATCAGGGAAAGACCCGCGTAGCTTATGGGAATGGTCTGGAATGCATACAGGGCGAGGATGAGGCTGATCCCGCCCAGAACACCGGGGAAGATAGTGCCCGGACTGTAGATCTCGAAGAGAATACCGTAGAATCCTATCATCATGAGGAGATACGCGATGCTCGGGTCGCTGATATAGGAAAGGAACCTGTACTTGAACGGCATCTCGACGTTGACGATACGCGCGCCCTTCGTCTGCAATTCGATTGTCCTCGTGCCCACCTCTACGACCCTGCCGTCCACCTTCGAAAGGAGGTCGTCAACGCTGTCGGCGATGACGTCTATCACCCGCGCCTTCAGCGCCTCACCTGCCGTGACGGAGACGCTCTGTCTCACCGCCTTCGCGGCCCATTCGACGTTTCGTCCCCGCTTGGCGGCGAGACTCCTCGCATAAGCCTGTGCGTCCTGCACGACCTTCGCCATCATCTCCTTGTCCATCTTCCCGGAACCCACGTTCACCGGGTGCGCCGCACCCACGTTCGTGCCCGGAGCCATGGCGGCCACCTGGGCCGCAATAAGGATGATGGTGCCCGCAGACGCTGCCCTGGCACCGGATGGATAGACGTAGACGATGGTGGGGATAGGGGCGTCCATCATTGCCTTCACGATCTCCCTCATGGCAGTGTCGAGACCCCCCGGCGTATCGAGGAGGATGAGGAGAGCGCCGGCCCGGGCGTCGGCTGCTTTCTTTAGGGAATCTCCTATGAACGCCGAGACCGGAGGACTTATGACGCCCTGGACGGTGATTTCATAAACATCCGCGGAAAACGCGCGGGACGAGAAGAGAGAAAGGAGGATGAGGAGCGAGAAGAAGAGAGGAAAGAGTATCCTTTTCATAACCCTCTGAACTTCTGTCTCAGGGCCTCTTCGACGACCCGCGGCACGAGGCTCTCGACCGATCCGCCGAAGCTCGCCACTTCCTTTATGGTCCTCGAGCTGACAAAGAAGTAATCTTTGCTCGTCATCATGAATATGGTATCCATGTCGGGGTTGAGGTTTCGATTCATGGACGCTATCTGGAACTCGTACTCGAAGTCGCTCATCGCCCTCAAGCCTCTGAGGACGAACCGTGCATTCATCTTCCGCACATAGTCGGCCTGGAGGCCCTCGAAGCTGTCGACTATGATGTTGCGGTTCCCTTCCACGGAGCGCAAGATGAGGTCTTTCCGCTCCTCGACCGAGAAGAGTCCCTTCTTTTCGATGTTGTGGGCGATGGCAACAACCAGGGTGTCGAAGAGTTCCAGGCCCCTGTGAAGGATATCGAGATGACCGTTGGTGATGGGGTCGAAGGAACCCGGGTAGATTCCGATCCTTTCTTTCATTTGGAAGCAGTTCCTCCCTCTATTGGCCTTGCTTTGGGTGTGCGCCTCGCAACGGTGAGAAGCGAGTCCCCGTATTTCCGTACTTTCACCTCGTATGCGCCGTCCCATGGATGTCTTAAGCCCTCTCTCTTTGAGTGCTCAAGGACGAGGGTCGTGTGGGCGTCGCACAGAGGGCTCTTTGTCAGGAGTTCGAAGGTAGAGGCAACGTAGCCCATCTCATAGGGCGGGTCCGCAAAAATAACGTCGAAAACCTTTCCCTGCCTGTGTAGCATGGGCACCGCATATCTTACATCCATATTAAGAACAAGGCAATCTTTATCTATGGAGAGGGACTTGAGGTTGGCCCTCAGCAACGCCGCTGTCCGCCGGTCCTTTTCGACCGAGGTGACCGACGACGCGTCGCGGCTCAGGGCCTCGATCGTGAAAGAGCCGCAGCCCGCGAAGAGGTCGAGGATCGTGCAGCCCTCCACAGATCCGAGAAGGTCGAAGACAGCCTCCCTCACCTTCGCCGAGGTAAACCGGGCCGGGCCGGCCTTGGGCACGGCGATGGTCCGGCCCTTGAGGCGTCCGCCGGTGATCCTTATGCCGCTCATCGTTGCCCTTTTTCTCCTGTCCTATCTCACGGGCGCCATGAGGTTTCGATGCTCTTGACCTTTTAGATCCTTGCCCCGGACAATCTCGGTCCTGTCGCTCTTTTATCCCCGTCTCTCATTCCATCTGGGGAAAGATCTCCATCTTTGAAATATGCAGAAAGCTCACCGCCTATTCCTCGCGCGTCTTAAGGCGAAAAAGCTTGAGCTGCCCGGTCAGCATTCCCGGTAGCATGGTACGTCCTTCACGAGATTGCAGCCAAGCCATTTGTCAGTACAACGGGAACGCGCATTGCCCTCTTTCGCCGAAATGAGAAGGAAAGGCAATCACGCAAAGAGCGCCTTCGCGACCTCGCCGATCCTTGCAATCCCTTTGATCTCATCAGGCGAGAGAAAGAGCCGCGATATGTTGGTCCCCCGATAGGTCTCTTCCAGGGCACGGATGTAGCGCTCCTGCATCTCCCTGCGCCTCCGGTGGAATGCGCAGTCCCCTTCCTCGATGACGTGGTTGATGATCAAGTCGTCGACCCCGAGGCCGTTCTCACGCAAGTCCGCGGGCCACCCTCTCCGTGATCCTGACACCCAAGGCCTCGGGTATGGTAACGAGCACGCATTTGGTCCTTTCCCTGTCCCGTATGAAATCGATGATCCCCTGCGACAGCTCCTGCCAGCCTTCTATGACCTGGAGGAGGCTCTTCTTCGAGGACTTTAGCCTCACCGTATCTTTGACGCGCTCAAGCAGGCTGTACATGTTCATGTAGACGCGCGTTGCGCCCTCGAGGTGGGCGAGGAAGAGGTGCGGAAGGTGGAGAAGGCGCAGGGTGTGGCCGGCCGGGGCCGTATCCCACACGACGACATCGTACGCGCCTCCCAGGCTGAGCTCCCTTATGAGGTAGAGCATATACTCCTCTTCGATCCCCGGAGCAGTGCCCACATAATCGACGAACCCGTAGTCCAGGTCGGCAAAGCTGGAGACGACTTCGTAGATCTCCGGCCCGAACCTCTCTTTCCACTTGCGAAGGACCATTTCCGTTGATATCTCGAGGCCGTAGAGGGGTATCTCCGCAAGCAGCCTACGCTCTTCGCTTCCGATGTCCTGTTCGTAGATGTCGGAAAGGGACGGTGTGGGATCACTCGAGATGAGGAGGACCCTCCTTCCGCTGGAGGCGAGGCCCATGGCGATGGCCGAGGCACAGGTGGTCTTGCCCACGCCGCCCTTACCCCCAACCATGATGAGGCGTACGTCCTTTCCCGTGGTAGCCCTCAGAGCCACGGTCCTAACCTTCTTCTTCCCGGAAGGACTCCAGGATGAACTCCGATATCTCGCCGGCATGTCCCTCGAAGAAGTGGGAAGCGGGGATCACTTTCAGTCGCTTTTCGCCTTTCAAATCCCGGTGAAGGGCGACGAGGTCATCGAGGGGCGATATGTCGTCCAAGGAGCCGCCGACCAGGTAGATCCTGCCCGAAAAGGCGCGAATCTCACCGGTCTGGTAACTGGAGAAGGGAAAGGCAACGAGAAAAAGATCGGTCACCCCGGCGACCCTCGCAAGGGCCATAGACGATACCCAAGCCCCAAAAGAGTAGCCCGCAATGACGAACCTCCCGGCTAGGTTGGGGTTCAGCACCCCCTCCACAGGCAAAGCCTGCGGAGCCTCCCCGCTCACGCTCGCTTCGCTCACCCTGTTGGGGTTCAGCACCCCCTCCACAGGCATCAAGCGCTCGCGGACCCGGCCTCCCCGCTCACCACGCCCTTGAGGAACTGGCACGCAGCCACGAGGTCCTCGGTCTCCCCGACCCCTCCGTCATACCGGCCGGTGCTGCTGCCGACCCCCCTGAAATTGAACCGGAGCGTGGTGAAGCCCGCTTTGGAGAAACCCTCCTCCATGGCATCTACCACGTCGTTCCACATGGACCCCCCATAGAGGGGATGGGGATGGCATATGACCGCTCCGCCGATGCCCGCCCCCTCGTGAAGCACCCCTTCCAGTCTTTCGGGGCCTTCTATGACGACCGTTCTTGTTGACATGACCTATTTATTCTGGTAGCTTTTGACCAAAAATTCAATAGAGAAGCGCATGGGAATATTCACGAAAAGGGAGAAAGAACCGGCCCATGGAGACTCCGGCAGGGCGAAAGAGGGGCGCAAGCCCGCCCATGACGGCGACAGCCCGTGGAGGAAATGCGGGTTGTGCAAAGAGCAGGTCCTGAAGTCGGAGGTGGAGCGGAATCTCGACGTCTGTCCCAAGTGCTCCTATCACTTCCCCATATCCGTGGAGAAAAGGATCGCCATCACCTTTGACCCAGGGAGCTTTGCAGAGCTATATCCGAACATAGAGCCAGTCGACTTCCTCGACTTCGAGGACACGAAGACTTACAAGTCACGCCTTGCCGAGAGCAAGGAGGCGACAGGGAAAAGCGATTCCGTCGTGTGCGGCAGCGGACGGATCGGCGGCCAAAGCGTTCTCTGCGCCATCTTCGATTTCAGCTTCATGGGGGGCAGCCTCGGATCCGTGGCCGGAGAGAAGATCGCGAGACTGCTCGAAGAGGGCAGGATTCGGAAGACACCGGTTATCGTTTTTTGCGCGTCAGGCGGCGCCCGCATGCAGGAGGGCATCATATCCCTCATGCAGATGGCCAAGGTGTCCGGCGCCATTCAGCGGCTCAAGGCAGACCGTATCCCCTACATCACGGTGCTCACGGACGCGACAACCGGGGGCGTGACGGCGAGCGTCGGCATGCTGGGCGACATCATCATAGGCGAGCCCAAGGCCATGATAGGCTTTTCGGGCCCGAGGGTCATCAAGGAGACCATAAAGGAAGAGCTGCCCCAGGGATTTCAGCGGGCGGAGTTTCTGCTGGAGCACGGGATGATAGACCTCATATGCTCGCGCCAGGACCTTAAGCAGAAGCTCTATGACATCCTCTCCCTCGTCTCGACATGAAGGGCTATTCCGAGACCCTGGACTACCTCTACGGTCTGGAGAAATTCGGCATAGTATTCGGGCTGGAGAACATACGCTGGATACTGTCGCTCCTCGATAACCCACAGGACTCTTATCAGTCAATCCATGTCGCCGGCACGAACGGGAAGGGCTCCGTCGCCTCCATGGTCTCCACCGTGCTGAAGGGAGCCGGCTTCCGCACGGGCGCCTACACCTCTCCTCACCTCATTTCGTTCACGGAGCGCATCACCGTGAATGGGGAGCCCATCAGGGAAGCGGAGGTCGTGGAACTGACGCAACTCATCAAGGAGCGGATGGACAGAGAGGATAGGCAGAGAACTTTCACGTTCTTCGATTTCACGACTGCCCTCGCATTTGTCTACTTCAAGAGAAAAGGTGTCGATGTGGCAGTCGTGGAGGCGGGGCTTGGGGGCAGACTCGACTCGACCAACGTCATCAGCCCCCTCGTGAGCGTCATCACCAATGTCGGACTGGATCACCAGGATTATCTCGGAGACACCGTCGTAGAGATAGCGCGGGAGAAGGCGGGCATTATCAAGAAGGGCGTCCCAGTCGTGACCGGCGCTTCCGGGCCCGCCCTGGCGGTGATACGGGAGATTGCGGCGGACAAGGCGGATCTTTACGCTCTGGACGACGCATTTTCCTATTCCAAGAAGGGGAGGCAGACGATGTCGTACAGAGGCGTGAGGACCTTTCTCGACGACGTCTCCGTTCCCCTGAGGGGAGACCACCAGATGTTCAACGCGGCCCTCGCCCTTTGCGTGCTCGAGCTTCTCGCCGCCCGGGGATATCCTCTCGATGAATCACAGATACGCAAGGGGCTCGGGTCGACGCGTTGGCCAGGGAGGCTCGAATTCGCCCACCCCCTGCCGGGTAAGCCCCCCGTGCTCTACGATGGGGCCCACAATCCCGATGGGGCCCGTACCCTCGCCGCGTTCCTGAAAACCGAATTTCCGGACAAGCGGAAGGTACTCATCTTCGGCGTGATGAAAGATAAGGATTTCAAGGGGATGCTCGGGGAATTGCTTCCGGCCGTCCAGCATGTCATAATCACAAGGCCGGATACCGCGCGAGCAGCGGCACCCGCCGACGTCGCGCCACACGCCCCCGGTGCTTTTGTCACTGATTCGGTGAGAGAGGCCCTTGAGGCGGCATTCAAGACGGCAACCAGCAAGGATCTCATCGTTGTCGCGGGATCCTTCTACACTCTGGGAGAGGCAAAGCGGCTTCTCGATGAACCGGTATAGCATACTCATAGCGTTGTCTCTTCTTCTGTTGCTTCCGCCCCTCGCCGCACGGGGGGAGGTCAAGAGAGAGTCGGCTACGTCGGGTCCCGTCGACATCACAGCCCGGGAGCTTAAGTATAACAGGGAGCAGAACATCTACACGGCAGAAGGCGACGTGGAGATGAAGGAAGGGACAAGACTTCTGACAGCCGATTTCGTTCTCTACAACGATGCTACCAAAGATGCCTTTGCCGAGGGGCATGTGATCTTTCAGGA
>CAVVNC010000051.1:0-40911 GCA_963749525.1 uncultured delta proteobacterium
CGCCGACATCATAGCCTTGACACAACCGCCTATGTTCCCGTGATCGGGTGGTTGAAGTGATAGGGCAGGTGATAACCCGATGGATAGGGATGGAAGTTGGGAGCAGGCGCGTCGGCGTCCTTCCTGTCCAGGACGCCCAGGAGAGGAACTTTGAGCCAGCCGGCCTCAAAGGAGGTAAAGAAAGTCACGTTCCAATGGAGTTTCTTAAAGAGCCATCGCCCGTTCTCTTTGACGTACTCGTTTTCATAGTAGCCCTGCACCCACTGCTGCCTGGGTATGCCCCCGACTATCATAGCCTCGGCCAGCCAGGTGTTCCATCTGCCCTTGGCCGTCCTGCCGGAAGGGTCGATGTCGATCACCGATCCGTGCATGAGGATGAGAATATTGATCCACGCAGGCACTGACACTTGTCCTGCCTCGAGCAGATCATTGTCGAGAAAAAACTTTTTGGCTCCCTCTTTGCCAAGAAACAGACCAGTGCTCTCTATCTCGAGGGACTCGAAGTCGTCGGAAAAGAGGCCTATCACCTCTTGCCGGTGATGGCTGTCCATATAGTATCCGTACATCTGCTGGAGGTCCTCTATGGCTTGAATGTCCTCCAGGCGGATCACTTCTCTTTCCAGTTCATCCAGGTTCATGGGTCTTCTTCCTCCATGCTCGCTGCAGCTTCTTTTCGCCTGAGGTCGACCGAGGCCGATCTCACTTGCCGGTGATGGGATGCTTGAACGAGAAAGGAACGTGGTAGCCCGAAGGATACGGTGAGTATGCCGTGGGCGGGGCGTCGGGCTTGATCGTCTTATCCGGTCCGTTCTGACCGATCACGGGCACCTTCAGCCACCCTTCTTCGTAGGGCGTGCGGAAGACAAGGCTGAAGAAGAGCTTCTTGAACTTCCACTTCCCCTCTTCTTTCACGTATTCATTCTCGTAGATGCCGTGAATCCAGGTTTGTCTCAACTCACCCTCGTGGAGAGAGACCGTGGGCTTTGCTTCCATGCCCATGCCGTACCACCTGGCCTTGGCGGTCAAGCCGTCCGGGTCCACTGTGACGACACCCTGCAACTGAAAAAGAATGGAGAGCCATCCGGGCCGTTGGGGCTTGTCGGGACCTCCTCCCAGGAGGTCGACGAAGTACCGTCTTATGCCTGCCTTTCCCATGTACACGCCCCGATCCGCCTCCTCGACCGATGGTCCGTCGTCGGTAAAGAGGTCCACTATCTTTTGCCACTCACCATAGTCCTGGTAGTAGCCGTAGATCTTCTGAAGCCTCTCTATCTCCTTGATGTCGCTCAAACGGGTGATCCTTGCCTGCAGCTCCTCCAATGTAGCCATCCCAACCTCCTTATCCGTTGTTCGCTTTCCGGATCCCGCGCGACCGAATCCCTTCTTTTTGCCCACTATACCGCCGATGTTTTTCTGTGTCAAGCGAGACCCGACAAAAGCCCTAAAAAGCCGATTGCGGCTTATCTACGACGGCTCCCGCGCGCGTCAGGCTCGATACTTTCGTGGTCCGGTGATGGGCGCCCTAGTGGTCTTTTAGCATCTCGTACAGGCGGCCGATGCTCATTCTGTATATTGCCGCCCTTTTCTCCGGGTCCGCGTTCGGATCGGGATAGAGATGGAGAAGGGAGACTCTCTCCTTTGCCTCTTCCGAGCTCATGCCTTTGTTGATCGCCTCCCTCACGGCATCTATCCAGGTCTGAACGGTCGACTTCATCTCCCGGATGCAGCTCTTGTCGCTGACAGGGCCGTGGCCGGGGACGACGAAGTCGATGTCGAGGTCATCGAGCACTTTTAGGGATTCGAGCCACTCCAGGGGCATCGCCTGGTGAAAGAAGGGCATACCCCTGCTGACGACGTTGTCCCCAGTGAAGACCACTCTTTCCTCGGGGACGTATACCGTCGCCTGAGAAGCCGTGTGGCCGGGCGTGTTGATAAGCCGGAAGGTGCGATCACCCACGTACAGGGTAAGCTCACGGCTGAAAGTGATCGTGGGAGGCCGCAGATAGAAGCCGTCGGGCAGAGGGGAGGAACCCGGCGCCATACCGGCGATCATCTGTTTGAGCTCTTCCATTGACGAGGCCTGAATATCCCTCCTTGCGCCCTCGTGACCCACGATCAAGGCGTCGAAGAAGTAATTGCCTGCAAAATGGTCGTAGTGGCCCTCCGTGTCTATGAGATAGCGGACCGTGCCGTGTTTCGCGATCTCTTTCTGCCACGCAACCGAAGCCTCCGGAATGGTGGGTGTGTCAATGGCCACCAGCCCTTCCGAGGTCTTAACGAAGCTGTGGTTGCATATATTCGTTTCGACATAGACATTCTGCGCTACTTTCTGCATTTCTTCGCCCTCACTTTTCTTTCAGGATTCTCCGCATTTCTTCGTGCCCTCTTTTCAGAACTATACCCGATGAATGACCTGCGCGGCAAGTCTGAAAAGAGACCTTCTTCTCTCCTCCCGACCTTATTCCCGCGCCGGTAAGCCATCTTCTTTGCGTTTTCCTGAGACGCCGAAACCTGCGTTGTTTTTTTTGTTTCGTTTGCGATACAATTACTCTTGTCAAAGTCCAGGTGCCATGGATCTCCTCTTGCCCGGGAGGTTCGATTCGGGAAGGTCTCTCCCGGCAATCGAGAAGGCATCTGTGACAGTATAGATCGGCGACACCCTGACCGAAAGCGGGAGCGCTGGCTTAAGGGTGAGGCGCTCATCTGCGTAGTGCGCATCCCGAAAAAGTCCGTTGCTGGGGGATTGGCCGTGCCATTGGACATTCACACCGTATTTCGAGCGGGGCCAATCTTCGCGTTCCTTTTGGTCGCCATCCTCCTCTACGTATGGAGAACCCGGGAAACCTATCCAGGATTCGGATACTCGGTCCTCCTGTACGTCGGGGTAACCGTGGGGGTGTTCCTCCTATCCCTTCGGGGCTCCGCACCTTCTTTTGTCCCTGTGCTGATGGGCAACGGGCTGCTCGTTGCCGGTGCGCTCCTCGGCCTGCAAGGGGTCAAGACCTTTTTCGGTCAAGGGCGCCTGCGCCGGAGATACTGGATCGCCTTGGGACTGGTCGAGCTCGGACTGGCCTTTTTTCTTTACGTATCTCCTGATATCAATATTCGCGTTCTCCTCGTCTCCGTTTTTATGGGGACGATATGCTTCCTCATCGCACGCGAGCTGATCGTCAGCGCTCCTGCCCAGGTACGCTTTTCCTCCCGTCTCACCGCGGCAGTCATCGGTGTGTACGGGGGCGCCATGGTTATTCGCGGCTTTGTGACGCCCCTGTGGGCTCCTATCAATGAGTTCTTTAGCCCGAGCAGTTTCCAGACGGCAATGGTGATCGTCAGCATAGGAGCGGGCCTTCTGAGCACGTTCGGCTTCATCATCATGAACAGCGAACGTCTGGAGCACGAGCTGAAGGTCACCGGCAGGCTACTGGAGGAAAGGGAGAGCTATCTGAGGACCATTCTCGATTCCGTGCAGGCGGGGGTGATCGTGGTGGACCGGGAGACCCACAGGCTGGTCCACATGAACACCCTTGCCGCGGACCTTTTGGGCGTCCACAGGAGGGACATGATCGACCAGATCTGCCATGGACGCGTCTGTCCGGCGGCGAAGGGCGCGTGCCCCGTCTCCGATCCGGCTATGACCGTTGACAACGCCGAATGTGAGATGATCCACGCGACCGGCAGAAGGATCCCCGTTATCAAGAGCGTGGTGGCCGTGACGATAAACGGCCGCACCTGCCTGCTGGAAAGCTTCGTTGACATCACCGAGCGCAAGCGAGCAAGCGAGGAACTGCAAAGGGCCCACGACGAACTGGAGCAAAAAGTGCAGGTGCGGACCGCCGAGCTGGAACTGTCGAGACAAAGGTATCGAGACCTGGCCGAGCTGCTGCCGCAGACGGTTTTCGAAGTGGACACGAACGGACGCCTTGTCTACGTCAATTTCCAGGCTCTGCCGACGTTCGGCTACGCGAAAGAGGAGCTTGAGGGCAGGCCTTACGACGAGGTGATCGCACCTCAAGACCGGGCGAGACTGGCAGAAGACGCACAGAGACTCCTCAACGGGGAGCAAGGTAACGGCCGCGGAGAGTATCTCGGGAGGCGTAGGGATGGTTCCGAGGTACCCATTTTCATCCGGGCCGCCACGATGAAAAGGCAGGGCGTCATCGTCGGCTTTCGTGGAGTAGTCATCGATCTCACCGAACCGAGG
Organism: uncultured delta proteobacterium; assembly: GCA_963749525.1. GTDB lineage: Bacteria > Desulfobacterota > Syntrophorhabdia > Syntrophorhabdales > WCHB1-27 > CAVVNC01. The sequence goes on from CAVVNC010000051.1 coordinate 4,202, forward strand.
AGCGCCCAGGAAGCGCTAAGACAGAGCGAGGAGAAATACCGGAGGCTCTTCGAGAACTCACGGGATGCCATCTTCATCGCCACCCCGAAAGGAAGAATCCTGGAGGGAAACGCGGCATTCTTCGACCTCCTCGGCTACGATCGAAACGACGTGGGCATATTGAAGACCGGGGACATATATGTCGATCCGCGGCAGAGGCGCCGTTTTCTCAAGGAATTCAACCAAACCGGATCGGTGAAGGACTTTGAGATGAAGATCAAGAAGAAGGACGGGAGCACTGCGGATTGCCTCATCACAGCCTCCAAGACATACTCAGCGGAGGGCATCGAAATCGTCAGCGAGGGGATCATCAGGGACATAACGGAACGAAAGCGGCTCGAACGGGAGGTCTTGGAGATAAGCACGGCAGAGAGACTCGAAATAGGCCAGGATCTGCATGACAATCTGGGGCAGCATCTGACCGGTATTGCCCTGAAACTCAAATCCATGTCTCAAGCCCTTGCAAAAAAATCACTGCCGGAGGCGGGGGAGGGGGAGAGACTCACCGACCTCGTGAATCAGGCCATAGGCCGGGTGCGCGATCTGGCCAGAGGACTCGTCCTCATCGATTTCGAGGCAGGGGGTATCTGTCCCGCCATTCGCGAGCTGGTCAAGAGAGTGCGCAATATCACCGGGGTGTCGTGTCTGGTCCGTTTCACTCCTGAGGAGATCAACGTCGGCATCACGACCGCGACGGAGCTCTACCGGATCGCCCAGGAAGCAGTCCTCAACGCCGTCAGGCACAGCGAGGCGAAACACATCGAGATTCGTCTGATACAGGCGAATGGGATAACGACCCTCAGAGTGCAGGATGACGGCATAGGCATTCCTCCCGCCCACTTGAACCGCGAGGGCTTGGGCCTTCGCCTCATGAAGTACCGGGCGCAGCTCATCAACGGCTCCCTGGACATAAGGAACGGTCCCGGCGGCGGCACCACGGTGGAGTGTGTGCTGGAAGAGAAATGAGAAGGCACTCATTTTTCGGGAAATGAGAGAGGCACGACAATTGCTTTCATATAGGCGATAGGAAGGCAGGGGCAAGCCGGTTCTTCCCGGGTCCAGATACCACGCCAGGTTATTCTGACCTAAAGAAAAGAATCCCTCGCCCTCCTGCCTATTAGAGAAGAAAAGAGGTTATGGGCACATTATCGCAATCCTCCAATCAAGCATTCTTAAGGCGGCTGCTCGCCGTCTCTTTATCACCTAAGTCGGGCGATCAGGCCAAAAGGTTACATAAGGGGGTTCGTCATGGACTGACCCGAATTGACAATTAGGCGGCCTAGCAGACAAAGGCACAACCGGAGACGAAGAAGGAGGAGAACCGAGAAAAATCTTCCCTAAAGGGGGAATTGTTTTCCCACCCCCCCGGTTGAGAGGCCTAGAGTCCGGAGAACGGCCTTACCTTCCAAAAACCCAATACACACCGCATGATTCCACCGCTGTTTTCCGTTCGGCACGACTGTTGCTCTATGCAATCCGAGTCTTCTCGAAATCGGTGCTCCAAAGGGGCGAGCACGGAAACCTCACATTTAGAGGAGGTTAACATGTCAATCAGTGGAATCAGCGGAATGGACAGTTACTATTACTTATCACAGCTGTTGCGGCAATCCAGCTCTTCGTCCTCTTCGTCCTCATCGTCGCTGAGCGATCTATTCGCCTCGATCGATACGAACGGGGACGGCTCCATAAGCAAAAGCGAGCTTGCGACGGCTCTGGACAACCAGGATGGAGGCCTTACGAATTCCGTGATGGGCTCCCAGACGGATTCCGCGTCGCTCGTGAGCCTGCTGCAGGATGCGGCCCAGCTCGATTCGGCGACCGGCACCACCGCTTCGATGGATCAGCTTTTCGGAAAGATCGATACGAACGGAGACGGCTCCATAAGCAAAAGCGAGCTCGAGACGTTTGCATCGACTGTGGAGACCCAGTCCGGGAGCGCTGCTTCCGGCTCGGATACGTCCGCTGTCGATCAGCTCTTCGCCGCAATCGATACGAACGGGGACGGGTCCATCAGCGAAAGCGAGCTCGAGACGTTTGCTTCGCAGGCGGAGTCCGCCATGTCGGCTCCCCCACCGCCTCCCCCACCGCCCGACTCGACGTCATCCCTGGACAGCCTGTTTCAGGGCCTGGACAGCAGTTCGGGTGAGAGCACCGGGAGCACGTCGGCCGCCGCCACGAGTTCAAGCTCAGCCTCGTCAACGACCTCGACCTCAGATCAGACGAACTCGGCGAGCGCCTTCATGGCCATCATGATGGAGGCCATAAGCAAGTATATGCAATTCGGACAAGCGGCAACGGGTACCGCAAACACTCTGAGCGTGAGCGGTTAGGAAGCGGTGCGTTTCAGAGAGAAAATAGCCCCCCTCAGCGTATGAAAAGCGGGGACGAGGGCTTTTCTCCCGTGTCAGAATAACCTGGCGTGGTTTTCCACAACTAGAGGTAGACCGGCTCGCCCCCACATACGTTCCGCGAAAACTCCTTTCCCCATCGACGGATGAGTCACCCCGCAACCCACGGGGCAGGCTCTTCCTCGTCTCCATAATTATGCTATATTTCGGGCGTCCTTTACAAGAAAAGTCCGCTTTGAGATAAGAACTTTTGACCGATCGGCACCCATCCCCCGGGACCTTTAGGAGGGTTGTAACCTTTTCTGGACCGCAGACGACTTTCTCTATATCATCATGAGTCGGGCCGATGTTTCAGGGCGCCACCTTTCCCGCGAGAGCGAAAGGGACTCAAGGAGACGAATCGGCTGCAACCCTATTCTGACTGTTGCCTTGAACCGAAGGCGGCGGCTTTTCGGAGCTGGATGGAGAAGATCGGCCTACAGGAAGAGGACGATGACCAGGTTATCCGTCGGGTCATTGCCGGTGAGATAAACGCGTTCGAAAGGCTCATCGCGAGGCACGGCTCCCTTGTGACCGCCATAGTCAGGAGGCACGTGCCCTTCGACGATGTGGAGGATACCATCCAGAATGTGTTCTTGCGGGCCTATCTGTCCTTGCCGAGTTTCAAGAACCGTGGCAGTTTCAGCGGGTGGCTTTCCGTAATAGCCGTGAGAACGTGCCGCGACTTCTGGAGGGATCGGTACAAGTCGAAGGAGTTTCCGGTGAGCCTACTTGCCGAACAGCACGAACAGTGGCTCGCCTCGGCGATGTCCGACGAAAGGGACGGAGCCTTCCTGGAACGGGCTTCGCAAAAAGAGGCTGCGGAGATCCTTGACTATGCCCTCGGAAAACTCTCCGCAGGTGATAGGATGGTGCTCGAGCTCGTCTATTTTGAAGGCCGATCGATGAAAGAAACAGCCGGTCTTTTGGGCTGGAGCGTTGCCAACGTAAAGGTGAGGCTGTTCCGGTCGAAAAAGAGGCTTCACAAGGTACTTGCAGGGATATCGACGAAGGAAGGAGTGGGAGGATGAAGGGAAGAGGGGCTGCTCCGGAGAAGCTTGGCGAACTCATGCGGAGCGTCTACCGGACTCGGGAAAACGTGGTTATCGACGAGGTCTGGCAAGGCACGCTCATGGCACGGGTGAGGCAGGTGGGTGGCGTCGAGGGCAAGCCGCGATTTCTTCCCGCCTTCGAGCGGCTCGTCTGGAGACTCGTGCCAATCTCTCTACCCATGAGCGTCGGGATGGTCTTTCTCCTTGCCCGACTCTACGTTACCGCCCACTACGATGGGGTACAGCTCTTTGCCAGGTACGTAGAGGAATTGACCCTAAAAAGGATCCTTGGAGGATAGGAAGGCATCATGAGAAAATGGAAGCTCGCCGCTGGCGTGGCACTCGTCTTCTTTCTGGGCGTGCTCGTCGGTCTCCTGCCTGGCTTCTACTTTACCCACCGGTTTCCGCCGCCCCCTCCTCCGCCGCACATGGATCACGGGGATCGGGACGCAGCCATGCTGGACAGGCTTTCAAGGGATCTAAGCCTGACCGATGCCCAAAAAGTCCGGGTAGCGGAAATCCTGAAGCAGACGAGCGCGAAACTGGATGCGCGCTTGCGTCAGATGCAGCCGGAAATACGTAAGATTTTCGACGACGGCTTCTCCGAGATAGAAAAAGAGCTCACCGATGCCCAAAAGAACACCTTACACGAATTGAGAGAGAGAATGGAGAGGCACGGAAGGCCGGGTCCCCCCTTTCCCTGACCGGATTGCCCTGACCACGCTCTGGACTTGGATACGGGCGGGACTATCGCCGCCACGGGTGAGAGCCTTTCGAAGAGGGTGCATTGGGCTCCAGTCTGGGGTCTTTAGACTAGTTCCACGTCAATCTTGTGATGTCTCCCACGTTTGCTGGCGCGAACATAAGTTTGAGCCGTTCAACGACTTAAAGAACATACGAGAGTCCTTTTCCCCTACCGGCAGGCGGTCCCATCCTTACCTCGTGCGTGCTCGCCTCGCAATAAGAAAAGCATCGCTCCTCATTTAAGTCCCTCACTCCCCCCAACCCCCACGCAAAGCTTGCGGGGGCATTCGTTATTCGTGCCGGATTCGTCGCGAGCAATTCTTAAGTCGTCCTCGGACTATGCACGAGGAGATAAGGACGGGACCGCCTTATGGCGATGCTCTATCGATCCCATGAATACCGCGAGGCCAACTAAAATCATCCGGCCTTTGTTTATCAAAAGTCGATGATTTCCAGCTGATTGCTTACTAACTGGAGAGGCCCCTCGTACAATTTGCTGTGCGTATCTTTGGCTGTCGCTTTTTCATCGCCGGGTCGGTCGACTGATAGATCCGGCGGCGAGCCGACGTTAGAGGCCCGACATGGCATTAGTCGATAGGCCTCTTTTTGCAAAACAACCCTTGCCTTTTCCCCCGTACTTTGTACAATTAGGGTACATCGCTGTCATTCTTCGCGTATCGCAGTCTAAGATTCGGATCACTGATGGTCAGCCAAGGGAATGGACAGGAGAGAAGACATGGATGACGGGAAATCTATCGACGAAACTGCCGGCTATCTGAGGCTCGCAGTGCCTCTCATGTCGCAACACGGCATACCCATGACCCCCAGGAACTATTCAACCTGGTACATGTATGTGTCAGGCGGAGACGGTGAGCTGGCTCACGCCATCGAGGCCATGCTGGAAAGGGGGGAGAAATTCACCGAGAAACAGAATGAGGAGCTTTACCTGCAATTCTGTGCGGGAAAGGACGAAAAGGCGCTGCGTAAGATCCGCGCGGACCTGCAGGAGGTCTTGCGAGCCATCCTCAGGGAGGTGACGGAGCTGACCGGCCAGACAGAGGAATATGAATCGTTTGTGTCGAACTCCGTCAACATGCTCTCGGATGAGGCTTCCATCCAGGAAATCAGGCGCGTCATCACAGAAATTATCGATAAGACCAGGACGCTCGGTCGATTCGGAAAGAACACAAGGCACAAGCTGAAAGAGACGACGGAAGCGCTGGAGATGCTGAGGAAGGATTTCGAGCAGGCCAAGACAGAGGCATCTGTCGATTTCCTCACCGGGGTGGCCAACCGGAAGGCCTTCGAAAGCACGCTCGCCGCGTCCATTCGGGAGGCGGCAGCTCTCAACGACCCGTTGTCGCTTCTCTTGATCGACATAGACCTTTTCAAGAGGTTCAACGATGAGTTCGGCCATCTTATCGGAGATGAGGTCCTCAGATTCACTGCCAGGAAAATTAGGGAGATGGTGAAGGGTACAGATTTCGTGGCGCGTTTTGGCGGAGAGGAGTTTGCAGTGCTCCTTCCCCGGACACCCCTGGCCGGGGCTGCCCATGTGGCGGAAACGATCAGGGCTTTCTTCGCCCAAGCCGCTCTTGAGACAAAAGCGACATCGAAGAGCCTTGGAAAAATAACCGTTTCAATAGGCGTGGCATGTCATCGGCCGCCCGAGTCGTCTGAGGACTTTGTCCGTCGGTCCGATCAGGCGCTCTACTTCGCCAAGAAGAATGGAAAGAACCGCTTGGCGACAGAGGCTCATGTTGAAGCTCGTGCAGGGCAGACAAGTCCCCCGCCGGAAAAGTGAAGGTCAATCAGAACCGCTCAAGCTCCTTGGCCACAAAAGGGGGAGAAGAGGTTATAATAGGAAGCCCGAAAAGGGCTCATGGGCCACTCGCGCTCTTATCTGGCGAAAAGGCAGATAACCGGCCACAAGAAGAGAAACGGCTTCCGGAGGTAGGGCGATGGAAGGAGTCATCAGGATCGTACCGGGGTTTTCCTGGTTTGGCAAGAACATCGGAATAAAGGATGGGACATTGGATTTCGGCGGCATCTTTTCTGATGTTCCCTGCCAGGCGGCGGGCGTCTTCACGAGAAACACGATGCCGGGCGCTCCCGTTGTAGTCGGCCGGGAACACCTGCGGGACGGGATACTCCAGGCGGTGATCGTGAATTCCAAAAATGCCAACGTTGCCACGAGCCAGCGGGGGGTGGAGGATTCAAAGAGAATCTGTGAGCTCGTTGCCGCGCAATGCGGAATCGAGCCGGGACTGGTGCTGCCTTCGTCTACGGGGGTGATCGGAAGGCGCCTCCCCATGGAGGTCATCAAAAGGGGATGCGCGACCCTAGTTAAGGATTTTGGAAAGACGGAACGCCACATCGAGAATTTCGCCCGTAGCATCATGACAACCGACACCCGGCCCAAGTGGGTCAGCGCATCGTTGGACGGCGCGACTATCCTCGGCATTGCCAAGGGAGCGGGCATGATCGAACCCAATATGGCGACCATGCTCTGCTACTTCGCGACCGACGCGGCCGTCCCTTCGACGCTCTTGAGGCCCATGCTCAGGAGGGTTGCGGAGAGATCCTTCAACCGCGTGTCGATCGATACGGACACGTCGACGAGCGACACCGTCGTTATTATGGCCAATGGCCTTGCCGGCACGGTGACCCCTGAGAGGTTCGAGGATGTGCTCTCAGAGATGGCGATTTATCTGGCCAAGGAAATAGCGCGGGATGGCGAAGGGGCGACAAAGTTGATAGAACTGCTCGTGTCCGGAGCCGGCACGGCCGAGCAAGCGCTCCTTACCGCCAAGTCGATCATTAACTCGCCCCTTGTCAAGACTGCGATATACGGCGCGGACCCGAACTGGGGAAGGTTCGTCATGGCCATCGGCAAGGTTTTCGCCTATTCCGTCGACATCGCCCGCCTGAAGATCATCTTTGGGGAAGGAAGCGAGAGGCCGATGATCGACGCCGAGACCCTCGATCGCGATGAGGTTCCCCTCGAAAAGATTTCCGAGATACTGAAGAGGAATGAGATTTGCATACAAGTCGTCATTGGGGACGGCCCGTATTCCGAAAGGGTGTGGGGCTGCGACCTGACCGAAGGGTATGTCAAGGAGAACGCCTACTATACGACGTGAGGGCCGGCACCTTCTCGATGCTGAAATGAGGGCCTTTGCTTTTTTTTCTTGCGTCTCCCATATGACCTCTGCTATCCTTCCCGGGCGGCCAAACATGAGACACTGCATCGGAGCCATAGTTTTCATTCTCCTCCTGCTCGTCAGCGGAACGGGAGGGTTCTGCGCGGATATCAAAAGCGACAGCCAGGCAAAATGTGACTATGTGCTGGCGGGCGAGGTGGCCGACAATGAAGGAGAGCTGCCCGACAATCCCTTGATCGACGGCGCATCCGACTCGGGAGCCGCAGGAACGGAAGACACGCAGGAGGCAGGGTTTCTCTCACAGAAGGAGGGGCTCACCGACAAGGTAAAAGAAGCCCTGGAAGCGCTTCGCGCCTCCCTTCGCCAGGGAGCCGAAACGGATGATTTTGATATTCCCCTCGTCCTCAACGACGCGGTGGCTCGCTACATACGATGTTTCACCGGGCCGAAACGTGATGTCTTTGCGCGATGGCTCTGGCGCTCCGAGAGATATGCTCCCACCATCAAGTCGATCCTCAAGAAGAACGGGCTTCCGGAAGACCTGGTTTACCTGTCCATGATCGAGAGCGGCTTCAACATGAAGGCATGCTCCCGCGCAAGGGCAAGCGGTCCTTGGCAGTTCATCAACGAAACAGGGAGGCGATACGGACTCAAAGTAGACTACTGGGTGGACGAGCGGTACGATCTCGAGAAATCGACGGTGGCCGCGGCCCGCTACCTGAAGACCCTTTTCGAGCGGTTCGGATCCTGGTATCTGGCCGCCGCCAGCTATAACGCAGGCGAGAATAGGGTCAAGAGGGCGATCGAGAAAGAGGATACCAAGGACTTCTGGGAACTGCGCAAGTACAAGACCCTGCCCAAGGAGACCCAGGAGTATGTGCCTCAGCTGATCGCCGCGGCCCTCATCGCGAAGGAGCCTGAAGAATACGGCTTCACCGACGTCGAATCGGCACCGGTCTATAGGTTGACACGGATCGCCGTGCCGGGCGGCATACCCCTCAGGACCATCGCCCATGCGCTTTCCCTGGACCTTGCCGAGCTACGGGCCCTCAATCCCGAGATACTCAAGGGAATAACTCCGCCGGACAGGAAGGAGTACCAGATCAAGCTTCCGGGGACCCCTGAGCTCGACGTGGTCAGCAGTAAGCTCGAAGCTGACCTGAAAAACGGCAAACAGGTGGTCGGAGTAGTCAGGGCCTGCGTGACGAAAAAAGACTCGCTCGCACGGATCCTCAAGAGATACGATGTTTCCAGGTCGGACCTGGTGCTCGTGAACGGGGACGACCTCCGGGCGCACAAAAACCGCGTCATCTATGTTCCGCAATTTGCGGCGGTCAAGACCGACGCGGACACGGCGCAGGAAGAAACAGCTCCCGTCCGGCTCGCCGGAGCCCGGCACGGAATGACGCCCCGGCAGCGGCTGTCCCGCCCGTCCTCGGACGAGGACGAGGTGATCGCCCTCGACAGCCCCAAGAAGGGTCGCCTTTCTCATTCCGCGCGGATTGTCCTCGCCTCACACACCGTAAGGAAGGGAGCCAGGGGAAATGGCGCGAGGCCAAGGAAGGCCCACGCCCTGCACCATCGGCATAGGAAGTCTGCCTAAACAAGCCCATTGTGAGGGCATCAGCGGTCCGTAAAGGCTATCTGGCTGAAGGCAAGGCAGATCCTGCCGTCCGTTCTTTCGAGGCACATGGTTTTTCTGCCCCGCCGGTCCTCGCCGTAGAGGACAGAGTAGTCTTTTGTCCGGACGAGTTGCCCCTCGGGCGTTTCTTCTTTCTGCCCTTTCATGGCGAGGGCATCCATGAGCTGTTCCACCCCAAAGCCGTACTTCTCCTTGAAAGGCGCCTCGTCCGTGGTCTTCTTGCTTCCGGTAATGACGAGGAGCTTACCGCCTTTCTTCTCGACATGGAGGAGAGTCTGCCCGAAGGGTGAGCCGTACGCCTCGAAGAGGAGCATGTCGGGATACTCCATCTTCAGCGCGAACGTAGCCGATGATTTCTCGCCCTGCCATCGGGCGTCGATGTCCCCTTCGCCCTGGAGAAACGTCACATCCTCCGGCCATTCGACCACGGGAACCCTTGTCTGCAGCAGCGCGCATCCCGAGAGGAAGAGGACGAATGGAAGAAGAAGCTTCCTCATCGCCGCTGTTGCTCGAGGTTTTTCAGCTTCTCCCCGAGGACTCTCTTCTTATCCGCCTTTGGTTCGAGGTCTATGGATTTCTTGAGAGAATCTATCGCCTTGTCGTATTCCCCGAGCTTGCCGTAGATGTCGGAAAGGTGCTCAATGATGGTGGGATCGTCAGCCACCGATTCCTGCGCCTTCATGATCTCGACCAGCGCCTTCCCGTATTCGCCCTTGTTATAGAAGACCCAGGCGAGACTGTCCCGAATGTAGCCGTCGTCGGGCCTCTGTTCCAGCGCTTTCACTATCATTTGTTCGGCTTTGTCGAGATTGATCCCCCGCTCGGCAAAGCTGTATCCGATGAAGTTAAGGGCGCCTGCGTTGTCAGGCTCTATCTTGAGGAGGTCCTCCATGTAGTTGATGGCCTTGGTCGAGTCTCCGTTTTTCTCGTGAAGCATGCCGAGCTGGTAAAGGACATCCGTGTTTTTCGGCTCGAAGGCTCTCGCTGCCTCGAGGGTTGATATGCCCTTGCGAAAGTCTGCCTTCTCTTCATACAAGGCGGAGAGCAGGAGGTAAAGGTCGATATTCCGGTTGTCCTTTTCGATGAGCCTGCCCGTTTCCTGGATTCCGTCATCGACCATTCCCGCCTTCACATAGAGGGGAAGAAAGCTTCTCACCGCTCCCTTGAACTCCTGCGACTTGTGATCCATCTTCAGGAGTTCGGCGATGGCCCGCTTCGGCTGCCCGGTCTCCTGGAGCGCTATGGCCAGATAGAGCCTCGCCTTGTCATAGTGGGGCCTGGACGCAAGAATCAGACTAAACTCGCTGATCGCATCCTCGTACTTCCCTTCCTCGATGAGGAGCAGTCCGATATTCTCCCTCACCGAGAGATCATCCCTGTCGAGATCGGAGAGCTTCTCAAACTCGTGAATAGCCTTGTCAAAGTCCTTCTTCTGGACATAAATGGCCGCTATCCGGGCCAGAGCCTTCTTGTTTGCGGGATCGATCCGCAGAACCTTCTCATAGTAGCCATTCGCCGCGTCAAGGTTACCTTCTATCTCCGAGATTCTCCCCAGGTCGAGCAGGGCAGGCTCGAAATCAGGTCTTTTAGCCAGGATCCTCTCATTGTACGCCCGGGCCTCGCCGAACTTCTTCATCTCCGTGCACACCCTGGCTGCGTAGGTAAGGGCCATGACGTTTTCTTCGTCGTAGGCAAACACCCTCTTGTATGTGTCGAGGGCCTCCTGGTATCGCTTCTGAGCGGCTTTGATGGAGCCAAGGTAGAGGTAGGCCTCCGTGTCCTCCTTGTCCATGGCTATGCACTGCTCATACAACTGCCCCGCCTTGTCGAATTCACTTCTTGACGTAAGAAGGCCTGCGAGCAGCATCAGAGTATGGCGATTCTTCGGATCAATTCGTGCGGACTCCTTGAGGAGAGTCTCGGCCTTGTCGAATTCCCCCTTTTTCACATGGAGGAGCGCGAGCTCGGTCCTCAGGGAAGCAGAGCCAGGGTCAAGAGAGAGGGCTGACTTGTAGTACCCGATAGCCTCGTCGTAGTGGCCTGCCTGGGCTTCCTCGTAGCCCTGGAGGAAGGCGAAGTAGGCCGAACCTTTCGTCTCCTTGGCGGCGACTGTGCCGCACGGAAGGAGAATAAGTAAAAGAATGGCGAAGAATTTTCTCATATGGTTGTCACCGCATTTCGCGCTTTTTGATCTGACAAGGGTAGAAGGAGGGGCGCCATCACCGTATGACCTCCCCGATCCTCTCCCACCTCACCACGTGAAGCAGGTCGTCCGGCCGGCTGTTCAGGGAAAAGTAGAGCACCAGAGCCCTTCCGATGAGGTCGTTTTTCCTCACAAATCCCCAAAATCTGCTGTCGTAGCTGCGATCCCTGTTGTCGCCCATGACGAAGTAGGAGTCCCTGGGCACAGTAACAGGCCCGAAGTTGTCCCTAGGAGAGAAGGTGCCCGGGATTACCGCCTTATCCTGGAAGAAGGCGTGGCCATCCTTTATTCGCTCCCCGTTGACGTAGACCACCTTGTTCCGGATTTGGACCGTGTCCCCCCCTATCCCGATCACGCGCTTGATGAAGTCCTTGCTTCTGTCCTCCGGGTATGTGAACACCACAACGTCACCCCTTTCGGGGCTGCCCAGATCGAGGAGCACGATATCGGTAAAAGGCAGCTTCATCTCATAGCTCAATCTATTCACCAGCAGGTGGTCGCCCACGAGAAGGGTGGGCTCCATTGAGCCGGAAGGAATCCTGAACGCCTGAACGACAAATCCCCGGACCAGCAACGCGATAACTGCCGCGATGAGAAGCGATTCTACGTATTCTCTCGTTTTGCTTTTCTGCACCATTTCTTGCTCCCTATGAACGCTGCATAAATATAACCTAAAACGAGGAATTTATCATGTGCGGGAAAGGGACGGTTCGGGGAGCCGCGTTGAAGGAATGAGCCGGTGTCGGGCAGCGGCTTTCAGGGATGCTCTTTAGCCTTAATTGCCCTTCGTCTCAAGGACGAACCGCCCCTTATCCGGCGGCTTGTTCCTCGGTCCGCTCCATCTTCTCCGGGGCGGAAACGCCGAGCATCTCCAGTCCTTCCCGGATCACCCCCTGAAGCACCTTGAGGAGCGCGAGTCTCGCCAAAGTGAGGGGGGGCTCGTTTCCGAGCACCCTCGCCTTGTTGTAGTAACTATGAAACGCGGCGACGAGATCGATGAGGGAGAAGGTCACGCGATGGGGCTCGAGGCTCCGGGCGCTCATTTCCACGACGTCGAAGAAGTTGAGTATGCCCTTCGTCAGATCCGTCTCTTCCGGAAGCACGAGGAGGCTTGTATCGGCGTCCTGCGTTCTCTCCAGGTCGATGCCCCCTTCCCGGGCCATCCTGAATATCGATTCGATCCTTGCGTGGGCATACTGCACATAGTAGACAGGGTTCTCGTTGGTGCTCTTCTTCGCCAGGTCCAGATCGAACTCGAGGTGAGCATCGCTCTTCCTCATGAGGAAGAAGAACCGGGACGCGTCAACACCTACCTCGTCCACTACCTCTCTCAAGGTGGTAAACTGGCCCGACCTCGTCGACATCCCTACAGGCTTCCCGTCCTTCAGGAGGGTGACGAACTGGATGAGGAGCACCTTGAGGTCATCCTTGTTTCTGCCGAGGGCGGCTATCGAGGCCTTCAGCCGGTCGATGTACCCGTGATGATCGGAGCCCCAAATATCGACGAGGGTGTCAAAGCCGCGATCGAACTTCTCCCGGTGGTAGGCGATGTCGGAAGCGAAATACGTCTTTTCTCCGCCCGATTTGATGATGACCCTGTCTTTGTCATCACCCAGGGCGGATGTCCTGAACCACAGGGCGCCGTCCTGCTCGTAGAGGCAGCCCTTCTCCTTCAGGTCCCGTATGGTCTCGTCCACAAGCCCTTTTTCGTAGAGATCGTTCTCGCTGTAATAGGAGTCGAAGAAGACGCGAAAGTCTTCGAGGTCCTTCCTGATGCCGGCGAGCACGAGATCGGCGGCGAACCTGGCCATGAAGGCAACGGCCTCTCCTTCCTCCCGGGGCACGCGATCACCGTCGCTGTGGAGCAGCCGCGCTATGTCCCGTACGTAGGCCCCCTGATAGAGATGAGCCGGGTATTCGACCTTCTCACCCCGGAGCTCTTTCCACCTGAGGTAGACCGACTGCCCCAGGGTCCCTATCTGTCGACCCGCGTCGTTCACATAGTATTCCCGGACAACCTCATAGCCCGTCCTCTGCAGGATGGCGGCCAGCACATCGCCCACCGCGGCACCGCGGCCGTGGCCGATGTGGAGCGGCCCGGTGGGGTTGGCGCTGACGAACTCTATGATGACTCTCTTGCCGAAGCCCACAGAAGGGAAGAAGCTTTTTACGCCTTTCCTCGATATATCGGCCAGCTCCGATCTGAATACCTCATCGCGGACGTGGAAATTGATGAAGCCCTTGGCCGCCACCGCCACCTCGCTGCAAAGGGCCCCGGCATCCATGTTGCGGACGAGGGCTCGGGCGATCTCTTCGGGGTTCTTCCTGGCTTTGCGCGCAAGCTGAAAAGAGACGGTGGTCGCGTAGTCGCCGTGCCCCTTCTCCCTCGGCATCTCGACCATCGGCTCGATCTCGATATCCGGAGGGAGAGCGCCCTCTTCCTTGCTGCGCTCCATGGCCGCCTTCAAAACCTGCTCGATCCGCTTTCTTATCATCTGAACCTTCTCCTCGCCATCCTCCCTTAAGTCTGCCAATTCCCGGCGAGATTTGTCACGTGCTCACCATAGAACCCTTTCGAGCCCTTATCTCTTCCCTGATGTGTTACGTATGCCATCCTGAACCATCCTAAAGCCGCGCGTTCGTCTCCAAGCGGTCCGAACACGGGAACTCTTCTCCCGGGCGTCTTCATTCTACTTGTTATTCGTGGCGATTATGATGGACCAGGGATCCAGCCTGTTCTTCTTGAACACTTCCTTGATGTGGAGGTTGCAATGGTTTGAAAGAAGATCGAGGGAGATGTCGGACCTCCATCCCCATTTCTCGCAGAGGGGAGAGAAGACCTTTTCCATGCCGGATATGAAGGCGTTGTCACTGCAGAAATGGTTGAGGATGACTATGCTTCCGCCCTTCTTCGTGACGCGCTTCATTTCGGAAACCATCTTTTCGGGGTTTGGGACCACGGTGATGACGAAGGCTGCAACTGCATGGTCAAAGGTGTCGTCACTGAACGTCATGTTCTCTGCGTCCATCTCGAAGAGCTCCACGTGATCGAGCTTGTGGCGATCCTTCTTCCGTCTGGCCTGATCGAGCATCTTCCGCGTCAGGTCGATGCCTACAACCTTGCATTGGCGGGGATATGAGGTGAGGGAGATGCCGGTGCCGACGCCGACCTCAACCACCTTGTCGCCTTCGGCGATGAGCGACCTGTTTATGGCCATCCTGATTCTCGGCGAGAAAAAATGGCCGAATACTTTATCGTAGACAGAAGAGTACTTCGAATAGATGCTCTTCACTTCTTCTTTGTTCATGGCCTCAAATTAGCAGATAAGGTCACAGTAGTCAAGGGAAAACTGGGAAACTACGCTTCTCGCCGGAGCCTCTCTCCTGTCCTTTCTTGTGAAGGCCGCAGGCGTATGCACCGCCTTAATCGCCCGTCTTTCCGAAGGCTCACCTGGAGAAAATACGGTAAGCTACGCAACGCAATATCATACTTGAACACGTCATCTATCCTTGACTACGTCATTTACAACATCGCGCTGCAAAAAAGACTTGACATAATTCGAACAATTGTTTAAAACTATCAATTGAAACATATGTTTGAGACAGGGGGCCACAAAGGCGAGCTCGACCATCCAACAGAAACGCAACGCAGAATAATCGAGGTTGCGGGAGAGATATTCGCCGATTCGGGTTACAATCACACCACTGTCCGGGCCATCTGCGCCCGGGCGCGCGTGAACGTCGCTGCGATCAACTACCACTTCGGCAGCAAGAAGAACCTCTATCTTGCCGCGCTCAAGTACTGGCGGGCGAGGGCGTTCGAGAAATATCCCTTCGATCCCACCGACTACTCGACCGGGACCCCCGCCGAGAGGCTGGGGACTTTCGTACGGATCCTTCTGCTGCGTGTGCTGGACGAGGGAGAGGGCTCGCGGTTCGCCAAACTCATGATCCAGGAATTCATCCGTCCCACGAGCGACTTCGACGTGATCGTGGAAGAGACGGTGCGCCCCTTCTTTACCTTTCTTTCCACCACTGTCAGGCAGCTCTTCTCGACCCCGCCCTCTGATAACACCATCAACCTTTGCTGCCTGAGCATCGCCGGTCAAGTCTTCCAGCTCTACATGGGCAGACACGTGATGCGCAGACTCCTCAACCGGGAGAGCCTCAACAGGCAGGAAATCGAAGCGGTTGCCGCGCACATTACCACGTTTTCCATTTACGCGATCCGTGAGATAGCTGCCAGGAACGAAGGAGAAGGGGCATGAGAAAGGGCTTGCTCGTCGTGTTTTCCGTTCTTCCAATCGGTCTTGCTTTCTGCCTGTCTCCCTTGATGGCAGCGGAATCATCCCTCGATCTTACGTCGGTCATAGGGTATGCCCTGAAGCGCAACCCCAATCTTCGCATCGCTCAGAAGGGCATAGAGACTGAACAATTCGGGATCGATGCGGCCCGGTCCGACTTGCTGCCGAAAGTCAACTTCGGATCGGGCGTCACTCGGTTCCGGTACCCCACGCCGCTGACCCCCATCGTCATAGAGCTGCCCCTCACCCCGAACCTCGATCTGCCTGATTTCGAGAGGACGATATACAACGCCTCCGCATCTTTCACTCTGCCCCTCTACAAGGGCGGACGGATTGTCAGGAACCTTCGCATTGCCCAGACCAGGAAAGCCCTGGCCGAGGACAACTATGCAGCAAACGTTCAGGATCTCATCTACAATCTCACGAGTACGTACCACAAGATCCTTCAGCTGCAAAAGCTCCTCGAGTCGAACCGGGCCCAGGTGAGCGAACTGGAAAACCAGAAGCGAGACGTGGAAGCGTTTCTCGAGGCAGGGACAGCCCCCCGCCTCGATCTTCTCAAGACGGAAGTGGAGCTCGCCCATGCCCGGGACGGCATGATGGCGGTGAAAAACAATGTGGAGGCTGCCTTCTCCCTCCTTCGGGAGCTTATGGGTATGGATGACGCAAGCCCGCCCTTTTCCATCGCGGATCAGCCCCTCTCCCAGGCGGCTTACCCTTCAGACCAAGAAGCCCTCGATACGGCCCTCGCGAGGAGACCCGACTTTCGCGCCATCGCACGAAGGAAGAGGATTGCCGAGGACCGGATAAGGGTCGCCCAGGGACAATGGCTTCCAGACATCTCAGGGACCGGCCAGTACATCAAAAGGGCCGGGGACTCGACGACTTTCAAGGAAGACTACTATGTAGGGGTGAACCTCACCATCCCGGTGTTCGACGGGGGGCTCATCCGTTCCCAGGTCAACGCGGACAGGACCGAGCTGGAAAAGGTAAAGGAGGAGGAACGGGCCATGAGGCTCTCAATATCCCGTGAGTTGAAAGATGCCCGAATAGCCATCGAGAACGCATCCGACAGGATGTCGGTCGCTCAGGCAGCCATAGAAAGCGCACGCGAGACGCTCCGCGTCGAACACCTCAGGTATGTCACAGGAGCGGGCACGACCACGGACGTTATCGATGCCGAGACCGCCCTCCTCAGGGCGGAGACGGACTCTTTTCAGGCTGCCTACGAGAGGGAGATAGGCCTCGCCTCGCTAAAGAAAGGCATGGGAATCTTGACCGTCGAGCAGGAGGTCCTCAAATGAAGAAGCGGAAGGTAGGCATCATCATCCTGGTCCTCATGGCAGTCGCGGCCTTCTTGCTGTGGCGGGGGTATTTCCACAAGGAGGCTGAGGAAGGGGTTCTCCTTCTGTCCGGTAACATGGAGGTGACGGAAACGAACATAGGGTTCAAGATTGCGGGAAGGGTGGTAGAGCTCTCCGTTGACGAGGGGCAGCAGGTACAGAAAGGGCAGGTCCTGGCCCGCCTCGACAACGCCGAGCTTGCAAGCATCGTGACCCAGAGCAGGGCGGCCCTCCGGGAAGCGCAGAGCCGCCTCGAGGAGCTGAAGGCGGGCTCGAGACCACAGGAGATCGAGGAGGCGAGGGCCAACGTCCGGTCCGAGGAGGCAGAGACAGTCCGTCTCAAGAAGGATTACGAACGGGCGGAGACGCTCCACAAGAACGGCGCCATTTCGACTGCCCAGTTCGACGCCGCAAAGAGCGCTTACGAAACACGGGCGGCCCAGCAGCGAAGCGCCACGGAATCGCTGAGCCTCGTGAAGGAGGGACCGAGAAAGGAGGACATCGACGCGGCCGGGTACCGTGTGGAGCAGGCAAAGGCGGCCATAAAGACAGCCGAAGAGAGACTGAAGGACACGGTCATCACTGCCCCTGCCCCGGGCGTCGTCCTGCGAAAGAACGTGGAGGTCGGTGAAACCGTGGCAGCGGGCGTCCCTATCTTTACTATGGGAGACCTATCGAGTCCGTGGATAAAAGTTTATGTGCCGGAGCCGCAATTGACGCTGGTCAAGCTGGGCCAGCGGGCGCTGGTGACGGTCGATACCGAGCGGAATAGGCCCAAGAAGACTTACGATGGATGGGTCAGCTACATCTCGAACGAAGCGGAGTTTACCCCGAAGAGCGTGCAGACCCAGGAGGAGAGGGTGAAGCTCGTTTACGGCGTGAAGGTCCGTGTGGAGAACCCGAACCAGGAACTCAAGCCCAGCATGCCGGCGGACGTACGAATACAAATAAAGGGGCTCGCGTCGCCCCCTCCACAGGCCAGCCTTCCGGAGCCTCCCCCTCAAGCCTCGCTTCGCTCGGACCGTCGGCTCGCGTCGCCGCTTCCAGAGGCCAAGCTTCAGGAATCTCCCCTCAAGGCTGGCTTAAGCTCGTACCGTCGGCTCGCGATGTCCCTTCCGGAGGCGAAGGCGTGAGGCGCGGATAGGAGGTACATGGGCGCGATCGCGATCAAGACCTCGGGTCTTACGAAAAGCTTCGGCCGGACAAAAGCGGTGGACCACCTCGATCTCGAGGTGGTCCAGGGGGAGCTTTTTGGCCTCGTAGGACCGGACGGCGCAGGCAAGAGCACCACGATGAGGCTCCTCACCGGCATCATGAGACCCACTTCGGGTAATGCCTGGGTCGCAGGCCATCCCATCCCGGGCGAGGAAGAGCTGATCAAGGAGCGCATTGGCTACATGTCGCAGAGATTCGGCCTCTATGAGGATCTCACGGTCATAGAGAACATCCTGTTCTACGCGGACCTTTACGGTGTGCCGCAAAAGGATAGGCCGCCCAGAATCGAGCGCCTCCTAGGCTTCAGCAACCTCTCCCCATTCCAGATGCGCATGGCGGGCAACCTTTCCGGGGGGATGAAGCAGAAGCTTGGGCTCGCCTGTGCCCTTATCCATACCCCGGAAATCCTCTTTCTCGACGAGCCTACCGGAGGCGTCGACCCTGTGTCGAGGCGCGATTTCTGGAGGATACTCTACGACCTGCTGAGGGAGGGCGTCACCATTCTCGTTTCAACGGCTTATCTTGACGAGGCGGAGCGATGCACGAGGATCGGGCTCATGAATGAAGGGAGACTGCTTCTCGTTGACGAGCCCCTCCGCGCAAGGTCGGGCCTGGGCCTGTCTATGGAAGAGATACTGACGCCGAACGCCCGGGCAGCGCGGGAGATAGTGGGCGCACAGGCTGGGGTCGAGAGTGTCACCATCTACGGTGACAGGCTGCATGTCGCCTTTCGCGAGGAGGGAGTGGTCACCAGGGTGGTGGAGCGTCTCACTGCCGAGGGCATCACCGTGACCAGCAGAAGGCCCATCCTTCCCTCCCTCGAGGACATTTTCATAGCCATCACGAAGAGTCGGGCGGCCGGCGGGATAGGACCGGGGGTGCCGGGTGGATGACGTCGAGATAGCCGTCGAAGTAAAGGACCTGCGCCGGACGTTCGGTGATTTCGTCGCCGTGGACAATATCAGCCTGAAGGTCAAGAAGGGGGAGATATTCGGTTTCCTCGGGCCGAACGGAGCGGGAAAATCGACCACCATCAGGATGCTCTGCGGCTTACTCATGCCTAGCGGCGGAACCGGGACGGTCGGGGGCTACGATATTTTTGCCCAGGCCGAGTCCATCAAGCGCATAATCGGCTACATGTCACAGAAATTCTCACTCTATGAAGACCTCACCGTGGAAGAGAACATCAATTTCTACGGAGGCATCTACAGGGTGCCGAAGGTCAAAAGAGCGGCGCGCAAGGCGTGGGTGCTGGAGATGGCGGGTCTTACAGACAGAAAGGACGCCGTGGCACGGACCCTGGCTACCGGCTTCAAGCAGAGGCTTGCCCTGGGCTGCGCGATCCTTCACGAGCCGCCCATCATATTCCTCGATGAGCCGACTTCCGGTGTGGACCCCGTGTCGAGGCGCAATTTCTGGGGGCTCATCCATGATCTCGCGGATGGAGGCACGACGGTCTTCGTCACGACGCACTATATGGAAGAGGCGGACTACTGCGACAGGCTCGCCCTGATCTACAGGGGTAAGATCATCGCAGAAGCGACCCCCATGGAACTGAGGCGCGAACATATGAAGCGGGACATCCTCGAGGTGGAGGTGGACAGGGTGGGCGACGCCATGGAGGTCCTCCTTAAAGAAGGCATAGAGAACGCGATCTTCGGCAGCGTTCTCCATGCAACAGTGGATGATGCCCGGATTGCCGCGCCGGAGATACGGCGTACGCTGGAATCCGCGGGTGTTTCCGTAAAAAGGGTAGAGAAGATCGTCCCTTCCCTGGAAGACGTCTTCGTGACGCTCATCGAGAAGGCCTGATTCATGAGTTTCCTCAGAATAAGGGCCATGGCGCGAAAGGAATGGATCCAGATACGGAGGGACCGCCTTAGCCTCGCCATGGCGTTCGCTCTCCCTGCCATGCTCCTCGTCATCTATGCCTATGCCATCACCTTCGACGTGGACAACATTCTCACGGTCGTCTACGATCAGGACAAGAGCAGCACGAGCCGCGATCTCATCGCACGATTTGCCGAGTCGAAATACTTCAGCATCGTCGCCTCCATAGATTCCTACCGCGAGATAGACCGATACCTCGACTCCGGTGGGGCCAAGGTAGCCATTACCATACCTTCCGACTTCTCAAAGGACCTGCACACCGGCAGACCTGCCGCCATAGAGATAGTCATTGACGGCAGCGAGTCGAACACGGCGACCATCGCCCAGGGTTACATCGCAGGCATTGCGGAAGCCTTCAACAGGCGAGAGAGCGGCGTCTCAGTCCGGCCTGTTATCGATCTCAGGAACAGGGTCTGGTACAACCCGGAGCTGAAGTCGAGGAACTTTCTCATTCCGGGCCTCATCGCCATCATCATGTCGGTCATCATCTCCCTCCTTATTTCCCTCGCGGTCTCCAGGGAGTGGGACAGGGGCACGATGGAGCAGCTCATTTCGACGCCGGTCAAGCCGATCGAGATAGTGACAGGCAAGCTCGTTCCCTACTTCGTCGTCGGGTTCGCGGATACGGTAATGTCGGTGCTCATAGCGACGCTCCTGCTCCGCGTCCCTCTGAGGGGCGGCGTGCTCTTTCTTCTCCTCGTATCGGCTATCTTTCTCTTCGGAGGGCTCTGTTTCGGATTGCTCATTTCCATCGGCGCGCGCAACCAGCTCACCGCAAGCCAGATCGCCATGCTTACCTCCTTCCTCCCCTCGTTCTTGCTTTCGGGCTTCGTGTTCACCATCTCCAATATGCCTGCGGTGCTGCAGGGCGTGACCTACCTCGTGCCTGCGCGCTACTTCGTGTCCGTGCTCAAAGGGGTCTTTCTCAAGGCTATCGGCTTTAACGTGCTTGTCACGGAAGTGATCTTCCTCTCCCTTTACGGGTCGGTCGTCTTCCTGCTCGCCGTCAAGAAGCTGCAGAAAAGGATCGAGTAACCATGTTCGAACGGATATGGTACCTCGCCGTCAAGGAGTTCATAGAAACCTTCAGGTTGAGAAGACGGGTCTTCTTTATCTTTGTGGCGCCCGTAATCCAGCTCTTCATGTTCGGCTACGTGGCGACGATGGACGTCAACAGCGTTTCTACCGCCTGGCTCGATTACGATAAATCGACGGAGAGCAGGGAACTCGCCCGCAGGCTCGAGGCTTCCGGTTACTTCACCATCGTTGCCCGGCCCGCCTCCGTCGAAAGAGATCGCGCCCCTCGTGGATGGGGGTAAGGTGCTTCTGGCCATCGAGGTGAACAGGGACTTCTCGAAGGACATCAAGAAAGGCCGGCCCGCTCAGCTTCAGGTAATCGTGGACGGAACCGATTCAAATACAGCCCTTATCGCGATGAACTACGTAAGCCAGATTGCGGCGAGATACTCGACAGACCTGGGTGCTCCAATCAAGGCAACGACGGTCCCAGCCGACTTCCGCCAGAGGGTCTGGTACAACCCGGACTTGAGGAGCAGAAACTACTTTCTCCCCGGCGTTATAGCGCTCATCGTCATGCTCACCTGCCTCATGCTCACCTCCATGGCAGTGGTGAGAGAGCGAGAGACAGGCACCATGGAGCAGCTCATGGTGACGCCCATCCGGCCCCTGGAGCTGATGCTGGGAAAGACGATGACGCCGGCCCTCGTCGGCTTCGTCGACATGCTCATGGTCACGATTGCCGGCGTCCTATGGTTTCATGTGCCCATCAAGGGCGCCTTGCCCTTCCTCTTCCTCGCCACCGGGGTATACCTCCTCTCGGTGCTCGGGATAGGCCTATTTCTCTCGACCCTGTCGAAAACTCAGCAGCAGGCTATGATGGCATCTTTCTTCTTCTTCCAGCCGGCCATCCTTCTGTCGGGTTTCGCAACGCCCGTCGAAAGCATGCCCCGCATATTCCAGTACATCACCTATGTCAGCCCCTTGCGCTATTTCCTCGTCATTGTCCGGGGCATATTCCTCAAAGGGGTCGGCTTCGACGTGCTCTGGCCCCAGGTGCTCTCCCTTTTCATTCTGGGCATGCTCATCTTCCTCTTCAGCGCGCTCCGCTTCAAGAAGAGACTCGAATAGGACGAAACGGCGCATCCGGGGTTCCTTAAGTGAGCGGGGGTGCCTCCCTCTTGAGCAAAACGGCTGGGCTTGGACTAGAACGAAGAATCAGGATGGGCGACAAAGCAGCGTACGGGGCCCTGGCTCGGCTCTTATGCCAGAAGACCGTTGAGGAATCCCCAGTACCCGCTCACGAGCAGTATGCCGAGAACGATAAGAAGGCCGCCCAGGGCGAAAGAGGTGTATCTCACGAAATGGCCGTACCGCTTCATGAGGCCCATGAGCCCCGAAACCATTAGGGCTGCCGCAAAGAAGGGTATGGCCAGGCCGAGGGAGTAGATGCTCAAGAGGCGGACACCGGTGAAAACGGATCCGCCCGCCGAGGCGATGAGAAGGATGGAGGCCAGGACCGGCCCGATGCAGGGTGTCCAGCCTAAAGAAAAGGTGACCCCCACGAGGAACGAGCCGAAGAAGCCGACCGGTTTTCCATGCATGTGAACCATCTTTTCCTGGTTCAGGAAGCCTATCTTCATGAGATTCAGCATGTTGAGACCCATGACTATGAGGAGAATACCGCCTATGCGCATGATCCACTTCGCGTACTGGGAAAAAAGGTTCCCCAGAAATGAAGACGAAAATCCTAGAGAGATGAAGACAAAGGAAAACCCGATAATGAAGGTCAGCGCGTGCAAAAGGACGCGTTTCTTGACCTTGCTGTCGGACAGATCGCTGCAGCTCGCGATGCTGCAGCCGCTTATGTAGATGAGAAATGATGGTACGAGGGGCAACACACAGGGTGCAAAAAAAGAGAGGAACCCAAACGCAAAGGCAACGAGACCGTTGACATACATCACGCTAATTATTTACTTTTTTGGCGGGATTGTCAATTGACGCGTGGAGCCATCGATATAGGGACAAATGCGGTCCTCCTTCTCATCGCGGCTGAGGAGGTCGGACGGTTCCGGGAAGTGGCGGACTTCTCGACCATCACCCGGCTGGGGGAAGGACTGCTCAAGACGCGGCGCCTTTCGGAGGAGGCCATGGAGCGAACGATTGCCGCCCTGGAAAAGTACCGCATGGCTCTCGATGCCCATCACGGGCACATCGCCAGCGCTTTCGGCACGAGCGCATTGCGGGAGTCCGAGAATCGCCAAGAATTCATTGAGACGGTGCAGAGACGCACCGGTTTCCACGTGAAGGTCTTCAGCGAATACGAAGAGGCCTACTATACGTACCTCTCGGTCAATCGCGACCCGGCGATATTGGGAGGCGACCTCATCGTCGTCGACATCGGCGGGGGAAGCACGGAGATCACCAGGGGTACGAGAGAACGGTTCATCGACTACGTCTCCCTTCCCGTGGGCACGGTGAAATTGACGGAGCTTTTCGTGAAGCATGATCCGCCGGCCCCCGCGGAGCTGGAAGGCCTCGCCCGCTTCGTGAGGGAGTTGCTCCCCGGGAAGGGCACCCTGGGAGATTGCACTGTCGTCGGCATGGCAGGCACCATGACCACGCTGGCGGCCATCGTCCTCGGTCTCGAGGGGTTTCAGAAAGAGCGCATTCACGGCCTGTCCATATCCCTTTCAACCCTGGATGAATGGGTGGGGAGGCTGAGCGGGATGTCCATCGCAGAGCGCAGGACCCTTCCGGGGATGGAACCGGGGAGGGAGGACCTTCTGCTCCAGGGAATGATCCTCATGAGGGAGATCGTGGCTTCCCTCGGCACGGATTCTTTTGTCGTGAGCACCTACGGGGCGCGCTACGGCGTGCTCTATGAGAGAATGCAGCGGCTCTAGCGGCGGAAAACCACGTGTTCCAGGATGAGCACCGCAACGACGCCCACCAGAAAACCGTTCCCCGCTATGGGGCGCAAAAGCAGCGGAAATGCCGCAACCCATGATGCCGGCGCGAACGCGACAACCGTCCCGAGAAGGAGGGGCAGACCCATCACCAGCCCATCCTCCATCTGGAATCTCCCCGCCTCCTCGGCGGCCACGGCAAGGCCCGCGGCTATCTGATAGGCCGAGAGGTAAAGAAAGACGCTCCCCACCACGATAGACGGCACCGTGCCTATGAACGCGAACGCCCTCGACGAGCATGCAAGGCAGGCCATGAAAACCGCGGTCGGCAGTAGCGTAAACCTCGACGCGCAGCCCGTTGCAGCGATCACACCCGGGCTCAACGAATAGTTGACCGGTCCGACCACTCCGAGAAACCCCGCCAGAATGTTGGCGAGCCCGCTGACGGCAATGCCGCGGTTGACCCGCCGGTCGCGATTTGTCGCCTTGATGAGCTCGCCCACCGATTCGATGGAGCCAAGGTCGTTTACGGCAAGGCCGAGAAAACAGACGAGGAAGGAGAGGAGAACGCCCGGCTCGAATGACAGACCGGTCGTCATATGGGTGAAGAAAGAGAGGAAAACGGGATGTGAGCCGCCCTTTCCCGTATCGCTCGAGCCCGGGAAGAAAAGGGCCCATACGCACCAGCCCGCCACGATCGACCAGAGGATGAGTGTCGACTTCCAGATGCCCCTCAAGCGCCTGGATGCGAAGAGCATAAGGAGAGGCATGATCGCCGCGAAGGCGGCCCGCGGCAGGACCGGAGCCCGGAGCCCGGGGTCGGCGATGAGTTGAATGATGGTGGGAGCAAGGGTAAACGCGACGAGGAGGAGGATGAGGGCGACCACGCGGGGTGTAAAGAGCCGGCGGATATGGGCGAAAAGCCCGGTCATTGCGGCTATGGCGAGGAGCAGGCCTCCAACCATCATCGACGTGTTGATGGCCGTCCGGGAAAACCCGAGGCTCGCGATCACACCGACGACAAGCACAGAGGCTGGCCCGGCCACCAACGGCAGGCGATGGCCCAGCAGTACCTGGCCTCCCATGGTTAGGGCGATGAGAAAAGCGGTCTTCCGCATGAAGAGGACCGTCTGGGCAAGTTGGTCCGATTGGGCCTCACCTACTATCCTGCCGATGATGATGACGATGGGGATGATGATGGCCGTCCATTGGAGGCCGAGGAGAAAAAGCTCCGGAAGGGGCGGCCGCTCGTCTACCGGGGCTCGCGTCGCCCCCTCCACAGGCATAAGCCTGCGGAGCCTCCCCCTCAATGCTCGCTGCGCTCGTATCATCGGCTCGCGTCGCCCCCTCCACAGGCCAGCCTTTCGGAGCCCCCCCCTCAATGAAAAGCCTTGAGGCATGTAGGAGGCCCTTATCTATGAGACCATAGACGACTCGCAGGGGCATGGCTTATCGCCTTAGGGGAGCATGCGGACAAGCTCATACTTTCAGGCTCATGTACGCCTCGAACTCCGCCAGATGACCTTCGAGGGCTTTCACTTCCTCATGAAGGTGCATGGCTTTCTCAGCCACTTCTTTGTCATTCGCCATGTGCGCGATGCGCTGGGAAAAACCCCCGATGATGGCTATGCTGTTGCGGAAATTGTGGGCGGTCTCCATGAGGATGGCTTCCTGCCGGCGGCAGGAAGCCATGAGCTGCCGGATAAGCTCGGCCCTTCCCGCGATGGCGCTGACGAGCTGTCCTATCACCTGCAAGTATTCGAAATTCTCGGCTGAGATCGGCACGCCCTCCAGCCCTGAATCGACGATCAGGGCTCCGATCTTCCTCGTCTCCTGCGTGAGAGGGTCGATGTACGCCAGGGGGATGATGGACTTGATCTTGATCGGTTCAGCGAGACTGTGGGTGTAACCGTTCGTCTGACGAGGGTCTGTCAAATTGATGGGCACGCCTTTCCTTACGGCCTCCCACACGATGCTGTTCTTGTCCACGATGAGACCCCCGACCGGACAGGTGTGCTCGCCCGCACAGAATCGGAGCCTCAAGTCTTCCCCCTCGAGCAAAGCGCATCTGGACCGCTTGCCCAGCCGCTCACAGAGGTTGGTGAGGACGGTCTCGATCACCTGCTCTGGAACCGCACTGGAGCTCAGCAAACGAGCGACATCGAGGATGTCCCGGAAAGGGCCGCTTGCCTCCTTTCCCGTTCTGAGCTTCCTCTGGCCCGTTGCTTGCGCCATAAGCCTCCGATCCTCTCTTTCCATGGTACCACCTATGACGCCCGTGATCAACGAAGATCGACGAAAGAAGAAAGGGCATGTGCTCCGGGTGATGAGCAAAGAAGCCGGATAGGCGACCTCCAGCTCACATTTCTTGATTGACTTATTCTCATACCTTATGATAGTAATAGAAAAATAGGTAACCGGAGGCCCAGGATCATGGTCCCGATTTGGAACTTGACGCTTATCTGATCGGTCGGAAGGAGAGTCCGTGAGACTCTTTTAGCCTTCCGCCGTCCCTTCCGCACGTCTCTGACCCCACATTGAGCGCCGGCCTTGAGACAATCGGGAGCCGGCGGAAAAATAAGCCAAACCCATCCGACTGTCAGCGAGCCGCACCACGAGCCCAAGCACCAGTGTTCTACTTTCGGCCTTCCGCCTCCGGCATCCCCAATGAGGGAGAGGGGCATGCCTTTCAACGTACCGCAGGTAGAACCACTCATAGACGATGATCTTAAGGGGGAGCCGTCACAGCGGGCCCTCCGGTATATCGCATCCCGGAGGCAGCAGGGCTTTCCCGTGGTCGGCGTCTACTGCAGCTATGCACCGCTTGAGCTTATCAAGGCCATGGGGGCCGCCGTGGCGGTCCTCTGTGCCTTCTCCCAGAAGACCATCCCCAAGGCCGAGTCTACGCTCCCGGGGAACCTCTGCCCCTTGATCAAGTCGAGCTATGGATTCATCATCGGCGATACCTGTCCCTTCTATGGCCTCTCCGACGTGGTCGTCGCGGAGACGACCTGCGACGGGAAGAAGAAGATGTACGAGCTTATCCGCGACATAAAGCCGCTCCACGTGATGGATCTGCCCCATATGCCCGACGAGATCGAGGCGGAGCGGAACTGGACCGGAGCAATCAGGAAGCTCCAGGCGTTCCTCGAGACCCGCTTGCAGCGCCGCGCGACAGACGCGGACATAGAAGAAGAGATCAGGTGGACGAACCGCAGAAACAGGAAACTGCGGTCCCTTTTCGACTATCTCGCCCTCGGGCCCCCGGTCATGAGCTGGGAGGAGCTCTACGACTTCACCTTTCTGGCACAACCTTCCACCGGCGCGGATATGGACCCTGTGCTCGACGCGGCCCTCGTCGCGCTCAAGCGGAGGAAGGAAAGGGGCATAGCCTACGGCGCCCCGGGAGCCCCGAGGGTCCTCATCACCGGATGCCCCGTCTCCGGAGACGCGACCAAGGTCTTCAGGGTCACGGAGGATGCCGGGGGTGTGGTCGTGGCAATCGATTCCTGCACGGGGATGAAGTCTTACATGGACGACATCGAAGAGGGCACCCCGGACCCTGCGGCTGCCCTTGCCCGCCGCTATCTGAAGATCGCCTGCGCCTGCATGACGCCGAACAACAGGAGATTGACCGAATTGGACCGCCACATCAAGCGCGCCAGACCGGATGCGGTGATCGACGTCACGCTCCACGCCTGCCACGGCTTTAATGTCGAGTCCCATAAAGTGGAAAGGCACGTAAGAGGAGAAGGGCGTGCCTTTTCTGCAGATTGAGACGGACTTCTCTACGAATGATTCCGGTCCGATGCGCACGAGGATAGAGGCCCTTATCGAGACCATCAGACAGCCGGGGGCTCGATGGCCGCGATAACGTCCTTTGCGGGCCGTTTCCAAAGGCTCGGCCTCCTCCTTTTCCTCATAGTGCTGGCACTCTTTTTCACCGTCGCATCTCCCTATTTTCTCACCAGGGAAAACATAGTCAATATTCTGATCCAGTCCACGGTCCCCGTCATCGCTTCAGTGGGTATGACCATCGTCATCGCCACGGCGGGAATCGATCTTTCCGTGGGCTCCATCCTGGCGTTGAGCGGCATCATCATGGCATGGGCGATGAAGGCCGGCTTCGGGGTGGCAGCGGGAGTGACGGTGGGGATCCTCTCGGGCGCGATTATGGGAGCGGCCAACGGCCTCGCCATCGCACGGCTCACCATCTCGCCCTTCATCGTCACCCTCGGGACCGCCGGCGTTTTCAGGGCCCTCGCCCTCATATTCACGGAGGCCCGGCCCATCTATGACATGCCCGGACCCTTCCGGATGTTCGCGATCGGCCGCTGGGGATTCGTGCCGCGGCCGGTGCTCCTGGCCGCGGCTGTCGCGGGAATCGCCTACCTCATCATCGGGTGGACCAGGTTCGGAACGAATGCGAGGGCAGTGGGAGACAATCCAAATGGGGCCTTCCGCATGGGTGTGCCGGTTGCCGGCACCCTCGTCGCCGTCTATGCCACATCCGGCCTGATAGCGGCCCTCGCAGGCGTCGTGGTGACCGCAAGGCTCAACACGGCGGAGGCCATTGCCGGCCTCGGAGTGGAGCTCCAGGCCATTGCCGCGGTTGTCATGGGGGGCACCAGCTTCTTCGGGGGTGAGGCGAGCATCGGCGGAACCCTTCTCGGTGCCCTCATCATCGGAGTCCTCGGGAACGGCCTGACGATCCTCAACGTGCCTTCCTACTACCAGCAGCTCGTCATCGGTCTCGTCTTCATCCTCGCCGTTGCCGCAGACAGGCTCCGGCGGAAGGGGAAGTTTTTGCTCCAGTTAAGGAGTCATTCAACATAGTTGAAAGGAGGAAGTAGATGAAAAAGAGACTCTTCGTAAAAGGCACTGTTGTTCTCATTGTTCTCGTGGCCCCCCTCTTCGCTCTCATGACCATGCCCGGAAGCTTGAGGGCCGAGACCACTCTCTTCGAGAAATCCCGGGCCGAGACCTTCGCGCAGCTCGGCATTGTGGCAAAACCGGCTAAGCCTATGCGGTTCGGGGTGGTGATCATTACCCTCGCGAACCCCTTCTGGGTTTCCGTGAAAGACGGATACGAGCACGCGGCAAAAGAATTCGGCATCCAGATGGATCTACAGGCCGCCCCCCAGGAAAACAGCGTTACCGACCAGCTCAACGTGCTCGAGAACATGGTGGCCAAGGGCTACGACGTTATCATGGCCCATCCCATTACGGCCCAGAACCTCATCCCCGGTCTCGTCAAGGCAACCGAGAAGGGCATCATTACCCTCACTGAAACGCGGACGGACCTGGCCGCGGCGAGGCAGGCCGGGGCAAAACCCATTGCCTTCGAGATGGTCAACTTCTACGCCCAGGGCAAGGCGGGCGCCGAGTACATCGCGCAGAAACTGAAGAAGACAGGGGGCGGGAAGGTGGCAATAATCGAGGGCCTGCCGGGAGCACCCCAGTCAGAGGCGCGGCGGGACGCAGCCAAGGACGTGTTCAACAGCGACCCCTCGCTCAAGCTCGTCTCTGTGCAGCCGGGCGATTGGGACCGGATGAAGGCCTATAACGCCACCACGAATATCCTTCAGGCCCACCCCGATCTCAAGGGACTCATGTGCGCGAACGACGTCATGGCCCTGGCCGCGCTGGAGGCCATCGATGCCGCCGGGAAAAAGGGCCAGGTGGTTGTGGTGGGGATCGACCTGATCGCCCAGGCAAAGGAGGCGATCTCCCAGGGGCGCCTCGCCGGCTCGGTGGCCTTCAGCCCATTCATCATCGGGGAGATGGCCACAAGGGCGGCCATTGCGGCTTACGCAGGGAAGCAGATCCCGCAAGACCTCCATGTTTCGAGCATACTGGCGACCAAAGAGAATATCCATCTCCTGAGCGACTGGAAGTAGGCCCCGCGCTGACGTGAGAGGGATTGCCGCATGAATACACCCCTCGTGAGGATGGAGGGTATCTACAAGCACTTCGACGGACGGGTGGCCCTCGACCAGGCCCGCATGGACCTGTTCGAGGGCGAAGTCCTCGGCCTCGTGGGTGATAACGGCGCCGGCAAGTCGACCATGCTGAAGATCCTTGCAGGCGTCCTCCCTGCGGACGGGGGAGAGATATTCGTGAAGGGCCAAAGGGTCTCCATCGACTCCCCGCGCAGGTCGCGGGCCCTCGGCATCGAAATGGTCTACCAGGACCTCGCCCTGTGCGGGAGTCTGACCGCGTGGGAGAACATCTACATGGGGCGGCAGCTCTTGCTGCCCCGGCGACGGGCCATCCTTCCTCTCCTCGACAAAGGACGGATGTATCGCAGCGCATCGAGCCTGCTCCGGGGCCTTGGCATCGATCTTGCGGACCTCAACAGGCCTGTTCGGACCTTCTCGGGAGGGGAGCAGCAGGCCATCGCCATCTGCCGCTGCCTCCTCTTCGAGCCGGAGGTCATCCTCCTCGATGAGCCCACAGCGAGCATGGCCGTGGCCGAGAAGGAGAAGATCCTGAGGCTGATGTGTGACCTGAAAGCCGGTGGCCGCTGCCTCGTCATGGTGACCCACAACCTTCAGGAGCTCTTTCGCGTGGCCGACCGCGCCCTTGTCCTGAAGGGCGGCCGCCCTGTGTGGTGCGGCCCTCTTGCAGGGATAGAACCCGATGATCTCGCCCGCATGATGTTCACGGGCAAGGCGTAAGTCCGTCGGGACTTAAGCGGCTTAAAGGCGCGCACCAATTGGGATTGGCATGGCATGATTGACGCGAAGGAAGATACGATGACGCCGAGGGAAAGGATGGAGGCCTTCGGCAGGAACGAGCCCATCGACCGGATTCCCTGCACGTGCCACCTGGGCGAGTACGGCAGCAGGCTTATCGGCGTCTCTGTCGGCGCCTACCTTCACTCGTCCGATCTGATGGTCAGCGGCGCGCGTGCGGTCTTCAGGGAATTCCGCCTCGATTCGGTGAGCGTGGGTCCGGACCTGCTCGGGGTCCCTGAGGCCCTGGGGTCGCGCCTTGCATTCAGTGGCAGGGAGAGGGCCCAGCTTGCGGAACCTGTTGTCAAGTCCCACGGGGACCTGGAGCGGATC
This sequence comes from uncultured delta proteobacterium, assembly GCA_963749525.1. Classification (GTDB taxonomy): domain Bacteria; phylum Desulfobacterota; class Syntrophorhabdia; order Syntrophorhabdales; family WCHB1-27; genus CAVVNC01. The sequence goes on from CAVVNC010000051.1 coordinate 35,181, forward strand.
AAGGAAGTAGACCCTGAGCGGGACGGGAGGCTTCCCCTCTATCTTGGAGCCCTGGAGCGGATCGACAGCGCCATAGGACGGGAAGTGAAGGTCAGTACCGGGATCGGCGGACCCTTCACGACTGCCGCGCTCTTGCGCGGGACCGATGATTTCCTGCGCGATCTATTGACTGACCCGGAATTCGCCCACGGCCTGCTGGAACGGGCATGCGCATCCATCCTCCGCTACATGGAGGCAGCCCGGCTGCGCGGCTTCTCGTGCAGCATAGGGGAGCCCCTCGCCTCGAGGAGCGTCATCAGCCCCCGCCATTTCCGGCAGTTCGCGAAGCCCTATCTCACCAGGATCTGCGAATGGGCAAAGACAGCGTCGGGAAAGGGACCGACCCTTCACATCTGCGGGGACACGAGGTCGATCTGGCCGGACATGGCCGATACGGGCGCCACATTCTTAAGCCTCGACAACACGATCGACCTGGGAGAGGCGAAGGAGGCCGTGGGAGACCGCGTCGGCCTCACGGGAAACGTGCCGCCGATCGAAGTTCTCATGGACGGTACACCCGGGGAGGTCGCCGAGGCGGCCAGGGCGTGCATACGTGAGGCCTTCGACACACCAAAGGGTTTCGTTCTCACTTCAGGCTGTACCGTGCCCCTCGACACGCCCCCGGCCAACATCCGCGCCATGGTAGAGGCGGCGCGCCGTTTCGGCCGGCTTCCCATCGATCCGGGATCATCGATATAGGGAAGAACCCAAGGGTATCATCAGGCGAAAAAGGAGGGCCGATCATGATCGTTGACGTGCTTGGAATGGGGGCCGTGGCCATGGACCTCGTCCTACGGTGCGAGGATCTACCCGGAGAGGATGGCTTTGCCTTTGTCCACAAGGAAGAGTGGCTGCCCGGCGGCAGCTGTTCCAACGTCCTCGTGACGCTGGCTTCCATGGGCGCCCGCTGCGCCGTGGCCGCGCAGGTCGGCGACGACTCATACGGCGATGCGGTGCGGGCCGATCTCTTGCGCCATGGAATCTCCACGGAGCATCTTCTCGCCAGAGAGGGAAGCACCACGCTCCATACCTTCGTTGCCGTGGCACGAAACGGCGCCCGCTCCATCTTCGCAAACCTCGGCGATGCCTTCCTCAACCTGCCCGACTCCCGGGTCGGAAGGGAAATGCTCCATGAGACGAGGGTCTTCTACACCGACATGTTCGCGGCCAAGGCCGCCCTCAAGCTTGCGAGGCTGTGCAGGGAGATGGGCATACCCGTTGTTTTCAATCTCGAATGCAGTCCCTCTTTCATGGAGTCGTGCGGGGTATCGCGGGACGAACTGGAGGAGATGCTCTCCCTCTGCCATCTGTTCTGCGCCGGCAGGGAGGGCTTGAGGGGACTGACCCCCTTCGAAGATGAGAGAGAGGCAGCGGCCTGCCTGTGCGACAAATACACTCCTCCTGGGGGAGTGGTCGCCACCCTTGGGGAAAAGGGCGCCTTCTGGGCAGGCATGGGGGAGAGTATCTCTGTCCCCGCCTTTGCGGTTGCGCCGATCGATACCACCGGGGCAGGGGACGCCTTCGCGGGGGGCCTTATATACGCGCGGCTGCTCCAGGCGCGGGACATCGGGCCATCTCTGGCGTTTGCGAATGCCTGCGGGGCTGTCAAGTGCCTTCAGCCGGGACCGAGGCTCAAGGCAACGAGAGAGGAAATAGAGGCATTCATGGAGGCTCACGGAAATGGCCGCGCCTAGTCGCGGCGTCCAATGTCGTCTATGTTTCGTTCCGGCGAATAGAGGAGGTTCGGGCGACGCGAGCCACGACACGCCCGAGCGAAGCGAGGCTGAGGGGGGAGGCTGCGCAGGCTTTGCTTGGGGGCGCTGAGCCCCTGTAATCGCCGGTCCGGCCGGCCCCACGAAACCGGCTTTTCTTGCCTTTCCCGAGCTTGGCCTGCCGTTAGTCTGCGGCCTTGCTCTTCCTTCTGGCGGAAGGGATGCGCGACTCACACGGGACTTTCGTCTGGCAAAGCCCGCACCCATAGGACTCGAGACCGTATGTTTCCCTTGCGTGCTTCGCTATCGCAGATTCCAGATAGGCCTGGCACTTGAGCTTGTCGTGGCCGCTCGCGGTAATGGCTCCGGCAGGGCAGCGGCTCATACACTTGCCGCATGTGCCCTCCGTAAAGAAGAGGCAATACTGGCGGCGGTCGGCATAGGGGCGCGGTGTCGGTGATGTGGAGAAGCGGGCGACCACCGACCCGCAGCGCATCGCTTTGCCAACGGGCGTGATCAGACCGTCGCACAGCCCGAAGGTGCCGAGGCCCGACACAAAAGCAGCGTGCCGTTCAGACCAGTTGGAGGAGATTCCGTAGCTCTGTGACATTCTCGTCCCCCAGAGAGGCGAGCTCTGAGGCGCGACCGCTTCGTACCCTGCCTCTGAGAGCACGGTTGCCACATGGTTGCGTAGCTTCACGTTGAAGTCCTCTCCGAACTTCCTCGACCTGGCCCAGCGCTCCGAGCCGTATTGATCCTCTTTCCTGTTATCCGCCTTGGTCGCCCTTGTCTGCGGCAGCACCCAGGCTATGACCGTGAGCTGGTCGGCCGCGATGCGAAAATCCGGAAAGGTCCGAACAAATACGTCGAGCGGCTTCCAATAGAAGGGGCCTATGGACGCTTTGATGGTCTCCCACAACGGATCGTCCCCCCGGGAAAACCCTATGAGAGGGGCGTCCCAGGCAGGTTCGCCGTCCTTGCCATGGAGGCTATTTTCCGGAGACTTCACGAAGCCCTTTATAGATTCCTCCACCCAGGCTGAAAGGCTAAACCGGTCTTTCGTCGGCATGTTGGGCTCCTTCCCAATTTCCTTGGTGCGGGTATCGAAAGATACCGGCGGAAGCCAAGAAGCGCGTAGCAGATGACCCAATAGTATAACAGAAATAGATCATAGCGGCCAGAAACTTCTCCTTGCTCATCTGCCCAGAGAGCCTCATCCGGCTTAACTGACCGGGAGCGCTCTGCCCCCTTTTTTAAGGCACCCAGGGACTCGCTCAACCATGACGATTTCGTGACATCCACCCGTCATCGCAATGTCGGCTTAAAACACTTCGGAACGAATAATTCGTGGTTGCTGGCCCCTCACATGCCTCCTTTTGCCTTCTCCTGCGCCCACAAACTGCTGGGGCCGTCGAGTGGCACAGTCGTTGCACTCTGGGTTCTTCACTACGTTCGCAAAGGGAGCCATATGATATACCGCATACCGCCCCTGCCGTTCCCCGCCATCGATCCGGACCGCATGGCCAGCGCTCCCGCGAGTGTGAGCGGGCAGGGGAATGACTTTCTCGATGTTCTCGTTCGAAGGATGTCGGAGATCGGGGGGACTCAGGCTGCCCGGTCCTCCAACCTCGATCCGACCATGCTGCCCCCTTATTTGATCAATCCCGGCCAACAGGAGCCCAAGGCCGAGGAAAGCCCGATGAAGCAGGTTATCCGGTTCGTGCTGAAACAGGAGGGGAGCACCTACGTCGCATTGGACGGCGGCAAGGAATCGTCAAAATACGGGGTCCTGAGGGCCACTGCCCGCGGGTACGGATACGAGGGGAACATCAAGAATCTAACCCGGGACGATGCCGAGGCGATCTACGAGAAGATGTGGAAGGAATCAGGGGCCGGGAAGCTTCCGCGTTCCCTGGCCATAGTCCATTTTGATACCTACATCAACAGTCCCGCCGCGGCAAGGAGGATGCTCAAGGCCTCGGGAGGGGATACGGAGACCTACCTCGACCTTCGGGCTCAACGCTACGCGCGTCTTGCAGCCAGAAGGCCGGAAAGATTCGGAAAATACGCGAAGGGCTGGATGAACCGGGTGGAGCACCTGAGATCCCTGGTCGTCCAGAACGAGAAGACCCTTTCGCCAGACGCGGCCACCTAACATGGGATACGAACCCACTCTCTCTTTCCCCGCTTTTTCCCCTACCCTTAGTTGAGAGGCAGGGCTTTACAGCTTTACCCTGCCTCTCAACGCCTTCTTCACGAGGAATCGAACCCAGGAATGGGGCGCCCCTCGGCTACTCAAGAACCACCAAAGGGCGCCCGCTGGGAGGTGGTAGAAAGAGGTGTACTCGCTACGCTGTTGGAGTTCCCCTCACATTCCCCGAGAAGGAAACCGTTTTCAGCTGCCACTCGGGAATACGCCAATTCGGCGCGTGAGGGCACTCTATCCTGCAATCAACCTAGTTCCCCCTCGGCCTTTTGTCCAGTTTATTCGTATAAATAGTCGCACAAAATACTTTGATCGCGCATCGCTTTTCCGCCCACACCGAGCGGCCGCTTGCGTGGCAAGGGCGAAAAAGGCCGGCTTCCCGTCCGGACAAGTGACGATGTAATGTTCGCAACGCGATCTGTGGCGAGACAGTTTGTTGATCCAACCATTGACGGTACACGTTTTTGTGATATACTAAAGCCTTACGTGGGGCTGTAGCTCAGCTGGGAGAGCGCATGACTGGCAGGCATTCGCGTAGCCATAAATCGTTGCGAGAGAGCGATTTATGAAGCCAGAAAATGACGCATCGTCAGTGACCCTTCAAATCCTCGAAATTCATTGGACTTCTTGAAAGCCAAAGGTGTCACCTGACTGTGGTCTTTCTGGCTTTTTCTTGTATTTATGTGTGGTCGTAAGTTACGACAATATTGTTTTTTTATAAGATCATAAAATCGTTTTCGTTAAGCTACCACTCGGCATTTCTCCGAAAACAAATTCACCCCGCAGCCGACCCTCCATCAGTTCGATCCTCTCCACCACGACCCACTCCCATCGGACCGTCTGCAGCTCATCCCCCAACTCCACCATCCGCTCCTCTGGCGGATCCACAAACTCCCGCGCCTCGGACCCCGCTGGCTCGAGCCGGCGGGGCTCGCGTCCTACGCCGCGAGGAGGATGTAATCGCTCTCGTTACGCTGTTCGAATGCCATCATTTCTCAATCTTACACAGCACAACGTGCTTGAAAAAGAATATGTCGCGCAATGCTCCCATCGCTGTTTCTTTCAAGCCCATCTCTGTCCAGCAAGTCGACACACAGCGAAGAAGAAGTCACACAAAATATCTGACGGCGGCCGCTATTTATAGGTAAAGGGGCGATCAATAGATCGCGCTCACTGGATAGATCGGCAGGACGGCGGGTGACCCCCGTCTGGTAGAAGGTAGGTGCAACATGAAAAAATATTGGGTACGGGTTGGTGACCGCGAGGCGGTTGATACCATCGAAATCGACGCCGAGAATCTGGATGACGCGATAAAGATCGCGGACGCAAAGGCAGAGGAATGGCCAGAAGGCGGTGATTGGGGCGACGAGGGCGCTACTGTTGGCGTCTTTTGGGAATTGTATGACGACGAAGCGTGCGACCACGAGATAGAATCCGGCTACGTAGACGTAGACATAGAGCCGAACCATGATGCTCTGATACGCGATGCAGGCGGCGATACATCCTGCGACCACGAGTGGTCGCGCGAGGATGAGGGCGGCCTTGAGGAGAATCCTGGTGTGTTTTGGGGCCCGGGTGATAGCACCATCGTCTACTCTCATTGTAAGGAGTGTGGACTGCACAGAAAGGAGATTTTTCGCGGACCTGGACGCAATCCGGGCGAAACAGGGTATGAGGTGACCTACTCGACTGAGGATTAGCACAACCCTCGGGCCTTCGCGGGCCGGGGCTCTGATCACAGGCTCCAATGGGTCACAAAGGAGCCGGACGCGCC
>CAVVNC010000052.1:0-25162 GCA_963749525.1 uncultured delta proteobacterium
GTGGCAAGGCGCTCGACTTATCTACTGGGAGGGAGTGTCAAGGGCGCCCGACACAACTCAGCGGGAAAGCGCCACAATCCCGGTTTCAGGGAGAGCCACCCATAACACCTGCAAGTGGTGATTTTGGCGGTTTCACAAATTCTGAGATAACCACTGATAAGGTTAAAGTGCTATACTGTGGACTATCATCAAAGAGATAGGGAGGGGTTCGTCATGTTCGAAGGTCTTTTTCAGCCGACCCATCTGATAATCATCCTCGTGATTGCGTGGTCGTTTTCGGGCCGAGCAAGGTTTCCGAGTGGAAGTTCCCTGGGCAAGGCCATACGCGGTTTCAAGAAGTCGATGAACGAGCTGACGGGCGACGAGGGGACAAACAATGGGCGTATCGAGGGCAAAGACAAACGACAAAGCCACCATCCCGTCGGACCTTCAGGTAAGAACCCCTGCCTTCATCCTCTGCCGAGGACCTGCCATAACGTCATCCTTGATTCTCCATCGAGATTGCGATAAGCATTTCTGAAGGGGCACACCCGAATCTGTCCGTCACGACTCGGGCGTGATTCGCCCATGACGAGGATGGTCCACCATCTTATGAGTGAGAAAACTGCAAAAACCCAGTCCCCCTTGGTCCGGGCTCTTCTCGTCCTTCTCCTCCTGGCCGTCATTAGCCTGACCCTCTATGCCTACCATGTAGGCATGTGGCGGCATGCCGTCCACTTGTGGAGGTATTTCTTCGCGCCAAAGCGGCTCGAGGCCCTTATTGTGTCGTACGGACCCTTCGCAGGGGTGGTCTTCGTCGCGCTCCAGGCCCTCCAGGTTATCATCGCTCCTGTCCCGGGCCCTGGTGAGATAACCGGCTTCGTCGCCGGCTTTCTCTTCGGCCATGTGCGGGGCGCCATCCTTTCGACCCTCGGGCTTACCCTTGGCTCTCTCACCGCATTCTTGATAGCACGGATCTTCGGGGTGCCCCTTGTTGAGAAGGCGGTCAAGAAGGAATATAGGGAAAGGTTTCATGAATTCGTCGCCTCCAAGGGACTGTATCTCGTCTTCGCACTCTTCCTCATACCCGGTTTTCCGAAAGACCCCCTGTGCTATCTCCTCGGCCTCACCGGCATGGGATTTGTGCCCTTTATCCTGATCAACATAGTGGGCAGGCTTCCCGGGACCTTGATACTTACCTGGCAGGGAGCGGCGGTGAGCCACCAACACTACAAGACGTTCTTTTTTCTTCTCACCGGCAGTCTTCTCCTCACGGTTGTCCTTTACCTGACGAGAGACGGTTTCACCAAGTCATTCACCTCCCTCACCCGCCGGTTGGTGCGAATGAAGAGGTCGAGGAGAGGCGGTTGATGCCGGCAGGACGGGTTTCTCGGAGCCTGCATTAATGGGAGGGCTTGGGGTATTTTCTCTCAAGGAAAGGTGGGCTTAGACCGATCAATGAAACAGGACCTGAACCGTGCAGAGCAGCCGTCTATTCTCTTTGGTAGTACGTCCCACGAATTTTATCAACGAGCACATTGTACCGGGTCACGATCAGCCTAAGCCGGTTTACGACTTCTTCATCAGACAATCCATGCGCATCCTTTCCCTATCAAGATATTTCGTCCGAAAGCTGGCTCTTAAGGATACCCCGCGCAACCAACTGGCTGTTTACCTCATATGTTCCAGAGTCTATGGCCTGCTTCACCCTCGCTACCTTTTCTTCATCGACGACGGGGATCGCTTTTGCCTTTTCTTTCAGCCTTGCCACCTCGTCTTTCCAGCTCGACAATTCCACCTTGTCCGTTGTGCCCGCCGACCCCTGCGCCGCTGTCTGGGAGGTAGCTGCTTTGGACGTGGCAGACGAGGAGACGGACAGATTTTTCAGTAATTGTAATTGCTTACCCTCACCTATTTTTATGACACACCTCCTGATTATTCTGCTCTGCCATTGTTAGCATAGGCTGCAGCTCACGGCAATCGGTCGCATCGCGGCGGATTCCAGTTCTTCTTCATTCCGCTCAAACGACACAAAACGCGGGCCGACGTTTACGACAAGGGTCCGGCCCATGACAACCTCCCCTGATCAACTATCGCGTCAACCCGATAGTTGACTGCTGTCCAGGCAACTGGCTGTCTTCTGGAGAAGACCCTTGGCTTTCCGTCCCACCCTCACGGATGGTTTAGCTTTTACTGGCTGGTTCTATTGTAGTACTTCGTATTACATAAGTCAAGAGTTTTATCGTACTGCGTCGAATGGCTAATGCTCTGGTGCTCCCTCGTTGATTTTGCCTGAAAAACAACCATTATACTTTGGGAGGAGCATCCCCAACCGACAATGCAACGAAGCCTTGGTGACGGCTCCGGGGTGGATGAGGTGACCACCATCTCGTCTGGAAGCCGCTGCATCTCCATACAGGAGTCTGGAGTTTTATGCGGCTGAATGAGATCTTTCTGTTTCATTATGAATTTTGCTCTCACTCACATGTGTGCTTTTCCCAAAATTTAACTGCGTATTCCGTCCATCCTTCGGCATCCGTGCCGATGCCGAGCCCGAAACCATGACCTACATTCCGATACTTATGATACTCGACTTCTATTCCGGCATTTCGCATGGCATCTACACGCCTGTCAACAGTGGATACATTAACGATTCCGTCATCTTCGCCTTGGACCACGAAAGTCGGCGGATCATCTCGGGTGAAGGACGAATGACCGGTATATGCCATGACTACAACGCGAGGTCTCGGAAGATCATAATTACCGTATCCGGCGGGACCGTTTGAACCGATTTGTGCCGCCACTCTTGCCCCCGCTGAACTACCCCACACCGAATAGCCTCTCGTGCTTACACTTAATGATTCAGCATGTTCAAAAACATAGGATATAGCCGCGGCCAAATCTTCACAGGCTCTTGGCTCGCCTCCCACGCGGTATTGCAGGACGAAAGCATTATATCCTTTCTTGCTTAGTTGTATGGCGAGAGGGAAACCTTCATGAATAGAACCGACGTAGGAAAAGCCACCGCCAGGACACACGATGGCAAATGGGGCCCCCGGCTTACCCTTGAAAAAGAAAAGCCCTGTATTCCTTTTAGCCGGATCTTCCGCCTTTTGCCGGTCGGTGTAGAAGTTGTGGAATAGGATCTTTCCCTCGGCCAGTTGGTCAATCATGTAATTGATCGTGTTCACTACAGCCGCTGGTTCTATGTGGCTGTGGTACGGCAAAAGAGACCCTACACGGCTAAGCTGCATGTTCTCGTCGTATGTGCCACGGTCTAACGGCAGAATAAACCGACCAAAGCCCTTGAAAGAGGGATGGTTCACGACATCACGGATAGTACTATTGGTATTCATGTGCCCCTTGTATTGAGAGAGGATAAAGGCAGAATTCACTTCCGTCAACGATAGGAAGAGCGCTCTTTTCGGCTGTTGGATCAGGGACGCGTTTTTCCAATAGGGCTCCTCCATCATGGTGTGGAGGCCGAAGTCCCGGTAAAGCCAAGGAACAACGTCCTCCGGCTTCCTGAGAACGTGATCATCAGCAGCTGAAGCCCTAAAAGGCCGGCAGAGAAAGACCACTATGGGCACCAACAAAAGTCCGCCGATTCGTCGATTCATGGTCTCAATTCCTTTGGGCACGACGCAGAGCTCAGCCAGAGGCGAAAGCAGCCCCCGCCCAGACTTCCGGGCTCCAACCGCAGGACTAGAAGAGAGGCACTCCGCGCGGTCCACCCCCGGCACTGCCGGCAGCGCATCAGCCCACGTCTCCCAGTTCTGCCTGTGCCTGCTCCAGCCAGAAGCGCATGTCCATCTCGCCGTACATCGCGCTCGCGGTAGTCAGGTGCTGCCGTGCCTGTTCCTGTTGACCGGCCAGCCTGCAAAGCCTGCCCAGGCCGAGGTGGCAGTGGGCCGCGAGCGGCCGCATCCCAAGCTCGGAGGCCAGGGTCATTGCGACATCGTAGTGCGCCTGGGCCGTTGCCGCGTCGAGGGAGCCTTGGTGCGAGGCGACTTCGCCCAGGAGGCGGAGGGCCCACGCCTCATAGCCGCGTTCACCGCGCCCGCGAGCAAGCATCACGGCGCGGTCGGCCCAGACACGTGCGTTCTCGACTTGGTCTGCGAGGAGATAGGCCTCGCCGAGGTGGCTGACAGCAGCCGAGTGGTAAACCCCAATTCCTGCCCTTTCGTAATCGGCTAAGGCCTGCTGCAGGTAGGAGAGGCCCTCCTGAATGCGTCCCGACCGCGCGTACACGTGCCCTAAAGAAGCCATTGCGACGGGGGTGTGACTCGTGATGTTCCACTCGCGGCATTGATCGACCGCGCGTTCGAGCAGACGGGCGGCCTCGCTCAGCTCCCCCTTAACGCTCTTGAGATACGCGAACTCGAGACATCCCCAGGCGACACTCAAGGGGTGATCGAACCCTTCGGCTATCCGGATAGCCTCCTGTCCGTGAGCTTCTCCCTCCTTGAGCACACCTCGTTCGGGGTGCCCACGTCATGCCACCTTCCGGACGTGCTTCCCACAAGGCCACGTGGGTCGCGCGGTTCAGCACCCCCTGTACCGGCAGAGCCGGTTCAAGCCGCCCTCACTCTTTCCCAATCAGGCTGGTGACGTAGGTGGGAGTGAAGATGCCCCTCTTTCCTATGCTCTTTACCACTATGTGGGGATTCTCTGTGGTAACCCAGCAGACTACTACGGGATTCAGAATGAAAACACGAAAACGGACTTCCACCCGGTAGCAGAGGAATTCGCCGGCAGGCACGGAAATACGCTCTGTGCCGATCTGCCTGACGGAGGCTGGTATCGAGTTTCCCGAGAACTCGATCATGAGGAGGTTCCATTGATCGGTGGTTCCGTAAGGGAAGCTTCTGAGGAGAACGAGCAGAGAGCCCTTGATGGCAAGGATTGCCGTTTTGGGAACATCCACGGCCGTGGTCTTCTTGCTCCTGTGCGTGTATACTCTGTTCCCGTCTCTCCATATCTTCGCCTTCGCAACCTTCCCCGAACTGCTCGTGAGGCTCCTCGTCCCGGAAATCAAGTCACCTTTTCCGGTCATTTCCAGCACTACTTGCTCGTTTGCCTTCTCAGAGACGCTCGTTGAGGAAAAGTCGATCCGGTCATCCTCAAAAGAAAGGACCATTCGGACCTGCTCCGTGTCGCTTTCTTTGCCTAGAGGAACTGCCTGGTAGCGGTAAGTTTCGACATGGTTGTAGTCGCCCGGTCCTTCGCGGCCGTTTTCCGCGAAAACCGGGCCTTGGGAAAGGAGCACAAGAAGGAGGAGGGTGAAAGGGATTCCCTTCATCCTCTACCCGCAAACTCCACTAAGGGATGCGCACTGCACCTTAGCCAAAGCAGATATCATCGGAGTGTGGGGAACGCCCGTTTGGGTGTCCATTATTGCCTTCTGCATCTATCGGTCATCTGCATCTCGTCACGTAGTAAACGTAAATATATTTCGGCGCCTCTGCAAGCTTGAGGCTTCGCGCGGAAATACAGCAAGCTTCCCGGGAGAGGATTTGCCGGCAGGCCGCTGGAAAAGCGGATTCGCCGGCCTTACATTTAAATTGTCACGAAACAATATCGCATCCCGATTTTCCGCGGGATATCAAAAGCGAAAAGCCATGGCAGGACCATTAGGGAAGACATCACCCATCTTGCGAAGAATCTTTAGAAGGCTCGGTCGCGCCGTTTCCAAAGGATACTCGCACTGCAGGCATGCGTTGTCTGCGGGCGTGAGGCACGGGATAAATGCCGTTCTTTTTGCCGCGTTCGGAACGAGCCGGATAATCAAGACAATATACGGCAGCCTAAGAAGAGTCCCCGGAATCCTCAAGGGTTTTGGCCGGGCCCGATCGAGTGGATATCCCTACTACAGGCATCCCCTGCCGGTGCGCATCATGCACTGGGGCAACGTCGTCTTTCTTGCCATCCTCCTGATGAGCGGTCTCAATATTTTCGATGCCCATCCGGCGCTCTATTGGGGGAAGTCGTCCTACAGCGGCGCTCCCCCTGTACTGGAGATAGAGGGCCGGCGGGAGGATAGGGGAGAAATCTCCGGCATCACGCGCGTTTTTTGCCGCGACTTCGACACAACCGGATTCCTGGGAGCCTCCGGAGGCCCGGAGGGAGAATTAACCTTCCGCAGCTTCCCGTCCTGGCTTACCATACCCAGTTCGCGCTGGCTCGCCATAGCTCGCCGATGGCACTTCTTTTTCGCCTGGCTGCTCGTGATAAACGGCATCGCCTTTGTGGCCTATTCCATCGTGAGCGGCCATGTGCGCCGGGATCTTGCTCCCACAAGGCAAGATTTGCGCTCCACAGGCAGATCGATTGTCGATCATCTGCGCTTTCGACACCCCACAGGTGAGGCGTCCAAGCACTACAACATTTTGCAAAAGTCCGCCTATCTGGCAGTGATCTTTTTCCTCCTCCCCCTGATGATCCTCATGGGACTGGGTATGTCGCCGGCCCTGGATGCATTGTACCGGGGCTGGGTGGATATCTTTTTTGGCCGGCAATCCGTAAGGACGATCCATTTCGTAGTTGCCTGGGCCATGGTGCTCTTTGTGATCATCCATGTGTTCGAGGTAATTGTCACCGGTTTGTGGAACAACGTTCGCTCGATGATCACCGGATACTACAGGGTCAAATCGGAGGTAGATCATGGGTAGCAGCAACGAGCTTACCCGGCGCGGTCTCATGAAGCGCCTTCTCGCGGGCGCAAGCGTATTGGTCCTTGCCGGCTGCGGCAGGCTCTCCGAGGGCGCCTGGTTCCCCAAGGTGTTGGGCCTGGGCGAGAAGGCCACCAATAAGATTCAAAGGTTGGTGGTGCCGCGAAAAGCGATGGCGCAGGAATTCCGGGCAGCGGAACTGTCGCCGCAATTCCGGAGCAATGGCACGTCAATGCCGCAGAATCAGGCATACGGGGCGCTGGCAGCCAAAGGGTTTACGGACTACCGCCTCGAGGTAGGCGGTCTGGTCGAGCGGCCCATGACCCTATCCCTGCCCGAAATTCGAAACCTTCCCAGCCGCACCCAGATAACTCGGCACGATTGCGTCGAAGGGTGGAGCGCAATAGGCAAGTGGAAGGGGGCGCGCCTCGGCGCGCTGCTGGAGGCAGCGCGCCTGAAACCCAATGGCCGCTATGTCGTCTTCTACTGCGCTGACCCGATGGAAGAGGACGGTACCTCACCCTACTACGAGAGCATTGACCTGGAAGACGCTTTTCATCCGCAGACGATACTCGCGTACGATCTTAACGACAAACCCCTGCCGATGAAGAACGGCGCGCCTCTCCGTTTGCGATTGGAGCGGCAGCTCGGCTATAAGATGGCGAAATATGTCATGCGCCTCGAAATTATCGAGGATTTCTCCCGGATAGCCGGGGGAAAAGGGGGCTACTGGGAAGACCAGGGATACGAGTGGTACGCGGGGATCTGAGAACGGATAATATCCTCACGAGATAAGCAACCCGGTTTCTCAGTACACGCCCTTTGCATTAAGAAAGGGGCCGTATTTCTTATCGCTTCCCATTATGTGATCGTAAAGCCAGCCCTTCAGGAATTGCATGGTATCGGCGCTGATTACCGGCTCCCCCCGGGAGAAGCGCTGGCTGAGGTCCATGGCTTTCTTCGTGAGGGCATCGTGCTCCCTCTTGTGGGAGGCAAGGGCTGGGTATCCGTGTTTCTTGAAGAGTTCCTCCTCAGTGCCAAAGTGAGACGCCGCGTAGTCGAGGAGATCTGAGAACGTTTTTCCCATCGCTTCCTTCCCTTTTCCGACCTTCATCGCCTCGTGGAAGTTATTGAGGAGTTCCACGAGCTTCATGTGCTGGCTGTCCACCTGTTTGATGTTGACGCTCAACTGATCACTCCAGGTCATGAGTGCCATGCGTTCCTCCTTGGGATGTTTCTGCTTTCGCGATTCGCTGCTCTATTAGCTTTTCGGCCATGAAGCGTTTCTTCTTAAGGCATCGTGCCAAGAAACGCCCCTCTTCGTCGACTCCGTTCGCACGGGAATTGTCCGTCTTTTTAGCGAAAAGGGGCGATCTTTTAGACCAAAAGATTTGGAAGTATCCTATAAGGTTGACCGCCTGAAGGGCTGGAAGAAGGAGGAAAAAGGAGCGGCGAGAGCAGCGCCGCCCCTTATGCTGGCTTGAAAAACCGCGATTTTGAGGGGAGATCCCGTCTCCCTAAGAGGAGCTTCAGCTATGTCCCGCCGCGGAGTGGGACACGGCTTGTGGGGCTCCTTTGGAGCCGACTGAACAAAATGCAGAGAGAAGGCGCTCCGGTTTCTCCGTGCCGCACTTCGGGCAGCAAATCAGATCGTTCGTCTCGTCGGCCTTCTGCAGCACTTCGAACTTTTCTTCGCAATTCCGGCATTCATACTCATAGATGGGCATCGAGGTCTCCTCTCATGTCTAGGATGCGCAAAAAGCATATCAGAACTGGGAGACAAAAGAAATAGGCATGCGGGCAAAGGGTCAGTTTGGATTCAAGCTGACCCTTTGCCCGCATGTTGCGGCCGGACGCATTCCCGGCTTATAATGGCAAAGGTTCTCGATTCCTGAAAAGAGGAGGGCGGAAACGATGGCGTATCCTTTCCCTGAAGGGGAAGATCTGAGAAGGGCGGTCAGGTGGGTGTCGGCCGGTCTCCGGGAATCGCCGGGTCAGCAGGTCAGTCGCCTGGTTGAGCAGGCGATCTTCAAGTTCGACCTGTCTCCCAAGGACGGGGAGTACCTTCTCAACTTTTTCAGATCGGGAGGCGCCGGCAATTAAAGGGGCTCAGCGCCCCCTCCACCGGCAAAGCCGGATGGAGCCTCCCCCCTCAGCCTCGCTTCGCTCGGTTTGTCGCTGGCTCAGCACGCTATTATCGGGGCTCAGCGCCTTGTCGGCAGGCTGATGTGACAGGGGAAGGCGTCGATGAGCTTTCGCATCTCAGTCGCCTCGCGGAGAGAGACGATGCCCGGGCCGAGCTTCTCGCCGTAGTAGCCGTTCGCCACGATTGTCGTCGCTGCAGCCACATACCGCATCAGGCGCTCTGTTGTTCCCGCATGGAGATAAAGGCTCACATCGTTGACGAAGAGGATATCTCTCCCGGAGGATGCGAAGGTCTTCAGCAAGGCCTCTATCTTCTCCCTGTTTTCCTCGGCGATGAGGAGGGCCTCTTCCTCGGTCCTCGCAGAAAGGCGCGGCGGCCTCAAAGGCGAGGCAAGATAGAGGACGTCCTCATCGCCGGACAATAGCTTACCCCCGACCCCCAGCACGTCCCGCTCCAACGCAACCTCCTCGGGAACCTCCGGGGCCATGTCGACCACGGCTATGCGGGATGACAGCCGGCTTGTACAGAGCGCATCGAGGATGGCCTTCGCGAGAGTGGTTTTTCCTGTGTTGACATCGCCGGTGATCAGTATCCGTCTTCCCAGCACGTCCGGCGGCCGCATCGAGGACAGACAATGCAGCCGAGATGGGCAGGACGCATCGGTCTTGACCGGGGACCTTCGCTTTGTCACGAGCGCTTCTCGAGCGTCTCGGGCAGAAAGAAGAGAACTATTATGCCCATGAGATTGATGACGCAGACAATGGCAAGGCCGGTTTGAAGGCTGCGGGTTTCACCCACGTATCCCACCAGCCACGGCGCGAGCACTGCCCCGATGCGGCCCGCGTTCCAGCAGAAGCTGCCCGCGTACGCCCGAAGATGCTCGGGGAAGATCTCCGCATAGTATGCGCCCGCAGTCGCAGCTATTCCGCTCACCCCGATACCGACGACCGTCCCCCACCAGAAGAGAAATAAGGGGTTGTAGGAAACGATGTAGACGCCAAGGGAGAAGGAGACGAGGAGAAAGGCGGCCATCATCGATTTGCGCCGCCCGATCGTGTCGGCGAGGACGCCGAAGATGCGGAAGCCGGCGAACATGCCCACGTACATGAAGAGGGAGAAGTTGGCCATGGTTCCCAGGGAGAGGCCCCTCTCCTTTACGAGAAAGGTGGGGAGCCACGAGGCCGCTCCCCAGTACCCGGCCAGGTTGAAAACGCTCACGAGAGTGGCGAGTATCGTGGTCCGGAGGAGCTGGCGGGTGAAGATGGAGCCGATGCGGACCTTCTCCTTAGTCCTTTCGGGAGCGGCGGTCTGCCTGTCTCCGTGGGCCGGGATAAGCAGGCCTACGATAAGGGCGAGGACGATGGAGGCGGATCCGAAGAGAAAGAGCATCCTCCAGTCGACGTTCAGGACCAGCCGCCCGGCCAGGGAGGCGAGCATTGCCCCCACGGCGAAGCTGCTGTAAACAAAGGAGGATGCCCGGCCCCGGTTTTCCCGGGCCCAGTGCTCGGCAATGAGAGCCGAGCAGGGGCCCCAGAGGCCCCCGATGGCAATGCCCGCGAAGAGCCTCACGAAGAGCAGATGCCACCACGTGGAGATGAAAAGGATGAGGCCCATGGCGACGCCCAGCCATAGGAGCGACAGAATCAAGGCGAAGCGCCTTCCGTAATTCTCGGCAATGAGACCAAAGAGGACGGAGCCGAAGATTGCCCCCACCATGGTGCCTGAGAACAGGAGCCCCCCTGTCCTGAGGGGGACATGGAGCACTTTGAGGAGCACAGGCATGGCGATGGCGAGAACGACCAGATCGTAGCTGTCGACCAGGTAGGAAAAGAATGTCGCCCAGAGGACGCGCCAACGAAAGGGTGTCCCCGCAGCAGCCTCGACGGGCCTCGTCGTCATAGGAACCTCTATTATTGGGGTTCAGCGCCCCCTCCACAGGCAAAGCCACGACCCGCTTCGCGGGTGCCCCGGCCTCCCCGCTCAGAGACTCGCTTCGCTCGCCTAGGAGCGGCTGGTAGCATAGCTCACCCCTTAACCTCGCTGCGCTCGTTTCTGTCGCTGGCTTAAGCGCCGCAAGCATTGCCACGGGAGCCCCTCGCTCCCGCTTATGCTTCTGTTAGAGGCGAAGTTCTTTCAGCCGCCCCATCCCTTCCCGGATGCGTGGCTCGGGGGTCGTGATGGATATCCTGAAATAGCCTTCACCCTCATCGCCAAAACCGGCACCCGGTGTCACGACGATGCCGATCCGTTCGATCAGGGCCTCTGCGAATTCGGCGGAAGTGTAACCAGCGGGCACGTGGGCCCATATATAGAAGGTACCCAGGGGCTTGGGCACCTTTATGCCTATGGAGGCGAGGCCCTCCACGACGAGATCGCGCCTCCGGGCGAAGACCGTCTTCATGGCCTCCACCGACTCCTGGCTCCCTGTCAAGGCCTCTATCCCGGCCTCTTGGATTGCCTGAAACACGCCTGAGTCTATGTTGGTCTTCAGCTTCCCGAGGTTCTGGACGGCTTCGCTGTTCCCCACCGCAAAGCCGATCCTCCACCCTGTCATGCAGTAGGTCTTGGACAGGGAATGGAACTCTATGGAATATCGCTTCTCCTTGTCGAACTCGAGAATGCTGCGCGCCTTGTGGCCGTCGTAGGTCACCTCGCTGTATGCGGCGTCGTGGCAGATGAGTATGTCGTTCTCCCTGCCGAGACGCACTGCCCTTTCGTAGAGGCTGTCGTCACCGTGGGCCCCGGTCGGGTTGTTCGGATAATTGATAAAACAGATTTTGGCCTTTCTCCTCGCCTCTTCGGGGATGCTGTCGAGGTCGGGACGAAACGCCCGCTCTTCCCTCAAAGGGAGGATGAAGGGGGTGCCCCCGGCAAGGAGGGTGGTGATCCGGTAGACGGGGTAGCCTGGTGAAGGGATCAGGGCAACGTCCCCCTCGTCGAGATAGACCCAGGGCAGGTGCGCTATGCCCTCCTTAGAGCCGATAAGGGCGACCACTTCCGTATCAGGATCGAGCCTCACGCCGAACCTTCGCGCGTACCACTCTGCCACGGCCTTCCTGAATGCCGGCATACCCTCGTAGCTGGGATACTGATGGTTCCGCGGGTTCTCCGTGGCCTCTTTCATCCTCTCCACTATGTGGGCAGGGGTGGGAATGTCGGGGTCGCCTATGCTGAAGTCGACAAGGTCGATCCCTCTCTTTCGCGCCTCCTCCTTCTTCTTGTCGATCCTTGCAAAAAGGTACGGCGGAATCTTCTCTACTCGCGACGCAGGTCTAGGCATTGCGCAGGTCCCTTCCTCTCGTGTTGGTTGATGGAGCTAATATGTTTAGGACGTTTTGCGTTGAAAGTAAAGGAAAATATGACCTAGAGGCTCCCGTCCTTTAGCCTTGAGCGCCTCCTTCCCAAAAGAAGAGGCCGCGGCGCATCGAGGAGGGGACGGGTGTGCGACATGAAAGTGGGGCCGATTGAGTCTCTTGCCGACATGGTCAGGCAGAAGCACGTTCGGCCCAGTAATCTTCAAAGCCTGATGAGGCGAGGACGCAACGAAGGGTGATGATATCGTTGGCTCCCCGGACTGACCACTTGGCTCCCGATTTCTTCATGCGAGCCGCAATGATGCTCTTGCAGCCGGCCTCGACGACGCCCG
Organism: uncultured delta proteobacterium; assembly: GCA_963749525.1. Lineage (GTDB taxonomy): Bacteria > Desulfobacterota > Syntrophorhabdia > Syntrophorhabdales > WCHB1-27 > CAVVNC01. Next base: position 12,443 of record CAVVNC010000052.1, read on the forward strand.
ATCCTACAAATAGGCCCCGAGCCCTGAAGTCGGCGTAACGCATTCGTTCGGTGTTGGCGGTGAAGTACTCGATCTCCGTCGCGGCGGATTTTCGGCTGTTCTCTTGCTTCGGAAGCAACCCAGTTGCGGCTGAGATGATCTGCTCCACGTTTCCTTCGTCAAGCCAGTCGGACCACTCCTTGCATCGTGCTTTATAGAGTTCCCCCGGAAGGAAGATAAGCGCGAGAAGAGCATGGAGGTGTTCCCGCGCATGGTAGAGGTCGACGATATGAACAGCAAAGGGGAAATACATGCCGGCCATGTTCCATATCCAGCGAGCCTCCGTCGCCGAGGACGGCAACCAGTTTTGCGTGGTTGACGCCTCGCATCAACGCCTCGGCATAGAGACGCTCGCCGAAGACCTCTGCCGTCTCAATCGCTCCCGTGTAGGTGGTCGATCCTTCTTCCCGCAATGGGAACCCCTCTGAAGTCGTCTTTGTTTGAGTAAAGATGCATCCCAGTTTTGCCTCTCTTGTTTTGGCGTCGCCCTGCTTTCCTTTTCGACCAACGGTTTCTCTTTTGTTCACGGGAACGCCCGTGCCGTCGCATGCAATATAGAAAACTGGAATCGGCCTTTCCGGGGAGGGAACGTCGTCCGTCAGCACTTCTGCCCGACGAATCTGTTCTCGACGTGCAATATCGGCTCCAATCGCTTCTGCAACTCGTTCCACCTCCTTTGCGCCCACGCGAATCCCTGCGTACTCCAGGAGGTCTTCTTCCGCCCGGGCAAACGAGTCCCTGGCCCCGCTTCTGGCCATGAGACGGCGGACCCCGGGTGAAAACGAGGTATGCGCAACATCAAGCAGGGTATCCTTGGGGAATCCGCTGCCGTCGCAATCGGAACGGGTGCAGATGTAGTATGTCCTATCAATGGTCACCTCTCCAAGGAGCGTGATGATCTCCTTTGACCGTCTTCCATGGCTTTCCATAGGGACATGGCAATGAGAGCAGGCTATTTGCCCGGATTCGGCAATACTTCGGAGCAGCGCCGTGAGAGCCATTGCGCCGTCCTTCATGGCCGCCGCCCGCATCCCCTGCTCCAGGGCCTCCATGTCCACTGTGCCGCTCCGCACGTAGGCCCTCTCGGCCAGGGCGGTAAACCGTGCTATCTCGCTGAGCCTCTCCGACTCGGCTTCGAGCGTTTTTTTTCCACCTTCTTCTCGTCCGTTTCGGCCAGCTCTTCACAAATCATCACACAACGGTTGGAGAGTTCCTTGAACCGGCGGCAATTTCCCGTTTCCGCTTTGAAGCGTTCCACCTCCTCTCCGGTAATACGACGGCTGAATGATTTGCCCTTCTCGGTCCGGCTGTAAAGGAAATACGGACCATGCCGAACAACCGACCCATCCTTCTGCCGTACCTCGAAATACTGCTCATTGACAGTACCCCGTCGCATACGCGTGATTGCGGCCATCCGTTCCATGATTCCCAGACGTTCTGCTTCCAGCGTGTCTCTCTGATCCATGGTCACCTCCATGTAGCTCATGAGCTACAATAACACACTGGCAAGACAAGGTCAATTCCTCACACCAACTTCTATGTCGTACACCCGGAGGGGACTTTTTTCTTGAAAGCCTTCCGGATGCGCGGTTACAATTAGAGGTCATGGGAAGGAAAAGGTCGGAAGAGCTTTATAATGAGGCGCTTGGTCTTATTCCTGGCGGGGTGAACAGCCCCGTGAGGGCCTTTCAGTCGGTCCACGACAAGCCCTTTTATGTGGCGCGGGCCAAAGGCTCCTCCATGTTCGATGTGGATGGGAATTCCTACCTCGATTTCGTCTCTTCCTGGGGGGCCGTCATACTCGGTCATGCCGACGACGGGCTCACCCGGGAGATCCAGGCCGCCGTTGCCAACGGAACGACCTTCGGGGCCTGCCACGAGTACGAGGTGCTGCTCGCGCGACAGATCATCGATGCCTTTCCATCCGTCGAACGTGTGCGTCTCGTGAACTCCGGCACGGAAGCGACCATGAGCGCCGTGCGGCTCGCCCGGGGCGCGTCGGGAAAGGTGGGAATCATCAAGTTCCGGGGCTGCTATCACGGCCACGTCGATAGCCTGCTCGTGAAGGCAGGCTCCGGCTTGGCCACGTACGGCGTGCCCGACAGCAAAGGCATTTTGGCCGACCTGGCGAAACATACGCTCGTCGCGGAGTTCAACGACATAGACACCGTATCGCGCATCGTGAAAGAGGAGAGCGACATTGCCTGTCTCATCCTCGAGCCGGTCATGGGCAACATGGGCGTGATCCTTCCGAAGAAAGGGTTCCTGGAGGACGTGAAAGACCTGTGCGAGAGGCACCGCATCATCCTGATATTCGACGAGGTGATCACCGGCTTCAGGATAGCCTATGGGGGCGCGCAGGAGCTGTACGGGATACGTCCCGACCTCACGTGTCTGGGAAAGATCATGGGCGGTGGGTTTCCCATAGGGGCCTTCGGGGGAAGGAGAGAGCTCATGGAGATGCTCGCGCCCCAGGGGGAGGTATACCAGGCCGGCACGCTCTCCGGAAATCCCGTGGCGGTCAGGGCGGGCTCCTATGTGCTTCGCCGTCTGAAAGAAGAAGATCCGTACCGAAAGCTTGCGCTGAAGCTCGATTCCCTGAAGAAAGGCATCGGGGAGGCTGCCGTTGAGCAAGGGGTGCCCTATCGGATAAACGGCCTCACGTCCATGTTCACGGGCTTCTTCAGCGACCGGGACGTGATCGACTACAAGAGCGCCGCCTCATCCGACCGGCTGCGGTACGAGCAGTTCTTCAAGGCGATGCTCGAAGAAGGCATCTTTTTCGCCCCCAGCCAATTTGAAGCAGCCTTTCTCACCATGACATTCGAGGATGCGATGGTAGAGCGGGTCGTCGAGGCCTTTCGGAGGGTGTTCAGGCGGATCAAGAATGGGTCTTGAGGTCCTTGACGATGCCGGCCGGAGAAAGCTCCGGACTTCAGCGTACATAGATCTGGACGCGATCGAGGAGAACTATCGGTCCATCGGGGCCCTCGTGGAACCCGGCGTGACCCTTCTGCCCGTGATAAAGGCGGACGCGTATGGCCATGGCGCAGCGCGGGTGGCCTTGAGGCTCCAGTCAATAGGGGCCGGCTACCTGGCGGTAGCCAGCATCGACGAGGCAATCGAGCTGCGAAAAAGCGGGGTGTCCTGTCCCATACTCGTGCTCAGCGGGGTCATGCCGTGGGAAGACGTCCGGATTTTTGTCGAAAACGACGTGACGCCGACAGTCGTTAGCTTCGAGTCCCTCGAGAGGGCGGCTGCTCACCAAGGCCCAAAACCCCTCAAAATACACGTAAAGGTGGACACCGGCATGGGAAGGCTCGGCTTCTCTCCCGGTGACCTTGGCATGCTTCTTGAAAGACTCGGACGAATGGGGCATATCCACGTAGAGGGTCTCATGAGCCACTTCGCCTCCTCTGAGCTGCGGGACGATTACGGGGCAGGACAGGTCGAGGCCTTCCGTAGGGTGCTCGAGTCGTTCAGGGCCTCAGGGCTAAGGCCGAGGTTCGTCCACATGGCAAACAGCGCGGCCATCTGCGATTACCCGGAAGCCCACTTCACCATGGTGAGACCCGGCATCATGCTTTACGGCTCTCACCCGGACAAGAGCCTGCGGGGAAAGGTCCGTCTGAAGCCGGTAATGAGATGGACGTCCAGCGTCGGCTACGTTCGGACCGTTCCCGCGCAGTCGTCGTTGAGCTATGGCCGCACGTACGTGACGGAAAGGGAGACGAGGGTGGCCTACGTGCCCATCGGCTACGCCGACGGCTTCCCGAGGAGCCTCTCCAACCGGGGGACGGTCCTGATCAAGGGCAGGCGGTGCCGCATCATGGGGACAGTATGCATGGAATGGGTCCTCGCGGACGTCACCGGTGTGGCAGACGTCGGACCCGGTGAAGAGGTGGTCATCATGGGCACCTCCGGCGTCGAGAGGATCACGGCCGATGAGATCGCGGACCAGGTAGGGACTATACCCTATGAGATCCTCTGCGGCGTATCGCGGCGCGTACCGAGGCTCTATGGTTGAAGAGCATGTCAAGAGGCTTTTCCAGCCGATCGGCAGGTTCGCGATTGAGGTGGGCGGCATATGTATCATGCTCATAGATGCGGCTTACTGGACTTTCCGAAGACCCTTTCGTTTTGCCGCGATTTTCCAGCAGATGGAGTTCGTGGGCGTCAAGTCCCTCTGGGTGGTGGTGGTGACCGGCGGGTTCACGGGCATGGTCCTCGCCCTCCAGACCTATTACGGCTTCCGCAGGTTCAGCTCGGAGGGCCTTGTGGGGACCACGGTTGCCTTGAGCATGACGAGGGAACTGGGCCCCGTGCTTACGGGGCTTATGGTGACGGGAAGGGCCGGCTCCGCCATCGCGGCCGAGCTCGGGACCATGCGGGTGACCGAGCAGATCGACGCCCTTACCGTCATGGCGCTCAACCCCATTAAGTATCTTGTGGTCCCGAGGGTGGTGGCGGCGATCCTCATGCTCCCCATTCTCACCGTCATCGCCGATTTTACCGGAATCGTGGGGGGCTATTTCGTGGGAGTGAGCCTCCTCGGCATCAATGAGGGTATTTTTGTCGGCAGGATGGTCAAGTATGTCGATCTCGGGGATGTCTATAACGGTCTGGCCAAGGCCGCCTGCTTCGGTCTCATTCTGGCGCTCATCTCCTGCTACAAGGGCTTCAACACTAAGGGAGGCGCCCAGGGCGTGGGCAGGGCCACCACCGAGGCGGTCGTGTTGGCCTCCATCGTGATCCTCATCTCGGACTATGTTCTCACGTCACTCATGTTCTAGGACGATATGGAAGATATTGCGATAAGTGTAAGGGGGGTTCGCAAGAGTTTCGGCAATCAAACGGTCCTGGACGGCATCGATCTCGACGTGGAAAAGGGCAAGATCACCGTGATCATAGGGAAGAGCGGGGGCGGCAAAAGCGTGCTCATGAAGCACCTCATCGGCCTTCTGAAACCGGACGAGGGGGAGATTCTCATCGACGGCGTCGACATAACCCGCCTTAAGGAAAGGCAGCTCAACGAGGTAAGGAAAAAGTTCGGCATGCTGTTCCAGGAGGCTGCTCTCTTCGACTCTATGAGCGTGGAGGAAAACGTGGCCTTTCCGCTCAGGGAGCACACCCACCTTTCAAGCAGGGAGATAGACCGGATAGCAGGCGAGAAGCTGAGGCAGGTAGGCCTTTTCGGCGCGAGCGAGAAGATGCCGTCCGAACTGTCGGGGGGCATGAAAAAAAGGGTAGGCCTCGCGAGGGCCCTCGCCCTCGATCCGGAGATAGTCCTCTTCGACGAGCCGACGAGCGCCCTCGATCCCGTGATCTCCCTTACCATAGAGGATCTCATCAAGGAGACCCAGATGAGACTCAAGAAGACTTACGTGGTGATAAGCCATGATATACTAGGCATGTTCCGGATCGCGGACAGGGTGGCCATGCTCTACGAAGGCAGAATCGTGGAAAAGGGCACCCCCTATGAGATTAGAGGAAGCAACCACCCGGCGGTGAGGGAATTCATGAGGGCGACGAAGATACCGGGTTTTGCAGGAGGGTAACATGACAACGGAGTTCAAGGTCGGCGTCTTGGTCCTTCTCGGGATCATTCTCCTCTTTTACATGTCGTTCAGGATTGGCAAATTCGGCTCGTTTACCGAGGGTCCCGGGTACGAGGTGAGTGTCCATTTCAAGAACGTTGCAGGCCTCGACACGAAATCTCCGGTGGAGATCGCAGGGGTGGAGGTCGGCAGGGTGAACAAGGTGAGCCTCGACGGGACCATGGCAAAGACGGCCCTCCTCATGAAGGAGAACACGAAGATCCCCATCGACAGCAAGGTCTCCATAAAGTCGTTCGGTATCCTGGGCGACAAGTACCTGGATATCACCCCCGGCCAGTCTCCCGTGCTGGCAAGAAATGGCGACGAGCTGAAGAATGTGGTCTCCTATGCGGACTATGACGAGATCTTTCAGAACGTGAGCGTGGCGGCCCGCAATATCGGCGACACCGTGGAGCAGTTCAAGGGCATCATGAGTGAGAAAGACAAGGAGAACCTCAAGGCGAGCCTCGCGAACATCCAGGTGGCAAGCGGCCAATTCAAGGATATACTCGCCGAGAACAAAGGAAACGTGAACCGCATCGTGGCCAATGTGGCCGCCGCGAGCAACAAGCTCGGGCCCATGGCGGACAAGGCCAATACCACGATTGCCCGGATCGACACCATGGTTCAGGGTGTGGAGCAGGGCAAGGGCACCCTCGGCAAGCTGGTGAAGGACGATACCCTCTATAACGACGCAAAGGATACAGTGGCCTCGCTGAAGAACGTCTCCGCGGACATCGAGCAGGGCAAGGGCACCCTGGGGAAACTGGTGAACGACGACAGCCTGTACGTCGAGGCAAAAGAGACGATGAAGAACGTGAACCAGTTCTCGGGTCAGCTCAAGGATGGGAATCTTGTCGCCGAGGCCAACAAGACCATGAAGAAGGTGCAGCAGGCCGCCGAAGGGGTGCAGGAGCAGACGCCTATCTCTATCCTGGGGACTGTCTTCGGGCTCTTCTTTTGATGCGTCGTATCATCCTCCTAGTGCTCGTTTTCCTCTTCCCGGGAAGCAGCCTCTTCGCTTTTTGGCCCCTCTCCTGGGACCTGGACGGTCAGAAGAACTATCTGGGACCCCTCATCTCCTATGAGGAGGAAGGTGACCAGACCCATGTTACTCTGAGGCCATTTCTCTCCTCGTACGATTCCCCGGACAACTATACGTTCCTCTTCCCTTTGGGAAAGAGCACCGAGGAGAAGTCCTACTTCGTTCCATTCTACATGCGCCACAGTAGCGTTGGGGAGCACGACACCACCCTCTTCCCGGTCTTCTGGGGGGAAACGGGCGAGAGGTCGTACGGGGGGGTCTTCCCTTTCTACGGAAGGCTCTACAACAGGTTCAGACGGGACGAGATAGGCTTTTTCTTGTGGCCCCTCTATAGCTACAGCGTCAGCGACGGGACCACGAGGACAAACGTTCTCTGGCCCTTCTTCTCTTTCTACAGCGGGTACCAGGAAGGGTTCAAGATAGGACCTCTCTATGGGCAGAGACGGTGGGGGGAAGAAAGGAAGGCGACCTTCGTCCTTTGGCCGTTCTTCATCAAGGACGAGAAGTTCATCAATACGGACAATCCCACAAGCAGCGTCTGGGCGATGCCTTTCTACATGCAGACAAAGTCCCCCCGGTCTTCCTTCTACGCGGTCCTCTGGCCCTTCTTCACGTATACGCACGTGTCGGACCGTACAGAGATCAAGGCGCCCTGGCCGATCTTCTCATACACCTCCGGACAAACGGAGAGCGGTCTTGCCATGTGGCCTCTCTATTCCCACAGCCAGAGCGACGCCGACGAGGTCACTTACGTCCTCTGGCCTATCTACAAGGAATGGGAGAGACACCCGGGCGATGACAAATGGACCGAGACGAGGATTCTCCTTCTGGACAGGTACACGGTCGATGACAGGGGAACATTCCTCAATGTGTGGCCGTTCTTCGAGTACCGGTCCACCAGGGAGGAGGACCGGACCTTCTTCTTCCCGTCCCTTCTTCCCTGGAGAAACAAGGACTTCGACAGGATCATGAGACCCATGCTCACCCTATACGAGTTCCGGAAGACCGGGAAGAAGACCGTTTCCAACTTCATGTACGGCCTTTACACGAAGGAACAGGAGGGGGAGACGTGGAAGCGGAGGCTGGCCTTTCTCCTTGAGGTAAAGCGGGAGCCCGAGGGCATGGGATTTCAGGTGCTTTCCGGCCTCTTTGGCGTGGACGCCAAGGGTGTGAAGGTCTTCTACATTCCTATCAAGCGGAAACAGGCCGAGGAGCAAGCCCAGGAACAATCCCAGGAGCAAGCCCAGGAACAACCCCAGGAGCAAGCCCAGGAACAACCCCAGGAGCAAGCGCAGGAACAATCCCAGGAGCGAGCGCAGCAACTACCGCAGGAATATTCCGAATGATCCGCATCAAGGGCGTGCGGCTCCGGGAGGTCGTGCGGCCCCTGAGGACGGCCTTCTCAACGTCTCTTGGGCAGAAAGAGCATCTCCACAGCGTAATCGTTACGGTGACGCTCGATGGCGGCGCCTCAGGCATGGGCGAGGTGCCCACCAGCCTGGCCTTCGGGGGAGAGACCGTAGCTGTCATAAGAAAGGTGCTCCATGACGCAGAAGGCGCGCTCAGAGGCTCTTCCATAGACGGGTACGGAGAGGCGGTGGATAGGCTGCGCATTGCCTACCCCTGCGCATTCATGACCATATCGGGACTTGAGGTCGCCCTTTTCCGGGCCCTTCTCGCATCCGGAGGCGTGCGCGAGTCCGCCCACTGGGGAGACCGCTGCCCGCGATAGAGACGGACATCACGATTCCTTTCCTCACTGACGTTCGAAAGCTCAGTCGCTGGATCGACTGGACCATCTCCCAGGGGTTCAAGACCTACAAGCTGAAAGTGAGCGGAAATATCGGGCAGGACAGCGCCATCCTCTCCCGTCTCCACAGGGCCCTCAAGGAAAGGGTCCCCGGGTTTTAGTCTTCGCCTCGACGGGAACCAGGGGTATACAACCGATACGTTTCTCGCAATGGTCCGTCACATAGAGAAAGAGGGTATGGAGATCGAGCTTTTCGAGCAGCCCCTTCCGAGGGACGACCTCCGAGGCTACGAGAGGATACGAACGTACGGCTCCATTCCCATCATCCTCGACGAGACGATCCTCGGCCTACCGGACGCACGAAGGGCGATAGAGAACAACCTCTGCGACGGCATGAACATCAAGCTCGCGAAGAGCGGCCTGGCGGAGTCGGTCAAAATAGCGGCCCTGGCAAGGGAAAACAACATGAAGCTCATGATCGGGTGCATGACCGAGACCATGGTGGGTCTGTCCGCCGCGATATTCTTCGCCGCGGGCACCGGCTTCTTCGACTTCGTGGATCTCGACGGCGTCCATCTCCTCTTCGGAAAGAACGAGTGGCCCGACCTCGCGATCGACGGGCCGCGGTTCATCATCACCGGCAGCGGCCCTTAGCGCCGCGCCTCACTTTCGGATCGCACGTGCGCAAGATATCGCCAACCCTGGCTCGGAGGCGCGCTAGGGCAGGTACTTACCCCTATCCATGAGGAAATCGCGAAAGACCTTATAGTGATCCGTCTCCTCGTACTCGATTCGCTCCACCGGCGCGCGGTCCAAGTTATAGATCGTCGCCTCGGGACAGGCGAGGATGATGGGCGAGTGGGTCGCGATGATAAACTGCGCGTGGCCCTTCCTCCCCATCTCCGCCACGAGGTTGACGAGGTCGATCTGGGTCTTAGGCGAGAGGGCAGTCTCCGGTTCGTCGAGGAGATAGAGCCCCTTGATCCGGTACCGGGACCTGAAGAAGGACATGATCGACTGGCCGTGAGACTGGGTTAGGAGCGACGAGCCGCCGAAATAGTCGAGAAGGGCAGGGGACGCCGAGGCCCACTCATCGAGGATGCGCGCGAAATCCTGGAATACTGACGAGCCGAAGAAAGAGCCGGGCACAATGCCGTCAACCCACTCCACGGAGAGATATCTGGCCAGCTTGTCTTCGTAAGGGTTATGGCGAAAGCGCCTCCGCTCGGTGTCCCTCCAGATGTGGATCTCGCACTTTTGCGCCAGGGCCTCCAGCACGGTGGACTTGCCGGTCCCGTTCTCCCCGCAGAAGAGGGATACGGGCGAATCGAAAACGATCGTTCCGGTCTCGCGTAATAGGGAGAGGTTAAAGGGGTACTGGTCTGCCGTGGGGTAGTCTTTAGAGTGGAAGGTGATCGATCTCAGGTGCATGGAATTTTCCGCTCCTCGCCCCACACACAGACCCGAAAAAGCCTCGCCAAGGCTCTTATTAAGCCTTGTGCCCTTACTTCTTCGTCCTGGTCGCTTTTTCTTGCGAAGCCTTCGTCGCCCCAGTCGGCCGGGGCGCTCTCTGTAGCAGCCCTTCCAATCGCGCGAGTGCCGCCTGGACGTCGTCCAGGCGGCTTTTAAGCTCGCCTGCGGAAACACTGTTCTTGTAGACCGTCATGATCAGCTTCACGGAGACGAGAAAGACCCCTGCTTCGAGCAGCACGTCATGGGTGAGCCCTTTGAGGAAAAGGGCTGTGATGAACAGGACGGACGTGACACCCATCACGATCCAGGACCATGGGTCAATGTGCTTCTTGGTGCGGGCCATGTGCGACCTTTCTCTAAAGCCTTGTCCTTGCTAGGAGGCGGAAAAGCGCCCTGGCGATGCCCAATTCTTATCTTCCATGAGAGGCCGCTTTTTGCGGGTCAGATGACCGCGGAGGCAAACCGCCGCTGAAACGCCTCGGCGTCGAGGCAGGTGATGGAGGCCAGGCGCCGCAGCTGCTTGCCCTCAAAATCGTCCGGCTCGAGCCTTATCATATATTTTCTCGCCACCTGGTAGATGTGCGAGTTGATATCGACCTTCCGCACCTTGCTCTGACCGGAGGCATCGATGAACTCGGAGAACGGAATGGACTGTATGTCCTGGGCGTCAGAGATGATGGTGCAGCCTGTCCCGCCCCCCTTCAGGAAGCGCACCGCCCCGTACCCGAGGTTCCTCGTGTAATCCCTGTCAAAGGGGATGGGATCGGCGCCCCGCAGCTCGTAGCCTATGTTCTTGTCCACGATGGTCACCTTCAGCCCGCAGGTGTCGAGGGTCTTCCGGACCATCCTTTTCATGGCCTCTCCCAGGGGCACTTCCGAGAGGCGCACGCGCCCCAGCTCGTCCTTCCCGGCAGAGACATCGCACTCCTCCACGCCGAGGGCAATCCTCTCGGCCATGCCTTCGGCAAGGACCGCCACCCCGTGGTCCCTTCCCATGGAGAGCCTCTTGATGATGGCACCGGCGAGAACGTCGGATACCTGGTCCATGGAGCAGCTCTTGTTCTCGAACTCTTCGGGGATGAGGGTGATGGTCGCGCCCGCGGCCTTGCCTATTCCGAGCGCAAGGTGGCCCGCGTGCCTCCCCATGGTCGTGATGAAATACCACCTTCCCGTGGTGCGTGCGTCTTCCATGAGGTTCGTGACGATGCGAACGCCCTCGTGCCGGGCCGTCTCGTACCCGAAAGTGGAGAGCCCGCCCGGGAGTGGGATGTCGTTGTCAATGGTCTTCGGCACGTGAACGACCTTGAGGTTCCCCTGGGCCTCCCGGCATATCCAGTTCGCCATGAAGAGGGTCCCCTCGCCGCCGATCGTGAGGAGGTAGTCGATGCCGAGCCTGCCTATGGTGGCCATCATGACCCGGAACTTCTCCTGGACGTTGTCAGGATAGTCGCGCGATGTCCGCAGGATGGAGCCTCCCCTCGTGGGGATCCTCGTGACCTCGTCAATCGTGAGCGGCTTGATATCGTTCTCCTTGCCTTCGAAGAGGGTCTTGAACCCGCCGACGACGCCCACCACATCCATGCCCTCATTGACCGCCTCGATGGTCGCCGAGCTGATGACGCCGTTGATTCCAGGTGCCGGACCTCCGCCTACCACTATAGCGAGCACTTCCTTTTCCATGGTGAGTAGTCTGCAACTTATTGAAGGCCATTTCAACCGTTTTTTTCTCGTCCTCTGAAGATGGTTGCAACGGGCCGCTCGCGATTCAGGAAATCCAGGATTTCTGCTATATTATGGGTTCCATGAGAATCGGCTTTCATCTTCCCATCGCCAAAGGGTTCGATCAGACGCTCCGCCACGCGTGCGCACTCGGGTGCGAGGTGGTGCAGATCTTTGTGAAGAACCCGAGGTCATGGGGGAAAAAGGCCTGGACCGACAAAGACAGGGAGGCATTCGGAAGGCTCTCGGCCGCCCTCCCCGTGGTCGCCCATCTCTCCTATCTTCCCAACCTCGCGAGGTCGGATGAGGACGGCATGAGCCTCTCCGGCTTTCTTCACGAGGCAGAGCTGTGCAAAGAGGTGGGTATAGAGAACATGGTCGTCCACTGTGGGTCCCGCGAGGATATCGCCAGAGGCATCGATGGCGTGGCGAGAGGGGTGAGTGCTGCCCTGACGAGATTCCCCCTAGGTGTGCTCCTCGAGAATTCCGCGGGTCAGGGAAAAGCTATAGGAAAGAACGTGGATGAGCTGGTGCGGATATACCGGACTATCGGCGATTGCGAGAGGGTGGGGTTTTGCCTCGATACCGCCCATCTCTTCGAGGCCGGCTACGACGTGAGGCGGAGGCCCGTATGGAGGAGCATCGCGGCCGAGCTTGAAGGGAGGTGCGGGCCGGCCTGCATAAAGTTTTTCCATCTCAACGACTCGAAGACGCCCATGGCGAGCGCCATCGACAGGCACTGGCACATCGGCAAGGGGGCGATTGGTTTGGGATGTTTCCGCTTTCTCGTGAACGAGAAAAAGCTTGCCCATCTTGGGGGAGTGATGGAGACCCCGAAGATGGGCAACATGGACGAACGGAATATGAAGGTTATGAGATCACTACTTTCTCCTCTGGTGTCTCGTCCTTCTTCTTAGCTTCCTGTACTTGTGTTTCCTCATCTTTTTCTTTCTCCATTTGACGACACTACCCATCCTTCACCTCATCAATTCATAGAATGCGATCTTTAAGGATTCCTCAAGTCTACGGGAATGTAAAAAGATACCCTGGATTCGCTCTTTTTGCAATAAGATAATGAAGGTGTATCATCCAGGAGT
>CAVVNC010000053.1:0-47482 GCA_963749525.1 uncultured delta proteobacterium
GTTGGGTTTGATGGGGGCGTTTCCGAAAAGAAGCCGAAAGATCCGCATGAGCAGCGGATCGAGCCTGTGACCTACCCGAGAGCCTATCAACTAGAGCCTATCAATGAGAGTTCCTATCTGAGTCTCTCCCCTCTTATGAACTCTTCGACCATGCGCCGAGCGACCTCGTCGGAGAATTGCTTTATGGGGTGTTTCATGGTGTAGCCGGATATCGATTCGAGGACGCCTCCCACCCCCCTGTCCCTGGCTACCTTGCAGCACCTGATCGTATCTATGACGCATCCTGCGCTGTTTGGCGAATCCTCCACGGAGAGTCGCAGCTCAAGGTCGATGGGGATATCCCCGAAGATCCTGCCTTCTATCCGCAAGAAGCATACCTTGTTGTCGCACTGCCACGGAACATAGTCGGAAGGGCCCACGTGGATGTTCTCGGGCGGGAGCGGCACGTCGAGCTGAGATTGAACCGACTCGGTCTTCGATATCTTCTTCGACACGAGCCTCTCTCTGTTGAGCATGTTAAGGAAATCAGTGTTTCCTCCGGTGTTGAGCTGGTACGTTCTGTCGATGGCGACACCCCTGTCGTTAAACAGCTTTGCCAGGGTACGGTGTATGATGGTCGCCCCAATCTGCGACTTCACGTCGTCGCCTGCCACGGGGATCTTCTTTTCCTCGAACATGGCGGCCCACTTCTCGTCGGAGGCGATGAACACAGGGATACAGTTCACGAGGCTCACTCCCGCATCGAGACAGCATCGGGCGTAGAACCTCGCCGCTTCCTCCGATCCTACAGGGAGGTAATTCACAAGCACCTCTATCCCGCGCTCCCGCAGGATCCTGGTCACATCCTCAGGCGCCGCGTCCGCGAGAACGAACCTTCTATTCTCCGGATACTCCTTCATATGGTCCGAGATACCGTCGAGGGGGTGCCCCATTGCCACGATAACGCCGTTGTCATGGACGGTTGTCACTATTTTCTTGGTGCAATTGGGGGCTGAAAAAATGGCTTCCTGAAGAGGCTTGCCTACCTTCCTCTTGTCAATATCGAAGGCCGCGGCGATCTTTATGTGCTGCGCCGTGTAGCCACAGATATCGTAGTGCATCAAACCCGACGCGATTTCCTCTTCCTTCTTCTCTCCGTAGTACTCTATCCCCTGCACGAGAGCGCTTGCACAATTGCCCACCCCGACGATCCCTATCCGGATTTCGCGCATAGAGTCCCCTAAGAAGCTTTTTTCTCTTTTAGAATATTTACCCTAAAAAGTCAAAAGAAAACCGGCCGCTGTATCATGCCGTTCGGTACTTGTTCCTGCCCATCTCGTACAAATCATTGCCTAGGGAGTCGTTTATCACGAAGAGCGGGAAGTCACGAACGTAGAGTCTCGCTACTGCTTCCGGCCCCAGATCGGCATAGGCGACAATCTCGTACGAAAGCACATTGCATGAAAGGAGCGCACCCGCGCCCCCGGTGGCCCCGAAGTATACGGCGTTGTGGCGGACGATTGCCCCCCTTACGGCTTCGGATCTCTTGCCTTTCCCTATCATGCCCTTGAGACCAATGGACAGGAGGGTGGGCGTGTAGACATCCATCCGCGAGCTGGTGGTAGGCCCCGCTGCTCCGATGATCCTGCCTGGCCTTGAGGGACTCGGGCCGCAATAGTAGATGATCTGGCCGGAGACGTCCAGGGGCAGCGGCTCATCCGCAGCCAAGGCATTGGCGAATCTCTTGTGAGCCGCATCGCGCGCAGTGTACACGTACCCGCTCAGGAGGACCTTGTCCCCCGATCTCAGGCGCGCTATCTCTTCTTCCGCGAGAGGCGTCTCGATCCGCCTTATCTCCATCGCTTCACCTAAAGCGTGACCTCCCTCATCCTGTGGGCATGGCACTGGATATTCACGGCAACGGGAAAGGAGGCTATGTGGCAGGGGATGACCTTGATGTGCACGTCAAGGGCAGTTGTTGTCCCGCCGTACCCCCCCGGGCCTATGCCCAACCTGTTGATCTCTCCGAGGATATCAAGCTCCAGCTCCGCGATGCCCGGGTCCTCGTTCCTCACGCCGAAAGGTACCATGAGTGCTTCTTTCGAGAGGATCGCCGAAATCTCGAGGTTTCCCCCCACGCCCACCCCGATGATGATCGGCGGGCACGGGTTGGGCCCCCCTTTTTGAACCATCTCCTTCACAAAGGCCTTCACCCCTTCCCTGCCTTCGGGAGGCACGAGCATTCTCACTTCACCGTAGTTCTCGCTGCCCCCGCCCTTCGGCATCACAACGATCCTTACCTGCTCTCCCTGCACGATGGACGTGTGGAGAATGGCCGGAGTATTGTCTTCCGTGTTTTTCCTTGAGAAAGGATCACAGCACGACTTCCGGAGATAGCCCTTTTTGTATGCATTGCGCACGCCTTCATCGACCGCCTCGGAGAGTCCGCCGCCCGAGAGATGTACGCCCTGTCCGACCTCCATAAAGACAACGGCAAGGCCGGTGTCCTGGCATATGGGCACCCGCTGCTCCCGGGCGATCCTTGCGTTGGCAAGGAGTTTCTCCAGTACCTCGCGACCTACGGGCGATGCCTCCTCAGTGACAGCCTCCTCGATCCTCTCCTTCACGGCGGGGCAGAGCTCCGTGTTGGCCTCGATGAAGAGCCTCTCCAATGCCGCCGCGATTTCGGCACAGCGTACCTCCCTCATGCCTATTCCTCATAGGGCCGTATGATGCCCTTTTCCATGAGAACACCGACCTCGTCTCTTGCCCGTCTGATCTTCTCCTCCGCCATGGAGAAGAGCTCTTTTTCCGTCAGGTGAAGGCGGGCCACGCCCTGCTCCATGGCTTTCTTAGCGACGGCAACGGCCTCCCGGGGAAATACCTCCCACTCTCCCATGGTGGGCAGAAGGTAATCAGCGGAGAGCCCCTTGTCCTCCGCGCATCTCGCTAGCTCAACGGCCGCCGCCAGGCACATCTCGTCCGTAATGGTTCGCGCCATCACGTCGAGGACACCCCTGAAGATCGCAGGGAAGCCCACGGAGTTGTTCACCTGGTTGGGAAAATCGCTCCTCCCGGTCGCCACCACTCTGGCCCCCGCCTCTTTTGCCTCCCACGGCCATATCTCGGGAATCGGATTGGCACACACGAAGACGATGGCGTCATCGGCCATCCCGGAGATCCACGCCTTTTTGATCACGTCGGGCCCCGGCTTGGAGAGGGCAATAAGCACGTCCTTGCCGGCGATGGCCTCCTCCATGCCGCCATCCCTCCCCTCCCCGTTCGTGATCCGGCTCAACTCCCATTTTTCCTTGTGGGTTTTCCTGTCGATGTCGTCACGCCGGGAGGAGAGGATCCCCTTGCTGTCGACAATCATCATCTTCAACGGGTGCGCCCCCGCCTTGATGAGCAGGCGAGCGATGCACACATTGGCCGCCCCTACGCCGATGAGGGCTATCCGCGCATCCTCCATCCGCTTCCCGACCACTTTGAGGGCGTTGATGAGGCCAGCCACCGTAACGGCCGCCGTGCCCTGCTGATCGTCGTGCCAAACAGGGATAGGAGCCTCCCTTCGCAGGCGCTCCAGAACATAGAAGCACTTCGGGCTCTCGATGTCTTCCAGGTTTATGCCGCCGAAACTGGGACAGAGGTATTTCACAGTCTTGATAATCTCATCGGGGTCCTTCGTATCAAGACAGAGGGGAAAGGCGTCCACGCCGCCCAGATACTTGAAGAGCAAGGCCTTCCCTTCCATCACGGGCAGGCCGGCCAGGGGACCGATATCCCCCAGGCCCAGGACCCGTGAACCGTCGGACACGATGGCCACCATGTTTGCCTTGTTCGTGTGCTGAAAGACCCTTTCAGGGTCCTTTTCGATGTCCTTGCAGGTCTCTGCGACCCCCGGTGTGTACCACACTGCGAAATCATCGATGTCCCGTATGACGCACTTGGGCACCACTTCTATCTTGCCCCGATAGTAAGGGTGCATCCGCATAGCGTCTCGGGCCGGCCTCTCGGCCTTGGCGAGAAGCTCTTCTTTTGTCGTCCTCTCTTCCATCATACCTCTCCAGGATTCAGTGCTGCTTTTTATAGAACTGCGCTCGGTAGCGTTTTTGTCGCCGCGGGTCGTCTTTCCGAAAGGCCTGAAACGCGCTTTGGATTGACAGAACATTTTATAGATAATTCCGAAAATTTGCTACAATATATGTTGTTACCCGTCGGGGCAAGGCGGGAAGACCAAAAGTGCGCTTTTCTGTGGCGTGCGCTTTCGTCAGCCGAACGGCCCAAAGGCTTGCCGCTGAAGGAAAAAAAGGGCACAATTCGAAGGAGACGACCAAAGGGTAGGGCCAATGGCAACCATACCACGGGATGAGGTGAGGAAAGAGATCGAAAACCTCGTCCGGGACCTCAATTATCACGGCTATCGCTACTATGTCCTCGATGCACCCGTGATCTCCGATCAGGAGTACGATCTCCTCTACCGCCGCCTCAAGGAGCTGGAAGAGCTTCACCATTACGTCCTGCCCGACTCGCCCACGCAGAGGGTCGGTGCTCCCCCCGTGGACAAATTCAAGAAGGTGAGTCACACCCAACCCATGCTCTCCCTCGACAACGCATTCTCTTACGGCGAGTTGGAAGAATTCGATCGCAGGGTGAGAAGACTGCTCAAGACGGACGACGATGTGGGATATACGGTAGAGCCAAAATATGACGGCCTGGCCATTGAGCTGACGTACAGAAACGGCATCCTTGCAAGCGCCTCGACAAGGGGCGACGGGTATGCGGGAGAAGATATCAAGAACAACGTAATGACCATAAGATCGATCCCCCTGAAAATTGCCTCCGACGGCCCGATTCCCAACGAAATCGACATACGCGGTGAGATATACATGAACATCGAGGACTTCAGGAGATTGAATCGTGAGAGAGAGGAGAAGGGGGAGCCCCCTTTCGCCAATCCGAGAAATGCGGCGGCAGGTACCGTGAGGCAGCTCGATCCGGCGATCACCGCCTCCCGCCGGCTCTATCTCGTCTGCTACGGAGTCGGTTCCTTCGAAGGGGTAGTGATCGACAGCCAGGTAGCTCTGACAGAATGGCTCAAAGGGTCGAGATTCCCCACTCCCGCCGTTTTCATCGTAACGACGGGGATAGAAGGCGTTATTCGTGCCGTGGCGGAGATAGAGGGGAAAAGGGATAGCCTCGCCTTCGAGACAGACGGCGCCGTGGTCAAGGTAAACGCGGTTTCCTTGCAACAACAGCTCGGCGTGAGGACGAGGGAGCCCAGATGGGCCATGGCGTACAAGTTTCAGGCCCATCAGGCAACCACAATAATAAGGGACATCAGGGGAAGCGTGGGAAGGACGGGGGTCATCACCCCGTACGCGGTCTTCGAGCCGGTGAAGGTCGGCGGAGTGACGGTTTCGCGCTCCACCCTCCACAACTGGGATGAGATAGAGAGAAAGGATATACGCATCGGCGATACGGTGGTCATCGAAAGGGCGGGAGACGTTATCCCCCATGTGGTAGCGGTGATAAAGGAGAAGAGAACAGGGAGTGAGAGGCTCTTCCCCCGTCCCGAGAGGTGCCCTGTCTGCGGATCTGAGGTGGCGAGAGAGGAAGGCGAGGTGGCCGTCAGGTGTCCATCCCTCTATTGCTCGGCCCAGGTGCAGGAGAAGATCATTCATTTCGCATCGAGGGGAGGCATGGACATAGAGGGCCTTGGAGAGAAGAACGTCGACCTCCTCTTCTCCAGGGGGCTGATCGAGCGCTTTGAAGACATTTACAAGCTGACGAAGGATGATCTTCTCAAACTCCCCAGGTTTGCCGAGAAGTCCGCTCAGAATCTCATCGACGCAATCGTTAGGTCAAAAGAGACCACCCTCTCCAGGTTCCTCTTCGCCATCGGAATCCTCCATGTCGGCGAGTACGTGGCCCGCCTTCTCGCGAGATACTTCCCCGCTCTTCCCGACCTTTATCGCGTGAAGAAAGAACGGATTCTCGAGATAAAGCAGATCGGCGACAAGATCGCCTCGACCGTCTCGGCCTTCTTCAATGACGAAAAGAACGTCGAGACCATCGAGACCCTCATCTCCCTCGGTGTCAACGCGGCCAACCCCGACTTCACGGGACATGGGGAGGAAGAGGGGGAGCTCGAAGGCATGGCCTTCGTCATCACTGGGACCCTCCCTGTGCCAAGAAAAGAGGCGGAGGAGCTTATCGAGAAGCGGGGCGGGAGAGTCTCCTCTTCAATATCGGCGAACACGACCTATCTCGTAGTCGGCGAGAATCCCGGATCAAAACTGACGAAAGCCGAGGCGCTGGGCGTCAAGAGGATCTCCTACGACGAACTGCTAAGGCGTATTCGACAAGAACAAATAGGGGGTGCATTCTCATGAAGGCCTTCATAGCAGGCACATCACTCTTCAGCTCGACGCTTTTCCAAAACTGGGACGAGATCGCCGTGGATACGCCTTACGGCAAGGCATCCATCCTCAAGGCATCCCAGTATTTGTTCGTCCAACGGCATGGGAAGAAGCGGCTGCCGCCCCACAAGATCCCCCATCACGCCAACATCTGGGCCCTGAAAAGCCTTGGGGTGGAAGGCATCATATCCATCAACTCCGTGGGAAGTCTCAGGACGAACCTGAAGCCCGGTACCTTCATCATCCCCGATGATTTCGTCTCCTTCTGCGACATTCCGACGTTTTTCGACTACGAGATGCGATTCGTGATCCCGGCGATGGATGCGGCCTACGCCCAAAAAATGCACCGCGTCTGCACGGAAATGGAAGTCGAGACGACCATGGGCGGTGTCTACGTTCAAACTCGGGGGCCGCGCTTCGAGACGAAGGCCGAGATAAACGTGCTCAAGAAGCTGGGCGACGTGGTGGGAATGACCATGGCCTCTGAAGCGACCCTCTGCATGGAGTACTCCATCCCCTATGTAAGCCTCTGCTCCATCGACAATTACTGCAACGGCATACTGAAGACCCCCCTCACTGCAGGTGAGGTGGAAGAACAGATACTGAAAAACATGAAAACGGCTGAGATGGTCGTACAGACCATCCTCGGGGAAGGTTTCTGATGAAGCTGCTCATACGAGGGGCCTCTCTCCTCGAGGGCCAAACCCGCGACATCTTCATCGAAGACGGGAGGATAGAGGAGATCTCGGCGTCGAGCACAAGGGCTGCAGACAGGGTCTTGAGCGGAAAGAACAAGATTGCGATACCCGCCTTCATCAACGGGCACACCCACGCGGCGATGACCCTTCTGCGCGGCTTCGCCGACGACATGCCGCTTAAGGCGTGGCTGGAAGAGAAGATCTGGGTGCTCGAGTCGAAGCTCACGGGAGAAGACGTTTACTGGGGGACGAAACTGGCGTGCCTCGAGATGATCAAGAGCGGCACGACCGTCTTTAACGACATGTACTGGTTCTGGGAGGACTCGGCCAGGGCCGTGCGGGACATGAGAATGCGGGCCATTTTGAGCGGCGTTTTCATCGATATGTTCGATCGCGCGAAGGCTGAAGAGCAGATACACAGGAATATCGAACTCTTCAGAACGGCAGACCAGTATAAGCCCTACGTCACCTTTGCCCTGGGTCCGCACGCCGTCTACACGGTCTCCAAGGAAAGCCTCGAGTGGGTGAGGGAGTTTTCCGAAGAAACGGGGGTGATCATCCACATGCACCTCAGCGAGACCGAGGCCGAGACAGCATTCAGCAAGGAACGGTACGGCCTGTCCCCGGTAGAATTCTTAAACGAGCAGGGCGTGCTCTCGGAGAGATTCGTCGGGGCTCACGGGTGTTGGCTCACCGAGGCGGACGCACAGATTCTTTCGTGTGCCGGGGCTAATCTCGTCAACACGCCCGTTTCCAATCTTAAGCTCAGCGTGGGGAAGACCCTCCCGTACCGGCTCGTCCGCGAGAAGGGCATCCCCTTCTGCCTCGGAACGGACGGCTGCTCTTCGAACAACAATCTCGACATGATGGAGACTATGAAATTCGCCTCCCTCCTGGCCAAGTTCTGCACCGGCGATCCGACGTTTCTCCCGGCGGGGCAGGCACTCGACATTGCGAGCAGAGTCGCGGGCGACATATTTCGGCTGGGCGATTGGCGGATAAAGGAAGGAGCGACGACCGACATCATCCTCCTTGACACGTCAAGACCCGAATTCGTGCCCGGCTTCGACCCGCACTCGGACATAGTCTATGCGGCAAACGGCTATTCTGTCGACACGGTCATCTGCATGGGTCAGGTGCTCATGGAAAACCGATACGTCGAGGGCGAGGAGGAGATCATGGAAGCCGCCAGAAAAGTCGCGAGAACACTCTCCCGGCGATGAGATTTATCTGCGATGTAATGCTCGGCAGGCTCGCCAGACGGCTGCGCCTCCTCGGGTTCGACACTGTTTATGCAAGAAGCGCGGACGCCCTGGACGAGCTCAGAGGGAAGGAAGGTGATCGGGTTCTGCTCACTCGTAGAAGCACGATTGAAGCCAACGCAAGGACCGTTCGTATCGAGTCGGAGCAGGTTGCGGAGCAGCTCCGGGAGATCAGGGGTCTCGTCGGGCCCGCGATCGACAAGGAGAAAATCTTCCGCAGATGTACTGAATGCAACGCTGAATTGATCGAGGTAGACAAGAGCGAGATCGAGTCGCGCGTGCCCGAGTTTGTCTACCACACGCATGCCCGTTTCAGAGTCTGCCCCTCGTGCAAGAGGGTCTATTGGGAGGGATCGCACGCTGAGAGTATGAGGCGAATGTTGAAGGAGCTTCTCCCCTGATGGCCTTCCCTTTTGCACCCCTCATGAGAAGGCTGCAGGAATTTTACCGTTCCGACTCACCGGCCCTTACCAGAATCGCCTCCGGGCAACAGAGCCCTTTTATCGTGCTCGTGGGTTGTCTTTTGAGCCTCCGGACCAGGGACGAGACCACGGAAAAGGCCATGGGCAAGCTGATGGAAAGGGCGCGCACCCCGGAAGAGCTGCTCGCCATCCCGACTGACGAGCTCGAGCGGATCATCTACCCGGTCGGCTTCTACCGGAACAAAGCCCGTCTGATCAAAGAAATATCGCGGACCATTATCGAGAAATACGGCGGGTCAATACCGGATACCATTGAGGAACTGGTCACGATGAGGGGCATCGGAAGGAAGACGGCGAACATAGTGGTAACCGAGGCGTTCGGCAAGGCCGGTATAGCGGTCGATACGCACGTTCATCGCATCTCCAATAGGCTCGGAGCTGTTGCGACGAAGACGCCGGACCAGACAGAAGTTGCCCTCAGGAGCGTGCTTCCACGGGAGTATTGGCTTTCCTACAACCGCCTCCTCGTGACCCACGGCCAAAAGACCTGCACGCCTCTCTCCCCGTTCTGCAGCGCCTGCCCCGTCTTTGACCTCTGCGCCAGAAAAGGTGTGGTAAGGTCCCGTTAAGTTGCCTCCTTCTCTTCGCCGTGAACCTTCTGAACGTTTCCACCCCGCCTCCGTCCCTGAATACCTTTTTACCTTTACAATTACCATTTTTTTTGCTAACTTTCCTACCTGAATGAAACATCTGCTCTTTTCCGTCCTCTTCTGCGGTATTTTCACTACCCTTCTATTCGCCCAAGACAACGGCAGGATAGCGAAGATCGACGTGGTAGGCAACGAGCGCATCGACAAGGGTGTCGTCACAAACGCCATAAAGTCCAAGGAGAATGACGTCTACGACCCGGCCAAGATCGGGGAAGATCTGAAGAGCATCTACAAGACAGGGTATTTCAGCGACGTCATGGTTGATGTAAAGGACACGGACAACGGAAAGGCGGTCACCTTCGTGGTCGTGGAGAGGCCCCCGGTAAATGCGATCTACATAACGGGGAACAAGAAGGTCAAGGTGGAGGACATACGGGATAAGCTGAAGATAAAGACAGGTACCATTCTCAACCTGGACAAGGTAAACGAGAGCATCGCCGAAATCAAGAAACTGTATGCCAGCAAGGGTTACTACGCGACGAAAGTCAGCTACGAGGTCGAAAGCGAGGAGGGCTACAGGACGGGCCTGCGATTCGTCATCGAGGAACCGCAGCGGGCCTATGTGCGGAAGATCACTTTTTTAGGCAACAGTCACCTGAAGGCCGGGCAGATCAAAGGCGTCATGAGAACGAGGGAGAAGGGATGGTTCTCCTGGTTTACCGGCTCGGGCATCCTGGACGAGGAGGTTATCGAGGAAGACCGTAAGCAGATTGAAGGTCTCTATCACGACAACGGATTTGTGCGGGCCAAGATAGGCATACCCGATATCGTCGTATCCCGGGATGGCAAAACGATATCGATCTCCATACCTCTGGAGGAAGGAAACGAATACAAGGTCGGCGAGATAGAGTTCAAAGGGGACATCGTTTTCGACCAGGACGAGATAAGGAAGAAGCTCAAGAGCCAGAAGGGTAAGACCTTCAGGTCTTCCCTGTTCCAGGACGACATCACGACCATTACCGATCTCTACCAGGACCGGGGATATGCCTTCGCCGACATCGCTCCCCTCACCACCCTCGACGACGAAAACCGGCTGGTCAACGTGGACATCGACATAGCACGGGGCTCTGAGGTCTATTTCAACCGGATCAATATCGTGGGCAACATCAAGACGAGGGACAAGGTAGTTCGACGAGAGCTGAAGGTCGCGGAAGGAGATCTCTACTCAAGCTCAAAGCTCAAGGAGAGCAAGAGGAAGCTGACGAACACCACCTATTTCAAGAGCGTCGACCTGAAGACGCCCAAAACGGACGAGCCCGACCTGGTCAACATGGACGTGCTCGTTGAAGAGAAGCCGACGGGCACTCTCTCTCTGGGAGTAGGATACAGCACGTACGAGAAGGCCATGGTCACGGGCGGCGTCAGCCAGGAGAACATCCTGGGAACCGGACAGAAAGTCTATCTGAACGCCTCGATCAGCTCCATAACCCACCTGTACGACCTCACCTACGTGCAGCCCTATACCTTTGACACGAATATAGCGTCCACCTTCAACATCTTCAATACCGAGTGGATCTTCAGCACGTACCGCTACAGTGGGAACGGAGGTTCCATCACGGAAAGCCGCCCGATCACTGACTACCTTACCGCGAGCCTCAGGTATGGCTACGAAGATTACAGCATCACCCGCGTGGAATCGGATGCCTCAAGCTTCGTGCAACGGCAGGCAGGGACGGCATCGACGAGCAGTATGACCCCTGCCCTTCTTTATAACTCGATAGATAATATCCTCAACCCCACGAAGGGGACTATTGCCTCGATATCGGAACAATTTGCCGGGGGCCCATTCCTTGGAGACAACAAGTTCTCCAAGACGATCGCGTCCTACGGCCGCTATTTTCCCTGGAAGTATGATACTACCTTCTTCCTGAGGGGCACTGCGGGGTCCGCGAGGCAGTACGGCGGCGTGGCCGTGCCTATTTATGACCGGTTTTTCGTGGGCGGCATCGACACGGTGAGGGGCTTCAAGTACGGCGAGGCAGGCACCCTCGATCCCATAACGGGCGATGTGATCGGCTCCTTGAACGAGCTTTATTTCAACGCAGAGTGGATTTTCAATATTTTCAAGCCGGCGGGCTTGAAGGGCGACATATTCTTCGACTATGGCAAAGGCTTCGATACGATGAGCGGCTTTTTCCAGAGTCTGCGCCCTGCCGCCGGCTTCGGCATACGCTGGTACTCCCCCATGGGTCCCATCAGGGTAGAGCTCGGATTCAATCTGAACAGGAAGACGGGAGAAAAGGGAAGCGTCTTCGATTTTTCAATGGGAAAGCCATTCTGACAGGAGGAAGCATGAAGAGAAGTACGGTGGCCCTTGCGGCTCTGGTGACGGTGATTGTCTTTCTGCCTTTCCAGGTAAAGGGTCAGACACCCCCGCTCAAAATCGCGTACGTGGATTTGCAGAGAGTGATGGTTGAATCGGAGAAAGGGAAAGACGCGAGAAAGAATCTTAGCGACGAGTTCGAGAAACGAAAAAAGGAGATCAGTCAAAGGCAGGAAGATCTCCAGAAGATGAAAGACGCCCTGGAAAAGCAGACGGCTACGATCACGCCCGAGGCGAGGGCCGAAAAAGAGAAGCAGTATCAGGTAAAACTGAAGGACTACCAGAGAGTCGGGGACGACTATTCAGCCGAGCTTCGGCAAAAAGACCAGGAACTCACGCAAAGGATCCTTAAGGAGCTTGAAGAGGTCGTCAAGGGCATGGGGGAAAGCGAAAAATATACCCTTATCGTAGAGAAAAACCATGCAGGAATTCTCTACGCGACGCCCGCCATCGACATCACGGACAAGGTGATCTCCCTCTACAACCAATCGGCAAAGAAGAAACCTGCTGCCGCTGCTGCCCCTGCCCCTGCCCCTAAGAAACAATGAAGCTCGCGGAGATTGCCGCCAGGATAGAAGGGAAGCTGTCCGGCAACGGCGAAACCGAGATTCGAGGCATCGCCGCCCTGAAAGAGGCACAAGTTGGGGACATAACCTTCCTGCTGAGCCGCTCGTTCGAGAAGTTCCTTCCCGGCTGCCGTGCCTCGGCCTACATTGTCGGTCAGGACGCTGATCAGGCAATGCTCGCCGGCAGGAACGTAATCGCTGTCGCGAACCCCGACCTTGCCCAGGCCCTGACCGCCGAACTATTCGAGGTCCCGCGGACTGTTGAGAAGGGCGTAAGCGCCTCAGCCTACGTGTCCCCAAGGGCCGCAGTCTCGGATGAGGCGTCAATCCTTCCCTATGTGTACATCGACGACAATGCGGTCATCGAGGCCAACGTGGTCATCTACCCATTCTGTTTCGTCGGACGTGATGTCTTCGTGGGTGAAGATACGGTAGTCTACCCGAACGTTTCAATTTACGACGGTACCGTCATCGGCAGGAGGGTCATCATTCACGCGGGGGCGGTGCTTGGAAAAGACGGATTCGGCTACGTCTGGGACGGCCGCCGCCATAAGAAAAAGCCACAACTCGGCATGCTTGAGATCGAAGACGACGTGGAGATAGGGGCCAACACGTGCATCGATCGCGCCACCCTCCAAAAAACCGTCGTGGCAAGGGGTACCAAGATAGACAACCTCGTTCAGATCTCCCATAATGTGTCAGTGGGTGAGAACTCGGTCATGGCGGCGCAGGTGGGCATAGCTGGAAGCACGTCCCTGGGAAAAAACGTCGTCTTCGGGGGCAAGGTCGGAGTAGCCGACCACGTAGCCGTCGGCGACAACGTGATGGCCGCGGGCGGGACAGGCATTACGAAGAGCGTCAAGGGCAATTCCATAGTGGCGGGTAATCCCCATCTGGCTCATCGCGACTGGCTTAAGATGCAGAGCTACCTGAGGAGGCTGCCCGACCTGTTCGAACGGGTGCGGAAGATGGAAGCAAAACTGTCTTCAGAGGGCGAAGATGATCGAGATCGATGAAATCCTGACCCTGATTCCCCACAAGTACCCCTTTCTGCTCGTCGACAGGATAGTCGAATATGAGCCCGAAAAGAGCATCGTGGGCATAAAAAACGTCACCTTCAACGAGCCCTTCTTCCCCGGCCACTTTCCCGGAAATCCGATCATGCCCGCGGTGCTCATCATCGAGGCCCTCGCCCAGACTGGCGGCATATTGGCTTTCAAGTCGTTCCCCCTTCTCAAGGGCGACGTACGATTCATCGGTATAGACAACGCGCGATTCAGAAGACCGGTCGTGCCGGGCGACCAGCTCAGACTCAAGCTGGAGGTGGTCAAGCACCGAAGGGAAATATGGATCTTCGATGGGGCCGCGTTCGTGGAGGACAGAAAGGTGGCGGAGGCCAGGCTCATGGCAACGCTGCAGGAGCAGAAGGAGGACCTGTGATACACCCCACGGCAGTGATCGACAAGAAAGCGGAAGTTGCCGATGACGTAGATATCGGGCCCTACTGCGTGATAGGCCCGGGGGTAAGAATAGGAAGCAGCACACGACTTGTCAGCCATGTTTCCATCACAGGCCGGACAGACATAGGCACCCACTGCACCATCCATCCTTTCGCTTCTCTCGGCGGCGACCCCCAGGACATCACGTACAATGGCGAGGATACCGCCTGCGTCATAGGGGACCACAACACTATCGGAGAGTACGTGACCATCAATAAGGCCAGCACAAAGGCAGACCGCGTGACAAGGGTGGGGAGCAGGAACATCATCATGGCTTACAGCCACATCGGTCACGATTGCGTCGTGGGAAACGAGGTGCAGATGGCGAACGCCGCGACCCTCGGGGGCCACGTTCATGTGGCCGATTTCGCCATCGTGAGCGGCCTCGTGGCCGTACATCAGTTCTGCAGGATCGGAAGATTCGCCATGGTAAGCGGCCTCACTGGGGTCCCGCAGGATATTCCCCCTTTCGTCATGGCCGCGCACACGGTAGGAAGCAGGGCCACCCTCCACGGTCTCAACATCGTGGGCCTTAAGCGACGCGGTTTTTCGAACGAGGATATCGCCACCCTGAAGAAGGCGTATCGCTTCATATTCAGGTTGGGACTCTCTCTGGAAACAGCCGTGCAGAAGATCGAAGAGGAACTCGAAGGCGAGTACGTCCGCGAGCTTGTCGCCTTTATCCGTTCGTCGGAGCGGGGCATATGCCGCTGAAGCTCTGCCTTGTCGGGGCCGGCCACATGGGAAGGTTGCACGCCGGGAAGCTGGCCGGAATGAAAGACATCAGCCTCACGTGCGTCGTCGATGTGAACCGGCCACAGGCGGAGGAGACAGCGAGGGGCCACGGGGCGAAAGGGTCGGACAGGATCGAGGATGCCCTAGCCGACGGGGTTCAGGGCGCGGTCATCGCCTCCACCACGGGGACCCACTTTGCCATAGCGCGGGAGTTCCTCAAAAGGGGCGTCCATGTCTTCGTGGAAAAACCGATTGCCGCCGACCCCGAAGAGGCCGAAGCCCTCATCGAGTTGGCGAGAGAGAAGAGCGTCCTTCTGCAGGTGGGGCACATAGAGCGCTTCTCCCCGGCTTTCCGGAGGGCCTGCCGATTCATCCGCGCTCCTCTCTCGATGGAGGCGCGCAGGATTGGCGTCTTCACTGGCAGATCGACGGACATTGACGTGGTTCACGACCTCATGATCCACGATATCGACCTTGCCCTCTCCCTTAACAAGACGGCCATCAGGCGCATTTCTGCCGAAGGTACTCCCGTACTCACGAAAAAGACCGATGTTGCGCACGCCCGCATCGAGTTTGCCGACGGGTGCGTGGCCAACCTGTCCGCGAGCAGGGTCTCCAAGACACGGGAAAGATCGTTCACCATAGTCGAGAAAGGCAGGTATGTGTCGGTCGATTTGGCCGTGGGTCGAATGTTCTCTGTAGAGTCGGACAAGAACGGAAAGAAGAGGACGACCACATACAGGGCGCCCCGGCCCGATCCGCTGAGAGACGAATTGAGGGCCTTCATCAGGGCCGTCAGAGAGAACGGAAGGGCCGTCGTCGATGGCGAGGAGGCCTTGAGGGCCCTCGTTACCGCGGACAACATCTCTGCGGAGATTGAACGGCGGCTCTCGAAAAAGATGAGCGGACACGGTTGAATAACAGGGTGGCGATCGTCACCGGGGAGCTGTCCGGCGAGGCCCATGCAGCCCATCTGGTCCGCGCCGTCAACGCCCTCTCTCCCATGCGCTTCAGCGGAATGGGGAGCCAAACCCTTTCCGGCGCCGGTGTCGACGTAATCCAGGACTACCGAGAAATCTCCATCACCGGAATGAGCATTCCCTTGTTCCTGTCCAAGGCTAATCTCATCCGACGGGCCTTTCGTACCTTGAAGGAGCATCTGGCGACAACGCGTCCCCGGCTTCTCATACTGGTCGACTTTCCGGGCTTTAACCTGAGGCTCGCCCGCCTGGCGAAGCGACTTGCCATTCCCGTGGTCTACTTCGTCGCCCCGCAGGTGTGGGCCTGGCACAGAGGCCGGGTCAGGCAGATCAAGGCAAACGTGGATCTTGTCCTTTCCATTTTGCCCTTCGAGGAGCCCTTTTTTCAGCGCTTTCACATCCCTGTTTCGTACGTGGGCCATCCCTATGCGAAAGGGGTAAAGCCCGTCCTTTCGAAGGAGGACTTCTTCTCGGCTTGCAACGTGGCCGGGGACGGGCCTGTGATCACCATCATGCCCGGAAGCAGGCAGAGCGAGGCGAGGAGGCACATGCCCATCCTCATGGAGGTGCTCGAGCGCCTGGACAGGGACGTGGGCCGCTACACCGCGCTACTACCCGTGGCCGATACCCTCGCCGGAGGCTTCTTCGATCCGTTCCTCAAAGGGAGGACGAACGTCATTCCCGTAAGGGGCCTGGCCTACGATTGCCTTGCTTACTCGGACGTTGCTCTGATCGCCTCCGGCAGCGCAACGCTGGAGGCCGCGATCCTCGGGGCGCCCTCCCTCGTCTTCTATAAGATATCCCTCCTTGAGTATCTTGCAGCCCGAGCGATCGTGAAGGTGCCGTACATAAGCCTGCCCAACATCATCGCGGGAAAGGAGGTTTTTCCGGAGTTCGTCCGATCCGTGAACCCCGAAAGAATTGCCAAGGCTGCGGTAACTATGTTACATAATGGTAGGTCCGCCGTGCAGAAAGATCTGGAAGAGATACGAAGCAGATTGAGCGCCCCTTCCGGCTCCGATCCGTACCAGACAGCAGCCAAGGCAATTCTCCGGCTCTTAGAGCATACATATGGCCCTGTACCTCAGACTCCTTAAGTTCCTCCGGCCCTACTGGGTGAAGCTCGTCTTCGCCGTGGTTTTCATGTCTTTTGTGGGCAGCACGGACGGATTCACCGCCTATTTCGTCAAACCCGTGATGGACCAGATTTTTTTCGAAAAGAACGGCAGCATGCTCCTCCTCATCCCATTCGCCATCATCCTCTTCTATCTGGCGAAGGGGGGGGCCGACTACATGCAGGCCTACCTCATGGGGTTTGTGGGTCAGAAAGTGATAACGGATATCAGGAATCTCGTTTTCAGGCGCCTCCAGGTACAACCCCTCTCCTTTTTCGACAAGACCCCGACAGGGACAATCATCTCCCGCATCACGAACGATATCTCCCTTGTCCAGGGCGCGGTCTCCGATTCCTTTACCGCCATTCTCAAAGATATGTTCACCATCGTGGGGCTTCTCTTCGTGATCTTCTACCGCGACTGGCGACTGGCGATTGTCGCTTTCATCGTCCTGCCCATCGTCACCTACCCTATCGTCTTCCTTCGGGAGGAAGCTGCGAAAGAACAGCGCCCAGAATCAAAGGGCAATGGCAAAGTTCACGAGCTTCCTTCACGAGACGATCACGGGACAGAGGATCGTCAAGGCCTTCGCCATGGAGAGCTATGAATACGGGAAATTCCGTGACGAGAACGAAAGCCTCTTCCGGATAGTACTGAAACGATATAAGATCAGGGCCCTTTCCTCTCCTATCACGGACGTCATAGGAGGCATCGCGGTCGCGGTGATCATATGGTACGGCGGGAGCGCCGTGATTTCCGGGAAATCGACACCGGGGAATCTCTTCTCCTTCATTGCGGCACTCCTTCTCCTATACGAGCCCATAAAACGGCTCAACAGGGAGAACCACAACATCCAGCAGGGACTCGCGGCGGCGCAGAGAGTATTCGAGATCGTCGACAGGCAGCCGGAAATTGCCGACAAGGCGGATGCCACAGATCTTGCCGACGTGCAAGGCACCCTCGAATTCAGGGCCGTCTCCTTCAAGTACGAAGACAGGATGGTGCTGAACAACATCAACCTGCGCATCAACAGGAACGAGACCGTGGCCATAGTGGGGGAGAGCGGCGTCGGCAAGACCACGCTCGTCAATCTGATCCTCCGGTTCTACGACGTGACTCTCGGCTCCATCAGCATCGACGGGATCGATATACGGGATGTCACGCTCAATTCCCTGCGGCGCAATATCGCCCTCGTCACCCAGGATGTAATCCTCTTCAACGACACGATCAGCAACAACATTGTCCACGGCATCGCCGCAGATGGGGTGAAGATAGCGCAGGCGACCCGTTCGGCCTATGCCTCCGATTTCATTTCGAGGATGCCCAAGAAGCTGGAGACGGTCGTGGGGGAGAAGGGCGTGAGGCTTTCGGGAGGGCAGAAGCAGCGGATAGCCATTGCAAGGGCCCTCTATAAGGACGCCCCGGTCCTCATACTCGACGAGGCGACGAGTGCCCTCGACGCCGCGTCCGAGACCGAGGTCCAGAAAGCCCTCGACAATCTCATGAAAGGCAGGACAACGATAGTAATAGCCCACCGGCTCTCCACCATAATGAACGCTGACCGCATCGTTGTCCTGGAAGGGGGTGCCATCGCGCAGGAAGGGACTCACCGGGACCTGATCGAGGCTGAAGGCCCTTACAAGAGGCTCTATGAGCTGCAATTCAGAGACGAGGCGACAGAAGAAGGTCATAAGAATGACCAAAAGGCCGAGGCATGTTTAGGCGCCTCAAGTACCTGGTAATGCTCAATCTCCTTCCCCCGGCGGTCTACCTGTTCCTTCTCCTCCTAGGCTCGACGATGAGAATCACGCAGGTAAATCGGGAAAAGGCCGATCGATTGTGGCAGGACAGGCAGGGCGTCATCGTCTGCTTCTGGCATGGCAGATTACTCGCCATGCCTTTTGCTTATAAAGGGAGCCGGGCTAAGGTGCTTATCTCGCGCCACGGCGACGGTGAGTTCATCGCGAGGGTCATCAAATACTTCGGCCTCGGCGCCGTCCGCGGCTCCTATAGAAAGGCATCCGTATCGTCGATAAGGGAGATCCTCGCGGAGCTGAAACAAGGCACAATCGTGGGAATAACGCCCGATGGTCCCAAAGGGCCGCGGTATCGGATCAAGGAGGGCATAGTGGAGCTCGCAAAACTCGCTCAGAGGCCTATTCTGCCCGTTGCCTACGGCGCAGACAGGAAGAAGGTCTTCGCCTCCTGGGACCGTTTCGTCCTCCCCTACCCTTTTTCCAGGATCCTTTTCCTGTGGGGGGACCCCGTCTATGTCCCAAGGGACGCAAGCGGGAGCGCTGTCGAGGAGATACGCCGGGAGCTGGAGAATGCCCTTGTCTCTCTCACCGAAGCTGCGGATCGGATGGTATGTGGCAGCTGACATATAGCCTTCTCGTCCTCCTTGCCCTGCCCTTCTTCGTGCTCTTTTCCTTGACAAAGAGGAAGATCAGGGCAAATCTCGCGGAGAGGATCTTCCCTGAGCCCATCGATATGAGCTTGGAGAACGGGGTGTGGATACACGCGGCCTCCCTGGGTGAGGCGGTCATAGCGGAGAACCTGGTGGGGTACCTGCGCCGGACAACGACCAATCCCTTCCTTGTCACCACGAATACATACTATGCGAGGGACCTTCTCCGGAAAAAGTTCCGGGACTCCGTGACGATCCGCTCCCTGCCCATCGATTTACGGTGGTCTATCAAGCGCTTCGTGGGGAGATCGAACCTCGCCGCGCTTCTCCTTGTGGAGACGGAGATTTGGCCGAATCTCATATGGATCGCCAAAAAGAGGGGGATGCCGGTCATAATCGTCAATGGGAGGATCTCGGACCGCACCATCGGTCGATATAGGCTCCTGGCTTTCTTCGTCCGGAAAGTGCTCTCCTCAGTAGACTTGGTGCTCGCGCAATCGGAAGAGCACGCACGCAGGTTTGTCTCTCTCGGCATGGCGCCCTCGAAGGTCATCGACACAGGAAATCTCAAGTACTTCAGGGAAATCAGGGAGATGCCGGGCACGCTCGACGTAAAGGATGCGGTCACTTTCGGCAGCTTGAAGGAAAAGGAATTGCCCATTGTTTTCCCCATCATAGATGAAATAAGGAGCAGGTTTCCCGATCTTATCGTTTTCGTGGCCCCGAGAGAGCTGAGCCTCGTTGCCGCCATGGAAAAAGGGCTCTCCGAGCGTCACAAAGTAGCTCGCTATTCGGCGATGAAACAGGATCAAACCAAGGGAGAGGACGTCGTTCTGGTCGATACGGTAGGGGACTTGGTCGCGCTGTACGCGAGAAGCATCGCAGCCTTCGTAGGGGGCAGTCTCGCCCCTTACGGCGGCCAGAACGTCCTCGAGCCTCTCTTTGTCGGCACCCCTGTGCTGTTCGGCCCTTACGTGGATAATTTCAAGGAGGCAGCCGAAGAGATCGTCGCCAGCGGAGCAGGCTTCATGGCCAGCGACGGGGATGACCTTCTCTCGATCATGACGAAGGTCCTCAGTGACCCGGAGATGAGAAAGGGGCTCGCTGAGGCAGGGAAGTCCGTACTGGACAAGCAGAGAGGGGCCATGGAGAAGGCGGCTTCCCTCATATCGGAGATCGTATGGAAGAATTCTCGAAGCTCGTAGGCCTGATGGAGTCGTTGCGCGGACCGCAGGGCTGTCCCTGGGATAAGTTGCAAACGGAGAAATCTTTTGGAACGTTCCTCCTCGAGGAGGTGTACGAGGTCATCGAGGCGATCGAAGGGGAAGACCAACGGGCGCTGAAGGAGGAACTGGGGGACCTGCTCTTCCACATAGTCTTCCTAGCCCGAATCTGCGAGGAAAAGGGGCAATTCGACATCAGGGACGTGATCACAGGCGCGCACGAGAAGATGTACAGGAGGCATCCCCACGTTTTTCGCACCGGTGGCAGCGACAAGCCCGTGGAAAAGAGGTGGGAAGAGATAAAGAAGGAGGAGAAAGAAGGCTATTCTCCAGTTTCCAACGTGCCAAGGGTGCTTCCCGCCCTCCTTCGCGCCTACGTCATCTCGAAGAGGGCCGCGAGGGTCGGATTCGACTGGGAGAAGCTGGAGGACATCTACGAGAAGGCGCGGGAAGAGATGGACGAGCTGAAGGAAGCGGAGAAGTCGGGTGAGGTTGACCGCATCGAAGAGGAGATGGGGGACCTTCTCTTCACAATGGTTAACATCTCCCGGTTCCATGGCATCGATCCGGAAGCCGCCTTGAGGCGCACCAATGAGAAGTTCATCAGGAGGTTCGCCCACGTGGAGAGCCATCTCGAATCGGCAAAGGGCGATATTTTAGCGATGGACGCCCTTTGGAACGAGATAAAAGAAAAGGAAAAAGCGGGGAAATGAAACCCTTTCTTATTCGACTTTTACGACATTCGATGCCTGCGGTCCTTTTGGTCCGCTCACGATCTCAAACTCTACGGCCTCCCCTGTTTTCAGCGTCTTGAAGCCATTCTGCTTGATAGCGGAATAGTGCACGAATACGTCCCCCCCGTTGTCCTGTTCGATGAACCCATACCCCTTTGAATCATTGAACCACTTCACCTTACCTACTGGCATCCTGCTAAACTCCTTTCAGAAAGAATGGATAGTACTGCTTTTTAATGATAATTGAGTCAGAAATAATATGTCAAGGGAAATCTTAAAACAATTTAATAAATTCTTTTTGTTTGAGCGCGCCCTTACCTGATCTGATAGAGCGTTCCGCAGAATTCATTCCCGTTCCCGACCGGCTCCATCTTTTCCTTCGCTACGATAGGCTTCGCTTTAGGAAGAGATTACGCCGTGGCAAACGTCACTTTATTCTGCGGAACGCTCTAGATGCTCTTCGGGAGGAAGCTATGCGCCGGATGGCGCTCTTCACTATCCTGTCGAAAGCCCTCCCGCTCACCAACATGTCCCTTCCGCCCCCTCGATGATCCTTTCGCCTTTGACGTCTTTTAAGCCGATTCTATCATCCGGCGATGCTCGGTCACAAGCAAAACAAAGGTCTCGTCATTTCATCCGATAGGGATCATTTCACCGGGGCTCCTGCCTCGATGCGCACGGTGAGCCCCATGACAAGTGCGCCCCCTTCGGCGTACTATATTGCCGGAAAGCTATGGCGATTGGCGAATTACATAAGAGCCCTCGTCTTTCATCTGCTGAATCGGGGACGTCCTCGCCTTAATTCTGCCGGGAGCGAAGCGGGAGGACCACGAGTAATGATAAGGGGCGTTCACAGGGTTGCGGGGTCGGACCTGACGGATGAGAGGGACTGCAATGTCTACCTCCTCGACATGGACCAGCCTGTCCTCATCGATAGCGGATTCGGCATGGCCGAGGATGAGATACTGGGCAACATCAGCGCTGCGGGCGTTGCTCCGTCCACCATTGCCGGGATAATATTGACCCACTGCCACATAGACCACGCGGGCGGCGCCTCTTCCTTGAGGGAGCGCCTCGGAGCACCCCTCTACATGCACGAGCTTGACGCACAGATCGCAGAGCGCGGCGACAACAGGCTCACTGCGGCGTTCTGTTTTGAGGCGCAGTTTCAGCCTTTGACAGTCGACGTGAAAATCAAGGGCTCTGAAGGGCGGATCGCTTTGGGCGACGAAAACGTCTCGTTCCTCCACACGCCCGGCCATACGCCCGGATCCATCTCTCCCTACGTCGATGCGGTCGGCTAGCGGATTCTCTTCGGTCAAGACCTCGGCGCTCCGCTCCTCGCGGAATTTGACTGTGATCCGGAGGCATGGCGCCGGTCCATGGAAAGGCTCCTGGAGCTGAAGGCCGACGTTCTCTGCGACGGCCACTCGGGAATCTACGAGCCCCGTCGAGCCGTAGCTGCCTATATTCGTCATTTCCTAAGGCTTTACGCCACAGGAGAGCGGTAGGAGCCGCACCGCCCTCCAAAGGAGGCTCGGCACGAGGAGCGCCTCGAGAGCCGGCTCCCCGTTTAAAGACAAAGAAAAAAAAGTAAATTGAAAGCCCTCCATCCGTCGACTTACATTAGGAACATGCCGCGGCCCATGATGACCCCGGTTCACCTCGCTAAGGAGAAAGGCAATGAGTAAACGAACGTTCAGGGGCTTGGTTGTTGCGACCTTCGTAGTTCTCTTCTCCCTGACCTCTGCCTGGGCTGCCGACCCTCTGAAGATAGTGGAGAAGCCCCCGGGGTCCGTCGATTTGAGCAGCGCCATCGTAAAGGTGGCGAAGCAGATCATTCCTGCCGTCGTCTACATCGAAGTAACGGAGAGCCGTGTGGTCGAGAACCCCTTCGGACCCTTGGGCAATGACCCCTTTTTCCGGCGTTTCTTCGGCCTCCCCAACATGCCCAAGAAGTTCAAGCAGGAGATGAAGGGGTTGGGCTCCGGCATGATCATCGACAGCCAGGGGCACATCCTCACGAATTACCATGTGGCGGGCAACGCCACGAAGATGGAAGTGACGCTGGCTGACGGGAGCAAGTACCCTGCGACGCTCGTGGGGGGTGACGCGAGAACGGACCTCGCGGTGATCCACATCTCGGCCCAGAGGGCCCTCCCGTTCGTGACCTTCGGGGATTCGGACAAGACTGACGTCGGGGAATGGGTGGTGGCAGTCGGAGCCCCGAGGGCCCTGGAGAAGTCGGTGACCCAAGGCATCATAAGCGCGAAACACCGTACCGGGATCAACGACCCCCACGCATACGAGGACTTCCTCCAGACCGACGCCCCTATCAATCCGGGCAACAGCGGTGGCCCCCTCCTCAACCTTTACGGCCAGGTGATCGGTGTCAATGCCGCCATAGCGACCGAGTCGGGAGGCTTCGAAGGGATCGGCTTCACCGTTCCGTCCAGGATGGCCGTCTACATCGCGAATGCCCTTATGGTCCACGGCAAGGTCGAGAGGGGCTGGCTGGGGGTGAGCATACGCGATCTCACGCCGGAGCTGGCAAAAGAGGTTCACGCCCCAACGCTGGCAGGCGCTCTCGTCGCCGATGTCGTGAAGGGAGGGCCGGCGGAAAAGGCAGGGGTGAAGAAGAATGACGTCATCGTCGCCTACGAGGGGAAAGACGTCCCCGATTCAGCCACCTTGCGGAACGAGGTGGCCCAGACCTCGATCGGCCAGAAGGCGAGCCTCACGATCCTCCGCGAGGGACGGAAAGAGCGCCTGACGGTCATTGTCGGAAACCTGGAAGAGTCGACTAAGGTCCTCGCCTCGGTGGTGAAGGAACGCCTCGGCGCGGAGGTGAGGCCCCCTAGCCCGAAAGAGATCGAACACTACGGGCTGAACGCGAACCAGGGGGTGGTGATCACATCGCTCGATCCGAAAGGACCCCTCGCCCAGGCCGGCTTCGAGGTGGACGATATGATCCTCGCCGTCGATGGACAGCCGGTCGAAGGGGTGGACGGCTTCATCGATCTGGTAGCTGGCCTTGCCCCGGGCAAGCGCGCCACGATAGGCGCCCTCGACCATCGCACGGGGAACACGGGAGACATCTTCGTGAAGATAAGGTAGGGCACATACATGAGTTTCAGACCCCATTCTGAAGAAGCTCCTGCATCGATAGGACGGGAAAGCCTGCGGATGGAAAAAGCTACGCATCCCATGTGGCGCATACCGTGGGACGGCTCACGGACGGGAGAAGGTGCAACCGAAAGACGTCAGGGGGCCTTCGTAGCAATGGCACTCGCCCTTTTCCTCGCCATTCTCCTCCTTCTCTCGCCCGTTCTTAGGTCCGAGGCGAAAGAGGCCGGACCCGGAAGGGAAGTGATCAGGGCCACGCTGCGGAACGGCCTCAAGGTAGTCATCGTGCGGAACACCCTGGCACCGGTCGTCACCACCGTCGTGAACTACCTGGTCGGTTCCGTCGAGGCTCCACACGGGTTTCCCGGCATGGCACACGCCCAGGAGCACATGATGTTCCGGGGAAGCCCGGGCCTCTCGGCGGACCAGCTCGCCGCTATCATCGCGGCCATGGGAGGCAAATTCAACGCCGATACCCAGCAGACGATAACCCAGTACTTCCTGACAATACCTTCCGCCGACCTTGACACAGCCCTCCGCGTGGAGGCGACGAGGATGAGAGGGGTGCTCGACAGCGAACAGTTGTGGGCCAAGGAGCGGGGTGCTATCGAACAGGAGGTTACCCAGGATTATTCGAATCCCGAATTTGTCTCTTACATAAAGGTCCTCGCGGCAATGTTCAAAGGCACACCGTACGAGGAAAGCCCGCTGGGAAGCATCGCCTCCTTCGACAAGACGACCGGTGGGGCGCTCAAGAAGTTCTTCGAGACCTGGTATGCGCCCAACAATGCCGTCCTCGTCATCGTCGGCGACGTGGACCCGGCCCGGGCGCTCGCCGCGACGAGGAGGTATTTCGACCCCATTCCTCCCAAGAGAATACGGGCAAGACCGGAAGTACATCTGCGACCGGTGAAGCCCGAGACGCTGCGCCTCAAGACAGACGACCCATATGGACTGGCCACCATTGCAGTTCGCCTTCCCGGCTTTCAAGACCCCGACTACCCGGCCTGCCGGGTCCTTGCCGACGCCCTGAGCAACCAGCGGAGCAGGCTCTCTGACTCGTCCCGGAGGGCAAGGCCCTCTACACGGTATTCAGCCTGGATACCCTGCCCCAGGCAGGCATCGGCTATGCCATGGCAGCCTTCCCCAAAGGGGCCGACCCGGAGATCCTTGTTGAGGAGATGCGGAGAATAGTGGCGAGCTACCTGCAAGACGGCTTCCCCGCTGACCTGGTGGAGGCAGCCAAGCGAACGCGGAGGACAAAAACGGAACTGGAGAAGAATTCCGTCGTCGGGCTCGCCGCGGCGTGGTCCAACGCGCTCGTCCTCGAAGGAAGAGAGTCGCCGGAAGACGCGGTGCGGGCCGTCGGGCGCGTCTCCGTGGAGGACGTGGACCGGGCGGCACGGAAGTATCTCGACGTGAAGCACTCCATCGTGACGATCCTCACCCCGGAAGCGTCGGGCAAGGCGGTGGCTGGGAAGGGGCATGGCATGGCCGTCGAATCCTTCGCTCCCACGAATGTCAAGCCCGTGAAACTGCCCCCATGGGTGGAAAAGAGCTTGAGCCGTCTCGAGATACCGACACCCACGGTTAATCCGGTTGTCACCATCCTGCCCAATGGTCTCAAGCTTATCGTGCAGCCGGAGACCGCGAGCAATACAATCACTATCTACGGTCACGTGAGGAACAACCCCGACATGGAAGCCCCGGAAGGAAAGAAAGGGGTAGACCGGGTGCTGGATGAGCTCTTCCCGTACGGCACCGCCACCCTCGACAGGGTGGCTTTTCAGAAAGCACTCGATGACATCGGGGCCGAGGAGTCGGCAGGCACCGATTTCAGTCTCGAGGTCCTGGCCGAACATTTCGAGAGGGGCGTGCAGCTCCTCGCTGACAACGAGCTCAGTCCGGTCCTGCCGGAAGAGGCCTTCAAGACTGTCAGGCAGCAGGTCGCCGCCACGGTGGCGGGGGAGCTGAAAGTCCCGACTATCTCGCCCGGCGGGCCCTGAGATCGGCCCTGTTCCCTCAAGGCGATCCGGCGCTCAGAGAGGCGACGCCTGATGCTGTATCGGCCTTCTCCCTTGCTGATGTGCTCGATTACTACCATGCGGTATTCCGGCCCGATCTGACCACGATGGTCGTCATAGGCAAGGTGACGCCGGAGACAGCAAAGGCCGTAATAGAAAGATATTTCGGCTCATGGAAAGCGGTGGGTCCGCCGCCCGAAACCTTTCTTCCCCCTGTCCCCCCCAACAAGCCTTCGGCATCGGACGTGCCCGATCTCAGCAGGATTCAGGCCAAGGTGACCCTGGCACAGACCCTCGGCCTCACGAGGTCGGATGCGGATTACTACGCTCTCCAGCTGGGGAACCATGTTCTGGGCGGTGCGTTCTACGCCACCCGTCTCTATCGCGATCTGAGGGAGGAGACGGGGCTCGTCTATTACGTGACCTCGACCTTCGACCTGGGGGTGACGCGCTCTCTCTACGGTGCTAGCTTCGGCTGCAACCCGGAGAACACTCAGAAAGCGCGACGCATCGTTGCGCGCGATCTTGTGCAGATGCAGACAACTCCGGTGACTTCAGAGGAGCTCCAGCGGGCAAAGGCCCTACTGCTCAGGGAGATTCCGCTCTCGGAATCGAGCGTGGAGGGGATCGGACAGAAGCTCGTTTATCTCTCCGAGCATTTTCTCCCCCTCGACGAGCCGATCCTCGCTGCCCGCACGTACGTCGACCTCACCGCAGAGCAAGTGAGAAAGGCCTACGAAAAATGGCTCCGGCCCGGAGATCTCGTCGAGGTAGTCGAAGGGCCGCCGCCCAAGTAGCAGATCGGAGATTTGCCCGTGCGGATGCAAGCCGCACCCCGGGGGACACCGGACGAGCGGCAAGAAGCAAAGGCCATCCTACCGGCTTTCCGGAATGCCGTTTCGATCTATGCCCGTGCCTGCCATTCCGTTGAATGCCCAGGTCCCCGTATATTTCTCCTCCGCCTCACCGGCAGGACCGGACACCCCGTTCTGCGCCTCGTTGCCCCACGATCGCGGAGCCGAAAAGATGCTTGGAGGGGAAGCCTGAGCTTCCTCCGGCAACCTTTCCGTGTGGCCCGGGATGCCCCAAGTGGCAGGATTGCCCTGCGGCACCGGATAGTTCTCCTGCGCCTTTGCCACGCCGGCGGAATATAGGATCTGCACAATCAGCGCAACGGCACATAGCGCTTTCATGATAAAGGTCAGCTTCATGGCCTTGCAATCCTCCTGTACCATAATATAAACATTGCCGGGCCGTTCTCGCCACCGCACCGCCCTATCTTCTGTTGTCAAGGCACCCGCAGGAAACTTCTCATCGGAATTGTCTGAAATGATTCGATCGGTTTTGTTCATGTGCTAAGAAGGGCAGTATCCGGCAGGAGAGGCGCTCTCTAGTGGATCATCACGCTGAGCCCCAGCGCCTCGAGCGGCTCCTTGCGGGCATTCATAAGCTCGTCGGAGGGCGGCTCGGCCTCGACTAT
This sequence comes from uncultured delta proteobacterium, assembly GCA_963749525.1. Classification (GTDB taxonomy): domain Bacteria; phylum Desulfobacterota; class Syntrophorhabdia; order Syntrophorhabdales; family WCHB1-27; genus CAVVNC01. The sequence goes on from CAVVNC010000053.1 coordinate 27,706, forward strand.
GGGAGCGCTCCGCTGCAAGCGCTCGTACTTCACCGTGCCTAGATTGTGGTATGGAAGAAGCTGGACCGCTGTCACGGCGTCGCCGAGCTCAGCCACGAAGCACCCCATCTTCGCGAAGGACGCCTTCGAGTCATTGAATCGCGGTATGGTCGGTATTCTCACCTGCAGCTTGCCCCCGTCCCGGGCAATCCTCTTTGCGTTTTCGAGAATTCGCTCGTTGGGCACACCGATGGCCCGTCTGTGTTGGGAGCTGTTCATGCTCTTCAGGTCGTACAGCTAGAGGTCCGTGTAAGGGAGGACGGCCTCGATGTGCCTGTAGTCCACGTCGCCCGCAGTGTCCACCGCCGTATGAATGGCGTGCTCCTTGCTTGCCTTCAGCAGGGACAGGGTAAAGTCCGGCTGGCAAAGGCATTCCCCGCCGGAGACGGTCACGCCCCCGCCGGAGCGGTTGTAGAAGGGCACATCCTTCAGGAGGCGCTCCACTACCTCATCAACCGTGTAATCAATGCCGCACATATAGAGCGCCTTGGCCGAGCAAACCCCGGCGCAGGCCCCGCAATCATCGCACCTCGCGCGGTCCACAACGATCGCCTGCGTCCGGCTCCCATCAACGGCGGACTCTTTGATGCTGCCCTTCGAAACAGCGCCCCTCGGACAGGCGGTCAGGCAGAGGCCGCACTTCTCTATTCCGACACACCTCATCTCCATCCAGCAAAGCTCCGTCTGAAACCTCTGCGATTCCGGGCTGTGGCACCAGGGACAGCGCAAGTTACACCCTTTGAGAAACACCGTCGTTCTTATGCCGGGGCCATCGTGGACGGAGAACCCCTGAATGTCGAATATCTTCCCTGTAGAGGCCTTTCTTGTCATTCAATCCTCTTTCCGTTCGGATGCGGCCATCTTTTTGGACGCCCCTTGCGCGAGCAACCGACCTAAGGCTCACATGCTTATGTCGGTCCTCCTGATCAGGTCGTCCTGCAACTCTTTGTGAAGCTCTACGAAGTACGCCGAGAAGCCTGCCACCCTTATGACGAGGTTCTTGTGCTCTTCGGGATTGCTCTGGGCCTGCCTCAAGGTGTCGCTGCTGATGACGTTGTACTGGAGATGCATGCCGTCCATGTCGAAATAGGTCTGGACGAGGTTCTTAAGCTTAATGAGGCCGTCCTTGCCTTCGACGGACTTGGGATGGAACTTCATGTTGAGGAGCGTGCCGTTCCCGTTGTTCACATGGTTGATCTTCGCAGCCGATTTTACGATGGCTGCCGGCCCGTTCCTGTCGAGACCCTGTTTGGGCGAGATGCCGTCCGCTAGGGGCTCGCCGGTCTTTCTGCCGTCGGGGCTCGCCCACGTCATCCTGCCGAAAATGACGTGAGTTGCCACGGGGTAGAGACCCGGACGATAGGCTCCACGTGGACCGGTGGCTTGATTGATGCGATTGGAGAAGACTTCCATTGCCCAGCGGGCGAGATCGTCGACGTAAGGGTTGTCGTTGCCGTAGCGAGGCACGTCGTTGAGGATCTCCTGGCGCATGACCTCGTGCCCCTCCCAGTTCGCCATCATGGCCTCGTAGAACTGGCGGGCGGTGTACTTCTTTGTGTCGAAGACCAGATGCTTGATCGCCGCGAGGCCGTCCGCGACGTTGGCGCAGCCGATGCCGGAGCAGCCCGTGGAGTTGTACTTCGCGCCGCCCCACACGACGTCGAGGCCTTTCTCCATGCAACCGTCCATGGTGGCCGACGCTATGGGGATGGGCATGAGCTCCATGGAAATGAGCTCATAAAAATTGGTCATCGTCACCTGCCAGTCGACGAAGTAGTTGACCTGCTTAACGTAAGCCGCTTTGACCTCATCGAAGGTCCTCATGTCATAGAGGCAGCCGGTCTTGAGGCCCCCTTCAGCTCCGGTAAGAGGGTTGACTCCGTTGTTGATGGCGAGCTCAAGGGCATTGGCGAGGTTCCAGTACGTTTCCTGCCCTGAGCCGCCGCACGCGGGCCACTCGCAGCCGGAGCCAGAGGGCTCGACGCAGCCGATAATACAATAGTCGCGGGCATCCTCCAGGGAGAGGCCTTTCCTCATGAGGGCGGGGATGATGACCTTGTCGTTCTGCAGGGTGGGGATTCCGCCGACCCTTTTGGTAGTCTCGAAAGCCGCCTCCCAGAGCCTCTCCGGGGTGCCCTCATGGACCCTCATGGATATGGGAGGCTCGTGCAGCTTCAAGCGCCCCATGGACTCGAGCATCATGTAGGAGACCTGGTTCGTCGCGTCGTTGCCGAGCCTGTCGACGCCCCCGAGCGACATGTGCTGGCCAGAGGTATAGCCCCCGCTCGACTCTGCCGCCCGCTTGTTCCACACCTTACAGGTCTCGGAAATCTTCAAGAAGAACGAGTCCATCATTTCCTGGGCCTCGTCCATTGTGGTGCGTCCCGCCTCAAGGTCGGCATTCAAGTATCTGCCGAGATGCTGGTCGAGACGGCCGATGGTGAGGCCGTGCATGTTTCCGTCCAGATCGAGGAGCAACTGGTAGGTGTTGATTGCCTGGACAGCCTCGTGGAACGTCCGGCAGGGGTTTTCCATGATCCAGTCGAGGATGCCAGCCATCTTGAGAAGCTCCGATTTCCTCGGCTCGGCAGCGGTCCCGGCCTTCTCGCGGCAAAGGGCGGCGTAGCGCTTCGCAAGGATCATTGCCGCGTCGCAGACGACTGTCACTGCCTTGTAAAAGGTGTACTTTCTCGCATCGTCGCCGAAGACGCGCCCCTCCATGGCCGACATACGGTCCTGGGCCTCCTGCCGGATCGCCTTGAACCCCTTGCTGAGGACCTTGGCGTAGTTGGGATTGAAGTGGCCGGTCGGCCCTTCCGCCATGTTCTTTCCCATGTAGAACATGACGAAGGTTCCGAACGTGTCAGGAAGACCGTCAGGGGCAACTGCATCCATATGCGCACTGAGGCCGTTCTTGCGCCAGTAGTCTTCTATGCTGAGCAGGTATTCCTTGTCCTCGGGGGCGAGGTAGTGGCTCTCCTCTTGATGGGTCCTCGATTCCCACACGCCATTGTGCAGCTCGTCGAAGATCCAGTTCAAGCCGTATTCGGGGAAGAGGGTGGAACCGCGATAGAAGGACGAAAGGTTGCTTACGATCAGCTCGTCCTCCTCCACACGGAGGGTGAGGTTCTCACACAGGGTTTTCAGCAGGTAGGCTCTCCTGTATATACCACAGAGGGCGGGGGTGTTCCGGTAGAACTGAGTGACGAGCCTCGCGCGCTCCACGCATACCCGGGGATAGGTTGCCCGGTACCTCTCCCGCATTCTCTGGACCCTATCGCTCACTTTCCGGAACTCGTACATTGGCCTTATCTCTCCTTAAAGCAAAGAAGTCTCGCTTCACCTCATCCGCCAAAACGGACGCTATTCATCACATCGGACTTCGACACCCATAGGATACCACGGGGAGAAGGCGTATGTCATGACCGTCCGCGGCTCATCCTATCGTTCGTACGGCCTCAAATTCGCCGCTCTTCAGAACGAGGAACATTCTCGCCTTCGGCGCGGGACAACAGAAAATTAGATGGAGTCAACGGATGCGAGAAACGGCCGGTTGTGGGAATGTGACGGAACTGCGCATAGATGTACAAAAGAAGGGTCCGCAACGGACATTTCAACGGGAAAATCGAGCGATTCAGGGGTTCGACGGCATGGACGCCTTTTCCCCCTTCTTGGTCTCCGGACCGCACACACCAAAGAAATGGGCCGCTTCTTCCGGCGCGTCGAGGTAACAAAAGGTAACAAAATTCCACAATTTTCAACAATGTGCGTTCTGGCGTGCTCACGACAGGAAGTCCCTCACCGAGACCAAAGCCCGTCCACGAATTATCATAGCGTAAAGCTAATACACTGTCAACTGAAATCAACAGGACCGGCCCTTGTAAGGCTATTTCTGGAACGCGATCTCGCAGTCCGCCACATTTGTCTTGAAAGATTGGCGGGCGTGTGTAAATATGCTGAGGACCGCTGCGAGCGCCAACTAAGGAAGAGTAACCGGATTGCCTCCTCATTCCAAGGAGGAGGCATGGAAAGGGTGACGATTCCCTGCATCTTTTGTTCAGGAGGAGAAGTGATGGCAAGGAAAGGACAATTTGAAAAGCTTATGGAACCGGGACGGATAGGCTCGGTGCGCACGAGGAACAGGATCATCAAGACAGCTTCCGGGTACGGGCTCGCCGACCCTGACGGCACCATGGGAGAGGCACCACGGGCCATCTATGAGCGCATGGCCGCCGGCGGCGCCGGACTCATCATTTTCGAGTTCACCACCGTGGAATTTCCGCGCGGCGCCCGCCGTCCCTCCGGCACTGACTCGCGGATGCACGACGACAGGCTGATTCCTTCATTCAGCGAGCTGACCAAGGCGGTCCACAAGCACGGATGCCCCATATTTCTCCAGATTCAGCACTCAGGTCCGTGGTATGCGCCGGACGAGCCCCGGGAGCTCGTAGTCGATCGGGTCTCCTCCTCTGCCCTGACCGAGAGCCAATTGCGACATCGCTACGAGGTTGTGCCGGAAAATCCCGTTCTTCCGAGGGAACTCTCCCTAGCCGATGTCGAAGAGCTCATCGACAAGTTCGGACAGGCGGCCGTGCGGGCGCAAAAGGCAGGATTTGACGGCATAGAGATAAACGGCTCCCATCACCACCTCGTCAACACCTTCTTTTCCCGTGTCTGGAACATGCGCCACGACGAATACGGGTGCGACAGCCTCGAGAACCGGTCGAGGTTCATGTGCAACATCATACGGGAGGTGAAGAAGCGCTGCGGCCAGGATTACCCGGTGAGCGCCCTCTTCAATGCCGTGGAGCTGGGCATAGAGAACGCCACCACCCTCGAGGACGGCAAGGGCTTCGCGAAGCTCGTGGAGAAGGCCGGTGCCGACGCCGTTCATGTGAGGATGGCAGGATACGGCGAGTTCGGCATCAACCTCCTTCACGCGGAGAAACTCCTCCAGCCAGAGCTCCCGGAGCACTTGAGGGTAAAAGAGCTTGACTGGAGCCGGAAGGGCAGAGGATTTTCATTGCCCCTCGCTGCAGTGAAGGAAGGCGTCTCGGTGCCCGTCTTTCTCGCCGGCCGCATGGACGCGGAATTGGGCGAGGAGGTCCTGAAGGAAGGTAAGTTGGACTTCATCGGCATGACCAGGCGCTTGCTCGCCGACCCCGAGTATCCGAAGAAGATCGCCGAGGGCAGGCTGGACGAGATCGCGCCTTGCAGCGGGTGCCTCTATTGCTGGGATGTAAGGACCTTTGACAGACCCATCCGTTGCCGGATCAACGCATCCCTGGGCCGCGAGGTGGAATTTGCGACAAAACCGGCGCAGGTGAAGAAGAAGGTGTTGGTGGTCGGCGGCGGTCCTGCGGGGATGGAGGCAGCGCGGGTGGCTGCATTGCGAGGCCACGAGGTGCTCCTCTACGATAAGAGCCATCAACTGGGCGGTCTGATGCCGCTTGCAGCCCTCGTCAAAGAGCATGAGTCTGAGAGCATCCTCGACATAATCAGCTATTTCAAGACCCAGCTGAGGAATTTGGGCGTCTCCATACGGATGGGCCATGAAGTGACAGGGAAGGTGGTGGGACAGATCAAGCCTGATGTGATCGTGGTCGCCCCGGGCGGGGCGCCTGCCTCGCTTACCTTACCCGGAATGGATAATCCGAAGGTTGTCGACGGCTCCAAAATGCACACCAAGCTAAAGAGCGCCTTAAGGTTCCTCGGACCGAAGTCACTTGAGCACCTCACGAAACTGTGGATGCCCGTGGGCAAGCGGGTCGTCATCATGGGCGGCGCTGTCCAGGGGTGTCAGCTCGCCGAGTTTCTCGCAAAAAGAGGAAAAGAGGTCGCCATTGTCGATGAGGCGGATAAGCTGGGAGAGGGTCTTTTCGGCGAGGACGCGGGCCGCTTATTTCCCTGGCTCGAGAAGAAGGGCGTTACGATGCTGGCCGGAGTGAAATACGAAAGAGTGACTGACGAAGGCCTGGTGCTCTTGACCAGGGAGGGGCAAAAACGGACGCTCGCCGCGGATAGCATCATGACGGCCTTGCCCCTCGTGCCGAATGTGGCGCTATTCAAGGCATTCGAGAACATGGCTAGTGAAGTCTACCAAGCGGGAGACTGCAAGCAGCCGGGCTTCATGCATGACGCGATTTCGGACGGCTCTTACGTGGGGCGCCTTTTCTAGGACGTTTCGCTAAAAATATAGCGACTCGGTGCACCTGTTGGCCTTATCACCAGGCGGCCCGCCGGTCCGCAATAGACCATGGGCCATCAGCTCAAGTGAGCCTCACAGGACGTCGCCCAGGGAGAGCCTCGTCCCCCACCTGCGCGCTGCCTCGGAGCCGATGCGCTCAAGCTCCCCATCCCCGGCGGAAGCCATCGCCTCCTCGGCCATCTTTCGCGCCTTTTCCATGAGATGGCCGTCCCGGATGATGTTTCCTATCCTGAAATCGGCAATACCTGTCTGCCTCACCCCGAACATGTCGCCGGGGCCTCTGAGCAACAAGTCCTCTTCGGCGATGGCAAAGCCATCACCCGTCTTTTCGAGGACCTTCAGCCTCCTACCCGCAATCGTGCCCGCATCCGCGGACCCGACGAGCATACATTGCGACGGGTGGGCCCCCCTGCCCACACGCCCTCTCAACTGATGGAGCTGGGAAAGGCCGAAGCGCTCCGCGTGCTCGACCACCATGAGGGTCGCGTTCGGCACGTCGATTCCCACTTCCACCACGGTGGTGCAGACGAGCATGTCGATCTTCCCCTCCCGGAAAGACATCATAACGCGCTCTTTCTCCGCGGGTCGCAGTCTCCCATGGAGGAGCCCAAGCCGAAGGTCCGGGAAGAGCCCTTTCCATGTCTGGAAGCTCTCCTTCGCGCTCAAGAGGCCGGGATGCTCGGATTCATCGATGACAGGGCAAACCACGAACACCTGACGACCTTTCCCGGTTTCCTCCAGGACCGCGTCGTATACCCTGTGCCGCTCCGTCTCGTTCACGACAAGGGTCCGCACCCGCTGCCTGCCTTCCGGCATGCCGTCGATGGAGGAGACGTCGAGGTCGCCGTAGACGATCATCGATAGGGTCCGGGGGATGGGGGTGGCGCTCATCACGAGTACGTCGGGGTCAGCCCCCTTTCCTTTCAGAAGCTTCCGCTGGATCACCCCAAACCGGTGCTGCTCGTCGATGACCGCAAGGCCGAGCGAATGAAAGACGACATCAGGCTGCAGCAGGGCGTGAGTGCCCACGATCACCCTGATGAAACCTTCCCTGATCCCCTCGAGGATCGCGCCTCTTTCCGACCCCATTCCCCCTCTCAGCAGCACAGGCGCAGCGCCGATGGCCTCCAGCATCCTGTGGCTGCCCAGGTAGAGCTGTTCCGCGAGGATCTCCGTGGGAGCCATGAAGACCACCTGGCGTGCGCTGTCCAGGGCTACGGAAGCGGCAAGGAGGGCACAGATCGTCTTGCCGCAGCCCACATCGCCCTGAAGGAGCCTGTTCATCGGCTTGGGTGAGGCCATGTCGCGCTCGATCTCCCCCCACGCCCTCTCCTGGCCCGGGGTCAACCGATAAGGCAGGGACGTCCGCAGGCGCGCGTGGCAGGCCCCCGCCTTTAGCTCGACACCCTCGCCCCGACCGATCTCCCTTTTCCGCTGGAGCAGGGCGCATTGGAAGAGAAAAAACTCTTCCAGGACCAGTCTGGCCCGAAAGGCATCTCCGTCGGGGACCTCGGTTCGCCTTTCCGGGGCATGGCAGTCCGCCAGGGCCTCGACCAGATCGGGCAGCCCGTGGCTTTCCGTGATCCTAGCCGGGATGAGACTCGCTATGTCCTGGCCGGACAAGGTGAACGCCGCCTGTGTGATGTTTCGCACCACCCCCTGTTTGACGCCCTCTATCTCAGGGTAGACAGGGATGATAGTGCCCACGTCCTCCACGGTCCGGCCCTCGCCCATTACCGTCACCCTGGGGTGTATGATCTGGAGGTCGGCCCCGTACCTGGAGGCAATTCCAGCCACAAAGAGCAGGTTGCCGATTCTGCACATCGAGGTGATCCATGCCTTGCCGAAGCGAAACCACTTCAGGGTTATTGCCCCGGTGGCATCCTCGATCCGGGCTTGAAAGATCCTTTTTCGGCTGGCGCGCGAGTACACCTGCCCGGAATCGACCACTCGGCCGAGGAGCACGTTCTCTTCCCCCTCCTTGATCTCAGCCACGGTGCGAATGAGCCTCTTGTCCTCGTACCGCAGCGGAATGAGATAGAGGAGGTCCTCCACCAGGCGTATGCCTCGCCGCTCAAAAGCCTTCGCGATCGCGGGACCGACGCCCTTTATCTCTGTGATGGGCCATAGGAGCCTGTTCGCGGAAAGCGTCCCTGCCGGCAACCGCGGCAGGGCACGTGCCGCGGTTTTCGATGAATTGCGCGCTGTTTTCCTTCGACGGCCCTTCATGAGAGGTGTTATACCATATTGCGAAACGAGGGAATAATGGTATACAATAGTGGGATCAACCGGGGCACATGGAAATCTTGGCGGAAGTCCTTTTCAAGACGACGAAGGTCCGGGTCATCAGGGGAGACATCACCGAGGCTCCGGTGGACGCCGTGGTCAACGCGGCGAATTCCCGCCTGCAGCATGGCGGCGGCGTGGCAGGCGCCATCGTGCGGAAGGGGGGCAGGATCATTCAGGAAGAGAGCGACCGCATCGGCTTCGTGCCGGTGGGCGAGAGCGTTGTCACGGGCGCCGGCAGCCTGCCCGCAAAATACGTGATACATACGGTAGGGCCGCGGTGGGGTGAAGGCGATGAGGAGACCAAGCTCCGGTCCGCCGTCAGAAGCACCCTCAAGTTGGCAGATAAGATGGGATTGACCACGATAGCGATGCCTGCCATCAGCGCGGGCATTTTCGGCTTCCCCAAGGACCGGTGCGCCCACATCATGATGGAAGAGATCGCGGCAAAAACGAAACGGTCGACTGGCCTCGGCACCATCGACATCTATCTCATGGACCCTGAGATCATCGGCTATTTCTCTGAAGAAATTAGGCTCAAGGATAAGGTCTCCTGATAGGTTATGTGCGGAATATTCGGGGTATTCAACCATGGGGAAGCGTCGAACCTGACATACCTGGGGCTCCACGCCCTGCAGCACAGGGGCCAGGAAAGCGCAGGGATAGCGAGCACCGACGGCACGTCCATGTACAGCCGTCGTGAGATGGGCCTTGTTTCCGACATATTCGACGAGCAGGTCCTGCAGGACGTCAAGGGACACGGGGCCATCGGCCACGTGAGGTATTCCACGGCCGGCTCGAGCGACATCAAGAATGCCCAGCCCTTTGTCGTAGGGTATTCGAAGGGCCCTCTCGCCATAGCCCACAACGGTAACCTCACCAACGCGAAGATCATTCGCGAGGAATTGGAGAACTACGGCTCCATCTTCCAGTCGACCATCGACACCGAGGTAATCGCCCACCTCATCGCCCTTTCCCACGAGAACGCGACCCTCGACAGGCTCATCAGCGCCTTGCGGCGCATCCAAGGCTCTTACTCTCTCCTCCTTCTCACGGACAAAGAGATGCTCGCCGTCCGGGACCCCCATGGGTTCAGGCCCCTCGTCATGGGGAGGCTGAAGGACGCATTCGTCTTTTCCAGCGAGACCTGCGCCTTCGACCTCATCGAGGCAGAATACCTCCGCGAGGTGGAGCCCGGGGAGGTGATCCACGTGACCGGGGACGGCATAAACTCTTATACGCCTCTGAAGAAGGCGGAGCAGCACCGATGCATCTTCGAGTACGTATATTTTGCGCGGCCGGACAGCGAGGTTTTCGGCAGAACGGTCTACGGGGTAAGGAAAGCCTTTGGAAGGGAGCTTGCACGGGAAAGCCTCGTGGATGCGGACGTAGTGATCCCCATACCCGACTCGGGCATCAGCGCCGCCATAGGGTACTCACAGGAATCGGGCGTGCCTTTCGAGATGGGTCTCATCAGGAATCATTACGTGGGCAGGACATTTATCGAGCCCAAGGAATCGATCCGCCATTTCGGGGTGAAGCTCAAGCTCAATGCAGACCACGAGACGGTCAAGGGAAAACGGGTTGTCGTGATCGATGATTCCATCGTGAGGGCCACCACGGGAAGGAAGATCATCACCATGCTGCGCCAGCAGGGCGCGAAGGAGATCCATTTCAGGGTTACCTCCCCTCCCACCAAGTTCCCCTGCTTTTACGGCATCGACACCAAATCGAGAGCGGAGCTGATCGCAGCAACCCACGATTTGAAGGAGATCAACTCTTACATGACGTCCGATACCCTCGAATACCTGAGCATAGAGGGCATGAAGAAGGCCATCGGCAACGGGTCGGAAGATTTTCGCTACTCCTTTTGCGACGCCTGCTTCTCCGGACATTATCCCTTGCGTTTCCCCTGGGGTATGGAGCTCGAGCAGATGGAGCTTTTCGTGAAAGGCTGAACCGATTGACGACGAGGTGATTGTGGAAGAAGACAGGCGGTTGCTGAAGATCCTCAAGGACCTATCCTATGAGGAAGGGGATTTCCTTCTCGCGAGTGGGAAGAGGAGCACTTTCTACATTGACTGCAAGGAGACCACCCTCAACCCCGAGGGCATGTACCTCGTCGGCCACCTCATGTATCAGCGCGTGCTCAGGGTGCCCGAAATAGAAGCGGTCGGTGGCGTGAGCATCGGGGGCGATCCCCTGGTCTGCTCCACGGTGATCGCCTCCTATGCGCTGCGCTCCCCCATCCCGGGCTTCTTCATCCGCAAGGAGCCGAAGGGCCATGGAAAGAACCTTTGGATCGAAGGGGCGAAGAACCTGCGCAAGGGCATGAAGGTGCTCATCCTCGAAGACGTGGTGACAACCGGCGGCTCTTCCCTCAAGGCCATAGAGGTGACCGAGCAGGAAGGCCTTGTCGTGAAGGGCGTCATCGCCCTCCTCGACAGGCTCGACGGCGGCAGGCAGACGATAGAGAAGAAAGGCTACCTCTTCACGTCCATCTTCACCCTCGACGATATCAGGGGATAGAAAAAAGCAGATATCTTTTCGGACGGACCGGACATGCTCTTTTTAGCCCAAAGGGGCCGCCGCAGCGGACATCCGGATGGGATGCTACTGACTCATGAGGAGATCGACCCTGAATTGGGGACAGGTCTCGAACTCCACGAGGGATGCTCTCCCCGTGAGCGGGCAGCACTTTCCGCACTTCACCCATTTCTCGCAGGTGACGGGCCCACGGCAAAGCTCGCAGGAGGCAGAATCGAACCAGGTACATGCTGCGCACCTGGGCACCCCTTTCCGTCTCGCCGTCTCTCCCCTGAACAGCACCTCCAAGTCCTCGTGCGTGTAGGGCACCCCTGTTCCGTAATCAAAGACTTCATTCATCCCCGTCACCCCATGACGACGTTGCCTTTCCCCGATGCGTGTATTTCTTGCGCAGCGCTGCCCCTCCGTGCGGCTCGTCGGAAAAGAGCCCCATGGTGCTTTACAAGAATCATGCCTGTTGTCGCTGTAAGAGGCTCTCTTCTTAAGCGGCAGCAGAAACGGCCTGTCAGGCTGTTTCTGCAAGACTCAGGAAAGGAAAATGTCTCCCATGCCGAGACATATGTCTCATAGGGCAAGACATTATTCTCAATCCGCGAGACACTCGTGCGGCATGCTGCACCCGATTTCGCCGCGGCGAGCACGCCGGGGAGGGGGGCATCATGCTTGCTTTCGATACCGCCGCCGAACGGGCTTTCTCGGCAACTGCTCTCCCCGCAGCACGGGGCTCCGTTCCCACGGGCTCGTCTGCCAATCCGCCAGCCGGTCCGCGTCCGGTATCCACGGCGGCAGGGGCAGGCTGAAGTAGTCCGCCAGAATGTGAATGTAGGGCTCGTAGGATTCGCGAAGCCTCTGAAGCCTCTGGTCCGCCTGCTCCACCATAGTGAATCCCAGGCCCGCGGAACCGAGCATACCCTGAAGTGCGCGAAAACCCTCTTCGTCGAGCCTCTCGGGTGTCCGCCTCATCGGCGGCAGATTGAATACGGCTGCAATATCGACCACGGCGTGACGAGCCATGGCAAAGGTCAGCTCCGCCTGCCGGCTCTCCACGCCCTCGATGCCGGCGAGCATGAGTGCGCTCATGTCCATAACCGCGGTAAGGGCGGCTAGCCAGGATTGGTGATCGTGCTGTGAACGGTAGTACGCGAGCACGGGGTACGAGAGGTGGCTTTCCAGAAGCTCCGCAGACCATTGCTCCCAATCCATCAGTTGTTCCCGAAGCTCGTCGGCTCCCCCTTTGTGGTTGTACCCCTGCAGCAGAAGCACGCCCACAGGAGGAGAGCCGGCCCGGGAGTCGAGTTTCGAGATGCTCGACTCCCGGCGGGAAAAAGACTGGCTGAGGGCAGGGAAATAGCCTATGACGAGGGCGAGAAAGCCGAATCCCATGCCTGCCTCGATCACTGTCATGGCCTTCGCGGCTGAACCTATGGGCCTTACGTCCCCGAGGCCGAGGGTGAAAAACGTGGTGCCGCTCAAGTAAAGGTCGATGCCGAAAGACCGGCCTCCGTCTGCGCTGAATACTTCCGACCCGAAGGCCCAGTGAACGAGGGCGAAGCCGAAAACTATTATGGCCACCCAAAAGAAGATGAGAAACAGCAGAGACAGGGGGCCGAAGACGCCGAGAATCGTATCGAGAGGCCGTCCGGAAAAGCCGCGATGGGCTAGCCGCGACCAGGGCAGCCACGTGGAGTGGTAGAAGAGGCGGGTGACCCTCAGACGACGAATCACCCTTCGCGGAAGGACCATCGTTTCGAAGCCCTCCCACAGGACGACCAAGATGAGCATACAACCTATGATTCCAACAAGAATTCTGATAGAGCCTCTCTACGCTGACGAAGACTGGCTGTCTTTGTCGCTTTCCCGATCATGAATATAATGGCCGGTGATCGGGGAAGCAATGAAAACGGCCTCATGGTCAGGTTTGAGACCGCACTGGGGGCGCAAGATTAGCTATGTTTTCTTCTTCTTTGATGATACTATAGTAGGCAAAAAGAGAGGAGGTGCCCTTGGCAAGACGCGGCAACTACAGAAGCGACAAGAGGAGAAAAGAGACCGACCGGCTCAAGAAGCAGGAAGAGAAGCGGCAGCGTCGCTTCGCAAAGGGCCACGAAGGGGAAAAGGGGCCGGAGGAAACTGAAGAAGGGCAGGAAGGGCAAGAAGGGCAAGAAGGGGGAGAAGGGGAATCGGAAGAAGTGCCCGCCTAGAGGAAGAACTCGTCCGACCTTCGAACAAGGGCATGGTCGCTATTGGTTCAGAAAGCTCCCTTGGGGATACGCGGCAAGGGGCATCGATCCCATTTAGGGAGGCATTCGCCGTTATCGTGGAGGTTCCCGATGGAAATGAATCGGATTGACGGAAAGGATCGTGGGGATGTTACGCTCTTCACGCTGAGCACCTGCATCTGGTGCAAAAAAACAAAGGCCCTTCTCCAGGAAATGGCCATCGCCTACCAGTTCGTCGATGTGGACCTTCTCGATGGCACCCAGAGAGAAAAGGCCCTCGAAGAGCTGAAACGCTTCAATCCACTCTGCTCTTTCCCTTCCCTCGTGGTGAACAACAACACGTGCATCGTCGGTTTCGACGAGAAGAAGATCAAAGAGGCGCTCAAGGGGGAATAATGAGCAGGGAGATTACCCCCGACGAGATAGACGAACTCTACGCGACCATCCGCGAACAAGCAGCCTCATCCGGCTATTTCCTCAATCCGGACGAGGCCTTCACAAGAGATCTCGTGCGGAGCCTCATCGTCAACCGCGAAAGGTACGGCTATCCGTCCTGCCCCTGCAGGCTTGCCTCGGGCATCGCGACAGAAGATGGCGACATCGTCTGTCCCTGCGATTACCGTGATCCCGATCTCGCGGAAGCCGGTGCCTGCTTCTGCGCCCTCTACGTTTCGGAAAGCATCGCAAAAGGGGAGGGAAAGGCGGGTCCGGTTCCCGAAAGAAGACCTGCCCCAGAAGAACGAGGGCTTGGAGGCTCAAGCGTACGGAGCCCCAGTGCCTCCCTGTCCTACCCTGTGTGGCGATGCCGCGTCTGCGGCTATCTTTGCGCCCGGGACGAACCGCCCGAGATCTGCCCGATCTGCAAGGTTAAGAAAGAGCGGTTCGAAAGATTCATGTAGCGAGACTGTCGCGCTTTTCCTCCCTGGGGGCAGTTGGTCCTTCGCCATCAGGTTCTTGAGGGGACTGTCCGGTGTCCAGGGCTTCTTCCTTGATCCTCTCGCAAATGAGCCCTGCAAGTGCCTTATCGTGGTTGGTCCAGATACCAAACTCCGTTATTTCCTCCGTGAGCTTGACGATGACGACCCTTATCTTCGTCTTCTTGGCCACACCTTCAAACAGACCTCCGTCTCCCTGGGCTGTCTTTTTGCCCGCTATTTGTTCGATGTCGAGATTCACGAGGGTCGTGAGGCATGCGTCCCATGCCTTCTCGAAAGGCGTATCCACGGCGAGCTGGGCATCCGCCTTTCTGATATCCTTTTGCAGCTCCGCTCCTTTGATGGCCAGTTGAGCCCCGCCGATCAATGCTCCGGCTAGGGGAGCGGTCAGCAGGGTGCACGCGGGCAGAAGCAGCCACATCGCTGAAAGGGAGGCAAACAACAGAGCCGTGGAGACGCCCTTCATGGAACAAATCCCTCTCATCCCTGGGTTAAGTCGAATCCTCATCCTAATTCTCCCCGAAGCCATTCCCTGGAAATCACGGCCGAACCAAAGATACTCAAGTATTCAATGTAAGGCCTATCCGTCGAAAATCAAGGCATTTCTTCCCCGTGCAGTCTCCTACCGAGCCATGAAGGCTTCACCCTTCTCACGAACCCCGAGCGGCCGCCATTCGCGATCGGCCCTTTCCAGAACGAAGGGCCTCCTTTTTCACTTGACATCTTGAGCCGACCGGTCTACTATCTCCAGACCATTCCATCGGACGAATGTAATGAACGACAACCATGGCGGATAACACCAAAAGCAGACTCATCGAGATTGGCGCTGAGATCATACACCTGAAGGGCTTCAATCATACCGGCATCAAGGAAATACTTGAAGCCGCGCAGGTGCCGAAAGGCTCGTTCTACCACTACTTCGAGAGCAAGGAAGACTTCGGCTTGCAGGTCATCGACTACTTCGTGGAGTATATGGCTCAGGTAGCCAGGGGGGTTCTGGCTGATCACTCGGTCTCGCCATTGGAAAGGATCAGGAACCTGCTGACCGGATTCATTGAGCTCTTCAAAGCAAGGGGCTACGGCTACGGCTGCCCTATCGGCAACCTCTCGCAGGAAATGGGCGACATAAGCCCGGCCTTTCGAGAGAAGTTGAAGTATGCCCTCGATTCGCTGGCGAACATCTATGCCGAGCCCCTCGCCCTTGCCCAGGAGGCGGGAGAGATCCCTCGGGACCTGAATATCCGGGACACCGCCCGCTTTATCGTCTCAAGCTGGCACGGAGCGCTCATCCACATGAAGGCGGCAAAGAGCCCCGAACCGCTCGAGAACCATCTCAGGTTCATATTTGATCACGTCTTGAAACGGATGGAAAGCTAGGACGAAGGAGGTGAGCAGCCTATGCGGATTGTATGACAGTTGCCGTAGTAGACCGGTCTAATTTGAAGGCGACGAATTGTCGGTCCATCGGAGAAGTTGCTCGAGCTCATTGCCGCACCATAACAGACAAGGAGGAAGACAAATGGCTGACTCAACACCTAAAGGACTCAAAGAGAAAATTCTGGCTAAACTGACCGGCCCTACGCTGTGTGCCGTGGCAACCGTGACCGAAGACGGTAAACCATGGGTGCGCTATATGATACTCTCTGCCGATCAGCACCTGACCATGTGGGGGGCCACCTTCGCCGGTTTCCGAAAGGTGGCGCAGATGCGCGGGAACCCGGAGGTTCACCTGACGGCCGGGGCCAAGGACCTCGAGACCGCCGAATCCTATCTGCAGATCCAGGCCCGGGCCGAGATAAAGACCGACGCCGAGACGAAAAAGACTTTCTGGAACGATTACCTGAAGAACATCTTCTCCGGTCCGGACGACCCGAATTATGTCGTCCTCAGGATTAACCCGTACCGGATCGAGTACTGCAAAATGGATCGGTCACCGGCCGAGGTGTGGGTGGCAGGGAAGGACGAATAGGAAACAAAAATAGCCGGCCGGAAAACTCGGCCACCGGCGCAACCGGGAAGGGGAGAAATGCCCTACCCTTCCCGGTTATTGACGATTAGGGACATCCAATCGAAATCCGCTGAAAAGCGTTATCCTGCGCTTCTCGTCCGCCCTTGATCAGCCGCTCCCTTTCATGATAAAGTAGCATCCGGCAAGAAGGAAGAAAGCAAGTAAGGGCGCTTTCGAAAGGCCCTCTCCGCCCCTGTTAGGGAGGCGGCGGACGATTCCCGGCGTTCCTGGAGATAAGGTCACAATTGTGGGTGCGGGCGTTTCAGCGGGGCTATTCCTGGTCATCCGCTCGAAAAATAACCAATCTTCCGAAAACCGATGGTGGATAAGGACAAGATGAGGGCGTCGGCGAGATTCCCGATATGCGCGCTTCTTCTGCTGGCATGTGCTATGCTCTCGGCCCCGGCCGGGGGTCTTGCAAGGGAGACCTCGCCGCAGGGCCAGCCTTTGGCCGGCACGGTCAAGTTCGGCGTCCTGCCGGTGATCCAGGCCCTTCCCCTCTTCGTCGCCGCGGAAATGGGCTTCTTCAAGGACGAAGGCCTCGACGTCGAGCTTGCCACGTTCAACTCCGCCCTGGAAAAAGATGTTGCCTTTACCTCGGGCCAGATCGCGGGATACTTCGGAGACCTGCAGACGTGCATCGTCCTCATTGGCAATGGGGCTCCTTTGAAGATCGTGGCTGAGGTATACAATTCCACGAAAGGCCGCAGGACATTCGCCCTCTTGGTCTCCCCGAAATTCGCATCGAAGGGATTGAAGGAGGCCTCGAGCGCGGGGGTGGCCGTCAGCTCCAACACCATCCTCGACTACCTCACGACGAAATTCCTTGCGTCCCGGGGCATCGCCCTGGACCGCGCACATATGGTGGAGATGAAGAACATCCCGATCCGCATGCAGATGCTCCTGGGCGGACAGGTTCCGGCTGCCGTTTTGCCCGAGCCCCTCGCCACGCTCGCGGAATCGAAGGGTGCCCGGGTCCTCGCCGACGACGCAGGGACCGGCCTCTCCTCCACCGTCCTCGCCTTCAATGAAGCCTTCCTCAGCGGATCCCCGGACAGGGCAAGGGCTTTCCTTCGGGCGGTCGACCGGGCGTCCGCCTATGTCACTGCAAAGCCCGATGACGCGCGGCCCATCATGATCAGGGAGTGCCGCATCCCCGACGAGCTGCGAAAATCGTTCCCCGTCCCCGAATTTCCAAGGCTCACCCTGCCGTCGCCTTCCCACGTGGACGACGTGTACCAATGGCTCTCGCAAAAAGGAAGCGTCAAAAGGAAGCTGACGTACCGCCAGATGGTGGCAGATGGCTACATCCCCTGAGCTTCTGAGGGTGAGCCGTCTCAGGAAGACCTTCTACGGCGGGCCCGATCCCAAGACCGTTCTCGACGATATCAGCTTCAGCCTTTCCGCCCATGATTCCCTCGCCGTCGTCGGGCCGTCGGGCTGCGGAAAGACGACGCTCCTTCTCATGGTCGCCGGTCTCCTTTTGCCTTCGGAGGGTACGATCCACATAGAAGGGATACCGGTCAAGGATTCGACAAAGAGCATAGGCCTCGTGCTCCAGCACTACGGGCTCTTCCCCTGGAAGACGGTGGCAGCCAATATCTCGCTCGGCGCCAAGCTGCAAAAAAGGAGAGTGCCGGATGACGAGCTTCTGGACGTCAAGAGGGAGCTCGGCATCGAGGACCTCGACCATCTCTACCCGGCGCAGCTCAGCGGAGGGCAGCGCCAGCGAGTGGCCCTTGCCAGGGCAATTCTCCTGCGGCCGAGCCTCCTCCTCCTCGACGAGCCCTTCGCGGCCATAGATACCATCACGCGGGAGCGGCTGCAGGAGGGGCTCCTGGAGATCTTTGCCCAGCGCCGATTCAGCTTCATCATCGTCACCCACAGCTTTGACGAGGCCGTCTTCCTGGCGAGGCATATCCTCGTTCTCGACAACGGGACCGGGATACGGGCAATCCTCGAAAACGAGGGGGTGGGCGACCCCTCATACCGCGCCTCGCCCGAGTTCTTCAAGCGGAGCACCGAGCTTCGCCGTGTCCTCGAGGGCTCGCCATGAACCGGCGGAACCTTGCAACCTACGCTCTCACGATATTCCTCATCTACCTCCTCTGGTACGCGCTCTCCTATCTTCTCGGCAGCAACGTGCTTCCCAACCCCTTTCTCGTCTTTGCCCGGGGCTTATCAGAGATGGGCGCCTACACATTCTGGCAGCACGTGGAGGCAAGCTCCTTTCGCATCCTTGCGGGCCTCTTCATCGCCTTTGTCACCGCGGTTCCCCTGGGGCTCTTTCTCGGGAGCAACCCCCGTTTCGACCGCCTTCTCTCGCCCCTCATCTACCTGGGCTATCCGGTCCCCAAGGTCGTCCTTCTGCCCATCGTCTTTGTCCTTTTCGGCCTCGGAGATACGAGCAAGATCGTCCTCATCACCATGATCATCTTCTTCCAGCTCCTCATCACCACAAGGGACGCGGCCCGCACCATCGACACCGAGGTGGTCTATTCCCTGAAATCCCTGGGCGGGAAGCGCCTCGATTTTTATCGGCACGTGGTCTGGCCCGTGAGCCTGCCCGGCATATTCACGTCGCTGCGCATCGTGACGGGCACGGCGGTGGCGGTGCTCTTTTTCGTGGAATCGATCGGCACGAACAGGGGGCTCGGCTTCTACATCATCGATTCCTGGGGAAGGGCAGACTATGCCGCCATGTTCGTGGGCATCATCGCCCTTTCCGTCATAGGTATCGTCCTGTACGAGACCTTTGACCTCCTTGAAAGGAGGCTCTGCAAATGGAAAAGCGCATAGAAAAGCCGTATCGGTCCGTGAGGGAGGTTACCGACGAGGAGCGGATCGGTATGGTGAAAGAGATATTCACCACCGTGACCGCCCGCTACGACTTTCTCAACCACTTCCTGAGCCTCAGGCGCGACGTGGCGTGGCGGCGCTTCACCGCGAAAAGGATGTCCTTTCCCCTCACCGGACGATACCTCGACGTGGCCACCGGAACCGGGGACCTGATCATAGAGGTGGCCCGCAGGCATAAGGACATCCTGGCATTGGGCATCGATTTCGTGAAGGACATGCTCGACGTCGGGCAGGCCAAGGTCGCGAAGAAAGGCCTTTCGAAGCGAATTCAGTTGATGCAGGGGGACGCCCTCGCTCTCCCTTTCAGGGACGCCTCCTTCGACGTAGCCGGCATGGCCTTCGGCATCAGGAACATTCCCGACAAGGTGCAGGCCCTCCGGGAGATGGTGAGGGTGGTGATCCCGGGGGGCAGGATCATGGTCCTCGAGATGAGCTTCACGCGCAACTGGTTCTCTGCCCTCATGTACCGCACCTATCTCAACCGGATGCTCCCCCGGATTGCGAGGCGATTCTCCCTCAATCCGGGCGCCTATGCCTACCTCGCCGACTCGATCATGAATTTCCCGTCTCCCCGGGAATTCCTCTCCCTCATGGCGGGCGCGGGCATGGTGGAATTGGAGGCGCATAAGCTGACCTTCGGCGCCACGTACCTGTACACGGGGATGAAACAAGCGGA
>CAVVNC010000054.1:0-21104 GCA_963749525.1 uncultured delta proteobacterium
GCGACAAACGGGGCGATGGCGCGAAGACGAGGAGGCGTGCCTCTCCCTTGTAGATAGGGGGTGCGGCGAAGCTATAGAGAAGTGAAAGAACGATGCCTACGAGAAAAAAGGTGAATATGAGGGGGCGGTCTTTGAAGAAGATGTAAAGGAGATTCCGCAGCATCAACAGTCTTCTTCCTCCCGTCTTCCGATCATGGTCATATTCGTACAGGTTCGCGTGTGTTGTCAAGAAAAAAGAGGGGATGAGAGGCCTTAAGACGAAAGGCGTCGCTTAGTTGACAGATATGGTCAAGATTGTTGTATAATGGGAGACTATTGCCATGTTTTCGGGATTGCGCGACGATATCCGGACAATTTTCACGAGGGATCCGGCAGCGAGGAGCGTTGCCGAGATCCTCTTTTCCTACCCGGGCTTCCACGCAATCGTCATACACCGCGTCGCCCATAGGCTCTGGCGCTGGCGGATGTTCTTCCTGGGGCGCTTTGCCTCCCACATCGGGCGGTTCCTTACGGGCATCGAGATACATCCCGGGGCGAAGATAGGACGAGCCTTTTTCATCGATCACGGCATGGGCGTGGTAATCGGCGAGACGGCGGAGGTGGGCGACGACGTCACGCTCTATCACGGCGTGACCCTGGGGGGCACCACGTGGCAAAAAGGAAAGAGGCACCCGACGATCGGCAACAACGTGGTCATAGGCGCCGGCGCCAAGGTGCTGGGGCCGGTGCACATAGGGGCGAACACGAGAATAGGGGCGAACTCCGTGGTCCTCAATGACATACCGCCCAACTCGGTGGTGGTGGGTATACCGGGCAAGGTCGTCTTCAGGGTCGAAGGGGACAGACGGATAGCCCTGGACAAGGAGTTCATGCCCGATCCCCAGGGCCGCGCCATCGCGTCCCTCCTCGAACGGGTGGGTGGGCTCGAAAGAGGCTCAACCGGATAGAGGCGGCGGAAGAAAGCGGGGCGGCGATGTATGAAGAGCGGGCCTACAGAAGGACATCCGGGCCTCAGGACCTTTTCTGCTATGAGGTTGCCTATAAGGAGACCGACCTTTTCTGCTGCACGTCGATCGACCTGAAAGCCCTCATAGAGGAAAAGACGCTTTCCCTGAGGAACCAGCTGGAAGGCTACATCAGGCAGCGACCCGAGTTTCAAGCAGCCTCGTCCCGATTGCGTTGATCCCCTCGCCCCGAAAATCGTCAGGGAGATGATCGAGGCGACTGCGCGGATCGGGGTGGGACCCATGGCGTGCGTGGCAGGGGCAATTGCGGAGTACATCGGAAGGGCTGTCCATCCGTTGGCCGATGAGTATATAATAGAAAACGGCGGGGACATCTGCCTTCGCACGCGGCAGAGAGGAAGGCGGTCGTATTAGCGCCGAGCTCCCCGTACGGCGGGAGGATCGGCATCCGGCTGAAAGCCCGTGAGCAGCCTTACGGCATCTGCACCTCCTCGGCGACCGTGGGGCCTTCTTTCAGCTTTGGAAGGGCAGACGCGGTCTGCGTCGTGGCGGAGTCTGCCCTTTTTGCCGACGGGCTTGCCACGAGGCTGGGAACATAGTACGCAGAGAGGATGACATAGGCGAGGCCCTCGAAGACGCGAGGCCTTCCCGGGGGTCATCGGCGTCTTGATCATCCTGGGAAAGAGTCTCGGCGCCAGGGGCGATATCGATATCGTGGAGATATGAGGTCGACGTGAAGAAGAGGATAATTCTGAGATTCAAGAGAAATACGATAGACAAGCCGATCGTTTACCGGCTGGCGAAGGATTTCGATCTGGTATACAACATACTGCGGGCCAATGTCTCGCCCAGGGCCGAATCGATGATGGCCATGGAGATAGAGGGTGATGAGGCCCGATTTGCGGAAGGCATGGAGTACCTGAGAGGCTTCAACATAGAGATAGAGCCCATCGGCCAGGATATCAGCCGGAACGAGGAGAAGTGCGTCCACTGCGGCATGTGCACGGGCGTGTGCGCGACCCAGGCCCTCGACATCGACCGGGAGACCATGGAGGTCCGCTTCGACTACGAGAAGTGCGTTGCCTGCGAGCTCTGCGTCAAGGTCTGCCCGGTCAAGGCGATGCGCGTCTACTTCACCTAGAAGCAAGCGATGAGGCGAGTCTATTTCGACCACAACGCCACCACGCCGGTCCATCCTGCGGCCGCCGCTTTCTCGGGGATTTCCTCGGCCGCCTCTTCGGAAACCCGTCGAGCCTCCACTGGGCCGGCAGGGAGGTGAGGCCCTATCTGGAGGAGGCGAGGAGCCGGGTGGCGCGCCTGATCAAGGCCGACCCTTCGGAGATCGTCTTCACGAGCGGCGCCACCGAGGCGGACAACCAGGCCATAAAGGGCGTGGCGTACGCCCTCAGCGACAGGGGAAACCACCTCATCACGACGCGGACCGAGCACCCGGCGGTGCTCAACACGTGCGCCTACCTCGAAGGCAGAGGGTACGGGGTGACCTACCTCGACGTGGACAGGAAGGGCCTCGTCGACCCCGACGACGTGAGAAGGGCGATACGGAAGGAGACGATCCTCATCTCCGTCATGCACGCGAACAACGAGACAGGCACTCTCCAGCCCGTCAGAGAGATCGGCGCCGTTGCCCGTTACGCAGGCGTGCTTTTCCATTCCGACATGGCGCAGGACATGGGAAAGATCGGGATCGACGTGAGGGAGCTGAACGTGGACCTGGCGGCCTTTTCAGGCCACAAGGTCTATGCGCCCAAGGGGGTGGGCGCCCTCTACGTGCGGGAGGGGATCGAGATCGACAACCTCATCCACGGCGGCAGCCAGGAGATGGGGAGAAGGGCCGGCACGGAAAACATGATCGGCGTCGTCGCGTTCGGCAAGGCCTGCGAGGCTGCCATGGATGAGATGGCCGAGGAGACGAGGAGGATGGAGTTCCTGAGGGGCAGGCTCCTCGAAGGGATCCTGGCGCTCGTCGCCGACGTGCATTTGAACGGAGACCCCTTGAGAAGGCTTCCCAACACGTTGAACCTCAGCTTCGAGTACGTCGAAGCCGAGTCGCTCCTCATAGCCCTCGACCTGGCGGGCATCGCCGTTTCCGCCGGCTCCGCCTGCTCCTCGGGCAGCACCGAGCCTTCGCATGTGCTCCTCGCCATGGGCATAGATCCCCTGCTCTGTCAGAGCGCCATCAGGATCAGCCTCGGAAGGGACAACACGGAAGAGGACATCGACTACGCCCTGGAGGTGATTCCCCAGGCGGTGGGAAGGCTCCGCGCCATGTCCCCCCTTGCCAGGCGGGCTTAAGAGGGGATGCCCTTATGGGGAGGACTTCGGAAAGGTTCTCGATTTTCACCACCGGGTGCAAGGCGAACCAATGGGATTCCCATGTGATCGCGGAGAGGCTCAAATCAGCGGGACTCACGCAGGGGACCGTCGAGAACTCCGATATCATCGTTGTCAACGCCTGTTCTCTCACAGCCAGGGCCGAAGCGGACGCGAGGAGGTTCATCGCGAAAGCCCGGAGGCGGAATGGCGGCGCGCGGATTGCCCTGGTCGGCTGCCACGCGCAGGCGTACCAGGAGCGCGATTTCGGCGCCGACCTCGTCCTGGGGCAGGAGGAGAAGTTCGATCCGGAGCAGTATCTCGCGGACCATGGTTGTTTCGTTGCGAAGAAGCGGGGCTTCTCCATGGAGGGACTCCCCGCGGATTGGGTGCGGAGAGATCGGACGAGGTGCTTCTTCAAGATTCAGGACGGGTGCAACAAGTTCTGCACCTACTGCGTGGTGCCCTATGCGAGGGGTGCGATACGGTCGAGGCCGGCATCCGACATCGCGGCCTTCATGGAGGTGCTGGCGAAGCGGGGCACGAAAGAGGTCGTTCTCACCGGCATAGACCTGGCGGCATACTCCGACCCAGGATCAGGTAGAGGGCTCACGGAGCTTCTGCAGCTCCTGGAGACCCTCGACACCCCTGGCCGCATCCGGCTCAGCTCGATCGATCCCGACTACATCGACGAAAGGTTCGTCGAAGTCCTCGCCGCATCGCGGAAGATCGCCAAGAGCATCCACATACCCGTTCAGAGCGGCTGCGACGCAACCCTCGAGGCCATGGGGAGGCGCTACCGGAGTGCTCTGGTCAGGGAAGTCGTGGACCGCCTGCTCGCGAGGGTGGAGGGCATCGGCATCGGCATGGACATCATGGCCGGCTTTCCCGGGGAAGATGGGGGCCGGTTCGAGGAGACTTTTGAGTTCATCGAAGGCCTCGACATATTCTACCTTCACGTCTTCCCCTTCTCGGAAAGGGAGGGCACGCGGGCGTGCGCGTTTCCGGGAAAGGTGGCAGAAGACATCAAACGGCAGCGAGTCAAGAGGCTAAAGATTCTCGACGCAAGGAAGAGGGCGGCATTTTCGCGCCGGTTCATTGGCCGGATCCTGCAGGTCATCCCGGAAGGCAGGGCGTACAAGGACGGGCTCATGAAAGGCTTCTCCGACAACTACCTCCCCGTCTACCTTCCCTACGAGAAAGCCCTTGAAAATAATCTCGTGGAAGTTACAATAAAGGGCATGCAAGGCCCAAGACTGATCGGAGGTCACTGACTTGTTCATAGCCGGAGATTTTCTCTCTGCCGTTGCCAGCATCCTCGATTGGCTCCTTTCCGCGTATATGTGGATAGTCATAGCCCGGGCAGTCCTTTCATGGGTGAGGCCCGATCCACACAACCCCATCGTGAGGTTCATCAACGGTCTCGTGGACCCCGTCTCCTACCGTATTTCCCGTATTATCCCGACGAGGATCGGGATGGTGGACATCGCTCCCTTCATCCTGCTCGTTGCCATCCTCTTCGTGCAGAGATTCCTCGTGTCCGTCCTGCGCGATGCCGCGATGGGACTGCGGTGAACATAGAAGTAAAGGTGATCGCCGGCGCCCGGAAGCGGGCAATAATGCTGGAAGGATCGCTTCTCAAGGTGAAGATCCTCTCGAAGCCCCTAAAAGGCAAGGCGAACGAGGAGCTCATCGAGTACATCTCGGACACCTTCGGGATAAGAAGAAAGGACGTAGCCATCGTCGCCGGCCAGAGAGACACGAGGAAGGTGATCTCGATCCCGGTCGACGAAGAAACGCTCAGAAGGGTGCTCGCAAGAGAACCGTGAGGATGCGGTCCTTCACGTCGGATCGCTGAACAGACGCTCGAGGAGGGCCCTGGTCCTCCAATAGATCCCCGGTCTCTGCGACTCTCTCGGGCCCGCCACATTGAGAATGGAAACGCCATTCTCCTCGATCCACAGGCGTATCGCCTTCACGTCATCTGCCGTTGCCGTCCGGGAGATGTCGACGACGAGGAGGGGCTTGCCGGCGGCGAGCGCCGCGGATCTCGTGAGGGCCGTTCCCCCTGATAGCCGGCCTTCGTGAAGAAGGAGGGTCGCGTCGGAACCGAGAACGTTATTGCGTGTCCTCTCCGAGTAGCGGCCGGTCTTCGTCTCCGTGAGGCTGTATGTGGCCGGAACAGGACCGTCTTCCGCTCTCCGGCCTCTGGGCACCCATCCGCCGTGCTCGATGCCGTGGCTGATCGCAAAATCGAGGGCGCCTCTATCGACGCCGGTTTGGCCGCCCGAAACGATCCGTATGACCCTCATGAGAGCACCACGAGCGTTCTCGTCTAAACCCATCTTCATTGTAGGCTCAATGAGGTTGCGAAGCCATGGAGAACATCGGGCGACCCGTTGTTTAACCCTTGACAATGATGTTGCCGACCACAAGATTCTATGTGAGCCATGGAGATGTGCCATGGCGTTCCTGATCGCGGAAGGAGGGCCGGAGTTCACAGGAGGAGGCGGGAAGGCGATTACTACCGAAAGAGTGAACGGCGATTCGGCATGGATGGGCGGCAGCAACGACGGCGAGCGTCGCGGCTTGACGAAGAAGGGCTACTTTCTGGGCCTGGCCGTCATATTCATCTCATCTTACTCCCAGTATCTCATTCCGCACGTAAGCCTCATCGCGGGGGCCTTCTGGGTATACGGCATTTCCATAGCAGCGATAAGCGCCATCTGGGGAGGACCGGTGCTGAGGAGGGCGTTTCACGATACGATCGGGGCGTTCAAAATAGGGCTCGCCTCTCTAGGCATATTCACTGTTGCCGGCAGCATCGCTTCATTCCTGATCGTGGCGATGCTCAAGGGGCTCGATCCCACGGCCCTCACCGTCCTGCAAAAACCGCTGCCTGTATTGAACGTGCCTCATGAAACGGCATGGCTCATGGCCGGCGCCTCCATCCTCGTGGTGGGACCTTGCGAGGAGTACATATTCCGCGGTTTCGTATTTGGCGGTCTCCTCTCCCTCTTCGGCGTTCGCCGCTGGCTGCTTCTTGCCCTTATCTCGTCGCTCCTGTTCGCCGGTGTTCACGCCTATTACGCCATCGTCTACGGGGTGGCCGCCCTGGTCCCCTTTGTCGAGATCGTGGCAATCGGCATGGCCCTCGCCGTTACCTACTACCTCTCGGGAGGCAACCTCCTGATACCAGCGCTGATACATGGAGCCTATGACGCCACGGGATTCGTGGGCGTGGCAACGCGGCCCGAGGTCGGGGCGCGTCTCAAGGGGGCCCTCATCCTCGTGAGCCTGCTGGTGGCGGCCCTGGTGATGATGGGCAGGAGAAACGGCCCATGGCCGCGTCCGCTTGACCGCCCGTAGCGCTGCTCTTTCTCTCACGTATACCGGTGAGTCAGGACAGGGGCGGACCAAAGACGCCTGCCTATCTCACCGTGACCTTAACCGTGGCCGCGCTCTTCTTTTTCAAGTCCGCGACGAGCACGGAGACCTGACGCTGGGCAGGCAGGGTGCCGATGATCTCGGCAAGGCTGTTCGTATCGCTCACTTTTGCGCCTTCGATCTCCAGGATGAGATCACCCGCTTCAAGGCCCGCTTGGGCGAGAGGGCCCTTGGGCTCCACCGAAGTGACGACGACGCCCAGAGGGGACTCCAGACCCAGGGCAGCCGCCTCCTTCTGCGTCACGTCCCGGAAATCACCCCCTAGCCGTTCTTTCATCGAAGCAAAGAGGAGCTTCTCCTCGTCTTTCAGATCCCCTATTCTTACCATGATATCGAGCGTCTTTCCGCTCCTCAAGAGCGTCACCTTCACCTGGCTGCCTATGGGGGTCATGGAGACAAGGTTCTGGAGCACTGCCGGATCAGCTATTGCTTTTCCCTGGTAGGAGAGGATGATGTCATCCTTTCTTATTCCCCCTTTTTCCGCTGGTCCCCCTTTTGTCACATCCATGACCATTGCCCCTTCGGTCCCTTTGAGCCCCAGGGACTTTGCCATGTCAGGGGTCAATTCCTGGACGGCCACGCCGAGCCAGCCGCGCTCGACCTTGCCGTAGGCTATGAGGGTCTTGCTTATGTGGACCGCAATGTTGCTCGGCACCGCGAACCCTATCCCCTCGGAGCCGCCTGATTCCGTGGCGATGGCGGCGTTGACCCCTACCACTTCTCCCTTCAAGTTGAGCAAAGGGCCGCCGCTGTTGCCGGGGTTGATGGAAGCGTCGGTTTGCAGGAAGTCCTGGTAGCTCGTCGGATCCACGATGCCGCGCCTGTGCATGGCGCTGACGATACCCTGGGTGACCGTCTGGTCGAGGCCGCGGGGATGTCCGATGGCAACCACCCATTCTCCCACCTCAAGCTTGTCCGAATCGCCGAAAGTAACCGTGGGGAGCGTCTCTTTCGCCTCGATGCGGATGACAGCCAGATCGGTTTTCGCGTCGCCTCCAACGACCGTGGCAACGTACCTGCTGCCGTTCGAGAGCTGCACGTCTATTTTCGTCGCCCCCTCAACCACATGGTAGCTCGTGAGGATGTGGCCCTTGGAATCGATGATCATGCCGGACCCGAGCCCCCGCACCTCCTGCTGGAAGCTCTTGGGAATGGGCCTGTTCCCGAAGAACCGGCGAAAGAACGGGTCTTTTTGAAGGGGCAGGAAGGGGTTTGCCACTTCTCTCCGCTCCGTTACCTCGATGTGCACGACTGCCGGGATATTCCTCTTTGCCACCTCTACGATGGCCGTGGTAAGGTCGGGCCCTGCAGCGCGGGCCTGAGTCGACGCCGATGTGATTGGAAGACAGACAAAGAGAAACGCGAGGGCCGAAGCGAACGACTATTCGAAATGGCATAGGACCGTCTGTCCGCCATAATTCCTCCTCCCCGTTTTGGGGGTGCCCCGGGCGAGTGCTCGAACCAGGCCCGGAAGGCATGACCGGGAGCGTTCGTGCTCCCGGTTGAGCGCGCTTTAGAGGGTAGCGTCAAGGAACGCGGAGGATTGATGTGAATTCCTATCCGGGAAGCCCCGCGCCCGAGGTCGCGGCGTGCTCACCGAAGGAGGCTCCTCCTTCAGGTTAGCTCCGGCGACCTAATCTGAGCCGACGGGCACCTTAACCATTAGGTAATGCCCACATCGCCCGGAGTCAAGGCCACGATCTCGGGCCGGGACTTTAGTGACAAGATCGCCTTTCTCCGGTGTTCCGGCGTTCCTCGGAAGATGTTGTCTTTCCGTCCGCTTTGGGCGTAATATGACCGAAAAGGCGAGCACCCCCCGGCAAGGAGCGAATGAGCTGACATGAAGATCAGGCAGATAGCCAATGGATGACGATAGGGAGCATCAAAAGTCTATGGGAAATGCTCAACGGCCATCATCTGTTGCGATCGACTGTTTTCAAAGACCACTACTCGAAGTTCACCTTCGAAAAGAGACTGGATGGCTTAAGGAAGCGGGATCGTCTTGTCGCCTTCATGGCAGAAGAGAACGGCAGAAGCGTCGGCTACTCTGTTGCGACGGTCGACGGCCACCTTGGGGAAATCGGACTCCTTTGCTGGAAGAGGCGCACAGAGGAAAAGGGATGGGTGAAAAGCTGGTGTCCCTCGCCCTCGCGTGGCTCGAGGAAAAGGAGTGCGAGGCCATAAGAGGATCATCGCTAAGAGCAACGAGATGTCCTCGATTTTACAGAAGTGCGGCTTCCGGGAAGACCGGGTGAGCAGAAAACCAAAGGCCGAAAGCGGCAAAGACAAAGGAACGGAAATGAATGATTTCTTGGTGCTCATCGCGATCATCGTTGCCTGGTTCGTGCTCAACAGGTACGTGCTGCCCAGGTTCGGCGTGAAGACCTGAGTCAATCCCGGCGGGAAGGATTCCTGCGACAAGAGATAGACGGAAGTCCCGGTCACGCATACCGGGGGCCAATCCTCATGAGCATTTGTCCGGAATGAAAGGCCGTTCATGGCAAACGGGTCCATCCGGTATGATACTTGTGAGGGAGACTTGGAAACCGATGCGAAACTACCGAACGGATTGAAAGGAGGTTCCATGAGCAAGGCGATATCGTTGAAAGATGCCGACTATGCTGCCGAGGTGGAGGAATCGGCCCTTCCCGTGCTCGTCGATTTCTGGGCCGCCTGGTGCGGACCATGTCAGATGATGGGACCTGTGATCGACGCGGTTGCCGAGGAGTACGAAGGCAGGGTGAAGATCATGAAGTGCAACGTCGATGAGAATCCCGTCACACCGTCGAAGTTCGGCATCCGGGGGATCCCGACGCTCCTTCTCTTCGATAAGGGGCAGGTTGTGGATAGGCTCGTCGGGGCCGCGCCGAAGGGCCAGGTTGACGGTCTTCTGAAAAAGGTGCTGCCCTAGGTGCGCCAAAGAAGACGGCGTTGTCTCGGAGCTTGCGGTGTTCGACAGGCCGCAATGTGCGATGACGATGGCCGTGGAGGTCCGACGATGAAGAAGATAGCCGTGTGGTCTGCCGGAATGACTGTCCTGCTGAGCCTCCTGGCGCCGCTCGCCTCGCCGGTCTGAGCCGCAGGCCCCGTCGGCGCAGTTTACCGAGGCGACGGTGCAGCCCAGGGAAGCCTTCGCCCTGATCCAGAAGAACAAAGATAATCCGCAGTTCGTGGTTCTGGATGTCAGGACTCCCGATGAGTTCGGAAGCGGCCACATCGATGGGGCGATCAACATCGACTATAACTCCGGGGGCTTCAAAACCCTGGTATCCGAGCTCGACAAAACGCGGACCTACCTCGTCTATTGCCGCACAGGCAGACGAAGCGGGGGAGCGACGAAAGTGATGAAAGACCTCGGCTTTGTCAGTATTGTGAGGATGAAGGGGGACATCCGTGGGTGGCAGTCGGAGGGCCTTCCTTTGGTGAAGTAGCCGATACGCCGTCTTTTCCGGCCGGATTAGACATGTGGTCTCGATGATGAGATTGTGCGCCCTCGTCCTACTGCTCGCCCTGCCCTGTGCGGCCCACGGCCTACAGCATTCGGCAAGGGACCTTCCCGAGTATACCCTTCAAGTTGCCATCGACATACAGGCTTCCTCCATCAAAGGGCATCGCGACAATCCCTGTCGCAAAGGGCCAGCGAGCTGAGATTCCATAGAGGGCGCCTCAACCTTGTCCAGGCAAGTATCGCCGGCCGCGAGATAGCGATATCCGGCGGAGGGGAAGAGGTACGGATCCTCCCCAGCCAGGACGGCATGCTCGTCATCAGGTACGAGGGTGTCCTCAGAGAGTCGTCGTGCAACGGGCAGTGTTCCGACGTGATCGGCGACAAAGGGGTATTCCTGACCGGAACGTGGTATCCGAAGCCCGACCGGATGTGTCTCTACCATCTTATTGCTACCCTCCCCGAAGGATTTGAGGCCATATCTGAAGCAGAGACAATCGGGAAATCTGCTCGCGACCACAGATGCACCTTTTCTTTTGAGTTTCCCCATCCCCTCGATGGAATCACCCTCATCGCGTCCGATCGGTACAGAACGGCGAAGGAGCGTCTGGGTAACGTCGAGATCTTCGCCTATTTCTTCTCCGAAGATGCCGATCTCATCGGCACGTATTTAGGGCACGCGAAGCAATATCTGAAACGATACGACGCACTGATCAGCGCCTACCCGTACAGAAGATTCTCCATCGTCGAGAACTCCCTGCCCGTGGGTTACTCCATGCCCACCTACACCGTTCTCGGCCAGGCGGTCGTGCGCCTCCCCTTTATCCCGGAGACATCGCTGGGCCACGAGATCCTCCATCAGTGGTTCGGGAACTCAGTCTATGTCGACTATGCCGGGGGAAACTGGGCCGAGGGGCTCACGAGCTTTCTCGCCGACCATCTGTATGAGGAAGAGAAGGGACGGGGAAAGGAATACCGGAAGGGCCTCCTCATCGATTTTGCGAGCTATGTCAATGACAAGAACGACTTCCCCCTGAAGGCCTTCACAACGCGAACCGATTCCGCCTCAGAGGCGATCGGATACGGCAAAGCGCTCATGGTATTCCAGATGCTCGAAGACCTTCTAGGCCGGGAGCGGTTCTACGAGTCGATCAGGTATTTTGCCGCGGACATGCGTTTCAAGAACGCGTCCTGGGATGACCTGAAGAGGGCTTTCGAAAGGTACTACGGGAGGGACTTGGCCTTCTTCTTTGGCCAGTGGATCGATGGAAAGGGCCTTCCTGATTTTCGTCTCGAAGAAGTAAAGGTCAGGCCCTCAGGGGCCGACTTCGAGGTTGCCTTTTCGATACGCCAGGAGGGGAAGGCTTACTCGCTCGACCTTCCCGCAATGATCTACTCACGGGCGGGCAAAACAAGGCGCCTTCTTCATCTTTCCAGGGAAAAGGAACGATTCGCGATCGCCCTGGGAGAACTCCCTGAACGGATAGCGCTGGACGAAGAGTATCGGGTGGCGCGGAAGCTCTCCGTGGACGAGTTCCCTCCCGTAGTTGCGCGGCTCCTGGGAGACGAGAAGCGCATCGTCGTCCTCCCCCCTTCGAAGCCCGAGATCTATGACGAGATCATAGCCCATTTCAGGGCGAAGGGCGACAGGGTAAGCGAGCCGAGGAGCGTCGGTTTTGAAGACCTCAAGACCCATTCCCTCGTCATTCTCGGAGCCGACAACCCGATAGCAGGGAGTCTCTACGGCGGAGAGGCAGGCGTCTCCAGCGGGTTCACCCTCTCCATAAGGGAGATCCCGTGGAACCGCTGGAAGGTCGCCGGAATCTTCGACGGACGGTCGAAGGAAGAGGTGGGCGCCGCCTTTGGCAAGGTCTTTCACTACGGAAAATATAGCCAGCTCCGCTTCGATCACGGGACAAACGTCTACAAGAGCATCGATGACAAAGTACAGGGGATAAGCCGGGAGCTTTACAGGGAGGCGGCCGCGGTGGATGTCTCGGCTTTGAGGACCCTGCCTGAGGTGATGCAGCGCGTGGCAGACAAGAAGATCATCTACGTGGGGGAGACCCATGACCTCTTTTCCCACCATGCCATGGAGCTCGAAATCGTGAAAGACCTCGTCCGCCGGGGAAGAAAGATAGCCATCGGCATGGAGATGTTTCAAAGGCCTTTTCAGGGGGCGTCGACGCATACATCGAAGGCGGGATAGACGAAAAGGCCTTCTTGAAGGGGACGGAGTATTTCAAGCGGTGGGGCTTCGACTACAGTCTCTACAGGCCCATTCTCGTCTTTGCGAAGTCCCGGAAGATTCCGGTGGTCGCCCTCAACCAGAGGCGGGAGATCGTGGACAAGGTCTTCCGGGGCGGGCTCGACTCCCTGTCGGAGGAAGAGAAAAGGTCAATGCCGTCCGGGATGGACTTTTCCGACGAAGGATACAGAAAGAGGCTCGCCAAGGCTTTCCGCGAGCATGCGGGCTCTCGGACGGAGAACTTCGATTTCTTCTATCAGGCCCAGATCCTGTGGGACGAGACCATGTCCGAGTCAATCTCTCAATTCCTGAGGGCCCACCCGGACTATCAGATGGTTGTGCTGGCGGGAAACGGACATCTCGAGTACGGCTCCGGTATTCCGGGGAGGACGGCGAGGCGGACGCCCTACGACTATGCGGTCATTCTGAACGACGCGGACATGGAGAAGGGGGCCGCAGACTTCGTTCTCTTCCCGGACACCATTGTCGGGTCGCCCTCTCCGAGACTCATGGTGCTGTTCAAGGAAGGGGCGGGAAGAGCGGAGGTGACAGGTTTTCCGGAACAGAGCGTCTCGCAAGCCGCAGGCATGAAGATCGGCGACGTGATCCTTGCCATCGGCGAGGCCCCCGTGCAGACTGTCGACGATGTAAAGCTGGAGCTCACTACCAAGAAGAAAGGCGATCGGGTGAGGGTGAGGGTCCTGAGGAAGGATTTCGTCGGCATCCCCAGGCAGATGGACCTCAGCGTCGTGCTCGATTAGAGCGCTCCTCAAGACTCATTCTCGTTTGAGGCGCTTTACCGCCTGGTTCCGTTTCTGCCGTTCGCTTACATCAGCTTCTTATACTCAGGGTCGTTTGCCGCTTCAAACATGAAGATGGGCGTGTCGATCCTCTTGAGAAGGACGGGGCAGTGGATCACGCCCTTGGGCACAAAGATCAAACAGGTCTTGGTGATCGTATGCGTCTCGCCGCCTATCAAAAAGTCTATCTCCCCGCCGAGATCCCTGGGGTAGTTTCTGTTCGTGCCGCCGAATCCTATGACCTCATCGAAATCGTGGCTGTGCGGCACCTCGATGGCCACCGGCTTGCCGCCCGGCAGTCCCCATAGGATCTCGCACCCCGCGAAAAGAGAGCAGCCCGGGACTATGGAATTCATGATACCGAGCAACATTGTCCGGTCGACTATCTTCCCTTCCTTTGCCTGGTCTTCCATCGCTTTGACCCACTCGGCCGGCGGAGGCGGCATGAGATCCTCCGTGACGAAATTCCCGGCGTATTTTGATCCTCCCATCCTTCCCTCCTTGCGTGGCGTTCCTCTCCCGAATTCTATTTCCCTTTCCCCTTCCCCATCTTTTCCCTGTGTCCTCCGGGGTCGGCCTCGGCAAGGCTGCCCGCGCCGATCATGATCGTCATCTCCAGATGGGGCTTATGGAAGCGCTTCCACGTCAGCGGGCCGTGTTTGACCCCCTTCGGCACAAAGACCGCCGAAGTCTTCTCGACGGTAAGCGGGCGGCCATCCACACAGAACTCGATTTCGGCGCCCAGCTCCTCAGGGTACTCGGAGTCGACGCCCAGGTGGATGACGATCTCATCGTAGTCGTGCGTGTGCTCGCCGATGTGAGGATTGGGGTCAGGCATGGCGAGTATCCAGCCTGCTTCGACGTACATGTTGGATCCTGGAATGAGATTGTTGCTCATCAGCGTCATCGCGGGTATGCGGCCCTTGGTCTCGAAAGGCGGCACCACCTCATACGCCGGCTCGCTCACAAGGTACTTCTGAATACGCTTTTTCGACATAGCCTCTTGATCCTCCCTCCGTCATCCCTCGCTCGCGATAAGGGGCTCACGTTGGCGCGGAGCCCCTTGACGGCCCTTTTCGAAAAGACTCTCCCTTCGATACTACGTCCGGCCTTCTCCGGGCCCTTTCGACCCCTACTGACACCGTGCGTTGTAGCTCGGCGTGGCCGGGATGGAGACCTTTTCCGCCGGGATCATCGTGACATTCGGCCCTTCCCACGGGAACTTGATGTCGGGGTTGATGCTGCCGTTGAAGTACGGATTAGGCCCTCCCTCGATCCGGACATTGTACATGGGCATCACCATCTGGTGATCGCACTTCCTCATGGTCCACAGCCCCACAGGCGTCTTGTATTGAAAGCCCTCGAAGGCGGCGATGACTTTCTCCGGGTCAAGGGAGCCGGCCTTTTCAATGGCCGCAAACGTCATCTCCCAGCCGATCATGCCGGCGCCCATCAGCCCGGTGGGCCACCACGTCTGGAAGTCCTTGTCTGCCTTATGCTTCGCGTGGTACTTCTTGATCATCTCCTGGTTTTCCGGCGTATTTATCCTCATCGTGTACGGCGTAGAGATGATATTGCCCACCGCGTCATCCTTCAGCTCGTCCATGGGGTACGGCTCGATCACGTGCGACAGGAAGGGAAACGGAGGCTTCAGACCCATGGCCCGTCCCTGCTTCACCATGTTTACGAGGTCAGGCCCGAAGCTGGCGACCACGACCGCATCCGCCTTCGCGGCGAGGATCTTCGCGATGTAAGGCCCGAAATCTTTGGTCGTGCCCAGGGGATGGTAATCCTCACCCACGATCTGCCCGGCGGGCAGGGACTTCTTCAACTGCGCCTTGAAAACCTCGAAGGCCGAATAGGAGGCCAGGTAGTCAGGCCCTATCAGGTAGAAGCGTCTGTAGGGCCTGTCTGCCATAGCGAGGGCGAGGGCCGCATAGTGGCTGTACATGTTCTCAACAACCCTGAAACCGTAGCGGCTGAACTCCTTTCCCTGGGTGTCGTCGGAGAGCGCCCCGTGGTCGATGTAGAGGGTCTTATACTCCGAGGCCACCTTGTTCAGTGCCACAGCCACGGCGCTGCTGCCGCCCGAGGCAAGCATGTTGACCTTATCCTCCAGGAGCAGCTTCTTGGCCTTCCGGTTGGCCACATCGCCCTTGAACTCGCTGTCTTCCCACAACACCTCGATCTTCTTTCCGAAGAGGCCTCCTTTGGCGTTTTGTTCGTCCACGGCGAACAGAAAGCCGGGATTAAAGAAGCGTCCGACCGATTCAAAGGGGCCAGATTTTGCCTCGAGCAGACCGATCTTGATGGTGTCCGCGCCGTACACGTTAAGGGGAAGAAATCCAATCATCAACGCAATGGCAACAAGAGAGACGAGACAAGCGGCTGAAACGGTTCCTGCGGTTCTCATAGAATCCCCTCCTGATTCACACTTCAAGGTATTTTTTCCGGACCTCTTCGTTCCCCTGGATCTCGTCCCTCGAGCCCTGAAAGACCACCTGCCCCTTTGACATGATGTAGGCCCTGCGGGCCATCGAGAGGGCGACGTCGATGGAATGCTCCACGAGAAGGATCGAGCAGCCTTTCCCGTTGATGTCCCGGCACATCTGGATAACCATATCCACGAGGGCGGGAGAGAGACCCTCCGTCGGCTCATCGAGAAGGAGGAGCTCAGGGTTTCCGATCAGGGTTCTGGCCATGGTCAGCATCTGTTGTTCTCCGCCGGAGAGGTGTTTGCCCTTCTGACGGTCCCTCTCCTTGAGTCTCGGAAAGTATGTGTAGATCCTCTCAAGAGTCCACGGGTCGTCTACCTTCTGTCTCGGCTTCATGCCTATGGCGAGGTTCTGCCTCACGGTCAGCTCAGGGAAGATGCGCCGTTCTTCCGGCACGTAACCGACGCCCTGATAACAGACAGTGTGGGGCTTGAGGCCCGTGATCTCCCTGCCCTTCAGGCGTATCGAGCCTGCCTGCGGCGGGGTCATCCCAATGATCGATTTCAGTGTCGTCGATTTCCCTACGCCGTTCCTGCCGAGGAGAGCCACGATCTCGCCCTCTTCTATCTCCATCGATACCCCATGGAGCACATGGCTCTTGCCGTAGTACGTGTGGATGTCAGCTACCTGCAGCAGCACCTGTTCTCCTCTCCAGATACGCCTTCCTTACCTCTTCGTTTTTCCTGATCTCCTCCGGAGACCCGCAGGCCAAGACCGTCCCGTCGTTCAGCACGGTTATGCGGTCTGCGAGGCCGAAGACCACATCCATGTCGTGCTCCACCATGACGAGGGTCCTTCCCTCCGTTACCTGTCTGATCAACCGGACCGCACTCCTGCTCTCCTCCGAGTTGAGCCCCGCGGTCGGCTCGTCCAGCATGATAAGCACCGGGTCCTGGGCCACGGTCAATGCCAGCTCCAGGTGGCGCTGCCTCCCGTAGCTCAGCTCGGACGCGAGGTCGTCGCGGACGTCCTGAAGGGAGAGGATGTCCAGGACGCGCCTCGTCTCCCTTTCGATTTCCCTGTCCTTTGAGAGAATGCTCACCCAGTTGAACCGGCGATGGACCTTGGAGACGACGGCATTTCTCACATTCTCGAAGACTGTCATCATGGGGAAAACATTGATGATCTGAAAAGACCGGGAGATGCCCAGCCGCGCAATCTTGTGGAGAGGAAGGCGGGTGATATCCCGCTTGAGAAAATGGATCCTCCCCTTGCTCGGCTTGTAGAGTCCGGTAATGAGGTTGAAGAGCGTCGATTTGCCGGCACCGTTAGGTCCGATGATCATGTGGCGCTCACCCTCGTAGACTTCCATGGTGATGCCCCTTATGATCTCCAGCCCGGAAAAGTCCTTGAAAAGGTCCTCGGTCTTCAGTATCACCGCCATCTAACCCCTCCGGCGGTCCAGCCAGAGACGGACCTTTTCGGGTTTGATGAGACTGATGAGGCCCGATTGCAGATAGAGGACCACGATCACGAAAAAACAGCCCATCAATATCCACCAGTGTCTCGTGAGGCTCGATATCCAGTCCTGAAAGACTATGTAGACGACCGAGCCCAGAACCGGGCCGAGGAAATTGGCGGGGCCGCCTATGACGGTCATGAAGACCACGGACATGGACGTATCGAGATTGAGGCAGGAAGCGGCGACAAACTCCTCGAAGAACGCAAACAGGCCGCCGGCAAGGCCGGCGAAGATGCCGGAGATGAGAAAGAGCGTATACCTCGTGAGGAATACGTTGTAGCCCAGAAAGGACGCCCGTACGTCCTTTTCGCGAACGGCCACGGCGGAATTGCCGAGAGGGGTCTTCAAGAACAGCCAGCAGGCCAGGATTGATATGCCCACGATGACCAGGGTGAGGTAATAGACGTGGTGGATGCTCTTCATGGAGAGGATGGCGAGTCCTCCCAGATGGAGATCGGGCCGGCTGAAGGTGACACCGTCGTCGCCGTTTGTGACCCCCCTCCATTTTTCGGCCACGGCAAAGGCGAACATCTGGAAGGCGGTAGTGATGAGGGCGAAGTAAGCGCCTTTGAGGCGAACGGAAAAGACCCCGATCACGGCGGCGGCTATGACACCGCCGAGGGCCGCAAGGAGAAACGTCAACAGAAGGGAAGCGTCCGGATAGTTCCTGAAGATCAAAGCCACAACGTACGCGCCAATGCCGAAAAGGGCCCCGTGTCCGAAAGGAAGGAGGCCGGAGTATCCGAAGAGCAGGTTGAAGCTCACCGCGAACAAAGAGAAGACAAGGGCTTCGACGGCCAGATGGATCCAGATCTCGGGGAGAAGATAGGGGATGGAGAGGAGGAGGACGATTGCGATCCCCCAGGCGAGCCAGTAGACCTTGCGCGTCATTCCTTCTCCCCAAAAAAGCCCGTCGGCTTCACGACAAGGACGATGGCCATGAGCAGGAATTGAAAGACGACGGCCAGCTTCGGGATCCATAGGACCCCGAAAGAATGGAGCTGCCCCAGCATCAGTGATGCGATGAAGGCCCCGAGAAGGCTGCCGAACCCCCCGATGACTATTACCACGAAACAGTCCATGAGGGCGTCGAGGCCCATGCCCGAGTAGACGCTGAGAAAGGGGGCGGCGATCACGCCGGAGAGGGCCGCGAGGACAGCGCCTCCCGCGAAGACTCCCGAAAATACCAATGGGATATTCGTTCCGAGGGCGTCGACCATGTCCGGGTCGCCCACCGCGGCGCGGATGATAATGCCGATGCGGGTCCTGGAGAGGATGAGGGCAACCACGATGAGGACCAGGAAGGAAAAACCGAGGATGAATAGCCGGTAGACCGGGTAGCTCATCCCGGCGATGGAGACTTCCCCGGAGAAGAGCCTGGGAACAGGCACTGTCAGGGGGGCGGTACCCCAGATAACGCGCATCAACTCTCCTACGATGAAAAAGAGTCCGAACGTGAGGAGGAGCTGCAGCTGATGACCCCCTCGGTACGTCTTGCGGAGGAGGAAGCGCTCTATGAAAACGGCGAGACCCGCTACGATGATGGGGGAACCCAGCAGGGCGAGCCAGAAGCTGCCGAGATAGGCCGTAAGTGTGTATGCCAGATAGGCGCCCAGCATATAGAAGGCGGCATGGGTGACGTTCAGGACCCCCATCATGCCGAGGACAAGGGTGAGGCCGGAGGCTACGAGAAAGGTGAGCATTCCGTAGACGAGGCCATGGATCCCCTGGATCATGTAGATAGACCAATCCATCAGTTGGCTCCTGTCGTCTAAGCGCCCCCTCACGGCAGCATAAGCCGCCGGAGCCTCCCCGCTCACGCTCGCTTCGCGCAGTTGATGGGGCTCAGCACCCCCTCCACAGGCATCAGCCTGCGGAGCCTCCCCCCTCACGCTCGCTTCGCTCGGTTTTGCCGTTGGCTTAAGCGCCCCCTCTCACGCTTTTTCGTCAACGGCAATCATTGAAAAGCGCGGGGCACGTGGTGCATGGGTTCAATAACTCTCTCTCACGACGTCAAACGAGGGTGATTTCCGCCCAATTATAGGCACAATCCAAAGACCCCGTCAAGCAGTCCGTTTTGGCCGGTTATCTCCGATCTTAGGAGCAAATGGAGTGTGGCCGCAACCGCCCGGCCGGCTGGACAAGTGTGGGGTGATAAGGTTACAATAGAGTCCCGATCCGGAATCCGTTTGACTGCCGCTGCAACGAAAAACGACAATGCCGTAAGGAGGATTTAGGAATGAAAAGAGAGTTGCGGAGCAATAAAGTAAACAACTTCATGCGACGAGCTCACTGGCTGACTTTAGGCTTGAACGACGAGGACATGGAGAAGCCGAAGATCGCAATCATCAACTCTTCGTCTGATGTTGCAATCTGTTTCAGCCATCTCGACGAAATAGCGCGGAAGATGAGGGAAGCCATCAGGGCTGCGGGCGGCGTCGCCTTCGAGCTGCGAACGGTTGCCCCGAGCGACAACTTCACCGGTGCGGGCCACGGCGGGTACATCCAGTCAAGCAGGGACCTCATTGCAAATGACATAGAGGTCGGGGTGGAAGGTCCGGTCCTCGACGGTATGGTCTGCCTGGCTTCCTGCGATAAGACGACCCCCGGCCAACTCATGGCTGCGGGCCGCCTCAACATACCCACCATCATCATGACGTGCGGCTACCAGCCGAGCGGAACGTACCTCGGCGAGCACTTTGATTTCGACGACCTCTTCTGCAACATAGGTCATCTCATGGCAGGAAGGCTCACGCCTGAAGAGATGAAGGTGATGAGCGACGTTGCCATCTCCGGTCCGGGAGTGTGCGCCGGTCTGGGGACCGCGAACTCGATGCACTGCGCATGCGAGGCCCTGGGAATGACCTATCCGGGAAGCACCCCGGTCTTGGCAAACAGCACGAATATGTGGCGGACCGTTCGCCAGATCGGAGAGAGAATCGTCCAGATGGTCTGGGACGACCTGAAGCCCAGGGACATCCTCACGCCCGACTCCTTCGAGAATGCCGCAAAGGTCATACTCAGCATCAGCGGCTCCATCAACACCATAAAGCACCTTCAAGCCATTGCCAAGGAAAGCCATGTCGATGTCGACGTCTACGGTCTCTTCGAGCGCCTCGCCAAAGACGTTCCCCTTCTGACCGCTGTGCGCCCCAACGGAAAGCGGACGACGGAGGAATTCGAGGCGGCCGGAGGCACAAGGGCCATCATGAAGCAGCTCGAAGGGCTCTTGAAGCTGAATGCAAAGACCATTACCGGCCGCACGGTGGGAGAGAACCTCGAAGGGGTGAAGGTAGCCGACGAAGAGATGATTCGGCCGGTAAGCAGGCCTCTGTCGAGGCGGCCCTCAATCAACATCGTCCGAGGTTCCCTCGTGCCCGACTCCGCCATCGTAAAGCTCGCCGTCATCGACGACCGGCCCCTCCAGTTCAAGGGTCCCGCCGTCGTCTTCGACAATGAGCGGGTGGCGCTGGAATGGTTGAATGGGGGAAAGATCAAAGAGGGAGACGTTGTCGTGCTTCGCGGCTTGGGCCTCAAAGGCGGACCAGGGTTCGGCCACGCGTCCGGGTTTGTCTTTGCCCTCGACGGGTCGGGCCTTACTGGCAAGGTCGCCGTGATCACGGACGGTCATGCCTCAGGACTCGTCAATAAGACCCTCCTTGCCGTAGAGGCCACGCCCGAGGCTGCCGAAGGCGGCCCTCTGGCGCTCGTAGAGAACGGCGACACCATCTCCCTCGACGTGGAGAAGAAGGTCATAGACCTCCTGGTTCCGGAGGCCGTGCTCGCCGAAAGGCGCAAGAACCTGATCAAATCTCCCGAGAAGAAAGAGATCGGCTGGATGTCGATTTACCGGCGTACGGTGAGGCCGCTGCACGAAGGGGCGGTACTGATAGAACCGTAGGAAGGTTGCA
>CAVVNC010000055.1:0-28165 GCA_963749525.1 uncultured delta proteobacterium
CGAACTCCGACAAGACTCTGTCCATGTCATGGTAAGGGATCAGGTCAAACATGTAGTTGTTGAGCAACAGATCGACTGATTCTGTTGGTGCCGGAAGATCGAATGCTGTGCCGATAGCGAGGGAGTAATTCGCTCCTGTTAGATTCTTCAACCGGTTTTTCGCTCTCTCCAGCATTCCCTTGGACAGATCGATACCCGTATTCTGTCCGTGGGGATTCCTCATCACGATCTCATAGAAGGCTAGCCCTGTACCGACGGCTACTTCGAGGATGTTTTGACCGTCCTTGATCGCGGCAAGGTCTATCGCCCGGTTTCTCGCACGGGATTCCGTCCCCTTCCCCCAAATGTCGTAGACCTTTGACAGCTTGTCGTAGACGCGTCCGATTTCGTTTTGGGGAACCCTTGCGTCGAGCTTTCCTTCCGGCAAGATGGGTGCGTCTTTGCAGCAGGAAGACGATTGCTTCATGGTGTATCTCCTCGTGTTGAAGGCCTCGCACACAATATACGAAGTTCCTATTATCGGATCATACTTAAATCCTTGTTGCGCACTCTTTTTAGTCTAGCTCCGTTGCAATTCTTTTCCAACGGAGAACGTATCACCAAGTTTGTCGCCGATGCCATAATAGGCCATACTGCCGAATGAACCCCATAGCATTGGTCGCACCTTCTCGATATCCGGAAATTGATTCGGATTCAGAACCTCGCTATCTGCGACCATTCCGACAATTTCTCCAATGAACATCGTGTGCAAGCCAAGTTCGACCTGCCTGACGAGCTTGCATTCAAGGGCATAGGGAAATTCTCTTACGATCGGGGCATTGACCAGCTTGCTCTTTTCCGGAGTGAGTCGGGTCTCCTTGAATTTGTCATGCTCTCTCCCCGACACCATGCCGACAAAGTCGGCCTCCCTGACATGCTTCTCGGAAGGGAAATTCACTGTGAATGCCTCGGCTTGCCTGATGTTGTGATATGTAAGCGTCGCCTCCCTGAGAGAGACACTGATGCACGGCGGCTTGCTCGATGCGATTCCTCCCCAGGCGGCATTCATGATATTGGGCCTGCCATGGGAGCCATATGATCCAATGATGAGCACCGGAGAGGGGAGCAATATCGTTTGCCCTGGAAGGAAAAGTTTCATAGTTTAGTCCTCACTATCTTTCTGATTGTTCATTTGCGCGTGGGGACGTCTTCACGTTCAATGACAATCGCCATTTGAAGCACCGAAGACGTCCCCAACATCCCAGAGGTCATCGAATCCGGGCCAACTACTCCACTGCCGGTTTGCGCGCATAGACCTTCGCGCTCCATACCTTTCCTTCCACGGTTTTAGCCAGCTCTTCGGACCGGGCTTTCCACGTCTCGTCGAGACGGAACTCGTCGGTGGCCACCTTGACGGCGCTAAGGATCTGGACGGCGTCGAACACCAGCCGCCCACGCACCTCCACGTCCGAAAGACCGGCCGACCGAAGGCCGGCGAGGTACTGGCCCTCGCTGATTGCTCCCGCCACACAGGCAGAATAGAGGGATCGATCATTGAGTATCTCTTCCGGCAAAGGCATCCGTCACGATGTCCGAGACGAGCATCTGCCCGCCCGGCTTGAGTACCCGGGCAATCTCCCGAAATACCTTTTCCTTTTCCGGCGAGAGGTTGATGACGCAGTTCGAAATGACCCAATCGACGGATGCGGTCTCGACCGGAAGGGCCTCGATGATGCCTTTGCGCACCTCCACGTTCGGCAAGTCCGCTGGTTCTGATGTTTTCGTTTGCCTTGGCGATCATCTCATCCGTCATATCTACGCCGATGACGCGCCCCGTTGGGCCTACCTTTTTCGCGGCGAGGAAGAGATCGGCCCCCGCACCCGAGCCCAGGTCGAGCACCACATCCCCGAGCCGCATGCCGGCAAAAGAAACCGGGTTACCACAGCCGAAAACGTTGTCCGCCGCCTCTGCAGGCAGGTCCTCCAGTTCCTGGGCAGAGTAACCCGCCAAGTTAATTGCCAAGTCCTTTCGCGCTGAATTCGCGGCGCCGCAGCATCCTCCCGCCGCCGGTCTGCTTATCGCTTCCCCATAAGATTTCGACACTTCCTGTCTGACGTCTTCCGCAGTCCTACCCATTTTGCCCCTCCTTATTATGTTTATATGTGCAATTATGCAACTAAATGCCAAGTCTCATAGGTCAAATCCATTACGTTCCCTCTCCCATGTCTGGTCTACGGCTTTTTGCGACGTGAAGAGCGAGCCCG
Organism: uncultured delta proteobacterium; assembly: GCA_963749525.1. Lineage (GTDB taxonomy): Bacteria > Desulfobacterota > Syntrophorhabdia > Syntrophorhabdales > WCHB1-27 > CAVVNC01. The sequence goes on from CAVVNC010000055.1 coordinate 2,245, forward strand.
GGGAGGTGAAGGCGTTGGGGCGTCGCTCGGCCGGTCCTGCAGGCCTTTTTCCGGACAGCATGATTCCAATGCATCCGCGAACTGACGTAGCACACGTACCACCACGTCTGTCCGTAGAGTGCAAAGTACCTCTTTCCCCTGTTTCTCACACCTGATGATACCCGCTTCTCGTAGGATGGCCAGGTGGCGGGAAACCACGGACATGATCGACGCCGCTTCCTTTAGCGACATGGCTCACGGTGCACGGGCCTCCCCCTTCCGCAACACGCACGAGCAGGGAAAGCCGCTTTGGATCGGCAAGCGCTTTGAAAAGCTGCGGTGAGAGCAGTTCCGCAAGGCCGCTGCAGCACGCCGGCTCCTTTGATTTGTCGTCATCACTATTGTTTATTTGCACCATACTGCAAATATAACTCCGTTGCGATGGTATGTCAAGGGATATTCTCATCAAGAATCGGAGACGGGAACATTTCTACGTCCTTTTCCCGCAACTCACTTTCCCAGAGCTCGGCTGAGTGACCACCACGTACGCCTCTCACGCCTCATTCGCGATGAGTCTATGAGCCGTCAGCCCGGCGCCCTAAAGTGCGTGATTGCGGAGACGAGAAGAAGAAGCGTCAAGACAGCGGATATCGACAATAAATGCAAAAGGCGTGGATGAGAGTGAGGTCGATGAACATGAACAATATCGATGAAGGCCACGCCTATCGCAGTGTAGAGAAGGGCGCCCAGGCGCAAGCCGCGGGAGAATGGGTCGAACGCGAGGAGTGCCGCAATTGCGAACATGATCAGATAAAAGAGGAAACCGAAATATCCTATCGGCACGCCGTAGATGCGACCGTACGGACTCTGGAGGACAATGTTGCATCCGTCGATGGGAGGGGGACACCAGAGCAACCGGCCGGTATAGATCGCGTGGGAATCGTAAAAGGCTATGGCTACTCCCACGAGCGCGAACACGAGCATGAGGTACGGGGCGGAGATGGTGCTCTTCATTCTCATTCTTATCCCTCCTTTGCCGGCTCATACGTCATACGGAACACACCTGACCTGCTTAACCAATTGATATTCACTCACGATGCATCTGAGAAAATTATGTGAATACATATTCACATACGGGACAAAAAAAATTAGCACGCGAGCTCCATGAAATTCCTCCAGAGTGTTTTCGCTTCTGCCCCGATGTCGAAAGACTCGCTTCCAATAGTCCAGCGAAGAGCCGTCGATTGGATCAGGCCGAGAAAAGTCAGTGCCGTCTCCCGTGGGGACAGGCCCTGACGAAAATCCCCCTCATCAATGCCTGCTGCGATGATGCCGGCCAGTGTCTCCACATAGCTTTGCAAGCGCAAGGAGATCTTCTCTCCCAGCTTTCTGTTGCCGAGGCGGATGTCCTCGGAGAAGATCAGACGCGGCATGCCGGGGTGCTCCCCGATCAGCGCCGTATGGGAAAAAAAGATGGTCTCCAGTTTCTGCAGAGGTCTCGTGCTTCCTGCCGCAATGATAGCTGCCTTACCCATGACGGCCACCCCGATAAAGTCCACAAGGGCAGAATAGATGTCGTCTTTACCGCCAAAATGTCTGTAAATGTTGGCTTCGCTCATTCCGGCCGTCTTCGCGATGGCGGTGATGGTGAACGCCTTTGTCCCTCCCTTGCCCAGAACTGCAAAGGCAGCTTGAACAATCTCCTCTTTTCTTATGCGGGTGCTTTTCTTTTCCATCGTATCATTATGTGAATGACTATTCACATTAAACCGGAGATTGTTTCTGATGTCAAGAAAAATATTCGAAGACATACGGCCGGCCGTCAAATTTCCGCTCATAACAGTGAATCTATCGACCAAGCCCGGGAATCACGGGCAAGAGAAGACATCGGCTGATACGACAACGGGAAATTCAGGAATGGGTCGGCCCGATGTGCGAAAAAGCAAGGCTCCGAGCTTTCGGATATGTGGTGGTGGAGGAGGCCCTCAGAGGTGGTCCCACACAGCATAGCCGCAGCAGGCAGATCCATTTCCTGAAGAGGGCTCGCCGCATCCGCAGGACGGCTCCTTGCCGCTCAGCCTTCCTCTCACGATGGCCCATGCGCATCCGACCCCCGATCTCACCGTGACCGCCAGGCTCGGGCAGTTTTTGGCGCAGGCCCCGCATTCCATGCAGGCATCGCGATCCCTGATCTCCGCCCTTCGTCCGTTCGAGGCCTCCAAGCCCAGCACTCCATGGGGGCATACCTCGATGCAGGTCCCACATCCCGTGCAGCGCGCCTGGTCCAGGTCGAGGGTTACCACATTCCTCAAGTACCGGTGAAGCATCTCTCTCCTCCTCGATGCGTTATCCTAAAAAGGCCCTGCCGATCAGCCCGCCGATGAGCGACACCATGCCCAGACCGGCGGATACGATGAGGGCCGGAAGGGCCGTCTTCATCTCGCGCACCACGCCCGAAAGGGAGGTGTATGTCGAGGCGCCGGTGAAGTTCATGGCCAGATACCCGGAGATCGGCGGCAGCACAAGAAGGTAGAAGAGGCCCACCTCCCAGCGCATCGGGCCGGATGCGAAAAATACGAAGAAGACCGCCCAGAGGAGCCCGAGGAGCCATCCCTTCCACGCAAAGGCCCTGCACCGGGACATACGGCAGCAGTGCCGGTGCGGCGATGCTCCCCATGACGACGGCCCCGAGAAACGGCAAGAAGCCTATGAGCGCCCCCGCGAGCAGGGTAAGAAACGGATCTCTTGGGCTTCCGATGAGCTTGACGAGGAAAAGACAGGCGATGAGAATAAGGGCCGGCTTTATCGCCGCGACCAGCTCCATGGGCGTGAGCACGAGGCGGTCGATGAGATCGAAGCGGACCGTGCGCATGGCCGGGGTTGCCTTGCCGTGTGCTGCTATGAATGCGGGAAGGTCGTCGGCGCGAACAGGTCCGTAGACGACGCGGAAGCCCGTCTGCTTCTTGACTTCGTGGGCCTCAACGCCCGGCGCGCCCAACTGGGGCACGATGAGCATCCGGTGCCTCACCACGTCAAAGAGGCGGAACCTGGCTATTCTCTCGACGATCTCCCTGGTCCCGAAAGTGCCTTTTCCCGCGGCGCACCAGACGTTGATCCCTTTGGTGTCGAGGACGAGTATCCAGGCATCGATGCCCGCCAGCGCCCGACGCAGCCGGTCGAAGCTCATCTTATAGTTCGCGGAAACCAAGACCGGAGAATCTTCGTCAGGTGCGCCCACCCCGTAGAGGCCGGGCGTAACCCTGTAGTTCATTCTCCCGATCCCCCAGCGGGCCTTCCACGAGCCGATGACATCGCTCCGGGAGAGCGTTGTTTTGACAAGCGGTGCTATCCCTACAGGTGTCCGGACCATCCCCGATACCCAGCCGGGTATCCTGGGGGCGTCAAAGGCATCGACCAAGAGAGCAGTGTCGCTCCCGCAAGAGCAGCTTCCAAGGCCTGAGCAGTCCGCTCCGCCCGCACCAGCTCTTTCGTCCATCTCGAACCCTCCCTCGTCTTCAGTCGTCCGTGCCGACGCAGCACTGATACTCCCTGCTGCATCGGCCAAGCGCCGTGGTGAGCAGCATGAGACTCTCCATCACCTGTGAGTGCTTCTCTTCAGGGATGAACCCGAAGACCCGCGTAAAATAGGTGTCGAAGGTGGCCTCTATGGTGTCGAAGACTGCCTTCCCTTCTTTTGTCAGCGACAGGGAGACGTAACGCCGGTCCTGCGGGTTGAGGAGCCGTCCGACGAGCCCGTTCTTGACCATATGATCGATGGTGCGGCTCAACGTGCTCGTGTCCACTCCGAGAATCCCTGCCAGATCGACGATGGAGATCTCCCCCATTTGACCTATCTCGAGCAGAGCGTGACACTGGGCCATGGTTACCCCGCAGCACTGGATGTCGTTCTTCTGGGACCACCCCAGAGCCCGTTGCATCTCCCGCACCTTCTGTCTGAAGAGCTTGACGAACCCGCTTATCCATCTCCCTTTCGAGCGGACCCTCCCTGTGCCGGAGCTCACGGTGGCATGATTAATTAATGTACTATGCATTAGATGTATTATACATTAATATAGCGCGCCCCACTCCTTCTGTCAACCATAGTTGTCGACGGCCATGAAAGTGCCTGGGCATCTGGTTGCCCCTTTCCTCTTTTGCGTACGCGTTGACAAACAAAAGGGGACGCTATAGAATTCCCTCTACCGGTTTCCGTTGGCCATCCTAGATCCCGCGAGTAGAGAGGCGGACTCGCCATGGGCGAATACGAAAGATGCTCGACCCCAAGACCGTGGCCCTCATCGGGGCGAGCGACAAGCCCGGCTCGGTCGGCAGGACCATACTCCAGAACCTGCTTCTCGGCAGCGGCAGGACCATTTTCCCCGTCCATCTGCGGAAGAAGAGCCTCCTCGGCATCCCTGCCTATCCCGATGTCTCGAGCGTTCCCGAAAAGATCGACCTTGCGATCATCGCCACCGCCGCGCCGACGGTGGCCTCCGTCATCGAAGAATGCGGTAAAGCGGGGGTCGAAGGGGCTATAATCGTCTCGGCGGGCTTCCGGGAGACTGGGCCGGAGGGGCAAGAGCGGGAAGACCAGCTCACGGACTTGCGCAAAAAGTATGGCATGAGGATCGTCGGGCCGAACTGCCTCGGCCTTATCAGGCCGCACATAGGCTTGAACACGACGCCGCTGGCGTCGAATCCCCTTCAGGGCAACACCGCCTTCATCTCGCAGAGCGGCGCCTTCGGCCGGGCCCTGATCGAGTGGGGCATAGATATCCATCTCGGGTTCAGCATGTTCGCTTCCTTGGGCTCGATGATCGACGTGGACCTTGGGGACCTGATCGATTTCCTCGGGTACGATCCGCACACGAGAAGCATCATGATCTACATGGAGGAGAGCATCGGCGATGTGAAGAAGTTCATAAGCGCCGCAAGGGGCTTTGCCAGGAACAAGCCCATCGTCCTCTTGCGGCCCGCTCGGATGTCCGACGGAGGCAGCCGGCCCCCTCAGTCCCACACGGGATACCTGGCGACGAGCGACAGGGTCTATGACGCGGTCTTCAAGCGGGTCGGGGTGGTGAGGGTGAAGACCGCGGCCGACCTTTTCAACATGGCCGGAGTTCTCTACTCAAAGCACCTGCCCAAGGGCCCGAGGCTGATCGTCCTCACCAACGCGGGCGGCATCGGGATGATGGCAATAAACGCGCTGCGCGAGATGGGTGGAAAGCTCGCCACCCTGTCTCCGGAGAACCATGAGCGGCTCAGGTCTTCCCTTCCCCCTTTCTGGGAGGGGCGCTCTAACATCGACCTTCTGCGGGACGCGGACGTGGCGCGATACTCGGGAGCGCTGAAAATCTGCCTTGAAGACCAGGGGGTCGACGGGGTGCTCGTGATCTTTACCCCCCAAGGCGTGGCGCGGGCGGACAAAATCGCGAAGGCCGTCGCTGCCATGGCAGACCATGCATTGAAGCCGATCATCGCCGCGTGGATGGGCGGCAAAGAGACCCAAGAGGGCCGGAAGGTCCTCTTCCTCAACAACATCCCCACCTACGATACCCCCGAGGAAGCGGTAAGGACGTATCTCTACATGTACGAGTACGAGCGCAACCTGGAGATACTCCATGAGACCCCGGCGGATCTGCCCGTTGACTCGGCTCCCCCAAAGCACGGGCTCAAGGCCCTTGTGCGCAAGGTGCTGGCAGAAGGGCGGACGATCCTCACCGAGGAGGAGTCGAAGAGGTTCCTCGTCAACTACCGCATCCCCGTCACAAGGACCTATGTGGCCGGATCAGTGGAGGAGGCGTGCGCCCTCGCGAGGTCAATAGGCTATCCGCTGGTCCTCAAGATCGTTTCTCCCGGCATAAGCTACAAGAGCGATGCCGGGGGCGTTGCCCTAGGCATCAGATCCGAGGAAGAACTGCGCGACCAGTACGCGCGGATGATGGACAGGGTGCGTGCCTTCTGTCCCGATGCGGAGATACGGGGAGTGACCGTCCAGAAAATGGTGGAGCGGATCGACTACGAGGTGATCGTCGGGTCGAAGAAGGACGAAGATTTCGGATCCATAATCCTCTTCGGCATGGGAGGCGTCGGCGTCCAGATATTCCAGGACTTTTCCATCGGCCTCCCACCACTTAACCAGACCCTGGCGAGAAAGCTCATGGAGGAGACCAGGGTCTACCGGCTCCTTCAGGGGTACCGAGGAAAACCCCCGGCCGACCTCACCAAGCTGGAGGAGATCATCCTGAGCTTCTCGAACCTCATTGCCGATTTCCCGGAGATCGCCGAGATGGATATCAACCCCATAGCCCTGTCAGAGGGCAAGGCCATTGCCCTCGATGCACGGATCATACTGGACGCCGGCTATACTGACCATTCATCTTCCCACCCCCATCTCATCATCAGCCCCTATCCCACGAAGTACGTGATCAACTGGACCCTTCCCGATGGGAGAGCCGTGCTGTTCCGGCCTGTGCGGCCGGAGGATGAGCCGCTCGAGCACGAGATGTTGACGAGCCTCTCGGAGAAGACGCTGAAGGAGAGGTTCTTCCAGGTCATCAAACAGATTACCCACGAGATGCACGTGCGCCTGTGCAACATCGACTACGAAAGGGAGATGGCGATCGTGGCCGAGATACGCGAGGGCGAGAGGCGGCGGCTCATAGGCATGGGGAGGCTGATCATCGAGCCGGACCTGAAGAAGGCGGAGTTTGCCGTGGTCGTCCACGACGACTTCCAGGGCCTGGGGCTTGGGTACAAGCTCGTGGACACGGTGATCGGCATCGGCCACGAGAAGGGCGTGGAGGAGATCTACGGTTTTGTGCTTTCGAATAACGTGAAGATGCTGAGGATGTGCAACAAGCTGGGCTGCACTATACAGCCCATGGAAGACGACATCAGCAAAGTCAGCCTCTCCCTCTAGACTGTCTTATTCGGATCGGACGACCGCCTGGAGGAATCGCGATCTGCGGCGCCCTCTTCACCTCGGGACCTCCGACGTGTGGGGACACTCCTCCGAAAACAGTAACATCGAGAGGGGTGTCCCCATTCGCCATCCGGGCGACGAGGTTCAGATTGCATCCACACCTCACGCGATCGTTTTTCCAAGGCGGGAAAAACGATCCTTGATCCCTCCAGGCGCTCGTCCATACCGTGCCGGGCGTATCGGCCTCGTTGCTGATACGCCCGGCAGGTACAGAAGAATGCATGTATTATCCCGGGGTATAGGGTCCGGCAGCCGTGTGGGCCGAGACGACATGAGCTCCACATATGCTGAAGGCGCTTCATCCGTTCTTTGTGAAACCCGCCTAACTGCCGTGCCCCGCCAGATGACGGAAGAATGAATATGTCATTCTGGGGCTGATGCCCAACCTCCCGTGTTCTCGGTTCTCGCTGGTTTCGGCCTTTCTCTTGGAGTTCCTCCAACAAAGGAAGAAACCGCGATGACCAGAAGGGAATGGGAGGAACGCTCTCTGGCGCGCTAAAGCGTCTCTGCCGTGGAGGCGATAACATGATGGGAGAGCAAGGAATGTGGCGCGAAAGGAGCGGGGCTGGGGTGCTCAGGTGGCATGATTGTTCTTTCCCTGTCATGGTACAATGTGCCGGCGACAACGGGAACGCGGGATAGGGACGCCTAAAGATAGGGTTCATGAATTCATTGCCGTTCATTCAGGAGTTTCACTATGTGGGGCTTTTCGCCCTTTTGATCCTCGGTGGGGTGGGATTCCCTTTCCCCGAGGATGTTACCTTCATTCTCACGGGTATCCTGCTTTCAAATGACGTCATACAGCCCATTCCCGCTTTTCTTGCGGTTTATTCCGGCCTTCTGATTGCGGACTTCATCCTCTACTCGGCGGGAAGGAAATACGGCCGGAAAGTTGCGAAGCTCAAGTTCTTTCGGAGAATGCTCACTCCCGAGCGGTTCATGCGCCTCGAGTACAAGTTTGCCACGAGGGGAACCTCATATATCCTGTTCGGCAGGCACCTGCCGGGCCTCCGGGCGCAGTTGTTCCTCGTCGCGGGGGTCATGAGGATGCCCATCGTGAAATTCCTTACAGCCGACGCATTCTCAGCCATCTTCTCGGTGACAATATGGGGAGGCGCCGGCTACCTCTTCGGGTATAAGTTCCTTTACCTGAGGGAGAAGTTCAAAACGGTCGAGCATACGGTCATCCTGCCCTTGGTAGGCGCGGCCATAATAGCCGGCCTCATCTACCTCTTCATACGGTCCCGCAGGGAGAGAAAGCGGACCGCCGCGTAGCCGGCTAAACGATTCTTTTCCGAAATACACCTAGGGCAACCGGCAGTAATACCGATTGCCGAGGCGCCGGGTGAGACTTATAATCTCAACACATACCATGAATGCCAAGAACTTCGCAGGGCGCCTGAAGGTTTGGTTTCTTTGGCTGGCAGCTTGTGTCGCCGCCTTCACTCTTCTGGGTTTCTTCGCCCTCCCTCCCCTAGCCAGACCCCTCATAGAGAAGGAGATGACCAAGGCCCTCCATCGTAAGGTCACGATTCAGGGCCTTGCCTTCAACCCTTACAGACTGACGGTGAGGGCGAGAAACGTGGATATCCGGGACCGCCAGGACCCGGAAGCCTTCGTCCGTTGCGGAGAGCTCTACGTAAACCTGGGGTCCGCCTCGCTCATTCGGCGGGCCCTCGTCCTCAAGGAGGTCAGGCTGACGAGGCCCTACGCGAGGATCGTCCGCTTCAAGGACAACACCTACAACTTCTCCGACCTTCTCGAGAAGAAGGAGCCCGAGACCCCCCCCTTGCACTTCTCGATCAACAACATCCGGCTGCTGGATGGAAGCGTCGACTTTGTCGATGAGCCGGAAGGCCTCGCGCCACGAGGTGAGGGACCTCGAGCTGTCCGTCCCTTTCCTCTCCAACATCCCTTACTACACGAAGCGCTACGTACGGCCCCATTTCTCGGCTAGAATCAACGGGACTCCCTATGCCATGGAGGGAAGGACGCAACCCTTCTCCGACACCCATGAGACCTACTTCGACATCGCGTTCACCGGCCTCGGGCTGCCGCGCTATCTATCGTACGCCCCCTTCAAGCCTGCTTTTCGGATGCCCTCGGGGCAAATGGACGCTCACGTTACCTTGAGCTTCTCGGAAGCCGCCGGGACGGGTGAGCCGGCAGTAACCCTCGCCGGCACGGTCAGCCTCAAGGAAGTTGCGATAAACGACCCCCACGATGTCTCCATCCTGAAGCTGCCCCGCCTCGATATCTCGATAGATGCTGCCCAGCCCCTCAAGAAGACATTCCATCTTTCGGAGATATCCATTTCTGCGCCGGAAGTGGCCCTGAGCCGCGGGCAGGGACGGTACTCTCAACGTGGAAACCCTCCTTCCGGCCGGACCGGGAGAGGAGCGCGATGCCAAGAAGGAAGCCGCAACGCCCGTTCACCTGCAGATCGACAATCTCGTTCTGGCCGGAGGGAAGATAGGCTTTCAGGATCTCTCCGGCACGAAGCCTTTCACAACAATCCTCCAGCCGGTCGAGATGAAGATAAGCCACTTCGATAATGCTGAAGGCGCAAAATGGCCGGTCCATGCGTCCCTCCGGACGGAGGCGGACGAAGAGATCAGCCCTCGACGGCGAAATCGGGCTCGATCCGATCTTAGCTGAAGGCACCTTCGGCCTCAAATCCCTGGCCCTGGGAAAGTATGCCCCCTATTATCGGAACCGTATCCTCTTCGACGTGATCGACGGCCGCTTCGATCTCTCGACGCGTTTCCAGTATCGGCAGGGGAAGAGTGCGCCTGACCTCAGCCTGGCCGGCCTTGCGGCGTCGGTCCGTGCCTTGCGCCTCAGGAAAGAGGGCGAAAAGGACGATTTCTTGTCCATTCCCACGTTCGGGGTGAAGGACGGGGAGGTAGACCTGGAGAAGCGGGAGATCTTGATAGGCGAGATGGCCACCGATAAGGGGCAGGTGCGCGTGAGGCGGGACAAGAGCGGCGCTGTGAATGTGCTCGCCCTCCTGGCACCGGTCGGGCCCACGAATCCCCCGGGCCCCAAGGCCGCCGCCAAAGCTCCCAAGGCGCCCAAGGCAGCGGAGAAAGAGTGGGTAGTGACTTTGAAGAGGGTCTCGGCGGAGCGATACACCGTTGCCCTGCAAGACCTGCAACCCGAGGAGCCGGTGAACCTCCTTGCCGCCAACATGAGATTGACCGGTGAGAACATATCGACCGCAAAGAAGACCAGGGGGAAGGCCTCCCTGTCGCTTGCGCTCAACGGCAAGGGCAGTGTCGCTGTCGCAGGCGCCATCGTCCTCGACCCGATGTCCGCTGCCCTTAGCGTCAATCTCAAGAACGTCGATATCGGGCCGTTTCAGCCCTATTTCACCGATAAGGTCAAGATGACGGTCACGGGAGGGAGCATCTCCACATCCGGGAACGCGAAGCTCTTCCTCGACCGGAGCAACAAGGTCCTGGCCGGATTCACGGGGGAGACCTCCATCAACGGATTCGCGTCAGTCGACAAGGTCGCCGCCGAAGATTTTCTCAAGTGGGATTCTCTGGCCTTCACGGGAATGAACGTGGCAATCAATCCGACTGACGTCAACATCAAAGGCATTTCGCTTACCCACTTCTACGCCCGCATGTTCGTGGCTTCCGACGGCACGGTCAATCTCTCGAACATTCTCCAGAAGGGGGAAGAGCCGGGCCAGGGGGAGGAGAAGCCGGGCCAGCAAGCTGGCGCGCCTCCGGCGCCCGCAGCGGCAGATATCGGGACGCCCGGGCCGAAGATAAGAATCGAGAGCGTCACCCTCCAGGGCGGGAAGATCGATTTCGCGGACCGCTCCATAGAACCGAACTACTCAGCAAGCCTCACGGAGATCGGCGGCAGGGTGTCAGGGCTCTCTTCCGAGGAGAGCACGGCGGCGGACGTCGAGCTGCAAGGAAAGCTCAATGACTATGCGCCCCTCGAAATAACGGGAAAGATTAACCCCCTAAGTAAGGATCTCTTCGTCGACCTGAAGGCGAGCTTCAAAGACGCCGATCTCAGCCCCGCGACGCCTTATTCGGCCAAGTACACGGGGAATACCATCGAGAAAGGGAAGCTCTCCCTCGATGTGAAGTATCATATCGTGGGCAAGAAGCTTGACTCCCAGAACCATGTGACCCTTGATCAGTTCACCTTTGGCGATAGGGTGAGCAGCCCCGACGCGACAAAGCTCCCGGTCAGGCTCGCCGTCTCCCTCCTGAAGGACAGGAACGGGGTCATCGACCTCGACCTTCCGGTGACAGGGAGCCTCGACGATCCCCATTTCAGCATAGGCAAGGTCATCCTCAAGATAATCATGAACCTCCTGGAAAAGGCGGCAACGTCGCCTTTCGCGCTGCTCGGCGCGGTCTTCGGCCACGGGCAGGAGCTCTCCAACGTAGAGTTCGACTACGGGAGCAGCACGGTCCCGGCGCAGGGGCTGCAGAAAGTCGATACCATCGCCAAGGCCCTCTCCGACCGACCGGCCCTCAAGCTCGAGATTACGGGCTTCGTGGATCCGGAGAAGGACAAAGAGGCGCTCAAGCAGGTCTATTTCATGCGGAAGCTGAAGGCGGAGAAGCTCCGGGAGCTGGTCAAGAAGGGAGAGGCCCCTCCCGGCCTCGATCAGGTCGTCATCGAGCAGGGCGAATACGACAAATATCTCAAGATGGCCTATCGGGACGAGAAGTTCCCGAAGCCCCGGAACATAATCGGCTTCGCGAAAGACCTGCCCCCGTCAGAGATGGAGAAGCTCATGATCACGCACATCGTCATCACGGATGACGACCTGCGAGGGCTTGCGGCCCAGCGGGCCACCCAGGTGAGAGATATCATCCTGAAGCAAGGGCGCGTGGAAGGGGAGCGGGTCTTTACAGCGCAGCCGAAATCCCTCGCCCCGGAAAAACCGGGCGGGCTCAAACAGAGCCGCGTCGACTTTGCGCTGAGGTAGATGGCTGAAGCCGCCCGAAAATACGCGATCCCATCCGGCGGCCCATCAGAAGGGATCGATGAGATACGGGTGTGGTCGTGCGGTCTTGCCGGCCGGGAGAATGCACCTCTATCGGCCTTCCACCACAAACCTCCCGAGCCGCTTCTTCTCCACGCCGTTCGCGATGATGGTGGTCGTGAGCGTGTAGCTGCCGCGAGGCAGATTCTCGGGAATGACAAACTGGACGGAAGAGGTATGCGTGCCCTGCGGTTTCTCCGAATCCTTTCTCGATAGCTCCATGAGGATCCCTTCGCCCGACATGGTGACAATTTCGACCACTTTGAAGGTCGTCTCTTTCTGAGGCGCAAGTAAGGTAAAGGGCAAGACCAGGGTTAGCCTGTCGCCGGCCTTCACCATGGCTGGCGTGATCTTCGGCGCTCCCATGAAGACCTCATCTTTCGAGCCTTTGTAGGCGTAGGCGCCGACCGCCTCCTCTCTTGAGCCCTTTTTGACCTCGGCGCACGCTGAAATGGCCATCATCAGGGCTAGAAGGACCACAAGCCTGCGCATCGTTGAAGACACCGTTCGCTCCGTCCTTTTCTCGCCTCTTAGGCAATCGTCTATTGTTCGATCACAAAGACGATGTCTTTGATATCCCTCACTCCGTGGAAGCCCTTGGCTATATCGATCGCCTTCTGCTTCTCGGTTGTACTTATTGTCGTGCCTTTCAACACGGCACCCATGTCATCCCTGATTTCGGCGGTAACCCCTGTTATTCCCGCATTTCGCAAGGACCTGTTGATCGCACCCTCGAGTCGTGCGGAATCTACAGGGACCGGTGATGCGGAGAGCGCGGCAGGCCGGGGGGACGGAGGCAAGGCCGGCCGGGAACGCACCTGCACCAAGGGTTTGGGGGGCCGAATGGGCTTCGGTTTATTCGCTGCGGGTGTCGGAGGCGCGGGCCTTACCGGCCTGGGCGTTGAAGGCCCGAGCGTCACTTCCCTGATCTCGCCTCCCATCCGAAACGGCAGATAGCGCTGATCGATGCCGGAGACCCAGTGCCACACCGTGAGATCGGAGCTCGGCTTCAGTTCCAGGGTCTTCTCGTCCACCTCGTCCGCGATGTTTCTGATGGTGGTCTTTATCGTTCCGTCATCTTCAATGGAGAATGCGCCATATGTCTCCGGCACGAAGATACCGTAAGTGCTTCCTATGACTGGAGCATCCGACGTCTTCAGGAAGCGCTTGTTGACCGCGTAATCAGCAGCAATTGCGTTCTTGAGGGCGAGCATGCTCTGGATCACGAAGGATAGCCTGTCCTTCAACGTTCTCACATCTTCAGTGGCGGCTATCGCATCGGACACCTCTTCCACGTACTCGTGGGACTTGACGATGGATAGCGCCAAATCCTTCTCTTCGGCGTTCCGGACGGATCCCGTGACCAAGGCAGTCCGGTCTCTCGTAATGACCGTTGTCACTCCTAACCCTTGCGCACTCAGTCTCCTGTTCAACTCCCTTTCTATCGCCTTCGGGCTCATTGGCGTGTCTCCCGGGTAGGATAGATAGGCCCCTGCGCCGCCGATCAGCAGAATCACCGCAGCCAGCGCAGGCCAAACCCATCTTCTTGAGCGCCTCTCTCGATCACGCTCCCCGGGGATGGGGTTCTGCCCGGTCCTTGAGCCCACTCCCGCGCCCAAGGCCGTGTCAATGGGCGTCAGGTTTTCTGCACCCTGTGTGGGGCAGGCCGTGACTTCCGTATTGTCTTCCCCTTGCGTTTGTTCGTGGCGTTCTTCTCGCGGAGAGGGCGCTGTATTCATCGCTCCGGCGTCCTTCCCAATAGGTGCATCCCCTGCCGGCCTTAAGTCCTCGACCCGGGGTCGATCCAATCCTTCCTCTCGAAGGGCAACTGATGCCTGGGCCGGCGCCTCTACCTTCTGGCCGGGGTCTGCCGTCTCGGAATGCCACGGATCGCACGGCGGACACACCATGTCTTCGCCGCCGCATTTTTTGATGTCCCCCATCTCCTGATCGCCGTCCGCGCCGTATTGTCCGCCCTCATCCGCTGCCTCTCCCCGGCCAACAGGTGCATCGGATGCGGGACCTCCCGGAGGAGCCGGCTGACCTCAATCGTACCTGCCGCAATTTCTCCTCTTTTTCCAGTCTCTTGCCGTCAAGGGAGACCACCGCCAGGCACCTCTTTCTCACTGTTTCTTCGTCAGGGGCTCCCCCCAGGAACAAGTTATAGACAGTGTCGCCAAGCTCCTCCACGGCGGTCCGTTTCTGTCTCTCGAGCCTATCTATCTCGCTCTTCAGCGCGGCAGCGCCGAGAGAACCCCCGGACTTCGCACCGATTGTTGCGACGCCCCTATTTATCCCTTCTTTGACCTTGCCGAAGAAAGCCATCATATTGGCCTCCTAGTTGGTTGCTGCCGCCTAAAAGCGGCGCACATTCTCAAAGTATAGGGAATCTAGTTCCCCGTTATCATCCCGGCAATGGGCGCGCGCAAGCGAGTCCCCGCCCGTGATGCGTTCGAGTGAGCTTGGAGCACCTCAATGCAACAATCTGCTTAGGGGAACCGAATGGGGGCACGACGATGCACGCAGGGCCCCGCTGTCTTCTCATTATTCCGGAGTGTTTCATTAGAAGCCCGTATTCTTATTAAGACGCCTTCGTCCGATTTGCAAGGCCCGTGCGGAAGACCGGGGCCCGCCCCCCTCGAAGGAAAGGGGGTCTATCTATGAATTCATCAATCGAGGTCATCCCAATCGACACGGACGTGCTCATCATAGGCGGGGGACTGGCAGGGTGCATGGCGGCGATCAAGGCGAGCGAGTACGGCGTAAAGATCGCCATAGCCGAGAAAAGCAATACCCTGAGCAGCGGGTGCGCCGGTACTGGCATCGACCACGTGTGGGGCTATATCCCTCCTATTCATGAACAGATGGGCTGTGGACCATCGACGATCTCGTGGAGGATCACTGCCAGGGGGTCGCGCGGCGCCTGGAGCGCCTCTCGGGCATTAGACGCAACGTCTCCTTACACGCTGAGAACCCCCACGAGCTGATGCGCTGTCTCGAGGTGCGGTCTGTTCTGGACAACAGCGAGATGATACTGGCGGCGTCCCGGGAGAGGAAGGAGAGCCGCACAGGCACCCGCGGGCTTGGTTTCGTCCGGGCCGAGTATCCCGACCAGGATGACGCGAACTGGCTTGCCTTCCTGGCCCTGAGACTAAAAGGGCAGGGGTTCGAGTTCTCGAAGATCCCCATCAAGAGGTAAGTACCGTACTATGCGGCCTTAGCCTCCGCGGCCCCACCACTTGCCGGCTGCTCGCGCAGCGAGAGAAATCGCGGCTGACACGAGGCAGGCGACGATGAGGAGGATAAATGTGGAGTTGAAGCTTCCTCCGGAAAACTGCACGAGGAATCCGATTATGGTCGGGGCGAGGAATCCGGCCATCTGGTTTCCAAAATTGATGATTCCCATGGATACGCCCATGATCTCCTTGGGGATCACCGTTACAGGTATCGCCGTGATTGCTACGTTGGCGGCCATGAGGAAGAACCCGGCCAGAGTGTTATACGCGATGGCGGCGCTGACGCTGGCGGTACTGTACGTCAGGTAAAGGAAGACGGCAGTCAATACTATGCATATTATGAACAGGATGTTGCGTTTTTTGGGAAAGACCTTGTCGGACACGTATCCTGCGAGGATCGCTCCCACAAAGCCGGCGAAAAAGGGATAGGAGGCCGCAAGTCCCATCTTGGAGAGCGAGAGTCCGCGCGCCTTGACAAGATAACTGGGAAGCCACGTCATGTATCCCCACGCGGCGATCATGCAAATAAAGAGGGTGCAGAGCACTTTCCACACAACCGGACTCTTGAAGCCATCGCTCATCCTGAGATTGCTTCCCTTTCCATCCCGAGCTAAAGGGGTGCCGGCGTTAATCTCTTCCATTTCCTGCTTTGAAATCCACCGGCTTTGTTCCGGCTTTTCCGCGACGAACAACCAGACGAGTGCCGCCAGGATGATGCCGGGAACAAAGAGGAACGAGAATACCGAGCGCCAGCCGTACATCGCGATGATCGCCACGGCAAACAAGGGCGCCAGAGCCGGCCCCAGGGAGTTGCTCGACATGACGATCGAGTTCATCGTGGCGCGTTCCTTGAGTGGGGTCCAGATGGCAATCGATTTGAAGTAGCTCGGGGGCAGGCAGGCCTCACCGAGACCGAACAGGACCCGCACGAGGAGCATGACGGCGTAAGTGCCGGCCCATGCAGTGAGCGCCGTAAAGGCCGACCACCAGATAAGACCGACGGTGATCACTTTTCTGACCCCGAACCTGTCGGCGAGCATCCCCGCGGGTATCTGCATCAGGGCGTAGCCAAAGAAGAAGGAGCTCATGAGGACGCCCGCGGCGACCGGAGCCAGGTGAAAATCCCTGGAGATATAAGGAATGGAGACGGACATCACCATCCTGTCGACATAGGACAGGATCCAGGCAATGAACATGATCAGGGTGACGGTATATCTTCCCTTCCAGAAGGCCATGGCATGCTCTCCTTTGTCATGTATTTCGTAACTGCTTAAGCGTGAATACTCGTCATTCCCTGCCTCAACCCGCCCTTTTCAGGAAGTTCAGGAAATTGACTCCAAGCAGGCCTTTGATCTCTCCGTCGTCAAACCCGGCCTCGACCAGCGCTTCGGTGATGACGATCCAGTCGGTATAGTCATTCATGCCTTTCAGGCTGATGCCCGCCCTCACGTTCATCTCTTTCTTGAAGCCCATTCTGTATGCCGCGTCCACCATGGCCTGCGTCAGGCACTCTGGGACATCAGGGCTCCACAGGCCCCAGTCGGTGCCGATGCCTACGCGCTCTTTGCCGACAATGTCGATAGCATGCCGCAAATGCTTGATGAATATGTCGAATTCAGGCTCCGGATTGTCGGTGATAAAGGCAGGCAGCGTGAAAATGCCGATGTACCCGTCTTTTTCCGCCAGAGCAGCCAATTCCCGGTCGGTTTTGCCCCGGGCGCTGTCGAAGACCGCCCTGCAGGCGCTGTGCGTGATCGCCACAGGCTTTCTCGAGGCTTCTATCCCGTCCATGGTCGTCTGGTAGTTACAGTGGGAGAGATCGACTATGATCCCGAGATCGTTCATTCTCGCCACCACAATCCTTCCGAAATCGGTCAAGCCCTCGCCGGGGGGTCCGGCACAGCCGCAACCGATGGCATTGGCGCCGTTATAGGTAAGCTGCACGATCCTGACCCCGGAATTGTAAAGAGAATCGAGGCGCTTCAGGTCCTCGCCGATGCAGCCCCCGTCCTGCAGGGCAAACAATAATCCTGTCTTTCCGTTTGCATACGCCTGCCCGATTTCATTCGGGGTACAAACCTGTTCGAGACAGTCGACTCTCCGGCACATGCCTTTGAAGAGCGATACGCTCCTCAAGACGGAGTCATAATCGTCGAGCGGCCCACGTCCATCGGCCATCGTTGCGGCAATGCAATTAACCCCTGTCTTCCTGAGTGCCTCCTCGAGCCTTTCTCTGGTTTTTGCTCCAATCTCACCGCCCTGTTCCATCCGCTCCGCATAGATGCGCAGCAAGCCCATGATCGCGGCGTTGCCATCGATACCGTCTGCACAACATTTGTTCACGTACTCCATGATCTCTTCATCGAAGATCAAAGGCAAGGCCAGCGGGTAGTAATCAAAGATGAAGCTGCCGTAATGGATACTCTCTGCCCTTGCTCTTCGAACACTCTCTAAACCCATGCAACGTACCTCCTGCCTTCTTTGTGCGCCGTTCGAACCGGGCCTCCGTCATGTTTCGCGGCCGGCCGCATTGTCCACATGACGGCCCCCGAACTCAAGGACAGTGCCGACTCCGCTCACGGCGGCTTTCCGCCAGACATATCCGGCCGCGGACAGATCCTCCACCGCAAGACCAACAGCCTTAAAGAGGGTTATCTCCTCACGCGACCGTCGACCTTCTAGCCTGTTCAAGGCCACATCTCCGATATTGCCGATGATGTGGCTTTCCCGGATCGCCCCTTCTTTGAGGGCGAAGAGATAGTCAGCCGCCTCCTTGACAGTCGATTCCTTCCAGTCGACAAACATCCGCGACATGACCACGGCCCGGCTGTCCAGTTCCCGGGCCGGGGGCTGGCTTGCGCCTATCGCATTGATGTGGGCGCCGGGGGAAAGCCACTCACCCAGGAGTACCGGTTCTTGGGAAGGCGTGGTGGTGCAGATGATATCGGCTCCCGCAACCGCGTCCCGGGGGCTCGCCGTCGCCTCGACAGGGAGCCCCGAGCGCTCCCTCTCTTTTTTGGCAAAAACCTCTGCCCGTTCGGGAAACAGGTCCCAGACCCTTACGCGACGGAGCTTACGCACGAGACTGATGGCCTCGAGATGGACGCTTCCTTGAGTCCCGGCACCCAGGATGGCCAAGTCACCGGCATCCGGATTGGCGAGGAGGTTCGTGGCCACGCCGCTGACTGCCCCCGTGCGGATAGCGGTGATAGCCGTGGCGTCCACGATGGCTCGCAGGCAGCCGTGGCCGGTCTCAAAGACGAGGATGGCGCCCTGGTGGGCATCGAACTCAGTGCCGTGGTTCCCGGGAAAGACAGTGATTACTTTGGCCCCCGTAATATCGCCGAGGCAAGAGGGCATCATTGCCATCACGTTTCCGCCCGGGATCTGTATGACAGAACGCAAAGGCTGGACGGCCCGGCCCTGACAGATGTCCTGGAGCGTCTTCTCCATGACCCCGAGGCATTCCTTCATCGTCAGGAGCGCGGTTGCTTCTGCCTGGTTAATGACAATCAGTTTCACTATCAATCCCCCATCCGGAATATTGCAACCCCATTCGGCCCTTATTTAGAGACACTTGAGCGATAATCCCGGTGTAAGAGGAGATACTCCCCACGTGCTTAAGGGCCGATGGAACTATCCGATCCTACCACGACCAAAGTCCTTCGACAAGAAGATTTCCCCGCCATGACACTCGATGGATTCGAAGGCGCGTGACATCACTCTTATCCCGCCCGGATACATCCGCGCTACGACTGCCGAGAATGGTGTCCGAATGCACCCATATCGGCCTTGATGCTTATAGCGTTCCGCAGAATTCATTCCCGTTACCTACCGGCTCCATCTTTTCCTTCGCTACGCTAGGCTTTCGCTTTAGGAAAAGATTACGCCGGGGCAATCGTTACTTTATTCTGCGGAACGCTCTATCGTTTGCGAATGGCCGGCAAGCTTCTTCTTGACAAAGGCCCGGAAGTGGTGGGATGATGGACCAATGGTTAGTCCACAAACTCCCGATGAAGTCAGCAGCTCCCTCACCCCGATCAGCCGCGAGAGCCAGAAACACCACATCGTCCTCCGGATCGAGAAAAGGAATCTTCACCCGGCACGATTGGATCATAAACACAATTATGGCAAAGCTTGACGGCCTCGCCGAGCAGTCGATGGCGGCCGATGAGAAGTAGCACGAGCAAATCATGGTAGCCGATATCGTGCTTCTTTAGGCACTGACAACAACAAAGGGGGGTAGAAGATGAGAAGATGGTCCTTGGGCACAACGATTGTAGTTACCTGCGTCTTCGTCCTGTTCTGTTTCAGCTCCTATGCGTCGGCCGAAGCGAAGAAGAAAGCGCCGACTAATTCCAAGCAGGGCGGCGACTGTCCCTCTGGACCCAGCACCGATGCCCCTCCTCCGGCTAATGCAGTCCGGGGCGGCACCTTGAGGGTGATCTGGCCGTACTTCGTGAAGAACCTCGGCTACCCGCCTGAGATGGCGCCTTCTGACTCCATCATGGTCCTTCCCCTTGTAGAGAGGCTGGTCGACTGGGACGAAAAGGGTAACCTCATTCCGTGGCTCGCCCGATCCTGGGAAGGGGACCCAATAGCTAAGACGGTGACGTACCACCTGCGGAAGGGGGTCAAGTTCCACGACGGCACCCCTTTCAACGCTGAAGCGGCCAGGTGGAACCTCCAGTTCCAAAAGGATGCAGGCAGGCTGACCGACGGGGAGCTCGTCAAATCCATAGAGGTCGTCGACGAGTACACCGTGAGGATTACCTGTACGGAATACACGAGCCAATCCATCCTCGACTATGGATGGGCGAGCTTCTTCTCTCCCACGGCTTTTCAGAAGAACGGAGGAAAGGAGTGGGCGAGGTTTAACGCCGTCGGCACGGGACCTTTCAAGCAGGCCGAGTTCAAGCGGGACACCCTCGTGCGGTATGAGAAGAATAAGGACTACTGGCGCAAAGGCTACCCCCTGCTCGATGCCATAGAGATCCGGTGGATTCCCGACCCCGTCACCGCCAGCATGATGATAGAGAAGAAAGACGCGGATGCCTGGGAGGACGTCAACAACATTAAGAACGTAGTCGAGCTCGAACAGAAGGGGTTCAAGGTCAACTGGGGTCCGGGCATGCTCTGGGCTCTCCTGCCGAGCAACGGAAAAGACCCGAAGTCACCGTACGCGAACAAGAAGGTACGCGAGGCGGTGGAGTACGCCATCGACAGGCCCGCCATCGCGAAGACCCTCGGCTTCGGCAAGTACGAGGCCCTCACCCAGATCGTACCGTCAGCCTCACCGGCATACAACAAGGGCTACAACCCGAGACCGTACAACCCTGAAAAGGCGAAGCAGCTCCTGGCCGAGGCAGGGTATCCCAACGGCTTCGACACCAAAATGCTCTGCCCTGGAGTTCAACCGGGATCAGGCTGTTGCCGTGCAGAGCTATTTGACGGCTGTGGGGATCAGGGTGACCATAGACCTCGCAGACATGGGGAGGTATTTCGGATCCCTCTTCGGACCCGATGGCTGGACCGACCTGGCGATCGCTGCCTCCGGCATCAACCCCGACGCGACCGACCTCTTCGTCCATTTCGGCCCGCGGCCCATGACCTACCGGTGGGGTTACATCGCAAAATCACCCGAATTCCTCGCCCTCGTGGACAAGGCGTTGAAGACGTACGAACAGGCGGCCATGAACAAAGCGCTTCAAGCGGCGGTGAAACAGGCGGGCGACGATGCCATGGTCATTCCCCTCTGGAGAGCTGCCCAGGCGAGCGTGATGCAGCCCTGGGTGCATACGGATTTTCCCAAGATCCACAGTATCACCTGGTATTCGCATCAGGACTGGATGGAAAAGCACAAGTAGGAGCGAAACCGAAAGAAAGAGAGCCCCGGCAAGGGGCCCTTCAATGACCGGGAACGAGAGTGAGTAAGGGTTTTCCATACGTAAGGAGGTAGGCAAAGTGACTACATGGCATGATTACTTCAAGGAAGAAGGTCGCGCACCGGATTGGCCCTATCCTGTCCGCTTCGAACAGGAGCAGGAGATCGATACGGATGTCCTGGTGATCGGCGGCGGCATCGCCGGCTGCTGGGCGGCTATCAGCGCCGCCCGCCAGGGAGTGAAAGTGGCCCTGGTAGAAAAGGGTGACACCATCAGGAGCGGCGCCGGGGGTCCGGGATGCGATCACTGGTGTAACGCCCCCGCGAATCCCCTCTCCAACGTCGATCCGGATGAGTGGGCAGTACACATGGCCGACCGTCCCTACTCCAACGGCATCGGTATCCAGATCCAGTGCCGGGAAGATTGGGATACCCTTCTCGAGATGGAGCAGATGGGGGGCAAGATCAGGGACACCGAGGGTGAATACGAGGGTGCCGAAGGGCGGGATGATAAGAGCAAGCTGATGATCTCCCCGCGGTACGCCCGCATACACAGCTACGTGCCGGACGACTAGACCCACCTGGACCCGCCCGCGACCCGGAACAACGTGGTGATACGGGTCTGGGGGTCGACCTTCAAGCCCGCGCTGAAGAAGGAGTGCCGGCGCCTGGGGGTCAAGATCTTCGACCGTGTGATGGTGACCGGGCTCCTCACCGAGGACGGGGTCCAGGGCGGCCGGGTGGTCGGCGCGACCGGTTTCAACAACCGGACCGGAGAATTCATGGTCTTCAAGTCGAAAGCGGCTATTCTCGCGACAGCGGGCGCCGGTTCGATGTGGCTGATGAACATGGAGCTGTGCGGCTACTCGAGCATGATGTCCCGCACCATCTCGGGCGACGGTACCTTCATGGCCTGGAGGGCGGGCGCCGAGCTGACGAAGATGGAGGCCACGACACAGACGCGCATCGCGACCGGTCTCAGGCACAAGTGGTACACCGGGGCCGGCGACGCCAGCTACGAGAATGTGCCCATCGTGGACGCGAACGGCAAGAGACTCCCCTATCCGATTCAAGGGTGGGAGGATTCGGGGTTCATGGTCCCGAGGCCCGAGAAGGAGGCTGCCATCAGGGAGGGCGTCCTGAAGGGCGAGTATGCCCTGCCCTTCTATGGAGACTTCCCCGCCATGTCGGACGTCGAGAGAAGGGCCACGTGGAACCTCATGCTCGGCGAGGAATCGACCACCAAGATCATCATCGACACCTTCAACAAGGGCGGCTATGATCTGGGCCGGGACCTGCTCCAGAGCTACAAGTTCATCGAGGGCGCCGGTATGCCCCAGTGGCGGGATGCCGGATTCGGCGGCGGCGTGCTGGTCGACTGGAACCTGAAGACGTCCCTCGACGGGCTCTACGCCGCGGGCGACCAGATGTTCGCCCCCGAGGACCACAGCTATTGTGCCGCGACCGGCCGCTATGCGGGCCGCAAAGCCGCGACTTATGCCCGGGAGGTCGGTGAACCCAAGCTATCCCGCGACCAGGTGGCCGGCGAAAAGGCGCGGGTCTATGCGCCGGTGAAGCGCACAAGCGGCATCGAGTGGAAGGAGCTGCACGCCGGCATCGCGAGGGTCATGCAGTATTACGTCAGCGAGTACAAGACCGAGAACTTGCTTCGGATGGGACTCGATGCCCTGCGGAAGATCGAAGAGGAATCGGTACCCATGCTCTACGCCCTCGATCCGCACAAGCTGATGCGGAGCCTGGAAGACCTGAGTCTGCTGGGCTACGCCCAGATCATCGTCCAGGCCTCCCTGGCACGCAAGGCAAGCAGCATCCCCTTCGGCTTCAACGAGGATAGACTACCCGGCCATCGACCCGGCCGAATGGAACAAGTTTCTCACGATCAAACTGGAAAGACAAGGACAAGGTCAAGGTCGGGTCGCTGCCGATGACATTCTGGGGCAACATGAGACAGCAGTATGAAGCCTATAACAAGGATTACACCGGCGTGTATCAGGGGAAGTGACGAGCAAGGGCGGACCAAACGGGCAGGCTAGATCAGCCCTTCTAGCAACGATTCGTGGAGGAAACAATGGCCGATAAAAAAGTAGCAGCTCTTCCAAATGTCCAGACACCGAACCAGCAGGTGTTGTTCAACCCGGATATCTGCAACGGATGCAACCGCTGCGTCGAGGTCTGTCAAATAGACGTTTACATTCCACATCCTGAGAAAGGCAAGCCGCCGATCATCCTCCACCCCGAGGAATGCTGGTATTGCGGCTGCTGCGCCAATGACTGTCCCCGCCCCGGAGCGATCATCTTCAACTGGCCTTTGCAGGCTCGGGGGTACTGGAAGAACAAGGCCACGGGGGAGATCCACCAGCTCTAGGGGTTTTGCGAAAGATGGGAAGCTCCGGTCTCGCTAGGCAGACCGGATAGGGTGCAGGGAATCGGCAAGGCCGGAGCTCCCTTTTAGAGCGTTCCGCAGAATTCATTCCTGTTTCAAGTGCCTCACCCGGCCGGCTCCATGCCGCTTAAGCTACGCTGGAGGAGGAGATTACGCCGGGACAATCGTTACTTTATTTTGCGGAACGCTCTGGAATACCGAAGACAGCTTGTCGAAGCTGGATAGCTCAAAAGCGGGGGATCATCAACAGGTCCTATCCGACCAATTCCAGAATCCCTATGTTCGCTCCATGTGCCGGGCGGAGGCTGGGGATAGACAGTGATGCGCCGGTCCTTCGTTTTCCCGGCGCCGTGTCTTCTTTCATGAGGCGCATCCTTACATCTATATCTTATGACATAAGTATCTCATCCAATACGATCGCGTCAATTCGCCCTACATTGCTTCCTCTTGACACGCGGAATCGAAGCGATATATGTTGTCATGACAACGGTTTCGCCGGGCCTTCCCATTCGTGAATCACCAGGGCCGCAAGGAAAGCCGCTTTTAGGGAAAAGCAGATGAAGAGAGAGCGATCGAGCCGGGAATTCCTCGGCTTCTGGTTATACCGCGCCCACACTCAGGCGAGCAACCTCCTGCGAAGGACGTTCCAGGCCCACGGATACGATCTGACGCCCGAGCAGTGGGGAGTGCTCAGAGCCTTGCGCAACGCGGAAGGGGTAAACCAGAGCCAGCTCGGTGAGAACACGTTCAAGGACCGCCACAACATCACGAGGATCCTCGATCTCCTCGAGAAGCGCGGGCTGGTGGAGCGGCGCATCGATGAGGGCGACAGGCGGGCCTACAGGGTCTTTCTTACGGAAGCGGGACGAAAGGAGCAAAAGAAGCTGCAGGGGCTCGTCAAGAGCCATCAGGAAGCGCTTTTCGAGGGCCTGAAGCCGGAAGAGCTGGCGGGCTTGAGGCGGATTTTCGAGCACATAGTGAGAAACATCGAGCGGAAGGCTTAAGGACGAGGAGACGGAAGGAAGGGCAAGGAGGGGCGTGATGGAGGGAAGTACCAGGTCTACGTGGGTTTGTTGCGCGGCCGTCCTCTTGATAGGCGTCATGCTGCTTGCCGCCGGATGCAAGAAGGGGTCGACCAAGCAGGGAGAGGCGCCCCCCCTCGTCGAAGTGACTGCCGTCATCCAAAGAGACGTGCCTATCTATTCCGAATGGACTGCCTCCACCGACGGATTCGTCAATGCCACGATCCGTGCCCAGGTGCAGGGCTATTTGATCAAGCAGGACTACCGGGAGGGTGACCTGGTGAAGAAGGGACAGGTCCTCTTCGAGATCGATCCACGGACCTTTCAGGCAGCCCTGGAGCAGGCCCAGGGGCAGCTCTCCCAGACGCGGGCGCGGTTGGAGAACGCCAGGGCCAATCTCGAGCGCATCAAGCCCCTCGCGGAAGAAAAGGCGGTGAGTCTGAAGGACCTGGACGACGCGGTCGACAACGAGCGGGAGAGCCAGGCGGCCGTGGCATCTGCGACCGCCATGGTGGACAAGGCCCGCCTCGACTTGGAGTTCACGAAGGTCCTCTCTCCCATCACCGGGATCGCAGGCATAGCCCGGGCCCAGATCGGCAATCTCGTCGGTCCCGGGTCCATAGAGGAGCTGACCACGGTCTCAACGGTGGATCCCATCAAGGTCTACATTCCCATGAGTGAGCAGGAATTCTTGCGGAATGTCGCGAGCGGCAGCGGCCGCGCAGAGCGCATGGAGCTCGATCTGATACTCGCCGACGGGACCGTTTGGCCCGAGAAGGGCACATTTTTCTTTGCGGACCGCGAGGTCGACATAAAGACGGGGACAATCAAAGTGGCGATCCTCTTCCCGAACCCGGGGAATAAGCTCCGGCCGGGGCAGTTCGCGAAGGTGAGGGCCCTGACCGCGATGAAGAAAGGGGCCCTCCTCGTACCCCAGAGGGCCGTGGCCGAGCTTCAGGGAAGATACCAGGTTGCCGTGGTGAATCAGCAGTAACAGGGTCGAGATCAGACCGGTGAAGACGGCCGATCGGGTCGATAGCCTCTGGGTCATAGATGAAGGCCTTAAAGGCGGAGAGCAGGTAGTCACCGAAGGCCTTCAAAAGGTAGGGCAGGGCACCCTCGTTACCACACAGGCGTACAAGCCTTGAGCCCACGGCCGAATATTTTTCTTCCAGCCGGACCTGCCAAGGGAGAGACGTGCGGGCAGAAGTTGGCAATGATGCGGTCCCAAAGTGAGGAGACCGGCGCACATAAAGGGTTGACGCGGTATGTCTAAGTTTTTTATCAATCGTCCCATCGTCGCGATGGTCATCTCCATCATACTCGTGCTCCTTGGCGCCATCGCCATGTTCGATCTGCCGGTGGCGCAGTTCCCGGACATCGTCCCA
>CAVVNC010000056.1:0-89992 GCA_963749525.1 uncultured delta proteobacterium
GCCACTTCGAGGGCATCGAAAAAAGGGGATCCCCTCCGATACGAAGCCGAGCTGCGTGACGATGCCGAAAGTGGGGCTGTCTATGTGGGACGGGATGACGAGGCTTCCGTGGCGCGAACCCACGCTACTGCGTCGTCTATCGAAATGGCCGATGAGTTGAGGAGGAGCCTCTTTTCGAAACGGATGATCGTATCGTTCTCATCAACGACGACCTGGTCGCCGAAATAGTCCGGATCGTTATCGATCGGAGGAAGCAGGTCGTACACGGTCTCCTGCATCTCCATGGCCGTCTCGAAATCGGGGAAAAGCATGAGCAGGTGGACCTCTTCAATGGTTTGGATCTCCATGCCGAACAATACGGCAGGCCCGGCTGCGCCGGCTGCAGCGGCCACATATTGACCGTTTTCCACCATGTTGTGATCGGTGATGGCAATTATGTCGAGACCTACAACCCTCGCCCGGTCCACAATGGCCCTGGAAGACATGTCGAGGCTGGAGCATGGGGACAGGGTCGAGTGTATGTGGAAATCACAGGAGAATAAGGGCACCCTCAGGCCTTTTTCAGGATTCCGTACACCATCCCGACAACCTCAAAAGCCGGCCGCTCGCTCCGGAGGAGCACGATTTCTTCCGCTGGGCCCGCTCGATCAACTCCTCGTCGATCTTCAGGCTGCGAGGCGTGATGATGGCGGCGATGTTCTTCAGCTTCGCCACGCCCAGGATATTGACATGGCGTTGCACTGTGACCCACACCGAATTCTCTAGGGCATTCCCGATCACATCCGAAAGGAGATCCGAGACGTATCCGTGTTCCACTTCCTGGCCGAGACCCACCCCACCCGTCAAGATCTCCAGATTAAGGGCCGCTGCAAGCTCACGAACCGTCATATCCCTTCTCCCTCATCTACTTTTTGAGGCGTAGGCTCTTTCTCTTTCGGGGATCCACTGGACAGGGACTGGGGCAGTTTCCTCGCGAGATCGACTATTTGCTCGGCAAGGGTCTTCACCCGCTCCCGCAGCTCTACGACGCAGTCGGTATCAAAGGCGAGACCGCGAATAATATCCTCGGCCAGGGCCCTGCAATTGGGAGAGCCGCACGCACCGCAATCGAGGCCGGGAAGGGTGGCCGTGATCTCGTCGAGCCGTGCCATCTTCACCAGTGCCTTGGACACGTCCTCATCGAGGACCATGATAGGCCTGGGCAGTACTCGCTCCTTGGACCAAAAGTCGTCTTGCTCGTAAAACTCAAGAAGACGCTTCTCATTGAAATAAGGCTCTCTCGTCCTGTGCTTGTTCACCAGGTTCTTCAAATTCACCCTCGCCACAAAAAGGTTCTGAATATTGAGAGGGCCGCCGACGCACCGCCCTTCGCACGCCTGCACCTCGATGAAGTCGACGTCCTCCAGGCCGCCGCGTTCCATCTCTTCGAAGATGCTCACCGCGTTCTGGATGCCTCCGGTAGAGAGGGTGGAGGGCGAGCCTATGGCCCTCGATTCGCCCGTAAGATAACCCCAGGAGATGCCTCTGCTGGTCGCCCTCTGAAGCTCCTCTTTGTCGCCTTTTACATTGGAGAGCTGCTTAATCAGATCCTTGTATATCACCGACGCCCCTATGACGCCATCCACTGACGACTTCTTTACGTTGAGGGGCTGCCTCACTTCGGTCACCTTGGCAGGGCACGGGGAGATGAAGAATGCGCCGATGCGGTCGTAAGGTATCCCGGTACTCTCGGCCGCGTCCTGCTTTGCGAGCCGGGCCGCCACCTCCATGGGAGTCATGATAGGCGCCACCCGCTCCAGCAGGTCAGGGAACCGCATCTGCATGAGGCGCAGAATCGCCGGGCAAGCCCCCGAGATGAGAGGCTTCTTGTACTTGTGCGTCTCGAGGTAGCTCCGCACCATGAAGCTTACGACCTCAGCGGCCAATGCCACTTCGAAGACTTCATCAAAGCCGATGCGCAGAAAGCCTCCGAGTATCTTCTCGATATTCTTCTCTTCACGGAACTGGCCGAAAAAAGAGGGTGCGGGCAGAACGATCTTGTAGTCGAAACCGGCAAGCCTCTCCAGGGAGTCGGTGACCGCAACCTTTGCGTGATTGGGGCAGCAGCGGATGCACTCTCCGCAGTCGATGCAGCGCTCCTCGATAATCTTGGCCTTGCCGTGATGCACCCTAATGGCTTCGACGGGACAGCGCTTGATGCAGCTGGTGCAGCCCTTGCACTTCTCTTCGTCAAGCTTTACCGAATGAAAGTAGTTAGGCATATGTCACCTCTTCCCGGCGAATGCCCCCTTTCTGCGTCAGGTAGATCCTCGCCTCGAGGGCAGTGCCGACCCCCGGCTTGGACTTGATCTTCATGTCATCGGAGCACTGCTTGATGTTCGGCAGGCCCATTCCGGCCCCAAATCCCATCTCCCGGATTTCCTCAGTCGCCGTCGAATACCCCTCCTGCATGGCAAGGTCGATGTCAGGAATGCCGGGCCCCACGTCTTCCGTGAGGACGAGAACCTCTCCAGGTACGATGACGATCCGGAGCCTTCCGTGGTTCGCGTGGATAACTACGTTCATGGCAGCTTCGTAAACTATGATGGCAGTGTTTTTCACTACCTCGGCCTTCAGGCCCAGCTGCTGGAGCGCCTTCTTGGTTTTGGACGCAGACTCCCCTGCGACGAGGAAATCCTTCTCATTGATAACGTATTCTATGACGAGACGGGGATCATTCCCGCGGGCCGGCGTTTCGGTCACTGAAGACGTCCTCGCTTCGCTCCCTGGATTCCATGCTCAAAAAGCAGCCCACAGCACTTGAATATGAGATAGTCGGTGGCAAGCACGGGAATCTTGCTGTTGGTGATGGCTTTAAACATGGATGAATTGAGCTTCTTTCTCCCCACGAAGATCACGCCCACCGCATCCATTACCTCCGCCGTATGGATAACGTGAGGATTGGCCAACGATGTAATGAGCAGCGTGCCCGAGGTTGCGTGGGCAAGCATCTCGCTCACGAGATCGCATGCAAACCCGGTTTTCACTTCTCTGTCCAGTAATTGCTCGCCATAGAGAACCTTGGCGTCAAGGATATCTCGAACATCCCGCAAGGTCATAGCCGTTCCCATCCTCCGCGAAAATAATCACTTCCCCGTACGTCTTCCGAACGCCGTGAGATGGCCCGGCCTTGCTCAAGCGTCCTCGAGGGGAGGACCTCAATTCCCCATCTCAGGCAGGTGAACCCCTTCCGGCGATCCATGTGGCCGTGACCTAAGGCCTTTTGGGCAAGAGTAACGTGAAATAAATCACGAAAAGGTAGCACGGGGCGGCCGCAATTGTCAACAAGGCCACGTTCCGGAATAGCCTTTGGCGAGGGCGGGGCCAAAAAGCGGAAAAGAGGCTCCTCTTTTGGCGTCAGGAATGGTCTCAAGGGCGCTCAATCTCGCCTAACACGAGCCTCGCAAGCCGGGAGACCGCCTCTTCGACAGGGGGCGTCAGACCCTCCCTGAAGACCGTATTCTCCTCGATCTTGATCGCGTATATCTTCAGCGCCGACGGCATCCTCTGCCCAAGCCTCTTCCCGAGGTCCACGGTGGTTTGCAGATCGAGGGCATGCGATGCGTACGGATGGACGACATCCCCCAGGTCGCCGAGCGCGAGCTCGTAGACGAACCCCGCCGGATTCGCGTCGTCCGTCATAACGGCGTCGATGACGATCACCTCGTCGAATCCGGCGATGAGGTCGAGGAGCGCTATGCCTCCCAGACTCGCCTCGACGCATTCGACGAAAGGGCGCTCTTTCCAGGTTTTCCTGACCTCCCGCACCACGGAGATACCGACGCCGTCGTCACCTAAAATGGTGTTGCCGAGACCGAGGATGAGGATTCTCCGGGGGGCCGTCGCGTTCGTGGGGAGAACCCGTTCTCCGGGGACTGAAGGCAGCTGCCTACCGGATGCCGAACCGCGGCCCTTTCTCATCCTAAAGCCCTCTTCAACACGCGCTGCCCCGGCTTATGAGTCTACCCGATCCCCCGCGCGATCATCCCTTTCGCCGACGCGGAAGCTATGCGTCCTTTCGCACGCGGTCTCTCTTTCCGGGTCTCTTTGGGAATGTACGCAGAAGAGTGCGAAACAAGGCAGATCACCAGAGAACGCTACCATGCCCAAATCTACGTTGTCAACGCCGATGCGTCCCACGACCTCCTGCGTCTTTCGGGCGTTGACGCTACCTTATGCGCCATTCCTCTCATACGAAGCAGTCCTGTCGAAGAAATATGGAGAAGCGCTTACATGGCGCCCCGGCCAGACCGAAGACGAAGGCCCTGGAAGTGGACAGAGAGCGAAAATGGCATCGCTTTGACCACAAGGGCGCGCCCACAGGAATCAAGGGCCGCAAAAAAATTCGCTGACTTGTGAAATCCTGTAGCTTGTGGACTTGACTATGGAATATTGTGCCCTATTTCACAATATTTTCTTCGGTTTCTGTGGCGAATAGGCGTACTTCGCTTGTGAAAACAGTAATTTGCATCCGGCGGAGATCTCGCTTGTGAAAGTGTTCACTACATAACCCCTTAGATACCAGGTACTTACGGTCCATAGACGGATAATTTCGGTTGACAAAACAACACGTTATCATATAATTGAACCATCCACAACTTGTGTTCAAACGCACAAAGGCTACGGGGTTGTAGCTACGGGGATTAAGAGGCAGACCATGATGAATCTGGCCCGGCGACAAGCCCGGTTTTCTGTCAAGGTGATCAGGCATATCCCTATGCCGTATACGCTAAACGCCATAGAATAGAGGAGGGTGTGCAGATGAGAGGTCCGACTGCGAAGCCGTACGGTCCGGCTGACAGGGCGGGGGTTCGTCCCTCACTCGTCTACGAAGTGCAGAAGGTCATGAAGTTCGAATCCGAGCTGAACCCGCACTTCGGGGAGGAGGTGGCGCAAAAGGCCCACGGCGAAAAGCTCTTCGCCTGTATCCAGTGCGGGACTTGCTCGGGCACCTGCCCGGTGAGCCACTATATGGACTATGCCCCCCGCAGGATCATTCAGATGGTCCGGGAGGGGTTCGAGCAGGAGGTGCTCGACGAGCTCCACCATCTGGCTGTGCGCCTCCTGCTACCAGTGCACGGTCGACTGCCCGAAACAGATCAAGATCACCGACATCATGTACGCCCTCAAGCAGATAGCGATCGAGAGGCATCTCTATCCGAAGAATTTCGGCGTCCCCGTCATGGCCGAGGAGTTCTTCAAGCAGGTCGCCAAGAACGGCAGGAACAACGAAGGCAGGCTGATGATCAACATCGCCCGGAGAACCCATCTCCTGAATCTATTCAAGTATTCCCGTCTCGGCATGAAGCTTTTCACGACCGGCAGAATGGCCCTCTTCGAAGAGGGGATCGAGAACAAAGAGCAGCTCCGCACGCTCCTGCGGGGTGTTGAAAAGGTCTCTTGAGGAGGAAGGGATATGAAGTACCTCTACTATCCAGGCTGTTCCCTGAAAAGCACCGGAAAGCCCTACGAGGAATCCTTGAAGGCGGTCTTTTCGGCGCTCGAGGTCCCCTTGGAAGAGCTCCGCGACTGGAACTGCTGCGGCGCCACTGCCTATATGGCGGTCAACGAGGTGAAGTCCTTCGCCCTGTCAGCGAGGAACCTGGCCCTTGCCGAGAAGCAGGGCGAGCCCGCACAGAACGGCATGGTCCAGCTCGTCGCCCCATGCTCCGCCTGCTACGCCGGCATCGTCAAGACCCAGCGCTACCTTGCGGAAAACGCGGACATACGGAAGAGGGTGGAAAAGGGGCTGAGCGACGCCTCCCTCACTTACTCGGGCAGGGTACAGATTCGCCATCCCCTCGACGTGCTCATAAACGACATAGGCTTCGAGAGAATCAAGGAAGCAGTGAAATCTCCCCTCGGGGCCAGGGTCGCCTGCTACTACGGCTGCCAGATCGTCCGCCCTTACGCGGCTTTCGACAACCAGCAGGCTCCCGCGAGCCTCGATGCGCTTGTCGGCGCGATCGGGGCAACACCCCTTGACTGGCCCATGAAGACAAGGTGCTGCGGCGGGAGCCTCGTCGGCACCATCAGGGAGGTAGGCCTCCGTCTCAACTACCTCATCTTGAGAGAAGCGGAAAAGAGGGGGGCAGACCTCATCGCCACCACCTGCCCCCTGTGCCAGTTCGGCCTCGAATGCTTCCAGCCGGAGATGAACACGAGCTTCCAGGCGCATGTCCGCATGCCGGTCGCCTATTTCACGCAACTGGTCGGTCTCTCTTTCGCCATTCCCGAGAAGGAATTAGGCTTGCAGCGGCTTTTTGTGCCGTACAAGAAGGCGTCCATAGGAGGTTAGAAGAGCCATGAGCGGAGGAAACGGGATACCAAGAGTTGGCGTCTACGTGTGCGACTGCGGGTCGAATATCGCGGGCACGGTCGATGTGAAGGCGGTCGTCGAATTAGCTTCCACCCTGCCCGGCGTGGTGGTGTCGAGGGAATACAAGTATGTCTGCTCCGAGCCCGGCCAGCAGCTCATCCAGCAGGATATCCGTGAGCAGAAGTTGGAGCGCGTCGTGGTCGCCTCCTGCTCGCCCAGGATGCACGAGCCGACCTTTCAGAACGCCGTGGCAAAGGCCGGGATGAATCCGTTCCATTTTGCCATGGTCAACATCAGGGAGCATGTCTCATGGGTGGTCAAGAGCAAGGACCTGGCCACGGCCAAAGCCAAGCGATTGGTTCAGGCCGCGGTCTCAAGGGTGCTCCTTCAGGAAGAGCTGTTTTCCCGCACGGAGCCCGTCACCCCCGCTGCCCTTGTGGTAGGGGGCGGCATTGCCGGGATCCAGTCTGCGTTGACCATAGCCGGCGCGGGCTACAGGGTTTACCTGGTGGAGCGACAGCCCTCTATCGGGGGCCATATGGCCCAGCTCGATAAGACGTTCCCTACCCTCGACTGCAGTACCTGAATACT
Source organism: uncultured delta proteobacterium (assembly GCA_963749525.1). Classification (GTDB taxonomy): domain Bacteria; phylum Desulfobacterota; class Syntrophorhabdia; order Syntrophorhabdales; family WCHB1-27; genus CAVVNC01. The sequence goes on from CAVVNC010000056.1 coordinate 6,950, forward strand.
CGGACCCAAGATGATGGATGCCGGTCGGCATCCCAACATCACCCTTCTCACTTACAGTGAGGTGGCAAGCGTGTCCGGATATATAGGGAACTACAAGGTAGCCATAAAGAAGAAGCCCCGCTACGTCAATGAGGAGCTCTGCGTGGGCTGCCTCCAGTGCATCGATGGGTGCACGTACAAGGAGGCGAAGTTCGCCGACGAGTTTCAGATGGGGCTCGGCAAGCGCAAGCCCGTTTATCTGCCCTTCCCCCAGGCCACACCCCAGATCGTGCTCATAGACCCCGATCGATGTATCCAGCTGAAGACAGGCAAGTGCAAGAAGACCTGTGCCGAGGCCTGCGACCGGAAGGCCATCGATTTCGAGCAGAAAGAAGAAACCATCGAGGTCGATGTGGGCGCCATTATCGTGGCCACCGGCTTTGAGACTTTCGATGCCGCAAGGCTCCCCTACTACGGCTACGGCAAGTACCCGAACGTCTATACGGGACTCGAAGTGGAAAGGCTCACGAGCGCCTCAGGCCCCACCGGAGGAGAGGTCGTCCTCCGGGACGGCAGTCATCCGAAGAGCGTGGGGATCGTCCATTGCGTGGGCTCCCGCGACGAGAATACGAACCGCTGGTGCTCCAGGGTCTGCTGCATGTACTCCCTGAAGCTGGCCCATATGGTGAAGGATCACACGGGCGCTCAAGGTCTATAACTTCTACATCGACATGCGTACCCCCGGAAAGAGCTACGAGGAGTTCTACGACAAGCTCCTCGGCGAAGGGGTCCAGTTCATCCGCGGCCGGGTCGCCGAGGTAACCGACTGGGCCGTCAAACCCGAAGAAGAGGGGAAGCTCGTCATCAGGGTCGAAGATACCCTCGCCGGCGCGGTGCGGAGAATCCCCGTTGACATGGTCATCCTTTCCACAGGGCTCGAACCCCAGGCGGACGCGGCGCAGGTGGCATCCATGTTCGGCATCGGCCGCTCGGCGGACGGGTTCTTTGCGGAAGCCCATCCGAAGCTCCGGCCTGTGGAGACCAATACTGAAGGCGTCTTTCTCGCCGGCTGCGCCCAGGGTCCACGGGACGTACCCGACACGGTGGCTCACGCCGGCGCCGCCGCCTCGATGACCATCGCCTTGCTCAACAGGGGGGAAGTGACAATATCCCCCACCGTCGCCAATGTGGATGAAAAGCTCTGCTCAGCGTGCAAGACGTGCCTCTCCGTCTGCCCCTATCAGGCCATCACCTTTAACGCCGACAACAACGTGGCCACGGTCAACGATGCCCTCTGCAAGGGCTGCGGCACCTGCGTGGCCGCCTGTCCTGCGGCTGCCATCACGGGACGCCATTTCTCGGACGAGCAGATCGTGGCCCAGATAGAGGCACTTTTGCGGGAGCCCACAACTGCCGAAGGAGCGCGCCCATGAGCTTTGAACCGAAGATAATCGCCTTTCTCTGCAACTGGTGTACCTACACGGCTGCCGATGCCGCAGGTGTGGCCCGCATGCAGCAGCCTGCCAATGTCGATGTTATCCGCGTCATGTGCACGGGCAGGATCGAGCCCATGTTCGTGCTCAAGGCCTTTGCCGAAGGGGCGGACGGGGTAATCGTCTCCGGCTGCCATCCTCCGGGGGACTGCCATTACACGAGCGGCAACTTCAAGACCTTCCGCCGCATGCCTCTCCTCGAGAACCTCCTGGCCCAGTTCGGCATCGACGACGGAAGGTTCCACTGGGGATGGATCTCAGGAGCGGAGGCACCCAAATGGGCTGAGCTGACGAGGAACTTCACCGAACAGGTACGGGGCCTCGGGCCCCTGGACTGGAAGGCCCAGATCGCGGGCAAGGAGGGTTAACATGGCGGAGAAACTGAAGCTGGCCCTCTACTGGGCCGCATCCTGCGGGGGCTGCGAGATTGCCATCGTCGAGCTACGGGAGAAGATCCTCGTTGTGGACCAGGTGGCAGACATCCTTTTCTGGCCCGTGGCAATGGACGCCAAGTACAAAGACGTGGAAGCCATGCCCGACGGGCACATCGATGTCTGTCTCTTCAACGGCGCCATCCGCACGAGTGAAAACGAGCTTCTCGCGCACCTGCTCCGGAAGAAATCGAAGGTCTTCGTGGCCTTCGGGTCGTGCGCCCACGAAGGGTGCATCCCGGGCCTCGCCAATCTCCACGACCGGCAGTCCATCTTCGACTACGTCTATCTGGAATCCCCTTCGGTCGACAATCCGGGTAAGGTCTTCCCCCAGGTGGCGACCAAGGTCGACGGAGGTGAGATCGAGATCCCCAAGTTCTACGACACGGTGAAGACCCTCGCTCAGGTAGAGGACGTAGACTACTTCATCCCCGGCTGCCCCCCTCAGCCCCCCCAGATTTGGGCGGTGATAGAGGCGATCGTCTCAGGCAATCTCCCTCCCAAGGGGAGCGTCGTGGGCGCTAACGAGAAGACCGTCTGCGACGAGTGCAAGCACGAGCGCAAGGAAAAGGCCATCAAGCAGTTCTACCGCCTCTACGAGATCATCCCCAGCTCCACCCAGTGCCTCTTCGACCAGGGCCTCATCTGCGCGGGGCCGGCTACGAGAGGAGGCTGCGGCGCCCTCTGCACGAAGGTCGATGTGCCCTGCAGGGGCTGCTATGGTCCTCCCCCCCACGTGGTTGACCAGGGCGCTGCCCTCATGTCGGCGTGCGCGTCCGTGGTGGACGCAGACACCGAGGAGGAGGCCGCCCGCATCGTCAACCAAATCGCCGATCCCATCGGGACCTTCTACCGGTTCGGCCTGCCCGCTTCCCTCCTGCACCGGCGGAAGATGTGATGGACAAACCCCTATGCATCGATTCGACGCGAGCCACCGGTAGGTGCCTCTTCCTTTTTATGAAGGGGAGGCTCCACGGATTTTAGTTCGTGGAGGGGGCGACGCGAGCCCCGACAATTGTGATAAGGAGAGCGCCATGAAGAAGATCACGATCGATCCCGTGACCCGCCTCGAAGGACATGGAAGAATCGACCTATTCCTCGACGACCAGGGAGAGGTAGCATCCGCATACATGGTCATCCCTGAGCTTCGGGGATTCGAGAAGTTCTCTCAAGGCCGTCGCGTCGAGGAGCTCACCGATATCACCCCGCGCATCTGCGGCGTCTGCCCCGAGGCGCACCATCTCGCCTCGACGAAGGCCTGCGACAACGTCTTCCACGTCGATCCGCCGCCCACGGCCAAGAAGCTCCGCGAGCTTTTCTACTCCGCCTTCTACGTGGCCGACCACATGACCCACTTCTACATCCTCGGAGGACCCGATTTCGTCATGGGCCCGGATGCGCCGGTGGCCGAGCGGAATATCCTGGGGGTCATCCACAAGGTGGGCGTGGAAATCGGCACGAAGGTCATCGAGGCGCGGGGCAAGGCCATGGACATCATCGGCATGCTGGGAGGAAGGAAGATACACCCCACTTTCGGCCTGCCCGGAGGGGTCTCGAAGGCGCTGAGCGAAGAGGAGCGAAAACAGGTCGAAGCCACAGCCATTGACGAGATCGAGTTCGCCCTCTTCACGCTCCAGCTCTTCAGGGATATCGTCCTTGCCAACAAAGGCTACCTCGACCTCATCATGTCGCCCATCTTCACCATGCCCACGTATTATATGGGCATGGTCGACGAGAAGAACAAGGTGAACTTCTACGACGGAAAGGTCAGGGTCGTCGACCCGGACGGCATAGAGTTCGCGAGGTACAGCCCTCCAGACTACCTCGATCACGTCGCCGAAAGGGTGGAGCCCTGGACGTACCTCAAGTTCCCCTACCTCAAGAAGGTGGGATGGAAAGGGCTCGTCCCCGGAAAAGAAAGCGGGGTCTATCAGGCGACGCCCCTGTCCCGGCTCAACGTGTCTGACGGGATGGCAACGCCCCGCGCCCAGGAAGCATATGAGGAGATGTACAAGACCTTCGGCGCCAAACCCGTTCACAACCTCCTCGCTACCCATTGGGCGCGGCTCATCGAGCTGCTCTACGCCGCGGAGCGCCTCCTCGAGCTCGCCACGGATCCGGAGATCACAAACCCCAAGGTCCGCACTATCCCCACCGAGAAGCCGACCGAGGGGGTGGGCATCGTCGAGGCACCGAGGGGCACCCTCACGCACCACTACGTCACCGACGAGAAAGGGATTGTCACGAAGGCGAACCTCATCGTGGGCACGACGAACAACTACGCGCCGATCTCGATAGCGATCAAGCAGGCGGCCCAGGGCCTCATAAAGAAGGGGGTCGAGGTGACCGAGGGGATCCTGAACCGGGTTGAGATGGCGTTTCGCCTCTATGACCCGTGCTTCGGGTGCGCCACCCACACCCTCTCCGGCAGGATGGCGCTCTTGATCAACATAAGGGACGCATCGGGTAATCTGGTGAGGCAGATCACGAGGGAGTAAAAGAGCGCCCCAGGAAAAGAGCGAACGAGTCGACAAGCCCGCCGGCAAGAAATTGCCGGCGGGCTTTCTGTGGGACCTATGGTTCGGCAGGCTGCATGGTCGGAACCTCATCGATCCCGACCATCCCTTTTCAGTTACGTATCGCATGATGGAGAAGTTAGCAATCGGCTTACAGAGAGGCTCCGTGAGCGAGGGGAGGAGGTGAGTAATGAAAGATGTCGTTTCCAGCCCTTGTCGGTGGAGGCCACGCCGTATTAAATATACGGGGTATTTTACAATTTTATCCTACGAGCAACTTCACAGGAGGTGATTGGTGGCTTGGTTGAAGGGGAATATCGTTACTGGTTTGGCAATCGGCATCGGCTCGGCAATAATCGCGCCCCTCGTGGTGCCCGCCCTTTCGAAGGCGGCAAAACCCCTTGCCAAAGCAGCCATCAAGGGCGGACTCGTGCTCTTTGAAACAAGCAAGGAGAAGCTCGCCGAGGCGCACGAACTCGTTGACGACCTGCTCGCCGAGGCACGCGCGGAGCTTGCCGCCGAAGGCAAGGCCGACCTCGCGGAAAACCAGCCAAAATAGGTAAGAGATGATGAATACAGAGGCGCTGGTCGTCCACAAGATGGCGGGCAGGATCAGGATAAGGGTTCCATCGAAAAAGGGTAACGCGGCGTACTTCGCCTCCGTCAAGGAGGCCCTTTCCGCTTGCGTTGGCGTGGAAGGCGTCGAGGTAGCCCCGTTCACCGGGAGCATCCTCGTGCGGTGCCATGGGCCGACGGAGGCCGTCTTGGGGTGGGCCCAGTCTCAAGGTCTCTTTGTGGTCAGACAGGAGCAGAGCATAAAGGTGACTGCCCTCCACGACGCCGTGGCAGGCCGGTTCGGGGCCCTCGACGACCGTATCAGGGCGGTGACCGGAGAAGGCTTCGACCTTCCCGGCCTCGCCTTTCTTGGCCTCATGGGCGCGGGCATCTATCAGATCGCTCGGGGTAACTTCGCCGCGCCGGCATGGTATACGGCTTTTTGGTATGCCTTGGGATTATTCGGGAAATCATCCGGGAAGAAAGACGGTAAAGAAGCGAAGGGCACCGTCGAGTAGGACAGTGGTTAGAGGCCCCAAACCGCAGGGTCCTCCATTGTTATGGTGTCCATGTGTGCTTTAGTCTCAATTATGGCAGCACAAAGGGCTGGCAACCCAGACGAGAGCCAAAAGGGGGATGTCGTGAGCGAGAAAAAAACGGAAGCACCAGGGGCCGGCGCGTCAACGCAGGCAGACCTGGGGAGGGCAGGAACAGCGGTAAAGGAGGGCGTCATCAGGAGCCTCAAGGGCCTTAACGAGATCGAGGCCGATATCGTGAGCCTCGTGAGGAATACGGTGGCAGACTCGTTGAAGCTCACCGCCGATGTGGCAAACCTGAGTCTCGGTCTCACCACCGAGGTCATCAAGGGGGCCATCAAAGCCACGGAAGAAGTGGGCACCGGCCTCATACTCAGCACCAAGAGCGTCACCAAGGGCGTGATCATGGGGGTGGGCGACGTGGGAGGCGATGTCGTTGCCGTGGCGAGCCAGACCGTAAAAGGCGCGGTCAAGGGGGCTTCCGAGGTCGGAGCGGACGTCTCACTCGTGGCGAGGCGCGCAGTCGACGGAGCCATCGAGGCCGGCAAGGAAGTGGGCGCAAATATGGAGGACATAGCGACCCATGCGGTGGGAGGGGCCGTCGAGGCAGCGGGCTCCATCGGTACCACCGCGTTGAGAGCGGTGCGGGAGATGCTTGTGGGCGTCATGGAAGGGGTGAGGGATGTCACAGGGGCAGCCTTCCCTGCCAAGAGCGGGAACGAGCCGCCATCCTCCACTGAGGAGAAGCCGCCGCAAGGTGCGCGCACGCCCGAGCCTGATAAGATGAGAGAGCAGCGCCGTAAAAAGAAAGAGCAGTAACTGTGGTAACGGCAATCCACACGGCCGTTCCCGGGAGGGCGCGCTACAAAATCGAGGGCCTGCGCCGGTCCTACGAGCTCAAGAGATATCTAGAGGAGGAGCTTTCCCGGGATGGCTCAGTGCATCTCGTGTCTGCAAACCCCCTCACCGGAAACGTCCTGGTCTTCTACGAGACGGGTCGCACGCCATCGGAGATCGCTGACGCCCTGGGGCGACTCGTGCCTTCAAAAGACCGGCCCGAGGATGGCGATGGGGCCCAACCCGTGCCGGTTCCAAGCATTGAGGCGCGTCGCCGGAAGGGGGCGCCTCGAGCCCAGAAGACCCCGACCTAAAGTGCTCAGGAAGCGCCTCGGGGAGGCTGAAGAGGCCCTCCCTGTCAGCCTCTGGCACCTTCGAAAGGCAGAAGAAGCGGTCGCTCTCTTTCACAGTAACCCCGGCACCGGCCTCTCCCTGGAGACCTATACAGAAAACCTGAAGCGCTTTGGCCCGAATCTCCTCCCTGAGTCGGTGCCCAGGTCAGCCTGGTCGATCGTCGCCGAGCAGTTCAAGGGTCTCCCCGTGCTGCTCCTTGCAGTAGCCGCGGGCATCTCGGTCTTCACGGGCGGCCTGGCCGATGCGGCCGTCATCATGAGCGTGGTCGGGATCAACGCGGTCATCGGCTACGTGACCGAGAGCAAGTCAGAGAAAACCATCCGCTCATTGAGAAGCCTCGTCAGACCGACGGCCCTGGTCACGAGGGACGGTGAGACCAGGCAGGTGGGTGTGGAAGAGGTGGTCCCCGGGGACCTTCTCGTGCTCAGGCCCGGGAGCTATGTGGCTGCTGATGCGCGGCTTCTCGCCGCCCAGAACCTGAGCGTGGACGAATCCGCCCTCACGGGTGAGAGTATGCCCGTTCAGAAGATGACCCGGGAGCTGACGGCTGCCGACTTGCCCTTGGGGGACAGGACCAACATGGTGTACATGGGTACCCTCGTCACCGGCGGCCAGGGCATAGCGGTCGTCGTCGCAACGGGTCCTTTTACCGAGATCGGTCAGATACAGATCCTCGTCGGGGAGGCACGACCGCCTGCGACGCCCATGGAAACGCAACTCGATAACATGGGCACCAAGCTTGCCCTCATGAGCGCCGGTGTGTGCGCCGGCGGTGTTCGTGATAGGCCTTTTGCGCGGGTACGGGTTCCTGCGCATGCTCAAGACCTCCATTTCCCTCGCCGTTGCAGCGGTCCCGGAGGGATTGCCCGCAGTGGCGACCACGACTCTCGCCCTAGGCATCCGTTCCATGCGGAAGCACCATGTACTGGTAAGGCAGCTGCAGGCGATCGAGACGCTCGGGTCGGTACAGACCATCTGCCTCGACAAGACAGGAACGCTAACGGTCAACAGAATGACCGTGACTCAGGTGTTCGTCGGTATGGAGCGGAGGCGTGTGTCGGAGGGCCGTTTCTGGTCGGCCACTGGGGAGACAAATCCCTATTTGTGCGAAGAGCTGCTCATGCTTCTCCATGTGTCCGTGCTCTGCAGCGAGAGCGAGATCATAAGTGAGGGCGGCGTGCACGCCGTCACAGGCTCCGCCACGGAAAACGCCCTCGTCCAGCTCGCCCTGAGCGCAGGGGTTGATGCCAGTGCCTTGAGAGGCTCCTATCCCCGGACCAGCATCCTCCATCGCTCGGAAACCCGCAACCTCATGGTCACGGTCCACGATGCGAGCGAGGGGCACCGGCGGGTGGTCGCGGTAAAGGGCAGCCCGCCGGAGGTGCTCGCGGCCTGTGCAGTACCATATGAGAGGCGGCGAGACGCACGTGCTCACGCGAGGAAGACAGGGAGACGATCGAAGCAGGGAACGACGAGATGGCAGGTCTTGGGCTTCGTGTCCTCGGCATGGCCTACGCGGTGTCGGAAAACGGTCTCATGCTCGTGGAGAACGGGGACGTGCCGATCAACAACCTCATATGGCTTGGCATCGCCGGAATGGCCGATCCCGTGCGGTCCGGCGCCAAGGAGCTTATCAAGGCCTTTCATCGCGCCGGCATCCATACCATGATGATCACCGGTGACCAGAGCGCCACCGCCTATGCGGTGGGGAAAGAACTCGATCTATCCGAAAACGGAGACATGCGCATCCTCGATTCAACCCATCTGTCCGACATGGCGCCGGACGTGTTCAAGGCGGTGTCGCAGGATCTCCACGTGTTCGCCAGGGTAAGCCCGGCCAACAAACTGCAGATCGTACAGATGCTCCAGGAGCAGGGTAAGGTCGTGGCTATGACCGGAGACGGCATAAACGACGGGCCTGCGCTGAAAGCGGCTGCCATAGGGATCGCCATGGGCCACACGGGCACGGACGTAGCCCGGGAGGTGGCGGACATCGTGTTGGAGGATGACAACCTGGAGACCATGCTCATCGCGGTCAGCGAAGGCAGGACGATCTACAACAACATCAGGAAGGCCCTGCGCTATCTCCTCTCTACGAACATGAGCGAGATCATGGTGACCACCACGGCCATCTCCGCCGGGCTCGGCGAGCCTCTCACGGCCATGCAGCTGCTCTGGATAAACCTCGTGTCGGACATTTTCCCCGGTCTTGCCCTTGCCCTCGAACCGCCCGAGCCGGACATCCTCCTTAAGGCCCCCAGGGATCCGGGCGAGCAGATACTACAGGCTTCAAGCCTCGCAAGGATGCTGAGAGAGTCGGCGGTCCTTTCGGCGGGTTCCCTTGGGGCATATGGGTACGGCGTCCTCCGGTACGGGCAGGGGCCTCAGGCGAGCACCATGGCATTCCTAAGCCTTACCATGGGTCAGCTCCTCCATGCCCTCAGCTGCCGCTCGGAGACGCGGACCATTTTTGACAAGGAGAAGCCCGAGCCCAACCGCTATCTGACAATGGCGCTCCTCGGCACCTTCGCGCTCCAAGGCATCGCCCTGGTAGTCCCGGGACTTCGGGGACTCCTCAATATCGCAGGCATTGGCGCCTTCGACAGTCTCGTTGTCGCGGGCGGCGCCGTTCTCCCCCTCCTTGCCAACGAGGCGATCAAAACGACCCAACGAGGTGACGCGTGAAAAAGGCTTTCGTCTTCACGTCGGAATCGGTCACGGAAGGCCATCCTGACAAGCTGTGCGACCAGATAAGCGATGCCTTTGTCGACCATATCTTAAGCCGCGACCCCCATGCACGGGTGGTGGCCGAGTGCGCGGTGGCCACCTCGATCCTCTTCATCGCCGCGAGGTTCGACACGAATGTCCCCATAGATTTCCCCTCCGTCGCCCGGGAGGTTGTCGGCCAGGTGGGATACACCGACTCGCAGTTCAACGCAAAGACCTGCAGTATCTTGACAAGCCTCCGGGAGATGGCGCCCGACGAGCTGAGCCGGTTCGACGAGCGAAACCTCAGCGACGAGGAGATTGGAAGGGTGGTGGCCCGCAACCAGGTGACCGTCTTCGGCTACGCGTGCACGCAGACTCCCGCCTTCATGCCCCTCCCCATATGGCTTGCCCACAAGTTGGCGCGCAGGCTCACGTCTGTCCGTCTCCAGAAACTCCTCCCGTACCTTGCACCCGATGGCTGGACACAGGTCGGCGTGGAGTATCAAGACCGTATGCCCAGCCGTATTCAGAGTCTCACGCTGATCGCAAGCACAAGGGGAAAGGAGTGCACCCTCGACGGCCTCCAGCACGACCTCATGGAAGCGGTCGTCGAGCCAGTATTCGCCGACGAGCCCTTGCGGCCGGATCGGAGAACACGCATCTTCATCAACCCTGACGGGCTCTTCCATGGAGGGGGGCCGTCCATCCATTCCGGGTTGACGGGCAGAAAGAACGCCATCGACACGTACGGCGAATACTCCCGCCACAGCGGCGCGGCCCTGAGCGGCAAAGACCCTTTGCGCATCGACAGGTCAGGGGCCTATGCGGCGCGCCATGCGGCGAAGAACGTGGTGGCCGCAGGGCTCGCAAAAGAATGCGAGGTGCTTCTCAGTTACTCCATCGGCCTCGCAGAGCCTGTGAGCATACAGGTGGAGACCTTCGGCACCGGCACTATTCCGGACGACGAGATTACCGAGCGTCTGGAACGCTTTTTCGATTTCAGACCGGCAGCGATCCTGCGCCAGTTCAATCTGCGCTACCTGCCCGCCGTCGTGAAAGGCGGCTTTTACCGGAAGCTCGCGGCTTACGGCCATGTCGGCAGAATGGACATAGGGCTGCCGTGGGAACTGACCGACAAGGCCCAGTTGCTCAGATCGGGCTAGATGACGTGTCTCAGCAGCAAGCGAGGTCACAAGCCGATAGGGGGGCCGGGCAGGACCGACCGGAAGGGCATGCCCGTGCCCCGCGGAGCCAGGGGGAAGTCTTCGACTCGGCCTCATCAGGGGTAGGAGGACGGACGAGCTTCCTCGTTGAGCAGGAAGCGGCGCTCCGGCGCATGAAGCTGTTCGCCACGGGCCTTCTCCTCCTCATGGTCTGTCTTTTCATCGTCTCGCGCTTTTTCGAGGGTACTTATCCTTTCCTCGGAGCGGTCGCGGCCTTTGCCGAGGCAGCCACCGTCGGCGCCCTCGCCGACTGGTTCGCCGTAGTGGCGCTCTTCAGACACCCCCTCAACCTGCCGATCCCAAGAACGGCGGTGATACCGCGCAACAGGGACAGGATTGGCGATGCCCTCGCCCGCTTCATCAGGGAGAACTTCCTTTCGAAGGAGGTTCTCGAAGGAAAGATCTCCTCCGTCGATCTCGCGGGCGTGGCGGCCGCCTGGATGTCCGACGAGGCAAACGCTTCCCAAATGGCGGAGCGGCTGGCCGAATACCTTCCGCACCTTGTGGAGGAATTCCTGGGGAGCGATAGGGGAGGGCAGAAGCCTGCGCGTCAGGAAGGCCCGGTGGGGCAAGCCAAGACCACCGTAGCCGCCCTCGTTCAGGCAGTCTCGGAACCGATCCGGCAGAGCGCCCTGTTTAGAAGGCTGACCATAGACGTTCTGTCCGCGCTCGAGAAGATACTTACGGAACAGGGAGAGAAGGGAGGATCTGTACCCGGCGATGCAAGCGAGGAGAAGACGCCCGCAGCCTCCCCTGTGGACAAGACTTCCCGTTATGGCCGATACAGAGATCTCGTTCACGCGGGGATAGGGAAATTGCGGCGCAGCGTGGGAGGTCCACTCTTCGATAAGATCAACGCGGCGGCGGGGAGCGTCCTCGACCGGGAGGGCATAGACGAGCGAGTGAGCAAAGGGGCGGACGATCTGGGTCGGGAACTGCTCCGCCATCCCCGGCTGAAGCAGTATCTGCCCGGTATGTGGAAGGGCCTTAAGGGTCGGGCCATGCGGGAACTGGCCAACCCCGGCCCGGACTTCGTCGGGCAGGTGGCGAAAGCCATTCAGCGGGTAGGAACGGTCTTGGCGGCAGATGAGCATCTGAAGACGAAGGTTAACCAGTGGCTCCGCACGTGGGCCACGGACGCAGCCGCGGACAACAGAGAACTTCTCGTCAGGTTCATATCGGAGACGGTAAAGAGATGGGACCCTGAAGCAACGAGCAGGAGGATAGAATTACACGTGGGCAGGGACCTTCAGTGGATCAGGATAAACGGGACAATTGTGGGGGGACTCGCAGGCCTTCTCATCTACGTGCTCTATTGGATCGCAAGAAGCCTCCATTAATATCACCCGCGCCTGTTTGCGCGAGCGTCTTGCATCACCTTCAACCCACCACAACGGCCCGGTTTTTGGGAAAACCGGCCTGCTTTCCTAGATGAAGGCAACCGCGAAGGAGAGGAGTTTTGAGGCAATGCCCTCAAAATACTCATCGTTGGTCACAGCCTTCGATCGATCGAAATAGCCTTTTCCGGATAGCAGGGAGATGATGTCGTCGCGCTTGGTCATCGACAGGTCATACTTGACGAGGCAGCTTCCGGTGGTAAGGTTGATGGTGACGTCATCCACGCCGGGCATGGTGAGAAGAAGCCTCTCCACTTCTGCTGCAGCATTCTTGTTGTTCTTGACCAGAGGAGTCCTGATCCTCAGTCTACCGGGCACATGGTGCATGTAGCAAGTCATTGGTGGTTCCTCCTTTCCTGTGACAATCCGTCCTCTGCGACCCTGACGTACGTGCGGCAGGCAGGATAGCGGCAGCAGCGGAATACCATACACCCATCTCCCCTCCTCTTGAAGACATGGGTCCTCGCGCCGCATTGCGGGCATTCGGGTCTGGTGCCCGGGCGACCTCTCTCGTGTCCGGGCACGAATTGGCGCCCACACATGAGACACTGGTAACGCTGGAGATGATAATAGGTTTTGCCGTACCGGTAGACAGCCTTTGACCGGCATTCGGGACATTCGACGTCGCCTGCACCATCACCAGTCCCTTCCGTCATCGATTTCCTCTCATACCGAGAGTCAATTTACCCGAGGACTGTTACGGCATGATTTTTGTTTTGTTAATTATTTGTGAATAAAGAGGCTTTCTGAATGGGCACTGATGGGGGTCGCGCGCCAGTCTAGATGGCATCCTCAAGGGCGCGGGAATGTGGGCTTTACCCCGGGGAGCGGGGGGCCCCTAAAGTCCGGTCTTGCCGGATCCGCCTCGAGCGAGGAACAGGCGCGAGAGCCGTCCCTTTCCTCAAAGTGTCTCTTTGACAGCGTCCACGGCCATTTCCGCCACTTTTTCGATGCCTTCCTCGAGGAGATCGTCGGGGGTCTTTGCATGGAGATGGTCGAAGCAACCGCTCTTGTCCAGGAATTCTATCAACGTGGCGTGATCGATCTTGTCCGTATGGTAGAGGATAGTTGCGCTGCCTATTATCGGTTTCATGTCGACCGACGAGACGCCGGGAATGGTCAGGACAAAATCCCGGAATTTTGCCACTTGCGGGCTGTCACCCTTGAGAACGGGGCTCTCGATCCTCAGCCTTCCGGGTGTGTCAGCCATGTAGTAGCTCATCTTAGCCGTCCCCCTCTCCCGCTTTTCGCCGGGAATGCGCTCCCCGACACCCCTCGTCTGCGGGTGAAGGTATTATAGCACAAACTCTTTCTCTTTGCGTGGGATGAAAACCCACCTGTCTCACGCGCGCCTGGCAGAATCAGCGTAGTCTCTTCATGAACATGGGGTCCCTGGTGCGCTCGTCGCGGCGTATGCATTTCACCTCGCTGGGGGAGCCTCATCAAAAGGCCTACACCGTCCCACCCTTGGACTATCCCTTAAACTCCATGACCGTGGTAAGCCCAGTCTTTGCAACAAGAATTCGGGAGGGAAGTAATGAAAGCCGTCCTTCCCGTCTCTTGTGCCTCACCACATATGCCATTATACTGAGATATTAGGTTGACAGCTGACTCGCGTGGGTAAGGTACGCCATTTGTCGTGGACTCAAGTCTCGCTTAAGATGCAGGGCACGGATGGAAATGATAGGGGGACGAAGTAGACGTTCGCGCATCGAATCCCCGGGGGCGCGCTCGAGAGAGCACCGGGCGAAAGGGGAGGGACTAAAATGGATAAAGGAACCAAGCCGATGAGACAAAACAGGTACCCCAGGTCGACCTTGGGCCGGGCCGGGACGGCCGTCAAGGACGGAGTCACACGAAGCCTGAAGGGGCTCAATGAGATCGAAGCCGGCATCGTGAGCCTCGTGAGAGGAACCGTGGCCGACACGCTCAAGCTCACCGCCGACGCGGCGGGAATGAGCATGTCCTTGACCGCCGAGGTCATGAAAGGCGCCATCAAAGCGACGGAAGAGATAGGCACCGGACTCACCCTGAGCGCGAAGAGCGTGACCAAAGGTGTGGTCATGGGCGTCGGCGACGTGGGCGGCGACGTGATGACCGCGGCGAGCCGGACCGTGAAAGGGGCTGTGACGGGCGCCGCCGAAGTGGGTGGTGATGTTTCGGTTGTGGCGAGACGTGCGGTCGAGGGAGCCATCGAAGCGGGCAAGGAGATAGGGGCGAACGTCGAGGAACTCGCTGGCGTGGCGGTGGGCGGTGCGATCGAGGCGGCTGCGTCTATAGGGACAACCGCGGCAAGGTCGGTGAAAGAGATTCTTATCGGGGTCGTGGAAGGGTTGAGAGAGGTGGCAGGGGCAGCCTTCCCTGCCGGACCCGCCAGAGGGTCATCTGCGCGCGAGGCGACACCGCCAAAGAAGACGACTGGGTGATGAAACGCTCTTCCAGCCAAATCCTAAGAAGAGCGAAGCGTCCGAAGGCACGGTCCCCATCCGTAACCGCTCGCCCACTCATCTTTGAAAAGCGCGAGCCCCACGTCAATCACGGGCCCCGTGCAAAAGGCGACGAGCCCATGCCGGGATCTCCGTGAGAGAAATGGGTGAATGAGCGATTACAGTACGCATCGCTATGAGAATATGGACAGGGGAAAAGTCGACGCGCTGCTCAGGGCGCTCCGACAAAATGGCGCCGCGGTTTCCGGTGACAATCCCTGGGAGGTAGACACGCACCTATCCGGTGTTAAGTTAAGGGGCCGGTTGAACGAAGATGCGTCGAATTTAGAGGTCACGGTCGTCGACAGGGATTGGTATGTCCCCTGCTCGATGGTATGGCAGAAGATCGATGAGTTGGTGCATTGCGCGCTGGCGATGGCAGTTTTGGAGGTATGAGCCATCGAGCCGGCTTCTTCCTTCGGGACTATTCCCGCGCTGCCTCGGGAAAGTGCTCCCCTCGTCCGTAGTCTGCTTGCAACAGAAGAGAGTTTTCGACCCTCACGCACCTGCGGCATGCGGGGTAGCGGGCGCATCGGAAAACCGTGTGGGCGCTCCTCTTCTTGAAAAGGTGCATCCCTGCACCGCACCTATCGCAGGTGGGCCTAAGCATGGGGGAAGGGCGCTCGTGACCCGGTATGAACTGGCGGCCGCACATGAGGCATAGGTACCTCTGGAGTCCCGATCGCACGTGGCCGAATCGGTAAAGCGCCACAGAGGCGCATTTCGGACAGGCAATTCGTTTTTCTGCTGGTTCTTCTCCGTTCATTCGCACTTCACGCCAGGGAATACCGATAGGACACTCTTTTCCCACGGTCAGGCTGCGTGAATCATCCTCTCTTGCGAAAGAAAAGCGTCTCTTTCGACCTTCGGCGCGGCAAGTATGGGCAGGAAATCCATGATGAGCGCTTCCCGCTTCATCTCCGACACGGATGGACTCCCGGAAGGACCCTAAATCGTCCGACCGATTTTCCTGAGACTTAAGCGAGGCCGCAGTTTAGAGAAGGTATCTGTCTTACCAAGTATAATCAGTCATTCTGTTGTCGTCAACTCCTAGCCGGGAGGACGTGACTTCGATCTCGAAGAGCACCGGAAGGGCTTTGCCACGCATGCCCTTTCCGAGCCCTCCGGGGAACCCCGGCGCCCGTGATACCCTTTTCGGGATGGGCGCCATCATCGTGGTCAGTATGCCCTTCCGCACCGGGCGGCTCCGGTGAGCGAGATGCTCGTCGGTGTCGTCGAAGGCGTGCGGGAGGTGGCAGGCGCGTCATTGGCCGCGAAGGGACCCGCTGCTCCAGAATCCCCGCCGACTCCAGGGCAGGCGGCCAAGACCGCTGATGCGCAGCAGAAGACAAAGGGGCGGGACGCCCGCGGCCGGTTCAAATAGGGGCTCTCCGCGCTGACCTTACGCCAGGAGGGAGGATTCTCGTTCGAGAGAGCCCGGTTACCCTATCACCTGTCCTATTCTGTTCTCTTTCCTATGTTGAATCCACGCCGAGTTTCTCATCAAGAAAGTCGAGTATGTCCAACGGAAGCCGGGTGTGGAATTCATCTCTGTCAAATCCTGCTGGGTCAGTCGATGGGGGAAAGTTAGGATTCTTCATTGTATCGGGAAATGGGCTTAGGAAAGAAAAATGGCCTGCATTCCTGATCTCTCTGAACGTGACCTGCGATCGGTGAGGGACACTCTTCAGCACAACTTCGGCATTCCACGCTGGGGTAATTGCGTCATGTTCGGCAGTGAGCATAAGGATCGGAATGGTTACCTTGTCCAAAGAATTCATGAACCAACCTGCTCCCGGCGCAAGTAAGACAATAGCCCTGATTCTGGGGTCGGTAGGGACTTCAACTCTCTGCCCCTCTCGCGTCCGAGGAATACCTCCTGCTAATGCCAAGGCAGTGTAGCCCCCCATTGAATGGCCTATCATGGCTATCTTGTTCGGTACGATGTTTCTGCATAACTCGTCGTCGGAAAGCATTGCGTCAACTGCCAGAATGATATGCCTCGGCCGGTTCATGAGGTTTTCTGTTGTATTCTCCAATTCATTGTTATTGCGATTGTTTCCGTAATGCTCAACCGAGGCAACTATGTATCCGTTCTTTGCTAAATGGGTGCCAATTGTGCGATAGAGAAGATGCGAGCCACCGTTGCCGTGCGAGATCACGACAAGGGGAAATCGGCCTTCGATTATTTTCGCATCGGGGCAAACATCCATCACGTAAGGACCAAAGGCTGTAGGAGTCGAAGGCTCTTGGGTCGGATACTGTACCAAAACAGGGAACGAAATGCCTTTGGTCTCGTCTTTGACCTTCAATTGCCTGCTGCCTACGAAGATTTCTGGGTGCCCATCGGCCATCGCTAACTGTCTCCCTTTCTTACGCCGTCCACGGGTTATGGCGTCTATTATTGCCATTTATACTGGTGCATTTCAAGCGAAACTCCAGAAGAGCAAAGGAGCGGGCCGGGAAAGGCCCGCAGGGGCTGGAAGACCCGGATAGGGGCTTTGTCAGGCGCCAGTGATACCATAGTTCCGCTCGTCTCTCCTTCGAGTTCTGTGCTGAAGTCACGCTAACACTGGTTGGCGCCGGATTCGACCTTGATGGGCACGTAAATGTCGAGCTCCGACGCGTCGTCATCGACCGTAATGAACCGCTCATCATAGAATTCGAAGTCGAATCCGCCGTCCAGCTCATATCCCGACTGGGGAACCCATGTCCCGTAGATGTAGTCGTAGGTCTGTTGCAGGTGGTTCGGGAAGAGCGGTCCTTTGTGAGTGAACACGGCGTAGGTGCGCTCGGGAATGGTGCGACCGGTCATGCCTTCGGGTATATCGTCGAAGCCGCTCGCCTCGACGGAAACGAGGTCCGTGTACTCCGTATCCTCGGTCTTCTCCGGTGGGGACGGCTCCTCTGCGACATTGCCGCAGATGCCGTAAGCCACCGGTGGATTCGTTCGATTCACGATCTCGTCCATCCTCGCGTGAAACCTCGTCCAGAGCTTCGCGATGTCCCTGTTGGCCCAGTTGCTCCTGAGCGTTGTGGTAATCTCCATGCCCACGACCTTGAAACTCTCCTTGCGCACTATTCTCGGTTCCATAGTCACCCCTCCCCGCAGGTGTCTCAGCGCGCCAATGTCGAGGCGCTTCTTGAGCAGTATCTTCAATCTCATACCCTTCTTGCGGTATCCTCCGGGCGTCAGCCCGCATGCCTTCTTGAAGGACCGGCTGAAGGCTTCATGAGACTGAAAACGATAATCGAGGGCAATGTCGAGGATGTTTCGAGCACCCGACAGAAGCTCTTCGGCTGCCTGGGCGATCCTCCTTTTCCTGATGTAGCTCCCCACCGATTCTCCGGCCAAGGCTTTGAATATGCGGTGAAAGTGGTAAGGTGAGAAGCAGGCCGCCGCTGCGACCCTCTCGAGTGTCAGCTCCTCCAGAAGGTTATCCTCGATGAAATCTACCGATCGCTCGATTCTCTCGAATACGTCCATGATCTCACCCTTGTGTTGATATTACAGCATGCGGGAAAATCGAAGTCTTGATCTTTCTTGCTATTCTTTGCAGTCCAGCCGCGGGGCGCCGAGGGGAGAAAAGGTGATAAATGGACGAGTCTTGGCCGACCGGTTTTCGTGGCACGGTCGCTGCATAGGAAGACTATATCCGGGAGTGATACGATAGCATGGGGAAAGGGCAACGCGGTGCGGCCCGTGTACCGTCTTGTTCCTGGCAAGCGATGAATAGAGGTGTATAACAGGGCAGTCGTTAGTCGTTGACTGAAGGCATGTGCCTGTGATGGATAGCGCCCAGGGCAACTATTTCAAAGAGGAGGCATGTATGAAAAGAGAAGTATTTGATGACTACATCAACCGATTCAATAAGCGGGACGCGACAACCTTCGAGGAGTATATTGATCCCCATGCGAAGATAATCAACGGGACGCTTGTGATTCAAGGCATGCAGGGCATGAAAGACCACTATGCGAAAATCTGGAAAGGATTCTCCGAGGAACTGCACGTCGAGCGTTTTGTGAGCGATGAGCAGACACTCGCGATCCAGATGTGGACGCACTTTACGGCCCAGAAGGATGACAAGGAATCTCTGTTCGGGGCTGTGTCGGCCGGAGAGACTTTCGATTATCATGGGATCATCATGTATGAGATCGAAAACGGCAAGTTTACGAGTATCAAGGTCTCGTACCTCAGTTTTTCCCACACGGACCTCCAGGGGAAAACGGTTGAGCTTGGAATCCCACACTAGTTCGGTATTGAGAAATCAGTGCCTTGCGGTCCCCAAGGGTTTCCCTTGGCTCGCACCGTAATTGGGATAGCGCCTGAGAAAGATAGCCATCAGCGAGTCTAAGCCTCGCGGTATGTCACCAAAAGAGCGACATGTTGTTTGCTTGACCGGGTTTCGCTAACCCAGTGAAAGGCGTGGGCGCCCTGAAGGCGATCGCCGGGTTCGGACCCTACGCAGCAAGCAAGAGCGGACTGATCGCCCTTACGAAAACTGCTGCCCTCGAATGCGCCTCGTCAGGCATAGGGGTAAACGTGATATGCCCCGGCCTTACCGCACGGACGCAGCTCTCCGACAATTTGGCTGCGGCCGAGCCGGGCGCGAAGGAGAGCCTCGTGCAGGTCGTTCCCATGAAGCGCATGGGTGAGCCGGAGGAAGTGGCCCAGGCAGTGCTGTGGCTCTGCTCGGACGCGGCTTCTTTCATCACGGGCCATATCATGCCGATCGACGGCGGCCTCACTGCCTCCTAAAGTCGCGTCCGCAGGATGGACTTTGCGTGAAGCGACCCCACGTACGGCCTGTTCACACGGAAAGAATGAAAAGGAGGAGAGAATGGCGCAGACCAAGTACGGTAAGCTGATAGTAACCGAGCCCAAGCCGGAGTCCGAGAAGTATGGGGAGAAGAAAGACGGGTTCGACGTGAGGACCCCCCTGGCCTATCTCGACGGCAACGTCGCGAACGGAGCCTTCTATGTCGAGACCCTCTGGTTCAAGAAAGGAACGGCCTACTCACCCCCGCCCCATACTCATGAGTTCGACGAAGTTCTCGCGTTTTTCGGCAGCGACCCCGAAGACCCCCGGGATCTCCGCGGCGAGGTGGAGTTGTGGCTCGGTGACGAGAGGCATCTGCTCACGAAGAGCTGCCTCGTTTACATACCCAAGGGACTGAAGCACTGCCCCATGAACATACTGAGGGCAGACAGGCCCATCTTCCATTTCTCTACCGGGCCGGCTGTCAAGTACGAGCGGTAAGGCTCGAGTTTCGTCGTCGAATTATTGTGGAGTGCTCGTTTCCGCCCCTCTTTTCTCCTTCTGTGCGAGGCAGGTGGAGATGTCCTTGACAGCGGACCTGCCCGGTGTATGTAATGAGAGGCGGGCAATGTGAGCATGGAGATTCCTTTCTATCAGATCGACGCCTTCACAAGCCGCGTCTTTGCGGGCAACCCCGCAGGCGTCTGCTTCCTCGACGCATGGCCGGAAGACGGGCTCCTGCAATCGATAGCCTTTGAGAACAATCTGTCGGAGACGGCGTTCCTTGTGGATAGGGCCGACGGCAGCCGCGACTTGCGCTGGTTCACTCCGAAGATTGAGGTAGATCTTTGCGGCCACGCCACGCTTGCGTCGGCCTTCGCCATCTTCGAGTTCGTCGCCCCCGGGACCTCTACGGCAGTCTTTCACACGAAGAGCGGCATGCTTTCGGTTGACCGCCAGGGAGACCTTCTCTTCATGGATTTCCCCGCGCGTCCGCCCGAGCCGGTCGAGCCGCCCTCGAATCTCGCGGAAATGCTCGGCCTTGAGCCTCTTCACGTCCTTGGATCGAGGGACCTCTTCGTCGTTTTCGAAGAAGAGGAACAGGTCCGCCATGTGGCACCCGATCTCGCGCGCATCGCGACCCTCGACTACCTGGGTCTCATCGTCACGGCGAAGGGCAGGAGCTGCGATTTCGTCTCGCGCTTCTTCGCACCCCGCGCAGGCATCCCGGAGGATCCCGCGACCGGCTCTGCCCACTGCACCCTCGTGCCCTACTGGTCAAGACGCCTGGATAAGAAGCGCCTGCACGCCCAGCAGCTTTCGGCGCGGGGCGGAGAGATCTTCTGCGTGGACGAGGGTGCGAGGGTGCTCATCGGCGGAAGGGCCGCGACGTATCTGGCGGGAACGATCACGGTATAGGCGGCACCTTGAGCCATGGGGATGAGAAATGGCGAGAAACGTTGAGATCAAGGCCCGCGTAGAGGCCGTCGAATCCATGGCGCGTAAGGCAGCGGCACTCGCTGACGAAGGGCCAATGGAGATCTTTCAGGACGACACATTCTTCGTCTGCCCCAACGGCCGGTTGAAGCTTCGCGTCCTTTCGCCCGATGAAGGGCAGTTGATTTTTTATCGCCGCTCCGATATCAAAGGACCCAAGGAATCGTTCTACCTCGTCTCGCCCACAACAAGACCCGACGTGCTCCGCGAATCCCTGTCGCTGGCCTATGGCCAGATCGGGCGCGTGCGCAAGAAGCGAATCCTCTTCATGGTCGGACGAACGCGCATCCACCTCGACAGGGTTGAGAATCTGGGTGATTTCATGGAGCTCGAAGTCGTCTTGTCGGACGGCGAGAGAACGGAGGCTGGCGTTGCAATCGCCCGCGACCTGATCAATAGGCTCGCCATCCTCCCCGATCAGCTTATCGAGGAGGCGTACATCGATTTGCTCATCCGGAAATCGAAGTCGACTTGGGCCGATTCTGCTTAAACTGCCGCTGGTCTACCTAGCAGATTCTCGGAAACTGGTCGCTGGCGAGCATCTCCAGGATCCTTCTCGTGCCGAAGGGGTTTCTTATGTAGACCATGCCCGGATGGTCCGCGGTCACATGGCCGATTATGGCCGCATCTCTCCCTCGAACGTTCGACCGCATGGCTTCGAGCACGGATGGAGCATCCGAATCAGGCACCATTGCCACGAGCTTTCCCTCGTTGGCGAGGTAGAGATAGTCGAGACCGAGCATCTCGCAGGCGCCTCTTACCGCGTCGGAAACGGGTATGCGCTCCTCTACTATGTCGATCCCCACTGACGAGCCTGCTGCGATCTCCTTAAGGGTCGTTGCCAGCCCGCCTCTGGTGGGGTCGCGCATGGCGTGCACGCTGCTCGAGGCGTCGAGGATGCTTTGTGCGAGGCTGTTAAGGGGCGCCACATCGCTCCGGAGGGGGCTCCTGAAATGGAGGCTTTGCCGCTGGCTCAGGACGGTAACCCCGTGGTCGCCTAGAGTCCCGCTCACGATCACGGCGTCCCCCGGCCTCGCGTTCCGAACCGAGACGTTCACCCCTTCCGCGACGATGCCGACCCCTGCGGTGTTTATGTATAGCCCGTCAGCTGCGCGCCTCTCCACCACCTTCGTATCGCCGCAGACGATCGAGACACCCGCCTCGGCAGCGGCGGAAGCCATGGAGGCGACTATCCTCTCGAGATCGGAGAGGAAGAGGCCCTCTTCGATGATGAAGCCGGCGCTCAAATAGAGGGGCCGGGCACCGCGCACGGACAGGTCGTTGACAGTACCGCAGACGGAGAGCCGGCCGATGTCGCCTCCCGGGAAGAAGAGAGGCTTCACCACGTAGCTGTCCGTGGTAAAGGCTATCCTCCCCCCTGAGGCAGGGCGAAGACGGATGCATCTTCGAGGGGGAGGAGCAGGGGATTGCCGAAATGGCGGACGAAGAAGCCCTCTATCAGCTCATGACTCAGGCCTCCGCCGCTTCCGTGTCCGAGTAAAACTATGTTCTCATCCATAGAGGTAGTAAGCCGCACAGCTTCCTTCAGAAGAGACCATGCATGGTCCCACGGGGTGAGCGGGTGTGCAGACACACCTGAACAGGGGGCATGCGTCAGGCCGAAAGATGCCCCTGATGACATCCCCGCAATGGCACCCTTCAGGGGCCGCGCTTTCCGGAACCTCCACGTCAAAGAGACGTCTGGCGTCATGAAGGCCGTACTCATCCCTGATGTTCATGCCGCTCATCGGGATCGCGCCGAGCCCCCTCCAGCTCGCGGGCCCGGCCTCGAAGACCCGCTCCATCGTCTCACGGGCGGCCACGTTGCCGATCTGCGTCACACTCCTGGGGTACGTGTTCGCGACGCGGGGCTTGCCTTCTTCGCACTGACGCACGATTTCTGCGATTCCCCAGAGGATATCGACCGGCTCAAAACCAGCCACCGCGGCAGGTATATGAAGGGAGTCGGGCAGGAATCGCCATGCCTTCCAGCCCGTCACAATGCTCACGTGGCCCGGGCAGAGGATGCCGTCGAGGGCGATCTCGTGGGAATCCACGATTGCCCTCATGGCCGGAGGCGTCAGCTTATGCATGGACAGGACGGAATAGTTGTCCAGCCCTGAGCTTACCGCCTCGGCAATTGAGGCCGCCACCGCCGGCGCGGTCGTCTCGAAGCCGATGCCGAGAAAGACCACGCGGCAGAACGGGTTGCCGGAGGCGATCTTCATGGCGTCGAGAGGGGAGTAGACCATCTCGACCCTGGCTCCCGAGGCCTTGGAGGAAAGGAGGCTCTCTCTCGTTCCCGGCACTCTAAGAAGATCGCCGAAGGTTGCCACGATCACGTCCGGGATCCTTGAAAGGGCGATGGCGTGATCTATGTCCACGGTATCTGTGACGCACACTGGGCAGCCCGGGCCCGAGAACATCTCGATTGTCGGCGGCAGGAGCTGCCTTATGCCGAACCGGTGTATGGCATGGGTGTGGGTCCCGCAGAATTCCATGATCTTGATCGGCCTCTTGGAGGCGGCCCAAATCTTTTCCTTGAGTTTTTGAACGATCGCTGGGTTGCGGAAGGCGTCATTCCTCAGCATCCAGGCCTGCCATCGCCTCGAGGAGATCGAAGGTCTCCTGCGCCTCGGAACTGCTTAAGATGCTCATCGCGTACCCGGCGTGCATCATGACGTAGTCGCCCACCTTCACGTCGGGCGTGAAGAGCACGTTGACGCTCGTCTCGTTGCCGGCCAGCTCGGCCTCGGCCATGACGCCGTCGATCCTCGTGATAAGCGCGGGAACTGCGAGACACATGGGAATCACAGTATACGATAGCTCATCCGGCGTTACAAGAGGCTAAAGGCGGGCGCTTGCCACCGCAGCCTGTCCCAGGGAGATGCCGCCGTCGTTGCATGGGACCTGTCTGTGAGTGAGGCAGCGCAGGCCCGACGTTCCCAAAACGGCGGCGGTGAGGTCGGTGAGGAGCCTGTTCTGGAAGCACCCCCCGCTCAGTACGACGTCCCTGATGCCCGTTTGCCGGGAAATATGGGCTGCCGCGTCCCCTATCATGCGGGCCACCGTGTGGTGGAACCGGGCAGCTATGTGGGAAACATCTTTCCCGTCCTCGGCATCGGAGGCCAGAGCCGCGATCAGCCCCCCGACCTTGATCACGCGCTTGCCGTCCTGTTCTCCTATGGAAAAGGGATACGGATCAACGGGCCCTTGTGAGGCGATCATCTCGAGGGCTATGGCTGCCTGCCCCTCGAAAGTGATCGTCCCGCAGAGATCGAGAAGGGCGGCCACGGCGTCGAAGAGGCGACCGCACGAAGAGGTGAGCGGCGTGTTTATCCCTTGTGCGACCTGCGCCGCGATAACTGCCTGCTCTTCCTCCGGTATCCGGAGGAGGGAGGGCAGGCGGGGTATCTTGAGTCCCAGCGCTTTCAAGTAGCCATAGGCGAGGCGATAGGGTCTTCTTATGGAGACCTCGCCGCCGGGAAGGGGCATCCGCTCCAGATGGGCCGCCCTTTCGAAGTCTCCGTACGTGGCGATGAGGAATTCTCCTCCCCACACCGAGCCGTCGAGACCGAAGCCCGAGCCGTCGAAGGCAACGCCGATAACCGGACCGGTGAGGCCGTGCTCGGCCATGCAGGACGCTACGTGGGCGTGATGGTGCTGGACGCCCACGAGGGGGAGGCCGCCCTCCATCTGCCTGGCATAGCGGGTCGAGAGATAGTCGGGATGGAGGTCGTGGGCGCACGCCTCTGGCGTGATGCGGAAAAGACGCTTGTAGAGGCCGATGGTTTCATCGAAGAGATCCAGGGTGTCCGGGTTCTCCATGTCGCCTATGTGCTGGCTCAGGAAGGCAAACTCATCGCGGGTGAGACAGAAGGTGTTCTTTTCTTCGGCCCCGGTGGCGAGGATAGGCTTCGTCCGGAAGGGGAGTTTTACTGGATAGGGGGCATAGCTCCTCGCCCTCCTGATCGGTTCAACGCCGTGTGCGCGGACTCGTTGGACGCTGTCGTCGTAGCGCGAATGGATGTCCCTGTTGTGGAAGAGGAAGTAATCGGCGAGCTTCCCGAGACTCCCCCTTGCCTCGTCGTTATCCTTTGCGATCGGCTCCTCGGACATGTTTCCGCTCGTCATGACGAGGGGTCCGCCGAAATCGTGGAGGAGCAGATGGTGGATCGGCGTATAGGGGAGCATGACACCCATGTACCTGTTCCCCGGGGCCACGAGGGGCGAGACAGGGGAGCCCGCTTTTGCCCGGAGAAGCACGATGGGGGCCTCCGGGGCACTGAGGAGGCGCGATTCATCTTCGTCGACGAGGCAATGCCTCTTCACTTCTTCGATATCACGCATCATCACGGCAAACGGCTTATGGGGCCTCCTCTTTCTCGCTCTTAGAGTTGCGACAACATCCGTATTCGTCGCATCGCAGGCGAGCTGGAAGCCGCCCAGGCCCTTTATCGCGGCAATGGCGCCCTGCCTTAAGAGGCCCGCCAAGTCCAGGATCGGGTCCGCGCATTCGCGCACCCGGCCACGGCCATCCTCCAGCCACACCCTGGGCCCGCATGTCGGGCAGGCGTTGGGCTGGGCATGGAAACGGCGGTCGAGGGGGTCCTCGTACTCGCGAAGGCAGGGCTCGCACATCCGAAACTGCGCCATGGTGGTGTTTTGCCTGTCATAGGGGATGTCCCTTATGATCGTGAACCTGGGACCGCAATTTGTGCAGTTGGTGAAGGGGTAGCGATACCTCCTGTCACGGGGGTCGAAAAGCTCAGCCGTGCAGTCGCCGCACGTCGCGATGTCGGGTGATATGAGCTGGTAGCCAGCATCGCTCCGGCTTTCCCGTATCTCGAACGCGGCGTAGCCGGCAGGTTTCCCAGCGGATGCGTCTATTGCCTCTATGCGGGCCCTTGGAGGTGCCTCGCGGGGAACCCGGCGGAGGAAGGCCTCGATTTCCTCTTCCGCTCCTTCCACCTCTATCTCCACGGCGCTGCTCGTATTGATGACCCAGCCCTTAAGGCCGTGCTCGCCGGCCAGCCTGTAAATGAAAGGACGGAAGCCGACACCCTGGACAACGCCTCGGACGGAGATATGCTTCAGGGCCCGATTGTCCTCAGCCGGTCGATCCAATCTCCGGTCCCTCCTTCGTGCGGCATGAAAGCTAAAAAGACAGGGGCTTTCAGGATTGGCGGCGCGTACTCCTTTTCATGAAGCGGGTCATGCAAGATTTGATGTAACGGCCCCGCGGGCGTTTCCCTTATTCGGAGCGCTCCGTGAGGCCCTATTGACCGGCGACGGCCTGCGTGTTCGCGTACGCTTCGACCTTCCGGACTTTCACCGCGCAGACCTTAAAGCCCGGGATCTTCGCTATGGGGTCGAGGGCGCCGTTCGTGAGGAGATTGACGGCCGCTTCCCGAAAATGGAAGGTCATGAAGACAAGGCCGGGCTGCAGGTAGTCGACGATCCGGGCGCGCGCTTCGACGCGGCCGCGGCGCGACTCTACCGAGACCATGGCGCCGTCTTCGTCGATGCCGAGCTTGTGTGCATCCTCGGCGCCGATATCCACCGTGGGTGAGGGCGCCATCTCGGAGAGGGGTTTCGATCTCCTCGAGATGACGCTGTGGTAATGATAGAGCATGCGCCCCGTCGTGAGAAGGAAGGGATATTCCTCGTCGGGTACCTCGGGAGGCGGCACATAGGGGGTGAGATGGAACTTGCCCTTTCCCCTCGTGAACTGACCCTCATGAAGGTATCGAGTGCCCGGATGATCCTTGCTCGGGCACGGCCACTGAAGCCCCTTACTGTCGATCCGGGCGTGGGAGATGCCGCCGTAGGAAGGCGTAAGCCGGGCGATCTCGTCCATGACTTCCGAAGGGGAGCCGTACCTCATGGGATAGCCGAGGCGGCCGGATAGGTCGCAGATGCTCTGCCAGTCGGGACGGGACTTTCCGCGAGGGGTGATGGCGGCCCGGACCCTCTGCACCCTCCGCTCGGTATTGGTGAAGGTTCCATCCTTCTCGGCGAAGGTGGCGCCCGGCAGCACGATATCGGCGAGCTCCGTGGTTTCCGTGGGGAATATGTCCTGGACAACGAGCAACTCCAGAAGGGCAAGCTCCTCCTTCACCTTCTGCGCGTCCGGGTCGGTGAGGATCGGGTTCTCTCCAAGGATGAAGAGGGCCTTTATCTTCCCCTCCCCTATTCCCTTCATCATCTCCATCAGGGTGAGACCGGGGGTCGGATTGAGCGCAACACCCCAGGCTTGCTCGAACTTCGCCCTCACGGCCGCGTCGTCCACCCGCTGATAACCGGTGTAGACGTTAGGCAGACCCCCCATGTCGCAGGAGCCCTGCACGTTGTTCTGCCCCCGGAGGGGATTGACCCCGGACGATTCCTTTCCTATCTGCCCCGCTGCCATGGATAGATTGGCAAGGGCAAGGACATTGTTGGTCCCCGACGCGTGCTGTGTGATGCCCATGGAGTAAAGAATCGAGGAATTGGGGGACTGTGCGAAGAGGCGCGCCGCCTCGACGATATCAGCCGCCTTCACTCCCGTGATCCCCTCGACCGCCTCCGGCGCGTACTCTTTCACCGATTCCACCAGGGCCTCGAACCCTTCCGTCCGCTCGGCAATAAAAGTCCGGTCGGCCCATCCGTTCGAGATGATCGCATGTATCATGCCGTTTATGAGGGCCACATCACTGCCCGGCCGCTGCCGCAGCCACACGTCGGCCTCATCGACGAGCTCGATCCGCCTGGGGTCGGCGACGATCAGCTTCTTCCCATTCTTCCGCACCGCCTTCTTGACCTCCAGGGCGATGACGGGATGGTTCTCGGTGGTGTTCGAGCCGATGACGAAGACGCAGTCGGCCCTCGATATCTCGTCGATGGAATTGGTCATCGCGCCGCTTCCGAATGCCATCGCCAGACCGGCGACCGTGGAGCTGTGTCAGAGACGGGCGCAGTGGTCTACGTTGTTCGTGCCGATCGCGGCCCTGGCCAGTTTCTGGAGCAGGTAGTTCTCTTCGTTGGTGCATTTTGCGGAAACGAGGATTCCAATGGAGTCCGGCCCATACTCCGTGCGGACCTTCTCGAGACCAGCGGCAGCTTTGTCGAGCGCCTCATCCCATTCCGCCGGCCGCAGAAGGCCATTTTCCCTCACGAGGGGCGTGGTGAGCCGGTCAGGGCTGTGCACGTAGTCGAAGCCGAACCTCCCCTTCACACACATCCAACCCTTGTTCATGCCCAGCTTCCGGTCCGACGTGACCTTCACTATCCGGTCATCCTTCACGTTGAGGACGAGGGTACATCCTACCCCGCAGTAGGAGCACGTAGTGGGGATCTTCTCCATCTCCCATGTGCGCCCTTCGGAGCGGCCGGCCTTTTCGCTCAAGGCGCCCGTGGGGCAGACGCTGACGCAGTTGCCGCAGTAAACGCAGGGGGTCTCCTTCATGGAACGGTCGAACAGGGCAGCCACCTTCGTATCAAAGCCCCTCTTCGACTGGTCGACCGCCTCGCAGTACTGGACCTCGTGGCAGACCGTGACGCACCGGGCGCAGAGGATGCACTTGTTGTAGTCCCGCTCAAAAAAAGGATTGGCGGCCCGGAGAGGGTAATCGTGCTTCCCCCCCTGGAACCGGGGCTTTCTCACGCCAAGCTGATACGCGTACTTTTCGAGCTTGCATGCGCCGCTTTTCTCGCAGGTCATACAGTCGTAAGGGTGATCGGAAAGGAGCAGCTCGATCACCTGCTTCCTCGCCCCGGTGACCCGCGCCGTGTTCGTATGCACTTTCATGTTGTTGGCCGCGGGAGCCGCGCAGGAGGCGACGAGGTTCCTTGCGCCCTCGACCTCGACGATACAGAGCCGGCACGCCGCGGTTACGGTGAGGTCCTCGCGGTAGCAGAGATGGGGAATGTGGATGCCCGCCTGACGGGCGGCTTCGAAGATGGTCGTTCCCTGTTCGACCGCGATTTCCTTATCATCGATCAGAAGCTTTATGTCGCTCATGGTTGTCTCTCCTCAACTAACCTGGACGGCGTCGAACTTACACTCGTTGTAACAGATGCCGCACTTGATGCAGAGGGCAGAATCGATGACGTGGGCCTCCTTTGTCTTTCCGCTGACAGCCCCCTGGGGACATGCCTTGCGGCAGACGCCGCACCCCTTGCACTTCTCCGGATCGATGAGGTAGTGGATGAGGGCCTTGCAGACACCGGCCGGGCACCGCTTCTCCTCGATGTGGGCCCGGTACTCGTCGTAGTAGTAGTTGAGGGTGGTGAGAACAGGGTTTGGGGCGGTCTGGCCGAGACCGCAGAGGGAGGCATCCTTAATCATGGAGGCAAGGTCTTTCATGGTTTCCAGGTCTTCCATTTCCCCTTTGCCTTCGGTGATGCGCGTGAGCATCTCCAGCATCCGCTTGGTGCCCACGCGGCACGGAACGCACTTGCCGCACGATTCCTCTCTGGTGAAGTTGAGGAAGTACTTCGCGAGGTCGACCATGCACGTGTTCTCGTCCATGATCACGAGACCGCCGGAGCCCATGATGGCTCCCGCGGCGGTGAGGGAATCGTAGTCGATGGGGAGGTTCGCGAGGGACGCGGGGATGCAGCCGCCGGAGGGACCGCCCGTCTGGGCCGCCTTGAACTTCTTTCCCCCGGGGATGCCGCCGCCGATGTCGAAGATGATCCGTTCCAGGGTGATGCCCATGGGCACTTCCACGAGTCCCGTATTGTTGATCTTGCCGGCAAGGGCGAAGATCTTGGTCCCCTTGCTCTTCTCCGTGCCGAGCGAGGCGTACCAGTCGGCCCCGCGGTGGATGATGGGGGCGATATTCGCGAAGGTCTCCACATTGTTGATATTCGTCGGCTTCCCCCAGAGCCCGGAGACTGCGGGAAAGGGGGGCCTGGTCCTGGGCATTCCCCTTCGCCCTTCGATAGACGCGATGAGGGCGGTTTCTTCGCCGCATACGAAGGCCCCGGCCCCCTCTTTGATCCGTATGTCGAAGCTGAAGTCGCATCCCAGAATCCGCTCGCCCAGGAGCCCCATGGCCCTGGCGTCGGCGACCGCTTTTTTCACGTGGGTGACCGCAATGGGATACTCGGCCCTCACGTAGATATAGCCCTCCTTCGCGCCAATGGCGTAGGCGGCGATGAGCATGCCCTCGAGGACCGTATGGGGGTCGCCCTCGAGCACCGCCCTGTCCATGAATGCCCCCGGGTCGCCCTCGTCGGCATTGCAGATGACATATTTCATGTCACCGGCTGAATTGCGGGCGAATCTCCATTTCGTGCCCGTGGAGAAGCCGGCCCCTCCCCTTCCTCTGAGACCCGAGCGAATGACCTCATCGATCACCTCGTCCGGCGTCATCGATGAGAGGACCTTGGCGATCGCGCGGTAGCCGTCGCGCGCCACATAGTCTTCCATGTTGGTGGGATCTATCTGGCCACAATTTCGCAGGACTATCTTCATCTGATCACGGTAGAAAGGCACCTCTCTCTCAAGGGCTATGGGCTCCTCAGACGTGGGATCCCTGTAGAGGAGCTTCTCCACGGGCTTCCCTTCCAGGATGCTCTCCTTTACGATGAGGGGTACGTTTTTCGGCGAGATCTGCTGACAGAAGAAACCGTACGGATCGATGGCCGCAACGGGCGCCCTCGCGCAGAACCCATGACAGCCCGTTTCCAGGATATCAACCTTGTCCGCCAACCCGTTCTCAACGAGGCTCGCCTTGAAGGCATCCCGTACCTCTACCGCCCCAAAGGCGCGACAGCCGGTCATACAAATGCGAACGCGCAGGCGCATGGGGTCTCTCGAATCGAGAATCGCCTGCTGGAAACGCTGAAGTTCCTCAATCGACGAGAGCCGCTTCATCATTCCTGGGCCTCTTCTGTCTTTGCGCCGGTCCGGTACTTCTTGAGGGCATCGACGGCGCGCTTCGGAGTAAGCTTTCCGTAATAGTCATCGTCCACCATGACGACCGGGGCGAGGAAACAGGTCCCGAGGCAGGCGACCGTCTCAAGGCTGAAGGCAAGATCCGCGGTCGTCTCTCCGGGATTCACCTTCAGCTCCCGGCTGAGCGCGTCGAGCGAGCCCTGGCCTCCCCTCACGTGGCAGGCGGTTCCCTGACATGACTTGATCACGTGCTTCCCCCGGGGGGTGAGGTAGAACTGGGCATAGAAGGTAACCACCCCGTATATCCGGCTCAAGGGTATGTTGAGCCTCCGTCCGATCAGCGTAAGGGCCTCTTCCGGCAGGTAGCGGAATAGGGCCTGCACCTCCTGGAGCACCGGGATGAGAGGGCCTTCATCCAACTCATGCCTCTTCAGGACTTCCTCTACTTTCGACAGGTCTATCTTCTCTGCCATGCCATCCTCACTAGACAGATTCATCAACAATTGAGCGTACTTCGATCATTCTATTGTAACTCTTTTGGATGTTGTATACAAGTAGTGGTCGAGTAGGAGTACAGACGCCCCGTTACTTGAGTCCATTAGCGCGCCGGCCTTTAGCTCTCCCGATGAGAAGGGATGAGACCGTTGCTCCGACTCTCACGTATCCAGGACAAACGTCACGTGCAGAGTCACGCGATACTCAACGATGGCATCGTTTTCCACTTTGCACCGAAAGTCGGATACCTTAATGCCGGCGATGCCGCGAAGGGTTCTGGAGACCCTCTTGAATCCCACCTGTATCGCGTGGTCGAAACTCCTGGGTGAGCCGGCGATGATCTCCGTCACCCGTGCCTTGCTTTCGTAATCCACTGTTCGAAGTACCTCTTGACCTTGGTGAAAGGGTAACAGGAGGAGGGGCCTTCTGTCAAGGTTTTTGGGCCGAGGCACTCTGGCTTTCCCCTTGTTTTTTCTGTACCCTATGGGAGATTGCGAAAACGCCGATGAGAGTGCTCCTAATCCAGCCGCCCATAGAGGACTTTTACGATACATCCGTGAGGACCTACCCTCTTGGTCTGGCCTACGTGGCCTCGAAGGTGAGTCGCGTGGCGGATGTGGCAGTGCTCGACGCGAGGACGAGAGGCAGGCCCAAGCCCATGGCCGAACACGGGTTCTCCGAAATGGAGCCTTTCTACAGGGAGGGAGTGAATACCCCTTTTTCGTTTCTCGGCCGTTTTCGGCGTTACGGCCTCTCCGCTTCGGAGATACGGGAGGCCATAGATCGCCACAAGCCCGATATTGTCGGCATAGCCTCGATGTGCACCGCCTATGAACAACAGGCCCTGGAGGTGGCCGAGGTCGCGAAGGAGGTGAGCAGGGAGATCACGACCGTCATGGGCGGCGTCCATCCGACCCTGTTCCCCGCCCACGTTCTTCGGAACAGAAACGTCGATTACTGCGTCAGGGGCGAGGGAGAAACGCCGTTCCTTCGGCTCGTTTCCTCCCTGTCGCAGGGGCGGAAAGCCGGGGGAGCGGATGGGATACCGGGGATCTGCTTCAGGCGGGGTGAAGAGATCCACCTGTCGAAGGTCAATGTCGAGGAGGACATCGACTTACTGCCGAAACGGGAAATCCTGGACGGAGATCGCTATTGCATCGGCAGGAAGCGTTATGCCTTCTTCCTTTCATCGAGGGGCTGCCCGTATTCATGCAGCTTCTGCGGGAAGCCGCCGGTCCCGTACAGGAGGAGGACGTTGGCGAGCATCGAGGAAGAGATAGCGCAATGCGCCCGCCTCGGCGTGGCCGCTATCGATTTCGAGGATGACATGCTCAACCTTGACAAGGGCGCCTTTGCCGAAGTGCTCGGCCTATTCAAAGACAGGGGCTTCACGCTCTCCGCCATGAACGGCATCTATCCCGGAAACCTGGATGTGCCTACCTTCCGGCTCATGCACGACGCCGGTTTTCGCCGCCTCAATTTCTCCCTTGTCGATATGTCGGAATCGGTTCTGGATCGTCAAAAGAGGCGCTCGCAGCCCTCTTTTGTCCCTCTTCTTCCCTACCTTGAGAGATTCCCCATTTCTCGTGGAGGTCCATTTCATCATCGGCCTGCCCGGCCAAGACCCGGCAAGCCTGCTCGAGACAATGCTCTTCCTCATGGCCAAGAGGCTGCTTCTCGGGCCGAGTATCTTCTATCTTTCTCCGGGCAGCCCTATCCAAAGGATCGCCGAGGAAGAGGGAAAGAGCGTTCCCTTTCGATTCATGAGGTCGAGCGTCATGCTTCCCTTCAATCCCCTCTTCCCGAGAACCGTGACCTTTACGTTCGTCAAGCTCGTCAGGTTCATCAACTACGTAAAACAGGCGCTCGACAGCGAGCCGGGCATCAGGCGGATGAGCGATCTTCCCGAATGGGCGGCCCTGGGGAGAGACCCTCGGAAGAGGCAGATCGTCAAGACCCTCGTCGACGAAAAGAGGTTCGTCTTGTACGATCAGTCCGTGGGTTCTTTCCGCGACGAGCCGGTGGATGGCGCGTTGGTCCGCCGGTTCTTCGACCTGGCAAGGGGGTCCTTGATCACAGGTTACAAAACGAAGAATACGTTGGTAGTCGATTAGGCCGTTCCCATCTCTTTAGGTGAAGCCCACTCCATCGATCGTGACCTTGCCGGGTGAGCCGGTCTGCCCCTCCACGTGGTACCCGTTGTGAAGGAACTTCTCTATCACCGCGAGGTTCGTGAGGAGGTGAGGCGTTATGGCGGTGGTCGTGAACGACGACCTGCCCCTGGACAGGGCCATGTAGATAACGATCTGGTCTGCGAGAAGGGGATCGACGCAGCCGGGCCTTCGCCAGTATTCAAGGAGAGCCGATGCGGCCTCCGATCCCACGGTTTCAGCCCTTTTCCCCCTGACGCCGATCGATGAGAATCCTGCCCGGCAGGCACCGCCCTCTGCCTTAAGGAAAAGGAATGTCCCGGTGCCCGGCGAGGAGACGGAGCGGGTGTCCACTTCTATCGCGAGCGTCAGACATTTCAGCGCGGCAAGGACGGCCTGCTTCTGCCGCTCGGCGATGGAGAGGGGTAAGTTGGCGACTGCGGAGACCCCCCGGACCGCCCAGATCGCTTTGTTCTCGGGGAATTCGACACGATCGAGGGGACGCGCACCGAGCGCGGCCACTTCAGCCTCGATCTCTCCGCCTCCTTTCGGGTAGAAGCCGTAGGTCTTGATCGACGTCTTCACCTGTATTGACAGTTCGGAAAGAAAGGGCAGAAACACGTCGCGAATGAAGTGAAAGGGTGGGCTGATGGGGACGTGAGTACCGCCGCGGAGGGAAATGCGGGATCCCGAGTCTGCGAACAAGAGGGGAGGCAGAAGCGTCTCCAGAACGAGGGACGTAGCCCCCGCGGTTCCGATGTCAAACCGGAAGATGCCGCCCTTCACGGCGCCGGGCTCGAAGATAATCTTCTCGGAGCCTATTTCGTCACCTTCCAGATGGGCGCCTGCAATTTCCTGCATCGCCCGCGCGGCAGAGAGATGCTGGGCCCTGAGGCCCGGCTTTGGCCTGCGGCTCCTGATATTGGCGATGAGAAAAGGGGTATTCGTGAGGGCCGACAGGCTTAAGGAGGTCCGAATGATCTGCCCTCCCCCTTCTCCGAGGCTTCCGTCGATCTCAACCATATCTCACCGCTTGCTTTTCCCATCCCGCATTCATAGTATACGGCCCCTCGCACGTGGGGGACGCTTTTTTCTTGACAAGATAATTATGTTATCGATATAATAATATCGATAAATGGATATAGATATCAGGATATCTAATCCCCCAGAAGGAGGATAGCGCCCGATGAGAGAAACCGACGAGAAAAAGGCAGGAGCCATAAAGCCGATTCCCGAGCCGACGCTCCGGAGGCTCCCCGTCTACTATCAGTATCTCAAGAAGATGCGGGCAGAGAAGGGCTACGACTACATCTCCTCTACCCAAATCGGAAACGACCTCAACATGCTGCCGATTCAGGTCAGAAAGGACCTTCAGATCACGGAGGCTGCCGGCAAACCGAAGCTGGGTTACGACGTGATTGAGCTGATGGCGACCATAGAGAACTTTCTCGGCTGGAACAACACGGCGGACGGATATCTCGTGGGCGTCGGCAACCTCGGTTCGGCCCTGCTGGGCTATCAGGGGTTCAAGGACTACGGCCTCAACATCATCGCCGCTTTTGACGTGGACGAGCGCAAGGTGGGCACGGAAATCCACGAGACCAAGATACTCCATGTGAGCAAGCTTCCGAGCATGATCAGGCGGATGGGGATAAAAATAGGGATCCTTACCGTGCCGGCGCAGTCGGCCCAGTTCCTGGCCGATATCATGATAAAGGCCGGGATGCGCGCTATTTGGAACTTTTCCCCGGTGAAGCTCAACGCGCCTCCGCACGTCATCATACAACACGAGAACCTCGCATCGTCTTTGGCCGTGCTCTCGAAAAAGCTCGCTCAGGCAATTAAGGCGAAGGCCTAGATCAAGAGGCAATGCTATGGAAACATTACGGAAGTTCGAAAGGGTCTGCGACATAGTGGATCGGAACGGGAGAAATCCGGCCCGTCTTATCCCGATACTCCAGGCCGTACAGGCGGAGTATCGCTATCTGCCGGAGGAAATCCTTACCTTTGTCGCAACCTCCCTCAGCATCTCGCCTGCGAGGGTTTTCGGGGTCGCCACATTCTATTCTCTCTTCACCTTGAAACCGAAGGGAAAGTACCTTATCCGCGTGTGCGACGGCACCGCCTGTCACGTCAAGCGTTCCGAGGACCTTCGCGAAGCCATCCAGAAGAGGCTTCGTCTCAGGCCCGGGAGGGAGACGACGTCCGACATGCTCTTCACGGTGGAAACCGTCAATTGCCTCGGTGCCTGCGGCCTTGCACCCGCGATGCTGGTGAACGATAAGTTCTTTGGGCGACTCGCGCCCGAGGGAGCAGCGGCAATAATCGACGAGATCATCCGGAAGGAGGCTGGCAATGAATCTGACGACCCTCCGGCTTAACAAGATAAGGGAGCGGTTCCGGAAACGCGAATCTGCCGCGGACAAGAGGGTCATCGTGTGCGCGGGCACCGGCTGCCTCGTAAGCGGCTCCCTTAGAGTCTATGACGAATTCGTGCAATCCGTGAAGGCAGCGGGGCTCAACGCCATCGTCGAGTTGAATAAGGAGGAAGGCGGCGTTTTTGTGTCGAAGAGCGGCTGCCAAGGCTTCTGCCAGATAGGCCCCCTCGTCACCATACTGCCAGAGGGCATATTCTACACGAGGGTGACACCCGACGACGTGGCCGAGATCGTGGAGATCACCCTCAAGAATGGAGGGCTCGTCCAAAGGCTCCTCTACGTAGAACCAGATACCGGGCACACGTGTAAAACGACGGAAGAGATACCGTTCTTCCGCAAGCAGCGGCGATTCGTCCTGGGAAAGTGCGGGGTGATCGACCCTGAGAGCATCGAGGAGTATGTTGCGTCAGGCGGCTACTTCGCCGCGACCGCGGCATGCACGGAGATGAGCCCTGCGGACATCTGCAATGTCGTTCTCGCGTCGGGCTTGAGAGGACGCGGCGGCGGCGGGTTCCCCACGGGAAGGAAATGGCAGGCAGCCCGCTCAGAGGCAGGGGAAAAGAAATACGTGATCTGCAACGGAGACGAAGGCGATCCTGGTGCTTTCATGGACATGGGCATCATGGAGGGTAACCCGCACAGCGTCGTCGAGGGCATGATCATCGCATCCCGGGCCATAGGCGCGGATGAGGGGTATGTCTATGTACGCGCCGAGTACCCTTTTGCGGTGAAGCACCTGCGCAAGGCCATAGAAGACGCCTACAAAGCCGGCGCCCTGGGGAAACGCCTCCTCGGCTCCGACCACACCTTTCACCTTGAGGTCATGGAAGGCCCAGGGGCCTTTGTGTGCGGTGAGGAGACGGCGCTCATTGCGTCCATCGAGGGCAGGAGGGGCATGCCGGTGCCCAAACCCCCCTTTCCCGCCCAAAGCGGCCTCTGGGGAAAACCGACGATCATCAACAATGTGGAAACATTCTCCACCATTCCCCTCATCCTCTCCGCGGGCGAAGAATTCAGGAAGATGGGGACAAAAGATTCGCCCGGCACGAAGACCTTTGCCGTCACCGGCCACGTGGTCAATACGGGACTCGTGGAGATGCCTTTGGGCTCGACTCTTCGGGAGATAGTTTATCAAGTTGCCGGAGGAATCACTACGGATAGCGGTAAGCCCGTCAATGACGGCTTCAAGGCCGCCCAAATAGGCGGGCCTTCGGGCGGGTGCCTTACCAGAGAGCACCTTGACCTCCCCATAGATTTCGACTCCCTCAAGCAGGTCGGGGCCATGGTCGGTTCGGGCGGGCTCGTGATCATGAACAGCGATACCTGCATGGTGAGCGTCGCGAGGTACTTCATGCAGTTTACCCAGAGCGAATCATGCGGCAAGTGCGTATTGTGCCGCGAAGGCACGAAACAGATGCTCTCTCTTCTCGACGACATAATCGAGGGGCGTGCAACGGCTGAGACCCTCGAGATCCTCGAAGACCTTGCCGGCGTCGTGCAGAAGGGCTCGCTTTGCGGCCTCGGGAGATCGGCGCCCAACCCGGTCCTTTCCACGATGCGCCATTTCCGTGACGAGTACGTAGCGCATGTGAAGCACAAGTATTGCCCAACAGGCAAGTGCAAGAGATTGACCAAGCTCCGGATCGACCCCGAGCTCTGCAGCGGGTGTGCCCTCTGCGCAACAAAATGTCCGGTGAACGCCATTTCCGGCGAAAAGGGAAAGACACACAACATCGATCAAACGGTCTGCACGACGTGCGGAACCTGCATGGAGAGCTGCAAGCTCCAAGCAATAAAGGGAAATAGGCAATGAACGAGGAACGCTTCGTGACCGTTGACGGAAGAAAGGTATTGCTCGAAGAAGAACATAACCTCCTCGAGCTTATCAGGAAAGCTGGGATCGACCTCCCCACCTTCTGCTATCATTCGGAATTGAGCGTCTACGGCGCCTGCCGCCTCTGCATGGTCGATGTGACAGGAATGGGCCTCGTTCCGGCATGCTCCACATTACCGTTGGACGGGATGACGGTGAGCACCAACACGGAAGAGACGAGAAAAATGCGTAGGATCATCGTGGAGCTTCTTCTCGCCAACCACAGCGAGAGCTGCCCTACCTGCCAAAAGAGCACCACCTGTCAGCTTCAGGCCCTGGCACGGCGCCTCGGCATCACAAAAGTGCGCTTCAAGAAGTCGGACCGGGATGTCCCGGTGGACTCTTCCTCGTCGTCCCTCGTGAGAGACCCGAACAAGTGCGTTCTGTGCGGTGATTGCGTCCGGATCTGCTCCGAGGTCCAGTCCGTGGGGGCCATAGACTTTGCATACAGGGGCGCCCGGACCGTGGTGATCCCTTCCTTCGGCAAGGATCTCGACAAGGTGGAATGCGTCAACTGCGGCCAGTGCGCGCGCATCTGCCCCACGGGCGCCCTGACTCCCAGATCGGAAGTCGAAGGAGTCTGGAAGTCCCTCCACGCTCCGGGCAAGATAGTCGTGGCCCAAGTTGCCCCTGCCGTGCGGGTGGCGATCGGAGAAATGTTCGGCCTCGAGCCCGGAGTCACCACGACGGGACAAATAGGCGCGGCCCTCCGCGCCATGGGCTTCGACAGGGTATTCGATACCTCTTTTGCCGCGGACCTGACCGTCATAGAAGAGAGCAACGAGTTCATCAGTCGGGTGGAGGCGAACGAGCGGCTGCCCCAATTCACGTCCTGCTGCCCCGCCTGGGTCAAGTTCGTCGAACAATACTATCCTGAATACGTGGGCCACCTTTCTACCTGCCGCTCACCCCAGCAGATGTTCGGCTCCCTTTGCAAGGAGGTGCTCTCCAATGCCATGGGCGTGGGAAAGCAGGATATCGCCGTGGTCTCGATCATGCCGTGCACGGCGAAGAAGTTCGAGGCCGGGAGACCGGAATTCAGGCACGATGGGTACCAGGACGTCGACCACGTCCTCACGACGCAGGAATTGGGGTGCATGATCCAGGAGGCCGGCCTCCACTTCAGGGAACTGGAGCCCGAAGCCTTCGACATGCCCCTCGGCTTCAAGACCGGGGCCGGGGTCATCTTCGGAAATTCGGGGGGTGTGTCAGAGGCGGTGCTGCGCTACGTCGCCGACCGATTGACGGGAGAAAAGCGGGACCACTGCCGTTTCGCCGGCGTGAGGGGTGAGGCCGCCATCCGTGAGGCATCCCTCAAGGTGAAGGACAGGGAATTCTCCTTTGCCATGGTGAGCGGTCTCGGCAACGCCCGGCGCCTCATCGAACGGGTCAAGTCAGGGGAAGCCCGGCACGACTTCATCGAGGTCATGGCCTGCCCGGGAGGCTGCGTCGGCGGCGCAGGGCAGCCCGTGTCGACGGATCCCGGGGTGCGGAAGAAGCGAACAAAGGGTATCTACGAGAATGACAGGATGCTCGAACTTCACAAGTCTCAGGAGAACCCCTATGTCGGGGAGCTTTACGAGAAGGTCCTCGGCGAAGTGGGAGGCCGCAAGGCGCACGAGCTGCTCCACACGGGATACAAGAACCGGAAAAGGATCGTCGATGAGCAGGTTCCACTGGGGGGACATGCTGACGGCGCGAGCGTCGACGTCAACATTTGCGTCGGAACGAGCTGTTTCCTCAAGGGCTCCCAGAAACTCCTCCACGAGATACTCGACTACCTGCACGCCAACAGGCTTAAGGACCTGGTCAATGTCAGCGCCTCCTTCTGCTTCGAGAAGTGCGACAGGGGGCCGACCGTGAGGGTGGGTGAGGAGATCATCGAGCATTGTACGCTCGGTCATGCCATTCAGGCCGTGGAAAGACAGACAGGGGTATCGCTGAAAAGGGGTCTGGCGACATGAGCAACGAAAGCGGGCCGCAGCAGATCGTCTTCACCCTGGCTGCGCGCTGCCGCGACTGCTACCGATGTCTGCGAGGGTGTCCCGTCAAAGCGATCAGGATGAAGAACGGCCAAGCGTATGTGGATGAGAAGCGGTGCATCGCGTGCGGCACGTGCATCCGGGAGTGCCCTCAGCAGGCAAAATCGTTCCGTCAGGACGTGGAGATGGTCCAGAGACTCATCGAAAGCGACCGGTTCGTTTCGGCGAGTGTCGCACCATCCTTTGCGGCGGTCTTCGGCGGCTGGCAAAGGAAGCGCCTTCCCGCGGCCCTTCGGGCTCTGGGATTTCGTTACGTCGGGCAGACCTCCCGGGGGGCATATCATGTGTCCGTGCAAACCGAGAGGCTCATGCGGGAGAACCCGTCCGAGACCTATGTAGCCACCGCATGTCCGGCCGTCGTCAACTACGTGGAGAAGTACGATCATGACGCGGTCGGTAATCTCATCCCGCTGGCCTCACCCATGGTCACTCACGCGAGAATGCTCAAAAAGCTTCACGGCAAGGAAAGCGCCGTCGTTTTTATCGGACCCTGCGTGGCGAAGAAGTCGGAGATCCTGAGACCCGGGGTCTCCGGCGCGGTCGACTGTGTGCTCACCTTCAAGGAGCTGATGGTCTGGCTCGACAATCGAAACATCGATCTATCCACGTGCGAGGAGAGCGACTTCGACGAAAAGCCCATCCACGACGCGCAGCTCTATCCCCTGCCCGGCGGCAGCATCAAGAGCGCCGCCATCGAGGACGACGGGTTGAGCCTGGCCATAGTCAGGGCCGACGGAGCCGCCGCAGTGAAGGAGTCGCTCGATTCGATCCACCATGGTCCGCCATACGCGCTGTTGGAGCCTCTCTTCTGCGCTCACGGCTGCATCAACGGGCCGGGCGTCGGCACGGAGAAGAACATCTTCGAGAGGCGCAGAGATATCATAGAGTACAACCGGCAAACGGACAAGGATCTCCCTCCCGGCCTTCTGGGAGACAGTAAACTGATGGAAGCGTCGTTCGCCAAGGAGATGGATATTCTTCCTCCTGTCTCGGAAGGGGAGATTCAGGCGGTCCTGGAGCGTACGGGCAAGGCCGACCCGGAGCAGCAACTCAATTGCGGCGCATGCGGCTACGCCACCTGCCGCGACAAGGCCGTTGCGGTCGTCCGGGGCATGGCTGAACCGGAGATGTGCATCCCCCTCATGAGGCGGCTCGCGGAGCGCAGAACGGACAGGATTATCGATACGAGCCCGAACGGCGTCGTCATCCTCGACGAGAACCTCTCGATCATCAGCATGAATCCGGCCTTCAAGCACTTCTTCCTGTGTTCCGAGGCCGTCCTCGGAAGGCATATCTCATACCTGATGGACCCCGGCCCGTTTGAGAAGCTTGTGTCGGGGGTAGCCGACGAACTGGACATAACAATAACCCACAAGCCGTATAATCTCCTCTGCCGGGAGCTCCTGTACACCCTGAAGGAAGAGAGGCAGATCGTGGGCATTTTCATGAACATCACGAGCCTGCGGCAGCAAGAAAAAAGGCTGAAGGAACTCCGTTCCCAGACCGTCGAGCAGGCCAATGAGCTCCTCGAGCACCAGGTGAAAATGGCACTCAACATCGCCCAGTTCCTCGGAGAAAGCACGGCGAAAGGCGAGGCCCTCGTGCGAAAGCTGATGGCCTTGAGTGAAGGGGATGAAAAAGAGTCAAGCTGATCCCGACCGATACGTGGAAACCATCGTAGCCCAGAGCGCGAAACGGACCGGGATGGTCTGCGGGGATTTCGTCATGGTGGACCGCATGGACGAGGCAACGACTGCTATCCTTGCCGATGGTATTGGAACAGGGATCAAGGCGAGAGTGGCGGCTGTCATGTATGCGAACCGTCTCATGGAGCTCATACGCCTCGGCTTTACACTCAGGGAGGCATGCGCGAAAGTCGTCGACACCATGCATGAGGCAAGGACTTCCGACATTCCTTTTGCCGCCTTCTCCGTGTGTCGGGTCCTGAACAGCGGCCACGCCACCATCCTCTCCTACGAGATTCCATCGCCCATCCTCGTCGATAAGCACCTAGCCGCCTACTTGCCTCAGCCGAGGTCCTATCCTCTTGGCCTCGAGATGATCGCCGAAACAAATTGCACCCTCGATCACGGGGACGGCATAGTGCTCGTGAGTGACGGCGTGACCCAGGCAGGCCTGGGTCACGCCTACAGGATGGGGTGGGGTCTACCGTCCGCATCCGCCTTCATCAACGGCTGTCTCATGCGCGGGGCGGGCCTGCGCGACGTGCCGGCGCAGATTCTGGAAAGGGTAAAGGACATTTCGGGGTCTACCTATGGCGACGATACCACCTGCCTGCTGTTGCACTGCCGGAAGGCGAGAGTGCTCAACATCCTCACGGGGCCTCCTTCAAGAAAAGGAAGCGACAGGGAAGTAGTGCGGGAATTCATGGAGATGAGAGGATCGAAGGTGCTCTGCGGTTCGACGACCACCGAGATATTCTCGCGCGAGCTGAACCGGCCCGCGACCGTCAAAGACGGCGTGTCCGGCGACTACTTCAAGCCCCCCTCCTACGACATCGAGGGTATCGACCTCGCCACGGAGGGGGCTATTACGTTGAACCAGGTTCACAACATCATAGACGAAAAGGAGGAGAAGCTCGACGCCCATTCCTCCGTATCGGTGCTCTACCGGCTCTTCCATGAATCGGACACGATCAACTTCTTGGTGGGTACGGCGTCAAACCCGGCCCATCGCGCGGTTATCTTCAAGCAAATGGGGGTACTGCCCCGGGAAGCCATCGTGCTTCTCCTGGCTGAGAAACTGAGGAAGATGGGCAAGCTCGTCCGCTTCGAATACTTGTAGCGGTCGCCTTACATCCGGTCGACCATTGGATACGTTTACAATTCGAACGAGGCGACATATAATAGTAGGCGTCGTCCTTTCACTATGGCACACGTGATGATTATCGATGACGATGTGGTCATGTGCGAGATGCTCTCGAGCATGGTGCACCGGACAGGACACGAAGCAGTCTCCGCGCATACCCTCAAGGAGGGGATGCTCCAGGTCTCGGCAACGAATTACGACATCGTCTTTCTCGACATCCGTATGCCCGACGGATCGGGCCTCGATGTCCTGCCCCATATCAGAGAGCTTCCCTCGCCTCCCGAGGTAATCATCATGACGGGTTACGGCGATCCCGACGGCGCTGAGCTCGCGATAAAGAACGGCGCCTGGGACTATATCGAGAAGCCTTCTTCCATCAAAGAGATGATGCTCCCCTTCTTGCGCGCCCTCCAGTACCGGGAGGAGAAGAAAGCTCGCATCCCGGCGGTCGCCCTCAAGTGGGAGGGGATCATCGGTTCATCTCCCCGCATGCAGGCCTGCTTCGATATCCTCGCCCAGGCGGCGAACTCGGATGCGTCCGTCCTCATCATGGGGGAGACCGGCACAGGCAAGGAGCTCTTCGCTCGGGCGATCCATGAGAATTCTCCACGGGCGGCCAGGAACTTCGTCGTGGTCGATTGTACCGCCCTCCCCAAAACCCTCGTGGAAAGCACCCTCTTCGGGTATGAGAAGGGGGCCTTCACCGGGGCCGATAAGGACCAGGACGGCCTCATCCGCCAGGCCCACGGGGGGACCCTCTTCCTCGACGAGGTGGGTGAGCTTCCCCTGGTCATCCAGAAGGCGTTCCTTCGCGTCCTTCAGGAGCACAGGTTCCGTCCCGTGGGGTCGAAGAGGGAGATAGAGTCGGACTTCAGGCTCGTCGCCGCCACGAACAGGAACCTCGACGAGACGGTCGAGCTTCACCACTTCAGGCGGGACCTCCTCTTCCGCCTCCAGACCCTCACCATCGATCTTCCGCCTCTGCGGAAACGGAAAGAGGACATCAGGGAGCTTGTCATGTACCACATGGCGAAGCTGTCGGAGCGCTACGGCGTCGGGACGAAAGGCTTTGCCCCCGAGTTCCTGGACTCGCTGGCCGCCTATGATTGGCCCGGCAACGTTCGGGAACTCGTTAACGCTTTGGAGCGTGCCCTCACTGTAGCCCGCCGTGAGCCGACCCTCTTCGCGAAGCACCTGCCAACTCACATAAGGGTGAGCCTTGCCCGCGCCGCGGTAACAAAGGAGGCTCGCGAGCCCCTGAGAGAGGCAGGCAATGCGGCGTCCTCCTTTCCTCCTCTGAAGGCCTTTAGGGAATCGACCCTCCAGGAGGCGGAGCGTCAATACCTCGAAGATCTCATGAGCATCACGGGGAGCAGCATCAAGGAAGCGTGCCGCGTCTCCGGGCTCTCTCGCCCCCGTCTCTATGCACTCCTGAAGAAGTACCGGGTGTCGAGATACGGGTGAGGAAGCAAGAAATCGCAGCAGGGGCCTTTCAGAAAAAACGATCCTCATCGCCTTTCCGAAGACGGAGGTACGAGTTCAGTATACAATCTTCTACTCCTCGCTTTGAGCGATCTGTTCTTTGACTGTATACAATAATATTTAACAAAACGGTGCTCCACAAAGACCATTCTGTTGAAATCTGCCCTATTTGTGCGTATAATGTAGGCGACGACGGAAGGAGGGAGGCATACATGAAACTTCGATTTCTAGGGGCGGCGCGCCAGGTGACAGGGTCCTGTTACCTTCTGTCCGCCAACGGCATGCAACTCCTCGTCGACTGCGGCATGCAGCAGGGCGAAGGCGCTGAGAATGGCGGCTCCTTCCCGTTCAGGCCATCGGAAATCTCCGTTCTTTTTTTGACCCATGCCCATATCGATCATTCCGGACTGATTCCGAAATTGGTGAAGGACGGTTTCAAGGGGCAAATCATTACCACAGGCGCGACCGCCGATCTCGTCGAGATCATGCTTTATGACTCAGCCCACATACAGGAGAAAGACGCGGAGTGGAAAACGAAGAAGGCCCTCCGGCAGGGTAAAGAGCAGGTCTTCGAGCCGCTCTATACGACGAAAGACGTGGAGGCGGCCATTCCGTTTTTCGTGAAGAAGAGGTATGGAGAGACCGGCCACCTCGGCAAAGGATTCAAGTATGTCTTTGTCGATGCCGGCCATATCCTGGGATCGGGCTCGTTCGTGCTCTGGTATCAGGACAGCCCTGCGGAGAAAAAGATAGTCTTCTCCGGCGACATAGGAAAAGAGGGGAA
Source organism: uncultured delta proteobacterium (assembly GCA_963749525.1). Taxonomy (GTDB): domain Bacteria; phylum Desulfobacterota; class Syntrophorhabdia; order Syntrophorhabdales; family WCHB1-27; genus CAVVNC01. The sequence goes on from CAVVNC010000056.1 coordinate 51,702, forward strand.
CCCGATCATCGCGGACCCCGAGCATATGACCGCAGCCGACTACGTGGTTATGGAATCGACTTACGGCAACCGTATGCACAAGGGAATGAAAGAGAGCATCGACGAGCTGGTCGAGGCGATCAAGGTCACCTTCAAGAGGGGCGGCAACGTGGTCATGCCCACGTTTGCAGTCGGCAGGACCCAGGACCTCCTCTACATCTTGAACGGGCTGGTCCGTGATGGCCGGCTACCCCCCATGGATGTCTATGTGGACAGCCCCCTTGCGAACGAAGCGACCCGTGTCTATCTGTCCCACTCCGAATATCTGGAGGAAGACGCCGAGAAGCTCTCCGCGGTTATGAGGGGCGACGCCCTGAGACTCCATTTTACCGCCTCTATCGAGGAGTCCCAGGCTATCAATCGGATAAGATCGGGTGCGGTCATAATGGCCGGAAGCGGGATGTGCGAGGGCGGAAGGGTTGCCCATCATCTGAAGCACAACCTATGGAGGTCCGAGTGCAGCATCGTCTTTACCGGGTTTCAGGCGCGGGGCACCCTGGGCAGGAGGATCGTGGACGGCGCATCCCATGTTCATGTGCTTGGCGAGGAAATCGCGGTAAAGGCCAGAGTGTATACCATCAACGGCTTTTCGGCCCATGCCGACCAGAAGGAGCTTCTCGGGTGGCTTTCCTCTTTCGAGAGTAAGCCGGAGGTTTTTATCGTGCACGGCGAGGAAAACGTCGCCCTCGATTTCGAGAAGCTGGTGCAAGAGAGGCTGGGTCTCAAGACTCACGTACCCCACAAAGGGGACGAGTTCGACATCTGACAACAGGATCACACGCAAGGAGGTAGGTAATGATTCACGGCCAGTCACAGGATTTCTTCAACGCAGCGGATTTTTTCGTGGACCGGAACGTACGGCAAGGCCGGGGCCACAAGGTTGCGGTCTACACGGAAATGCGCAACTACACCTACAACGACATTCAGAAGATGATGAACAAGACGGCAAACGCCTTTCGGGAGCTGGGCGTGCGCGTTGATGACCGCGTCCTCATCCTCATGCTTGATGTGCCTCAGTTCTACGCGGTGTTTTGGGGGGCGATCAAGATAGGAGCGATTCCCATCCCCGTAAACACGATGCTTACACCCGAGGATTATGAGTACTATCTCAACGACAGCCGTGCGCGGGTGCTTGTGATCTCCGAGCAGTTGGTGCCCCTGGTAAGCCAGATCAAGGGAGACCTCTTGTATCTTCGCGATATGATAGTTATTTCCGAGGCGAAGGGCGCCCTGGTACCCTTCAGGCAGAAGTACCGCCATGCCCCGGAAACGATAAAGACCGAATTCACCACTAAGGATGACGTGGGCTTCTGGCTCTATAGCTCCGGTTCGACCGGCTCGCCCAAAGGCGCTATCCACTCCCAGTACGACATGGTGGTGGCACACGAGGGGTTCGGCCAGGGTGTGCTGGGTCTGACCGAACAGGATATCGTCTTTTCGGCCGCGCGCCTCTTCTTCGCATACGGCCTGGGCAATGCATGCTATCTCCCCTTCGGCGCCGGAGCCTCTGTCATTCTCAGTTCCGACCCTCCCAAGCCGGAGGGCGTTTTCAGGCACATCGAGAAGTTCAAGGCCACCGTCTTTTTCGGCATCCCGACCCTCTACGGTCAAATGCTCGAGTACATGGAGAAACAGGACAAGGAGAAAGGTACCAAAGCCCGATCCCAATGCGCCCCACCCGCTGTCGACAGTCCGCCTCTGCTTCTCCGCCGGCGAGGCGCTGCCTCCGGAGATCCTCAACCGTTGGAAGGCCCGCTTCGGCCTGGAGATTCTCGATGGGTTGGGCACGACCGAAATGCTTCACATCTTCATCTGCAACCGTCCGGGCGACGTACGACCCGGCTCCACCGGAAAACCCGTGCCGGGCTATGAGCTGAGGCTGGCGGACGAAGAGGGCAGAGACGCTCCGGACGGCGAGATCGGGACACTCCTCGTCAAAGGCGGGAGCGCCGCTCAGCAGTACTGGCGCAAACGGGAGAAGACACGCCTCACCATGCAGGGCGAATGGATCAACACGGGCGACAAGTACTACAAGGACAAGGACGGCTACTACTGGTGCGCGGGCCGGGGTGACGACATGCTGAAGGTCGGCGGAATCTGGGTATCCCCTGTCGAGGTGGAGAATTGCATCATGGGGCACCCTGCCGTCTTGGAAGTTGCCGTGGTCGGCCACAACGACGAGCAGGGACTCGCCAAGCCAAAGGCTTACGTCGTACTGAAAGACGGCAAAAAAGCATCGGCCGATTTGGAAAAGGAGATCAAGCAGTGGGTCCTCGACCGGATGGCCAAGTATAAATACCCCCGCTGGATCGAGTTCGTCAAAGAGCTTCCGAAGAGCTCGACCGGCAAGATACAGAGATTCAGGCTTCGGTAGCCGATACGAGAGGTCGGGCGCATTCGGCCGGGATAGAAGGCCTCATGCGCTCGACCTCTTTTAAGGCACGGAGGTAGAGCTGGACAGATCCAATTCTTTTGGGGTATAAAAATATCATGAAGGCAGAGATACGGCTATTCGCAAACTTCCGAGACTTTCTTCCCGAAGGTACGAAGGGGTTTTCATACATGATGTCCTTCGATGGAGAAAAGACCATCCACGACGTGATCCATGAGCTTAAGCTCCCCGACGATATTCCGCGCATCATTATCGTCAACGGCATTCATGCGGAACCGGATCACGTAATAAAAGACGGGGACGTGGTAAGCCTCTTTCCTCCACTTGCCGGAGGCTGATCTTTCCAAAGGGAAGCGCTCGTTCCCGCACTTTAAGGCTTCGACGACTTCTTTTCTTTCTTTGCCTCCCTTTTCTCTTTCAGGGTCTTGGTAGGCTGTTTCTTTGCGTCCTTCTTTATGTCCCGTGTTTTTGCCATGCCTTCGCTCCTTCTTCGTGGCGTTTCCTTATACTATCACAAAACTGATTTCTCCTTAAGCACGAATATCGGTCCCAAAAACCGGGTGCCGGCCAATCGCGGCAAGCGCCAATCATTCCGAGCGAAGCTGAGCCAACGCAAAACGAGCGAAGCGAGGGTGAGGGGGGAGGCTCCGACGGCTTTGCTGGTGGAGGGGGCGCTGAGCCGACGACCCCGAGCGAAGCGAGGTTGAGGGGGAGGCTCCGAGGCTTTGCCTTGGAGGGGGCGCTGAGCCCCACTAATTGCAGGGCGCTCTTAGCCTTGTTCCTCCCGTGGGCCGACCCGTGATATAATCCTGGAAATTGCGAAGGGGGCTTTTCGGATGGAACGGAAAAAAGAAGCGCTTTCGTGCTTTGAAAAAGGGTTTAACTGCTGCCAGTCGGTGCTATGGGCGTACGCCCAAGATTTTGGCTTGAGCAACGAAACAGCCCTCAGGCTGGCAGGGGCATTCGGAGGGGGTATTGCGGGATCCGGAGAAACGTGCGGAGCCGTGACCGGCGGCCTTATGGTCATCGGCTTGAAGCACGGAATGACCGATCCTCAGGACCGGCAGGCAAAGGAGAGGAGCCGCGAACAGGGGAGGCGGTTCATGGAGGGGTTCACAGCCCTCTTCGGCTCGACCAAATGCAGGGACTTGCTGGGCTGCGAGCCGGGGACCAAAGAGGGAATGGAGCGCGCACTCGCCCTCGGTCTTTTCAAGACTCTCTGCCCCGAATTCGTCGGACGTGCCGTGGAGCTCCTGGAAGAGATGGCGTAACGCACCCATCTCGCAGGTGGAGGATCACTCCCCTTGTGGCCTTCCCGACTTTTGTTGCGCAGAGCCGAAACAGTTGTGCTATAATAGCGCCTATAAGGCGAATAATGGACGGAATTCGAGAACCCGCAGTGAGCGGCACGTTCTATCCGGGCAACCAAGAGGTACTCCGGATGGATGTCGATGGATACCTGAGCAAGGTACGTCTCCATGAACCCGAAAGCGCGGTTATCGGTCTGATCTCTCCTCATGCCGGCTACATGTACTCCGGGCAAACGGCAGCTTACGGGTACAAGGCGATATCAGGAACAAGCTTCGACACCGTGATCATCGTGGCCCCCAGTCACCAATCCTTCTTTCTCGGGACGGCCGTTCAGGAGAAGGGGGGGTACAGGACCCCGATGGGCATCGTCCCGATCGACGAAGAGCTCGCACGCGACCTGATAGGGAAAGGGGATGTGATTCACGCGGATCCAAGGGTCCATCGCTCGGAACATTCAATAGAGGTCCAGCTCCCCTTTCTTCAGACCGTGCTCGGGGAATTCAAAATAGTGCCGCTGATCATGGGTACCTCGCAGGACCCTGAGGCTTCGCGTCAGTTAGCCGATACTGTCCACAGGTGCATCAGGGAGAAACAGAAGAGGTACCTTATTTTGGGGAGTACGGATCTTTCTCACTATTATCCGTATGACCTGGCAAAGGAGATGGACAAGGCCGCCATCGAGCTTCTCGAAGCGTTCGACGTGGAGGGCATGATCCGGGAGCTTGCCAGAGGGAAGTACGAGGCCTGCGGGGCCGGGCCCATAATCTCGACCATGATGATTTCCAGGATGTTGGGGGCCGCCCGCGCCAAGGTCTTGAACTATATGAATTCGGGTGACGTTACCGGCGATATGGACAGCGTCGTGGGATACGTCTCCTGCATTTTCTGTGGTGAGTGACCCTTGAAGGCAAGGAAGGCGGGAATAGATCTCCATTTTTCCGTCGAGGAGCGAAGACTCCTCAAGGACCTGGCGCGAACCTCGATAGAGAAGGTGCTCTTCGGGAGGCAGGAAGAGCCGCTCGTTGTGCCGGAGACCCTGAAGCAGAAGATGGGGGCCTTCGTCTGTCTCAAGACAAAGGGCGAGCTGAAAGGCTGCATCGGTCACATCAGAGGTCTTATGCCTCTCGACGAGACCGTGAGACAGATGGCGGTGGAAGCGGCGTTCCATGATCCGAGGTTCGTGCCCCTCGACGAGACGGAGTGGCGGGAGACGGATATCGAGATCTCGGTACTCACTCCGATGAAAAGGATAAGCGACATAGACGAGATCGAGGTGGGAGTTCACGGCATCTACATCGAGAAGGGATTCGATTCGGGGCTCCTTCTGCCGCAGGTCGCGACCGAGTATGGGTGGGGCAGACAGGTCTTTCTCGAATATGCGTGCATGAAGGCCGGCCTTCCCCGCGATGCGTGGAAGTCGAAGGAGACGCGAATATTCATCTTTTCCGCTGACGTGTTTTAAAGGAGCAGCAATGATCAACAAGAAAATGTCGATTGAGGATGTGGTGAAGAAGCACCCCGAAACAATCGCCACCTTCGAGCGCCACGGGTTGGGTTGTCTTGGTTGCCAGGCCGCCCTTTTCGAGAGCATCGAGCAGGGTGCGGAGGTTCACGGCATTGACGTGGATGCGCTCATTGCGGACATCAACAAGGTCGTAAGGCAATCGGACACGGATGCCGCCGAAAGGAGGTAGTTCGTAGACGAATCGATTGCCCGGAAGCTTCCTCGCTGCAGCAGTCCTTTCATCAATTTGCCTTGGGAATGAGCTATGCTGAAATCATCTGCGGTTATCCTGGCGGCCGGCGCATCGAGGAGACTCGGTTATAACAAGCTCTGCCTCCGCGTAAACGGGGAGGCGGTTATCAGAAAGACGGTCCGCTTCTTCGTAGAGGCGGGGATAGGCGAGGTCGCGGTGGTGACAGGGTTCGAGAGGGAGAGAGTCGAGCGCGAATTGGCCGATCTTCCCGTCTCCTTCTTCCACAACGAGAGGCACGAAGACGGCATGTCGGCGTCGATCAAGGCTGCCCTGCCCATAATCTCCCGCTCTGACCGGGTATTCTTCCACCTCGGGGACAAGCCCTTCGTGGAAGGCGACATCATCGCCCGCGTCATGGGGGCGTACGAATCAGGACAACACTCCATCATAGTTCCGGTCCATGGGGGCACCAAAGGCCACCCGGTCCTTGTGGACATGACGCGCCATCTTGAGGCGATCAGATCAATCAAGGGCGAGGGAGGTCTCAGGGACTTCATCGAAGCCCACCGGCCCGACGTGCTTTTCCTCGAAGCGGGAATTGGTACCATTCTTGACCTGGACACTGAAGATGATGTGGAGTCTCTTAGAAGGAGGGGTTACGCCATTGAAAAAGGTTAGGGTGGAGAATGCCGTGGGCCTTGCGCTCGCCCACGATGTTACCGAGATCATTCCCGGCAAGAAGAAGGACGCCGTCTTCAGGCGCGGCAGGATCATCGAGAAAAGTGATATCGAGAGGCTGCTTGACATCGGAAAAGGGCACATCTACGTGACGGACGGAGAAGAGAAGGAGATCCACGAAGAAGAAGCGGGACGGCGCATCGCTCTGGCCTCTGTGGACGAAAGCGTGGAGATCCAGCCGGCAAAAGAGGGAAGGGTCAACATGGTCAGCAAGATCGACGGCCTTGTGGCCATCGATAGAAAACTCCTCGCCCAGATGAACCGGATCGAGAATGTGGTCTTTACCACGGTGCCGGACGGCTATCCCGTCAAGCGAGGGGACCTCGTCGCTGCGACGAGGATCGTGCCCCTCTATATCTCGGAAGAGCTACTCGAGAAGGCGCAAACGGTTGGGAGAAAGGCCCTGGTAAGGATTCTTCCGTACAGGACCATGAAGGCAGGCCTGGTTGTAACGGGAACGGAAGTTGCGAGCGGGAGGATACCCGACGCTTCATTCCGAGTGGAAGAAAAGCTGAAAGGATACGGGCTCGAGGTCATAGGCAAGAGGCTCGTGGCGGATAACATAGAACTCATCAGGGACGCGGTCCTCGGGGTGTTGGAAGAAGGGGCCGACCTTGTGGTGACCACCGGCGGTCTTTCCGTGGATCCTGACGACCTGACGAGAGAGGGGATAGAGGCTACGGGCGCCCGCGTGATCTCTTACGGTGCACCGGTCTTTCCGGGGGCCATGTTCCTCGTCGCGAGGCTCAAGGGAAAGTATGTCCTCGGCGCGCCCGCCTGCGTCTATTTCGACACGCACACCATGCTCGATGTCCTCCTGCCCCGGATCCATGGCCGGCAAGGCAATAAGCGCCGCCACTGTGCGCAAACTGGCCCTCGGGGGCCTATGCCTGCACTGCGGGACATGCCACTATCCAAACTGCTTTTTCGGGAAAGGGGCATAAGATGGGAGCCCCTACGATCGCCATACGGGGGGCAGGGGAAATGGCGACGGGCATCGCCCATCGCCTCTTCGCCTCCGGTTTTCGCCGGATTGTCATGTCGGAGATAGCCATGCCCGTCTCGGTCCGGAGAAACGTCGCTTTTTCCGAGGCTGTCTATGAAAAGGGCATGACCGTGGAAGGGGTCAGGGCAGAGCTTCTCACGGACCCGTCCGGGCTGTTGACATTGTGGGACCGCGAGGTCATAGCAATCGTGATCGACAAGGAAGGTTCTTTCCTGCGTGAATTGAAGCCCCACGTGCTCGTAGACGCTGTCATGGCAAAGAAGCGCAAAGAACCGATAACGGGGATGGCACGGCTCGTGATCGGCGTGGGCCCCGGGTTCAGGGCCCCCGATGAAGTCGATGCGGTCGTTGAGAGCAACAGGGGGCACAACCTGGGCCGGGTTTACTATGATGGGGAAGCGGAAGCCTACACGGGCACCCCCGGCGAGATGGGGGGACACACGAAGGAACGGGTCCTCCGTTCCCCCCATGCGGGCATGGTGAGGACCGCGAAAACCATAGGCGACGCGGTGCTCAAGGGCGACATCATACTCTATGTCGACGACACCCCGGTGAAGGCCCAGATAGACGGCGTGCTGCGGGGTCTCATCAGACCTATCACGGTACCGGAGGGCGAGAAAGTGGGCGACGTCGACCCCCGGGGCAACAGAGATTATTGCTTCACGATTTCAGAAAAGGCTCGGGCCATAGGAGGCGGCGTTCTCGAAGCGATCATGCACAAGCTTTCTTGAGAACAGCCGCGATGCAGACGTTCCATTGGAGGTCATGGGGGATGGACATTTACGAGGCTGTTGAAGACTATCTTTCGAGAGGAAAGGGAGGCTGCCTCGCCACCATTGTGAAGAAGATAGGGGCGGCCCCCAGGGAAGAAGGGGCAAAGATGTTCATAGGCGACGACGGGCGGTTCTTCGGCACCGTCGGCGGAGGATGCGTCGAGGCCGAGGTATGGCAGGAGGCGAAGCGAAGCGCAAAGGCGCAGACCGCCAACATCCTCCATTATCGGATGGACGGCAGGCTCGTGGAAGACGAGGGCATGATCTGCGGTGGAAACGTCGACATCTTCCTCGAGCCCATCCACGAACGATACAGGAGCCTCTACGCCGAAGCGCGGGCCCTTGAGAAAAGGGGGAGGAACGCATTGATGGTTACCCGATTCTCCGGGGGTTCGTTGTCCAAGAGTCTCGTCCTGGAAGATGGCTCCGTCGTGGGAGATGGCATCCCAGATGAGCTCAAGGCCTCCTTTCAGAGCTACACCGACCAAGCGAAGCCCGTCATCGACAATGGAACAGTCATCGAGCCTTTAGTCTCCTATCCCTTCCTTTACCTGTTCGGCGCAGGCCACATCTCTCAGCACGTGTCGAAGATTGCTGCCATGGTGGACTTCAACACGGTGGTGATAGACGACCGGCCTGATTTTGCGAACAGGGAGAGATTCCCGGAAGCGCAGGAGATTATTGTCGATGACTTCAGGAAGGTCTTTCAACGCCTCACCTTCTACGGGAACGAGTACGTGGCCATAGTCACGAGGGGCCATAAGCATGACGCACTCGTCCTTGAAGAGGTCATGAGAAGGCCGACCCGCTATGTCGGCATGATCGGAAGCAAGAGAAAAAACAGGCTGATCCTCGATCACTTGAAGGCGAAGGGCTTCGAGGAGGCCGCCCTGGCCGCTGTCCACGCGCCCATCGGTCTCGGTATTCGCGCGGAGACACCCCAGGAGATCGCGGTGAGCATAGTTGCGGAGCTTATCGCGGTGAGAAGGAAGGCATAGCGTTCTTCCTGGAAAAAGGGGATGTATTGGAGGCACGATGATAACCGTCCTGTCGTTTCTGGTTGTTCTCACCATTCTCGTAACGGCCCATGAGCTGGGTCACCTCGTCGCGGCAAAAAGACTCGGCATAAGGGTCGAGACTTTCGCCATCGGGTTCGGACCAAGAATGGTGGGTGTCCGCCGCGGGGATACGGACTACGTGCTCAGGCTCATCCCGTTGGGCGGGTACGTTCAACTGGGTGAGGCAGGTCAGCCGGAAGCTTTTTGCCCCGGCTCGCCGCATTACGGGGAGAGGCCCCCGTTTGATAAGATAGTCGTGGCATCTTCCGGTCCCCTCGCAAACCTGTCGCTCGCCGTTCTGGTCCTCTTCCTCGTCTCTCTCCTCGGCGTGAGCGCTCCCGCATTCATGTCTCAGCCTGCCGCGGTGGGTTGGGTCGCGCCCGCGTCTCCCGCGGAAAAAGCGGGATTGAGGAACGGAGACAAGGTATGCGGAGTCGACGGGATCCGTGTTGCGACGTGGGGGGAAGTAACCCGCCTCCTGCCTCTCTATGAGAAGGATGTCACGATGCGAATCTTGAGGGACGGGGAAACAGAATACCTCACACTCCACCGGGCCTCCCGGATAAATGCCGGCCTCTTTGCGAAAGAACGGATTACGGTGGCGGCAGTTGCCGAGGGCAGCCCGGCGCAAGGCGCAGGCATCCGTGCGGGGGATGTGATCCTCACGGCGGGCGGGAGCCCCGTTGCCGCATGGAGCGCGTTCCAGGCCGCAATTGCGGGCGCGAGGGCCCCTCTTCCCATCGGCATAGAGCGGCTCGGACGAACCTTCGTTGTCCGCATCGTCCCAAGGAGCGATCCCCGGACCGGTAAGGCCTTTGCGGGCATTTCATACAGTCCCCTGATGGAGACAAGGAAATACCCATTCCCCGCGGCAATGGCAAACGGTTTCTCCACCTTCACGGCGATTCTGGGCGATTCCATCGGCAGCTTTCGCGGTATCCTCTTGGGAAGCCTCTCGGCGAAGATGTTGGGAGGCCCCATCGCCATAGCACAGGCGTCCGGGACCGTTGCGAAGAAAGGGCTCGTACCCCTTCTTTCCTTTCTCGCCTTTTTGAGCGTCCAGTTCGCCGTCTTCAACCTGGTGCCCTTTTTCCCCGTAGTGGATGGCGGTCAGATAACGATATTCCTCCTTGAGATGGTGCGGCGCCGTCCCTTGGGAAGGGCGCCCCTGGAATGGATGCTCAAGGTGGGATGGGCCGCGATGGCCGCGCTGGTTCTCTTCGTTACGTACAACGACGTGGTGAGGCTGTTCTGAAGGCCTCGCGGGAAGACCCGTAACGAGAACCCGACCGGGTAGGAAAAAGCGGCTCTGTTGAAAGGGGAAAAGCATGGTCGAAATCAGGCGGATTCGGGCAACGGAGCTGGGAGAGCTTCTCGCGCTCTATCGCCACCTGCATGAGGCAGACGACCCCCTGCCCGCATCAGACCACGTCGATGGCGTCTGGAAGGAGATCCAGGCAGACCCGAACCAACGATATTTCGGCCTTTTCGCGGACGGCTTGCTTGTTGCGTCCTCCCGTGCTTTCCATTGTTCCCAACCTCACGAGGGGCTGCCGTCCGTATGGCCTCGTGGAAAACGTGGTGACCCATGGAGACCACCGGCGCAAGGGATGCGGCAAAGCGGTCCTCAAGGCAGCCCTCACATACGCCTGGGACCGGAATTGCTACAAAGTGATGCTTCTCACAGGGAGAAAGAACGAGGGCATCTATCGATTCTACGAATCAGCGGGCTTCGACCGTTATGCGAAGCAGGCGTTTCTCGCGAAGCCCGGGACGGAAGCGGGAGATGGAAAACCCAAAGGATAGAGGGATGGAAAACCGGCTCGATCTCCAGCTGCGGTTCATTATCGAAATAGACAGGCTGAAGCACATCATGCGGCGCACGCGCCTTTTCGATAACTCCCGCCACGAGAACGACGCCGAACACGGATGGCACCTGGCCATGATGGCCATGGCGCTGGCCGAGTACTCCAACAAGCCCGTCGATGTGAACAAGGTCGTCCGGATGGTGCTGGTGCACGATATTGTGGAAATCGACGCAGGGGATACCTTTCTCTACGACGAGGCAGCGGGCCTGCGGAAAGAGGAGGCGGAAAGAAAGGCCGCGGAGCGGATTTTCGGGCTGCTGCCGGACGATCAGGCCCGGGAGCTGAAATCCCTGTGGGAAGAATTCGAGGCCCGCACTTCGGCGGAGGCCCGATTTGCAGCGGCTATCGACAGGTTGGAGCCCATGATGCAGAATGCCCTTACCGCCGGCCACGCGTGGAAGCAGCACAACGTGAGAAAAAGCCAGGTCGTGCAGAAGAACAGACCTATTGTAGAGGCCGGGTCGCGAGAGCTATGGAGGTTTGCTGAGACTTTGATCGCCCGAGCCGTCGAAATGGGCCATCTGGCCGACTAGGACGGCAGCCGAAAGGACGAAAGGGGGGCTCCGGGGGAAGGCGACGGCCTCACAAGCGCACTCGAGCCGCCCTCTCACGTGCATTCGCCCCGGATTAGACCCGCATTCTCCTTGCGCGGCCAGTGCCTTTGTGCTACTTTTAATTAATTCCCCCTAAAGGATTGCCATGGCCCAGGGATATGTTGTACTGGTACTCCACGCACATCTACCCTACGTGCTCTCCCATGGCAAGTGGCCCCACGGTGTCGATTGGCTCTGCGAAGCAGCCTGCGAGACTTACATCCCGCTCCTCAACACCCTTGAAAAGCTGACAAAGGAAGGAAGACCGGCTAATTTCACCATCGGGATCACCCCCGTGCTCTGCGAAATGCTGGCATCTCCCCTTTTCAGGCAAGAGCTTAAGGGATACATACGAGAGAAGATAGAGGCGGCGCAGGTTGATGCTGCGTCTTTCGAGGTCGAGGGGCTGCGTGAGCTTTCCCGCCTGGCCGACAGATGGCAGGAGTTCTACGAGGCCCGCCTCAGAGACTTCACCGATACCTTTCGAGAGGACCTTCCCGGGGCCTTCAGCCGCTTCCAGGAGGCGGGTCAGATAGAGCTTATCGTCTCTGCCGCCACCCATGCGTACCTCCCCCTGCTCGATCGGGACACCTCTGTCTCGGCCCAGATAGCGCAAGGTGTAGCAGTCTATAGAAAGTATTTTCACCGGGATCCCAAGGGGATATGGCTTCCGGAGTGCGCCTACAGGCCCGGGCAACGGCCTTCCGATATCCCGGGTGAGCGCGCAGGGCAGCGCAGGGGCCTCGAGACCTTCCTCTGCGCCCACAACCTAAGCTACTTCTTTGTCGACGGCCATCACGTGCTGAAGGAAGAGAAAAGCCGAGGCGGGTACGGGCAAGATGCGGCCGGCGAGCTTTCAATGAGGAAGCGAAGCGCCCCTCCGGGCGGGTATGGAGAGATGTTCCTGCCCCCCGAGGTCCGCGGCAAGGGGGGGGTTGCAGACGAGCACGGGCGCCGGGGAAATGGGAGCCGAAGAGCGCAAAGCACTTTACGCTGTGCACAGGACCGGCTCGGCCGCGTCCGGCGAATGTGCTTTCTTCGCCCGTGACACAGAGACGAGTCTCCAGGTATGGAGCGCGCAATGGGGGTATCCCGGAGATCCGGCGTACCTTGAGTTTCATAAGAAGCACTCGCCCGGGGGCTTGCGCTACTGGAGGGTGACCGACCACAAAGGCGACCTTGGGACGAAGCTCATCTACGATCCGGACAAAGCCGCTGAAAGGACAAAAGTCCATGCGGACCATTTCCGGGGGCTCATGGAGGACAAACTGCGCCGCCACTACGAGGAAACCGGCTCTTCCGGGGTTCTCACCATCCCCTTCGACGCCGAGCTGTTCGGCCACTGGTGGTTCGAAGGAATAGACTGGCTCCATGCGCTCGTGTGCGCTTTTGGCAGGAATTGTGCTACAATAGAAAAAGCCTCAACGGTCCTGCAGAACGTAGCCCCTTCCGCCGCTGTCGAGCTTTCAGAAGGGTCATGGGGTGAAGGGGGCCATCACTTCATCTGGTATAATGACGACACGACCTGGACGTGGGAGCGCATACGCCGGGCGGAGCAGATGATGGCGGATGCGATAAATGAGGGGGCGGACGACGCAATAGGATCACGCATCTTGAAACAGATGGCAAGGGAGCTCCTTCTCCTCCAGTCATCGGACTGGCAGTTCCTCATCACCACGGGAACTGCCGGCGACTACGGGAAATCGAGATTTCTCGGTCATTACGGGGCCTTCGAGGACCTTCGTCGGATGTGCAGAGTCTATGGGTCGACGAAAACCCTAAAAGAAACCGATTGGGATCGCCTTCGCACGCTCGAAGAGACGGATGCCCTTTTTGACGACGTGAATGTGGAATGGTTTAGAGAAAGGATAGTGGATGGACTATAAGTCGACGCTCAATCTACCAAAGACCGACTTCCCCATGAAGGGCAATCTGCCCGTGAAGGAAAAGCAGATACTGCAGCTCTGGGAGGATATCGACCTATACGGGAGGCTTCTCGCTAAACACGCGGAAGACCCGCGGTTCGTCCTTCACGACGGTCCGCCTTACGCGAACGGGAATATCCACCTTGGACACGCCCTCAACAAGATACTGAAAGATATCATTGTAAAATCGAAGTTCATGTCAGGCTTTCGCTCTGACTATGTGCCCGGGTGGGACTGCCACGGGCTGCCCATCGAGCACCAGGCAGAGAAGGAGCTGAAGGCGAAACAACAGGTTTTGGCGAAGACGGACGTGAGGGCCTTCTGCCGCACCTATGCGGCCCAGTTTCTCGACATCCAGAGATCGGAATTCAAAAGGCTGGGCGTGATCGGAGATTGGGACCATCCTTACGTCACCATGGACTTCGATTATGAAGCCACGATCATCGAGGAGATGGCGAAGTTCTTCGAGCGGGGCGAATCATACCGGAAGAAGAAGCCCGTCCTCTGGTGCATCAACTGCAGAACCGCCCTGGCCGAGGCGGAGATCGAGTACCAGAATGACAGGTCGGCTTCGGTCTATGTGAAGTTCCCCCTCGTCTCCCGCGGATGAGGTCTTCAAAGGGTATCCGGACAAACCCATATCCATGCTCATCTGGACGACGACCCCATGGACCCTGCCGGCAAATCTCGCCATAGCCATCAACCCGGAGTTCACGTATGTCGCCATAGAAACGAGGAAGCGAGATATTGATCGCCGTGAAGGACCTTGTCGCCGATATCATGGGCAAGGCGGGCATCGAAGACTATCCGCATCCTGGGGGAGATCTCTCCTGAGGCCCTCCGGGAGCAGTCCTTCAGGCATCCCTTCATAGACAGGACGTCCCTCGTTGTTTACGCCGATTACGTTGCCAAGGACGTAGGCACCGGGGCGGTCCATATCGCGCCCGGACACGGTGAAGAGGACTATGCGACGGGCCTCGAATACTCGCTCGACGTCTATTCTCCCGTCAACGAGGCCGGCGAGCTGACCCGTGACGTGCCGTTCTTCGGCGGCATGAACGTCTTCGCGGCCAACCCGGTCATTCTCGAGAAGCTCAAAGAGCTTGGCGTCTTCTTCTTCTCCGAGGAGATCGAACACTCCTACCCCCATTGCTGGAGGTGCAAGAAACCCGTCATCTTCAGGGCCACCGAGCAATGGTTCCTCTCCCTGGACAAGGTGGGCCTGAGGCAGAGGTCGCTGGCGGAGATAGATAAGGTTACATGGATACCCGCGTGGGGCAGGGACCGGATATACAACATGCTCGCCGTGCGGCCCGACTGGTGCATTTCCCGGCAGAGGACATGGGGCGTGCCCATCACCGTATTCTACTGCGATTCCTGTCGGGAGCCTTACTGGAGCCGGGAGACCTTTGCCCGGATCATCGACGAGGTGAGGCAGCGCGGGGCCGACGTCTGGTTCGAGAAGGATGCATCTTATTTCCTGCCCGAAGGAGCCGCCTGCTCCTGCGGCAATACCGCCTTTACGAAAGAAGAAGACATTCTCGACGTCTGGTTCGACTCGGGCTCAAGCTTTGCCGCCGTCCTGAAGAAGAGGAACGAACTGACATTCCCTGCCGACATGTATCTCGAAGGGAGTGATCAGCACCGGGGATGGTTCCACAGCTCGCTCCTCGTCTCCGTGGGCAACGAGGGCATAGCGCCCTACAAGACGGTCCTCACCCATGGGTTCTTCCTCGCCGCCAAGGGAGTGAAGATGTCGAAATCCCTGGGGAACGTCATCGCCCCGTCCGAGATCATCGAGAAATATGGAGCGGAGATCCTGAGGCTCTGGGTCACCTACGAAGACTATCGGGACGACATACGGATGTCGAAGGAGATCATCGATCGTCTCGTCGAGACCTACAGGAGAATCCGGAACACTTTCAGGTTCCTTCACGCGAACATCGACAAGGATTTCGATCCGCTGAAGGACAGGGTGCCCTACGAAGAGCTTTCCTCTCTCGATCGATGGCTCTTGTCGAGGCTCCAGAAGCTCATCGAGAGGGTAAGGGAGGCATACGACGGCTACGCTTTCCATACGATCTATCACAGTATCCACAATTTCTGCGCCATAGACCTGAGTGCCCTCTACCTCGATATTATCAAGGACCGGATGTACGTGGAGAAGAAATACTCCACGAAGAGAAAGGCTTCACAGACCGTTGTCTTCGAAGCCCTCATTGCCCTCTTGAGGCTTGCGGCCCCCATCCTTTCCTTCACCACCGAGGAGATGTGGTCCTACGTGAGGCCCCTCGTCGCCGAGGACTCGGTTCTTCTGTCTGCGTTCCCTCAGGCCGACCCCTCTTTGATCGATGGCCGGCTCGAGGAGGAGTGGGAAACAGTCTGGAGGATCAGGGAATCGGTCAACAAGAAGATAGAGGAAAAGAGGGTGGAGAAGGTGATCGGTCACCCCCTCGATGCGAAGGTGGTCATATACGCCGCGCCGGATGAGTACGAGGTCCTGACGAAGCACGGGGATGAGCTGAAAGAGGTGCTCATCGTGTCGCAAGTAGAGGTGGAGAAGAGCGACCGGACGGATGTGCTCGTCAAGAGAGCCGAAGGCTTGAAATGCGAACGCTGTTGGCAGTATGCCCTTGACGTGGAGACGGGAGGGGAGTTCCCGAACTTGTGCAAGCGATGCAGAGATACGCTCACCTCCTGCTAGTCCTGCTCGTCTTCCTCCTTGACCGGTGGACAAAGTCACTGATAATCGAACGCCTCGGGTACGGAGACGCCCTTTCCATCTACCAGTGGCTCGCGATCGTGCACGGCAGGAACAGGGGTGGCCTCTTCGGTTTCATGTCGCAGCGCGACTTCGGCCACGTGATGTTCCTCATCATCCCCATTGCCGTCATTGCCGGCCTGGCGTACTATCTGGTAGTCTATAGGCCTCCCCTATGGACGAGACTCTCCCTTACATTCGTGCTCTCGGGGGCTATCGGCAACATCTACGATCGGATCGCTTACGGCTACGTGGTCGATTTCATCCTTGTCCATTACGAGGGCTTTCAGTGGCCTGCCTTCAATGTGGCCGACTCGGCCATCACGTTCGGCATCGGCCTATGGCTGTATACGCAGCTTTTCTCCAAGGAAGGGGCGAGGAAGACTGCGCGAAAGTGAGACTACGCGAAGGACAACGCCTGGTGTAAGTATGAGCGAGGACATTCGCGAAGAAGACAAGAAGATCAGGCGGCTGAGGTTCATGGTGGACTTTACCCTTGAGTACATCAGGACCCAGAGGCTCACCCACGATCAGGCCATCCTCGTCGTGGAAGGGGTGAAGAGATTCACCCTCAACCTCTTCCCCGGAAAGGAAGAGACCTTTGACCTCATCTATGCCCCCAGATTCAAAAGGCTGCTCAACGAGAAGTTCCAACGGTCGTGAACCGGCATAAGCGGGGCCTAAGCGGGCCGAGCCTGTGGAGGGGCGCTGAACCGACGACAGGCGTGAGCGTACTGAGGTCGAGAGGTGAGCCATGCTACCGGCCGCTCCTAGGCGAGCGAAGCGAGGGCTGAGCGGGGAGGCTCCAGTGGCTTTGCCACGGTGAGGGGGTGCTGAACCACGGCAAAACCGAGCGAAGCGAGGGGTGAGCGGGGAGGCTCGCCGGGCTGATGCCCGGTGAGGGGGTGCTGAACCACGGCAAAACCGAGCGAAGCGAGGGGTGAGCGGGGAGGCTCCAGTGGCTTTGCCACTGGAGGGGGGCTGAACCCCAATGGTTGCGTGCTGAACCCCAATGGTTGCTTTTTGGCTGTTGAAGCGTTACTTTTTGGTATGTCTATTCTCAGGAAAGAGCCGCGATGAAGAACGTTCTGGCGATGATTCTGGCGGGAGGCCGGGTGGATGAGCTCGATGTCCTCACTTTCCTGAGACCGAAGTCCGTGCTGCCTTTCGGCGCCCTCTACCGAATCATCGATTTCCCCATGAGCAACCTGATGAATTCCGGCATAGAACGGGTCGGCATCCTCTCGCAGTACCGCCCCTTCTATCTCATCAACCACATCGCCAACGGTCAGCCGTGGGACATGGTGGGGAGAAACAGGTTCGCCGTTATCCTCCCGCCTTTCAAGGGAAGAGAGGCCTCCGACTGGTACAAGGGGACGGCCGATGCGGTGTACCGGAACATCGATTTCATCAAGATGTACAACCCCGATCTTGTGTTGATCCTCTCGGGCGACCACATCTACAAGATGGACTATCTGGATGTCATAAACTATCACGTGGAGAAGAAGGCGGATCTCACCATCGCGTTCACTCCCACGCCCCGTGAGGGTCCCGGCCGCTTCGGGCAAGGACTCATAGAGGGGGAAGACTCCACGGGCGGCAGACTGGTCGAGTACGTCGAGAAGCCGAAGAAACGGGTCCTTGATTGGGCCTCTCTCACCATATACGTCTTCAATCAGAAGGTCCTTCTCGATGCCCTGGAGGAGAACGCAGATAAGGATTCGCACGAGTTCGGGAGGGACATCATCCCTTCGCTCCTCGGCAACTCGAGGATTTTTGGGTACAAGCACGTCGGCTATTGGGGCTATACGCGCACCCTCGAGGAGTACTGGAGGACGAGCATGGACCTCCTCGGCGACCAGGCACGGATCGACCTGAAGTCCTGGCAGATAAGGACGAACCTCGCCCACAGAGAGATCAGGGACCGGCAGCCGACCATCTTCGGACCGGCCTCCACGGTGAAGGACTCGCTCGTCCATTCGGGTTGCCACGTAAAGGGGAAGGTCTCCCGCTCTCTCCTCTTTCCCGGCGTCGTTGTGGAGGAAGGCGCGGTGGTGGAGGATTCGATCCTGTTCTTCGACACGAAGGTGGGAAAAGGGGCGCGCGTGACGAGGACGATCACGGACATAGGGGTGGCCATCGGCCGATCAGCAATTGTCGGGGGCCCCGGCGGGAAGCTATCGGTCATCGGAATGGAGAGCTCTCTGCCCGAGGAAATAGAGGTCCATGATGGGGTCACTATCTATCCCAACGTCCCGGCCGACCATTTTACGCGAAGGGAGTACAGCAGTGGAGAAGTAGTCAAATGAGAAGAGTAATGGCCCTTCTCCTGGCGGGCGGGGTGGGGAGCAGGCTCAACATCCTCGTCCAGTACCGCGCAAAACCGGCCGTACCCTTCGGTGGGATCTACCGGATCATAGACTTTACACTGAGCAACATAGCGAATTGCGGCCTCACGAGAGTGGCCGTGCTCACCCAGTACAAACCCCTTTCCCTCATGGACCACATAGGAGACGGATCCGCCTGGGATTTGGCGGGCCGCACGAGGGGCATCAGCATCCTCCCGCCCAAGACGGGAGAGAAGGACTGGGATTGGTACAAGGGAACCGCCGATGCAGTGCGGCAGAATATGAGCTTCCTCTCGTCAGGCCAGTACACGGAAGCTCTGATCCTGTCCGGGGATCACATCTACTGCATGGACTATGGGCCGCTCGTTCAGTTCCACCGCGCCAACCGCGCCCATGTTACCATAGGAATGATACGAGTGCCGTGGGAAGAGACCCGTCATTTCGGCACAGGCACCCTGGACGGGGAGAACAGGATCGTGGACTGGGAGGAAAAATCCAAGAGGGCGCGATCGAACCTCGCTTCCATGGGCATATATGTGTTCGACAGGGATTATCTGGTGACGACCTTGAGCGAGACCAAGGAAGAGGACTTCGGAAGCCAGATCATCCCGAGGGCACTCAAGGGGGCTAAGGTGTTCGGCTACCCTTTTGAGGGTTACTGGCGGGATGCGGGGACCATAGACGCTTATTGGGACGCGAACATGGATCTGCTGAGACCAGGATCCGGCCTCAGCCCCGAGGCGTGCGGCATACGGACGAACCAGTCGGCCGATCAACTCCCTTACGACCGGCCGCCCGTCCAGATCATCGGGTCGGCCCACGTCGCCAATGCCGCGGTCTCACCCGGCTGCGTGATCCTGGGCGGCGTGGAGAACTCGATACTCTCCCCCGGCGTCATCATAGAGAAGGGGGCCTTGGTCAAGGACTCGATCATCATGCACGACGCGAAGGTGGGAAAGGGAACGAGGATCGAGCGATCCATAATCGACAAGGAGGCATCCATAGGGGAAGAGAGCGTTATCGGGCAGGGGAACCCTCGCGTTGCCAACGCCCGTTTTCCTGACCACGTCTATTCCGGTCTCACCCTCATAGGTAAGAGGGCGTCCATTCCGCCCCATTCGAGGATCGGGACCAACTGCATCGTACACCCCGATGTCCGCGAAGACGACTTCCCTTCAGGAGAGCTCGCCGACGGCGGGACCCAGGAGAAATAGCGCGAACGCTGGTACGAAGGGGGCCAGGATGGCTCCATCAACGGCCTTCCATCGCACGAACGAGTCTTTCGCAGATGGCGTCCTGCAGGGTGCGCATCTCAGAGGAAGGGCCCAGGGAGTTATTGCTCATGATGGAAAAGGCGAGAAGGCTCCCCGACCCGTCCGTCACATAGCCGCTCAGGGCCGCCACGTGCGTGAGGGTCCCCGTTTTCGCCCTCACGTTGCTCTCGGCCGGTGTGTTCCTCATCCGTTTGATCAGCGTCCCATCGACTCCGGCGGCCGGCAGGGACCGGTAATAGTGCTCGAAATAGGGGTGGCGGGACATGTAGTCGAGTACCTGCACTACCTGGGCGGGTGCAACCAGGTTGAGACGCGAAAGGCCCGACCCATCGTACACGGCAAGGGAGTCCTTTGGAATCCCCATGGCGGCTAGCGACTCCAGAACGACCTCAACCGAATTCTTCGTCGTACCCCGGCCCCGGTAGATCGCTCCAAGGGTGCGGAAGAGGAGTTCCGCATAGAGATTCTGGCTGCGCTTGTTCACGTGTTCGATAATCTCGCCCAGGGGTTCCGATTGGCGCGAGGCTATCGCCCTCATCGCCCCGTAATCGGGGACCGGTTTTCCCGAATGTCCTATGTCGATGGCCCTGCCCCGAACCCGGATGCCGCTCGCCTCAAAGACCTCCTTCAACACCGTGACCGCGTAGAGTGCCGGATTGGCGACGCTGAACCGGAGGCGCCGGGGTCCGGAGGAGAGACTTATTCTGCCCGACAGCACTATCCTGTTCGACCCGAAGGCACGCCTGGCTTCAAGCTCCGGCTCTCCGTCTGCGCTAGAGGTTTTGAGGGCATTCGTCAACTCTATGTAGGCCGTTTCCGGACTGATCAAGATCTGAGCCGGATCACCCGCCTTTTTCCCCGGCAGGAGAGTCGCCTCGAAACAGTTGTCATTAAAGGAGAGTGCGCTGATGCGGGCCGAGAACGCTATCATTTCGTCGTCCCATGCCCAACCGGGACCGAGGCTCCGGTCGTCGAAGAGACTATCGTCCCCGACCAGGTCTCCATGGATCTCTCGCACACCCTGCCGTTTCAGTGAATCGGCCCATCCCTCGAAGACGGCCGTCGCCTTTCCCTGGAATCTCTCGGAAATGGTGGGATCCCCGCTCCCCCTGAAGAATACGTCCCCTTCCAGGATATTCTTCTTCCTTTTCCCTTTCCAGTAAAGGCCGCTGGTATACCTGAAATCAGGCCCGAGCCTGGTGAGGGCGACCGCCGTGGTCAGTAGCTTCATGTTGGAGGCTGGGGTGAAGAGCTTCCTCTCGTTCCGTGCCTAGTAGGGATTGGCCGGTGTCCAGGGACCGCACGGACACGCCCCAGAGCACGGATGCGGCAAGATGGGCGTCGATGATGTCATCTATCTCTACCGACTGAAGCCGCTTTTCATCGCCCCGTCCTTGATCGTCGAGGGTAGCGGAGGGCGGAACGGGCAATGCCTCCTCGGTCTGTGCCTTATGCGCTGGAGTCTCTTCGGAAGACAGGGGTGGGGAGTGCGCGACTATCTCGGAATGAACGCCCGTCCGGGCACAGGAAAAAGCCAGAAGAGCCGCGGCGAGAAGCCACCAGAACGGGCAAGAGCGCCTCATAGCTCTTTCCTGAAGTCGAGGAGGACTTTCACCACCTCCTTCTCTGCGGCTTTTTCAAAGGCCTTGAGTGCCTCGGAGAATGGGTAGACGGCTGAAAGGAGGGGTCCCACGTCAATGCGACCGCCCGCAAGCGCCGCGATGGCGGGCGGGAATGGACCACACCTCGACCCGACGATGGTAACCTCATCGACCACAGCCTGGGTGAGATTGATCTTCGTTTCTTCCGCGACGGTGCTCTTCAAGACGATGGTCCCCTGGGGCCTTACCACATCGAGAGCCACTTCTATTCCCGAAACAGAGCCTGTCGCCTCGACGACTATCTCATAGGCCTTTCTCCTCGATAGTTTTTCAGCCCTCTTCGTCTTTATTCTCTGCTGCCTCGCGATGGCGAGCTTCTCTTCGTGCTTCCCCGCAAGTACGATATTCGCCCCCCCTTGGGCAAGGACGAGGGCGGCCAGGAGTCCGAGCTTCCCGTCTCCAAGGACGAGAACCCTGTCGGTCGGCTTCACGTGCACCTGCTCCACGATCTCGAAAGCGGCAGCCAAAGGTTCCGTAAAGACCGCCTGTTCATCAGTTACGCCGCTCGGGACTTCCCAGAGATTTCTTAAAGGAAGGACCATGTATTCGGCAAAGACCCCGTCCTTGTCGCTGATGCCCAGCGCTGCTCTTTCGGGGCAGTGCTTCTCCTGGCCCCGCACGCAGAGGTCACACACGCCGCATCCCAGGTTGATTTCACCCACAACCCTTTTGCCCACCAGGTTCGAGTAGCCCCCGTTCACCTTCTCCACCACGCCCACGAACTCGTGACCGGGGACACCCTTGAAGCCCTTGTAGCCTTTCATGATCTCCATATCGGTGCCGCAGATGCCTGCCATAAGAACGCGGATCAGTGCTTCGTTCTCTT
This sequence comes from uncultured delta proteobacterium, assembly GCA_963749525.1. GTDB lineage: Bacteria > Desulfobacterota > Syntrophorhabdia > Syntrophorhabdales > WCHB1-27 > CAVVNC01. The sequence continues at coordinate 73,972 of CAVVNC010000056.1, forward strand.
CCGGCTGGGGCTGTCGGTAATTGTCGATGAGGTGAAGCACGAGGCCGTCAAAGAAAAGGGCTCTCATTTCAACCAACAAGTTAGCATAGAGGCAAAAGGGGGAGCAACAAAAAAGCCCCCTGCCGGGTGCCTTGAGAAGGGCGCCCATCAATGGGTCATACACCGCCGCCTCGCTGGCCCGCCCTCGTTTCTTTCAGCCCCTCCACGGACCATTTTCGCTTCGACGGTAGTCGCTGGACGATTCGCAGAATAGTGTTTACATTGAAGCGTACCTACTGTACTTTACATGTAGGACCTTTAAGAAAAGACATTTCCGGAGGGGTTATGGACTTAAATGACGAGATAGCAAAGGTCGCCTACGAGCTTTTCGAAAGGGACGGAAGACAGCACGGCAAGGACAGAGAACACTGGGTTGAAGCCGAAAGGATCGTGAAAGCCAGGCGAATGGAGCGAGAGGCAGAAGGAAGCCGGAAGGTCGCCCCGCCGAAGAAAGCGGCTGCGAAGGGGGAAGCCCCGGTGAAAAGGAAGGAGCAAACACCCAAGTCGGAAAAGGCAGGCGCAGCAAAACAGCCGAAAAAACCATCGAGGGCGCCTCGCTCCAAGTAGTCGAATCCCACGGGCGCGGCAAGCGCGCCCTTCAGGGGCTCACGCCTAAAGAACTGAGGACCGACAGCGGGTCCATTGCTACGGAAGCATGGGCGCCCTATCTGCTTAAAGGATGTCTCGCTTTTCGGCCAGGCGCCTTCTGACCCTCGGTTGTGAGCCTTCCGGTCCACTTCTTTGTCCGGGAGCGACCACCGATGTGTGCCGTTTCCTTTAGTTTTCTATTCTATCAAGCTCATGCAGCGCAGTTCCTCGAGAAGCTTCTGCTTCCCGATAGGCTTCACAAGATATGATCCTGCTCCTTCGCCGTAGAGGGCCTTTACGATGTTTTTCGGGTCCCCCAGGGCGGTTGTCATGATCACCTTAGCAGTTCCTTCAGCCGGAACATTCCCCTCTTTTTCTATGTTCCTTATCTTCGCGAGTGCTTCGTGGCCGTCCAGTTTCGGCATCATGATGTCCATACATACGAGATCGTACGGCACGCCCTGTTCGAAGGCGGACCTGAAGGCCTCCACAGCCTCTTCTCCATCCGTTGCGATGTCGCAATCCCCATAACCGGAGAGGATAGCCTGCAACAACAGACGACTCGTGGGCTCATCTTCTACTATGAGTGTCTTCATTCAGCCTCCTTTGGAATCTCCCGGCAGAACTCGTATGGCCCGCTTTCGAAAACCCGGGAAAACAGCCGACTCAAGGCTCTCTTAAGGAGAAGCTGCCTCGGTGAGGCCGAAGGGTCTTCATCAGGTCTCTCGGGCAGCATGGAGCAGAACGGATGCAATGGCCTCCAGGGGAACCACTTTTTCTACCGCCTGAAGCATGATAGCCTCCTTCGGCATTCCAAAAACGACACACGAGCCCTCGTCCTGGGCGATAGTATACGCACCCTGCTCCCTCATTTCCGGCATGCCCTTAGCGCCGTCATCACCCATTCCGGTCATGATCACCCGCAGGGCTCTTCGCCGCCTTGATGTCGGAAAGCAAACACGACCAGTCCCGCTGCTCCTCGGCAACGGAGCCGGTATCGGCTTCAAGGATCGACCTCATCATACCGTCCATTCGAGAGTAACGCCCGCCTCCCCCGGAAATGGCCTACACGGGTCTGGATTCAAGCAAGAGTGATGCCAGATGATAACTATCTGGTATTATTGGTATATACCTCTTTCAAGAGACGGAAAGAGTGTGGACTCGGCTCCCTAGAGTATGGAAGCGGTTCCATAGCCCACGGCGGAAAAACCAAGGGACGACACCGTGTGGGGCTAGCCTAGAAGTACTCTTTGATCTTGGTAAGGAGGGTCTTGTAGTCGACCTCGAGAATGGAGGCCGCCTTTGACTTGTTGCCGTTCGTCATCTCAAGGGCGCGCTTTATTGCCCGCTTCTCAACATCCTTTGCTGCCATGGCGGACAACTCCTTGAGAGGGAGGAAGGGAAGCTCCTCTTTGGCGTCCACCTTCTCTTCGATGAGCAACTCCAGGTGTTCCGCCTTGATGATGCCGTTGTCAGAGAGCAGAGCGGCCCTCCTGATAACGTTCTTCAACTCCCTCACGTTGCCGGGCCAGGGGTACCGCATGAGGATGTCCACCACATTCTCATCCAATTCGTACATCTGCTTGTTCAGCTCTGCCGAGGCCCTTACGAGGAATTTGACCGCCAGAAAGGGTATGTCGCCGACCCTCTCCCTTAAGGGCGGCAGGGTGATCGTGAATTCACTGAGACGGAAAAACAGGTCTTCCCTGAACTTCTTTTCTCTTACCAGCTTCTTGAGGTCCATGTTCGTGGCCACGATGAGGCGAACGTCCGTATCCGTCGGTTTCGTGCTCCCCAAGGGATAGATCCTTTTCTCTTCCACCGCCCTGAGCAGTTTACCCTGCAGGCTGAGAGGAATGTTCTCCAGTTCATCGATGAAGATCGTGCCGCGGTTCGCATGCTCGAAGAACCCCTGCTTCTTTCTGTCCGCACCGGTAAAGGCGCCTTTCTCGTGGCCGAACAGCTCGCTTTCGATCAGCGTCTCCGGTATGACGCCAACGTCCACAACCTGAAATGACTGGTCCGCCCTCCGGCTCAAATTATGAATGGCTTCTGCGGCAACAGATTTCCCGGTACCTGTCTCGCCCTGGATGATCACCGAGAAATTGCTCCACGCCACTTGGCGGATCTGATCGATGACCACTTTCATGGCCGTGCTCTTGCCGAATATCCATTCAAGGGACGCTCCCACGGACCGATCGAGCTGACTCAAGAGCTGCTGCAGCTCGGACCTTTCCAATGCCCTCCGGATGGTGACAACGAGCCTTTCAACCTGCGGCGGCTTGGACAGGAAATCATATGCCCCGAGCTTAGTCGCCCGGACTGCGGCCGCGATATCCCCGCGGCCGGTGACGATTATCACGGGCACACCGGGTTTTATTCTTTTTAGCTCCTGAAGCGTCTCGATGCCGTCCATTTCAGGCATCGCAAGATCGAGGAGAACGAGGTCGACGTCGCCTTCCTTGAGGATCCGGATCGCATCCCGGCCGCTTCCGGCCTCAAGGGTCGCAAAATCCGTTCTTCCTCAGGACCTCCGACAAGGCGAACCTTACTGAGTATTCGTCATCTACAATGAGTATTCTTCCCATACGGACCCATCGATCACGGCCGTGCGACCTAGGAGTTAGACTACATTGACTGGAGAGCCCTGTCAATCCATCCGAATTTACGGCAGTTTGTATGCAACATAGGCCCCTAGAGCGCGATCGTTGCGGCAACTAATCCTAAACAAAAACCCACGGTGTGCCGATATTACTTGTATGAAGGTTTGACCGGATCCGGATCCAGGATAGGCCCGGAAATCTTTTCCATTGAGGAAACATCGAGCCATGTCGAAGGAAAACGTACTTATCCCCACGTCTGGCGGCGAAGACGCGCAGCGCTATCGCCTGTGGGAAGATCAACTCAGGGGCGTGGGCCATGATCTTTCGGCTCTCGGCGATGCGACGGAGCACGCCTTTCTCTCAGTAGGCCACAAGCTCGCCGACTTCTATGATCGTGCCCGCGAGATCTCGACGACCTCGTCCGCTGTCGTGGGCAGCTTTTCCGGAGACGAAGCATCCGCAGCGATACAGGGGCTCCAAGATCTCCTGGCGCGGTCAAACGGCTTGATGGCGCAAACGGAAGATGAATTCAGCAGGGACGCGCGGGTGCTTCTAGACATCCAACACATCACGGAAAGCATACACAAGCCGATGCTGGGTTTTAAGAAGATAGTAAAGACCTTAGGGATATTGAGCATATCGACGAAAATCGAAAGCGCTCAGCTCCAGGAGGAGGGTCACGATTTCGTGACGATCGCCGAGGACGTGGAAAGACTCTCCGTTCTAATCAACTCAAGTTCCGCCGACATAGCCGCAAGGGCAGGATATTTGAGTTCCCTGGTGAAGCAGACGCTCTCCGGAGTTCTCGCCCTCGAGGCCCGCCAAAAAGAGAAAGTCCGTTCCGTGCTCGACAAGACCCATGGAACCCTCACGTCACTGACGGAGAAGAACGCGTCATCCACGGAGACCGCACATCAGATATCCGCCGAGTTGAAGACAATCACCAGCAGTATCGGCGAAGTGGTCTCTTCAATTCAGTTTCACGACATAACGCGCCAACAAGTGGAGCATGTGAAGGAAGCGCTCGACCTCGCGGCCGACAGGTTCGCCGGGGTGGTTGATTCCGGGGCGTGCGAGCCCGAGGACGGCCGAATCGCGAGGCTCGCCATGGAAGCGCAGGCTATGTGCAAGCTGCAAGAGGCTCAGCTCATCGACTCGCGGGCGCAATTCACCGGTGCCGCGTCCAACATTATTGACAACCTGACGGACATAGGGCGCACCATCAAGGGAATATATGGGCATGTCGAGAAGCTGGCCGGTGTCGAAGGCGAAACGTCGTCATCGTTCTTTTCGATGATAGAGGCCGAGATGTCCTCGGCCATAGCGTGCTTCGGAGAGATTGGCGACGGCATTCGCGAACTATCGGACGCCGTGGAAGGCCTCAGCGGCACTGTAGGGGAGATGTCGAGGTTCATGGATGAGATCGAGGAAATAGGCCTGGACATAGAACTCATAGCAATAAACGCACGGATCAAGGCCGCCCACACGGGAGCGGAAGGCGCGCCTCTTGGAGTCATCTCGGAGGCCATACAGAAGCTGTCGATAGATGCCCGGTCCTGCAAGACCGCGGCCTCCGACGTACTGAAGCAGATAGTCTCCACCGTAAAGACTTTGAGCAGCCAAACGAGCATCAGCTCCGGCGACCAGGCGAGCGAGACAAGCGGTCTGCTGAAAGAGCTGGACACCCTCCTTCGCGGTCTTCGGGCCGCCAATGGCACGGCCCTCTCCCTTTTGGCCTCCATCGAGAAAGAAGGGAGGAAGCTGGCGGCGGACATAGAATCGGCTGCCAACGGGATAACGGTGCAGGACGAATTTGCCGGGAGAATAGAGAATGCGGTGAGCATCCTTGGCTCCATAATCACGCAATCGGCGACCCTGCTTCCGCAAGGAGGGGGCGCCGAGGGGCTCGAGACGCTGAAGAACCTGGAAAGAAACTACACGATGCTCAGCGAGCGCAGCGTGCACCAATCCTTCAGCAAACTTGGTCAGGAAGGGACCGAGGACCTATTGATAGCACAGTCTGCCATAAATAGTGAAGCCCATTTCGAACAGAATGTAGAACTCTTCTAGCACCCCCTTTTTGAAAAAAGGGAGCATCCATGCGACCAGCCCGTCGGAATGGCGGCCCGGCAGCGAAAGAAAGCGCTCTTTCGCGCAGTGGGTCGGAATGGCGGCCCTGGTGCGCGAAAAATGGCGATTTTTCGCGCGGGCTGTCAGCCGATCGGCTCTCGAATACTTATACTATTCCCATGGCCGAGACAGAGGCGCCGAACAGGTTGGCATTCGCAAGGGAGGGGCTGTGGGGGTCGTCGTAATCTCCCTGGTCATTCTCGTGCTCCTGTTGGCCGGACTCTTCGAGGCCGCTCTTCACAGGCGCAGCCTTTCGTCGATTCCGATACGCATTCACGTGAACGGCACGAGGGGCAAGTCGAGCGTCACCCGACTCATTGCCGGAGGGCTGCGGGAGGGAGGCATCGTTACCTGCGCCAAAACAACCGGTACCCTCGCGAGGATGGTGCTCCCCGATGCCTCGGAATACCCGGTGTTCCGGCCCGCAGGCGCGAATGTGATAGAACAGGTGCGGATACTCTCCATTGCCGCCCATTATGCGGCCCAAGCCATAGTCGTCGAATGCATGGCCCTGCAGCCGCATCTGCAATGGTTGAGCGAATCAAGGTTTCTCAAGGCAACCCACGGGGTCATCACCAACGCAAGGGCCGACCATCTCGATGTAATGGGCCCGACAGAAGAAGATGTCGCGTGGGCCCTCGCAGGTACGACGCCCATAGGCGCAAGGCTCTATACGGGAGAGCGAACGCACATCGGGGTCTTCGAGAAATCTGCTCACGACAGGGGAACGCAGCTCTGCGCCGTGGGACCTGATGAGATCGCCAAGGTCACGGACGCTGAAATGAGCCGCTTCTCCTATGTGGAGCACAAGGATAACGTCGCCCTCGCCCTTCGGGTATGCCGCGACCTGGGGGTTGACCGGGAGACTGCACTGAGAGGCATGTGGAAAGCGCCCCCTGATCCGGGCGTCATGACCATCTCGCACATAAGATTCTTCGGCCGCAACCTCTATTTTGCCAATGCCTTCGCGGCCAACGACCCGCAATCTACGGAACAGCTCTGGAACATGGCCATAGGGCAATTCCCCGAAGCCGAGAAGAGGATCGCGATCTTCAATTGCAGGAGCGACAGGCCTACCCGCTCCGAGCAGCTCGGCCGCGCGTGCCCCCACTGGCAGCCGGCCGACCACTACTTCCTTATAGGGTCGGGGACCTACTTCTTTCTCAAATCGGCGGTCTCCGAAGGGCTGCCGCTCAGAAAGCTCGTCTTTGCCGAGAAGGAGACCGAGAACGACATTTTTGAGATGATCATCGATCTCGTGGGAAAGTCAGCGTTGATCGTGGGCATGGGCAACGTCAAGGGGCGCGGTCTCGGCCTCGCGCGTTTCTTTCGCAACCGGAGCACGTTGACGGACTCAGGCCAGAAGGACGTTGCGTAGTGGACCTCCTTTCGATCTCCATAGGCATTGGTCTCGGGGTCAATCTGCTCCTTTCCGAGTTTTTCGGCATAGCAGGGGGCGGGCTTGTTGTCCCCGGCTACCTGGCCCTCCACCTGACCGAGCCCGTAACGATGATCGTGACCCTGGCCGCGGGGTTTGCGGCCTTCATCCTTGTTCGGGCCCTCGGGTCCATCATCATCGTCTTTGGGAGGAGGAGGACGGTCCTCATGATCCTCGCCGGATACCTCGTGGGTGTTGCCGCCAGCTACTTCCTGGAGATCCATGGCGCCCAAATAGGAGCGGAGCACAGGGTCATAGGCCATATCATTCCCGGTCTCATCGCCGTGTGGCTCGACAGACGGGGGGTCGTCGAATCTTTCTCCTCCCTCATCGCTGCATCCGCGGTCGTCCGTCTTATCCTCGTCCTCGTGCTAGGTCCGAGGCTCATCGTATGAAGAAAGTCTATTGGAGACCCCAAAAAACTCCGGCCTTCGCCTTCGTTCTCATCGCCTTGCTCTCTGTGGCAGGCGTCTTTTCAGTCGAATACTTCCAGACGGAGAAGAGAAGGCCCTACTATCAGGAGCGACTCGAGGCGGCAAGGCTTGCCATGCTCGCCATGGAGCGCGTCAAGAGTGAGCGTCTCACCAGGGGATTCGGGATAGACGCAAAAACGGATCCCGCGAGATCGGGGCTCATCGGCGCCTTTGTGACCCCGGTTACGAGCGATACGGGGAACCTCGAATCCAAACAGACATCGGCGAACCCGAATTTCGCTGCCCTGGTGGTGGATCTGTTGAAACGGACCCGGGTGAGGAAAGGCGACCCGGTTGCAGTCAGTTTTTCCGGCTCTTTCCCGGCCCTCAACATCGCGGTCGGCGCAGCCCTCAAGGTCCTCGATTTGAAGCCTGTCATCATCTCCTCCGCGAGTGCCTCTCAGTGGGGCGCAAACAACCCGGAGTTCCTGTGGATAGACATGGAATCGGTTCTTTACAAGGAGGAGATCTTCCCTTTCCGCTCCGTCGCAGCCTCCATGGGAGGCAGAGGTGACAGAGGCAAAGAGATGACCGAGAGGGGGCGGGAATACGTCATTAAGGCCCTGAAGAGGAATGACGTGCCCATGCTTCCCGTGCCGAGCATCAAGGCAGACATCGACGAGCGCATGGCCATCTACTTCAGAGGACCGCCCCCGAAGGCGTACATCAACGTGGGCGGCGGGGTCGTTTCCGCGGGCATAAGGCCTTCCAAGCTTTCCCTCGAATCCGGCCTCCTGAAGGAGAGCTCAATAGCGCCGACCAACGTGGATTCGGTGATACGCCGGTTCCTCCAGGCGGACATACCCGTTATCCATCTGGAGAATGTCAGACAGCTCGCCCAACAGCACGGCCTTCCCATCGCCCCAGCTACGACCCCCAAAATAGGGACGGGGACTCTTTACTTTCAAAGGGCGTACAACCTCTGGCTCGCGGGGGCGGTTCTTGCGGCGATCATCGCGGGCCTCTACCTGTTCTCCCGCTCCGACTGGGGGTTCCGCATACTCCAGACCACCTCTCACAGGGAAGATTCAGGCCCGCCGGAACCGATGGTCTAGCCCCGGGAAGGGTCTTCTGCGATAGCCCTGTCGATCTCCAGGATGAGCTTTTCGAGTCTCCGCACCATGGAGAGAACCCGCTCCGGGTCGGCTTTGAATCCCGTTGTCTTGCTTTCCACGATCCTGTAGCGGGCGTTGATCTCGACCTGGGCCGCCTCTATGCCAAGGCTGTTCCTGGCAAAAGAGGTGATGGTTCCCCCCTTGTGAGCCGGGAAATTCTTATTGAAAAGCTCCGGCTCAAAACCGGCGAACGTCTTCTCGAAAAGCGGCCTGAAGGTCGGGCAGGAACAGCGGGCGGCGGCGGCGTCCATAATCCCCACATCCACCTTGAAAGGCCGACGGCCATCCGCCCCATGAAGGTCGAGAACGAACCTGATGTTGTTTTCTTCTACCACCTTCTTCAGGAACTCTTTGTACGCGGTGCCTCTATCGTTGTTGGGGTCTTCCCCTGCCTTATTCTTGAGATAGAGGACGTGTGCTCCCGTCAGCCTGCCGAGCTCCAGGGCAAGGGAAGAGGTGTAGGCGTCCTCTTTCTTCCAGCGCCCCTCACTCGTCCTGAAGTGTTTCGCCCCGTGGGGGGCAGAGATGAGAATGGGAATCGAGCCCTTCACGTAGCCGTAGTAGGGATGCGCCTCCGTGTCGTACTCGATAAGGGCAAACTCGATCTCCCTCATGTGCCGGAGGGTGTCCATGTCGGGTTCTGCACGGCTTCCCATGGCGACCTGCATCGGGGAGAAGGAAGAGGACAGCCCACGCCAGAAAAGGGATTCCCGCTATCCTCACATGGCCTGCCGCAATTCCCAAAGGATAGGCAAAAACATGTATAATGATAAGGGGAAAGATAGGGGGTGTCAACGGCAAGAGGCTAGGGGCGAGGAATCTTCGGGCGCTCGCGGGCCTTTCCCTAAAGATAAGGGGGACATGGAACGGCTCATCGACATACACTGCCACGTGGGCCATCGGTTCGAGTGGACGCAAAGGGCGAGCGAACTATGGATGGACACGGGTCCCTACGTTCCTGAGCTGTACGACGAGACAGGGCAGCAGATCCCTCAGGCTTACGGCGACACGATCAAGAAGGAGGCCTGGGCCGGCATCCTGATCCCCGAGTATTCGCCGGGTACCGCAGGGGTCATGCCCTTCGAGAGGGCGGAGTGAGATCAACGCGCTCCACCCGGAGCTGGTGCCTATCGCCAACCTGAACCCCAATCTTCACGCTGATCCGGAGGCCTCCTTCGAGGAACAACTCGCCCAAGGGGCAAGGGCCCTGAAGATCCATCCCATTCACGGGTTCTTCTTCGCCAATGACGAGCGGCTTTATCCTGTCTATGAACGGTGTCAGCGGGAGGGCATGGTCGTCATGTTCCACGCGGGCACGAGTGTGTTTCCTGGCTGCAAGATGCGGTTCGCCGATCCCTACACCTTCGATGATGTGATCAGCGATTTCCCGGAACTGAAGGTGGTGCTCTGTCACGGCGGGAGAGGATTCTGGTACCATATCGCGGAGTTTCTCGCCAGGAGATTCGAGAATGTCTACATAGACGTGTCGGGTCTTCCTCCCGGCAAGCTTCTCGATTACTTCCCATCCATGAAACGAAACAGCAGAAAGTTCCTCTTCGGCTCCGACTTCCCTGGAGTGCCCGGAATAAGGCAGAACTACGACGTTATCAGGGGTCTCTTGAGGGATGACGAGGCCTTGCACAACATCGGCTTCGGGAATGCCTACGACCTTTTCGGTTTTTGGAAGGATGGGCTTTTCGAAGAGCGCAACCAGGGACGAGATACTCAGGGTGGTCAATGACGGCGCGTGTAAGTATCGCGGCGTCATCCCGGGTGACCAATGGCATGAGCCTTACATGACACCCGAGGAACTCGCATGCGAGATGGGGCGCATGCGCTTCTACGGCTTCCGAAAGGATATGGAGCTGATGGGCGTGATGGGAAAGGAGCCAGTTCGCGACGTAACCCTCATCCGTCATGCCTACGTCGGCATGGAGCACCAGAGGTCGGGAATCGGATCGAGACTCCTTCAGTTCATCGAAGAGCGAGTCGATACTGAATGGCTCCTCATCGGCACGTGGCAGGCGGCAACGTGGGCCATAGATTTCTACCGCAAGCACGGATACGCCTTGATGGAGAATAAGGACGACCTGCTGCGCCGGTATTGGGGCATCTCGGACCGCCAGAGGGAGACCTCGGTAGTCCTGGGAAAGAGAATGTGCTAGGCATTTGATGGAATAGTGTGGTATAATAGGGCTGGCGGTTTTTCCTTTCTGCTCTCCCATTACCTCCAACACATGGAAATGGTCGGCTGCCGGGCAGGACGGGGCGGCCGGATACTATCATAAGGAGAGCTATGCAAGAGAAAAGATTCAGTGAACTGGAAATGTCGAACGAAACACGAAGGGCAGTGGCGGATATGGGCTTTACGGAGCTCACGCCCATTCAGACCTTGTGCATCCCCCTCATCCTCGAAAGAAAAGACATCATAGGCCAGGCGCAGACAGGCACGGGGAAGACCCTCGCCTTCGGTCTCCCTATCCTCGAGATGCTCGATCCGAATGGAAGGAGCCTCGAGGCGGTGGTGTTGTGCCCGACAAGGGAGCTGGCGGTGCAGGTTGCCGGGGAATTGAAAAGGTTGGCAAGACATAAAAAGGGCGTCTCGGTGGTCCCGGTTTACGGGGGACAGCCCATACAAAAACAGTTGGACAGTCTCAGGAAGGGTGCGCGCATCGTCGTCGGCACCCCAGGACGCGTCATGGATCATATGAACCGCGGGACGTTGAGGCTGGACGCGGTCCGCACGGTGGTACTCGACGAAGCCGACAAGATGCTCGACATGGGCTTCGTGGACGACATGAAAACAATCCTTTGTGCCATGCCGGATGAGCGACAGACGCTGCTCTTCTCGGCGACTATGCCCGACAGGGTGATGGACCTGGTGACGAAGTTCCAGAAGGACCCTCAGTTGGTGAACGTGGCCGGAACCCAGGTGACGGTACCGCAGGTGGAGCAGACGTTCGTCGAGGTGAAGCCGTGGACGAAGCTCGACGTGCTCTGCCAACTCATCGACACGTACAACCTGGCATCGGCCCTGGTCTTCTGTAATACGAAGCGGCGGGTAGACGAAACCGTCAAGAGCCTGAAGGGCAAGGGCTACAACGCCGACAGCCTGCACGGCGACATGGCCCAGTCGCGCCGCGACGACGCCATGCTGAAGTTCCGCAAGGGGGTGTCGACGATACTAGTGGCGACCGATGTGGCTGCGAGGGGCCTTGACGTGAGTGGCATAGAGGCGGTCATTAACTACGACGTTCCCCAGGAGGGAGAGTACTACGTTCACCGGATCGGAAGGACGGCCCGCATGGGCAAGGGCGGCAGGGCTTTTACTCTCGTTCTTTCCGGCGAGACTCGGAAGATTGAGGGACATTCAGGAGTATGCCAATACCCGCATTAAGCGCCAGATGATGACACTCTCCAAGGATACCGAGAAGACGAGACGCCCGGGAAAGCATAGAGGTCCGGCCGCCGGCGTCGAAGACCGGGCCGAACAGGAAGCAGTAGGCTCATAGTCTCAAGACCGACGAGGGAGGGCCCTTCATAGCCCTCCCAAAGCATACCCGATTCCTTCCGCATCACCTATAAACGCCATACTCGATAGTGAAATCGATCAGGGCTTTGAGGCATTCCGGGTTGGCGTCATCGACCGGGCTCCTGGTCGACATGATGAAGCCTCCGTCTTTGCCGCAGACGTCTATCATTTTCCTCGCATACTCCCTCACGCTGTCGGGCGTACCCGTGCCCACCAGCGAGCAGGGGACGTTCCCGCTGATGCAGAGATGTCCGCCGAGGATTTCCTTAGCCTTGAATATGTCCGTCGTGTCCATGTGGGCGAAGATGCTGCCCTTCGGCAATTCGAGCAGATACTCGAGGCGCGACGTATAGTCGCCCTCGAAGAAAACAAGCGGCCTCTGGCCTTTCTCAATCAAGGCAAGGATGAGTCCCTTGAGACCCGGCCAATAGAATTTCTCAAACTGCTTCATGGACATGAATCCTTCCGATCCTCTGTGCAGGGGTATTGAAACGGCGTTGACGCCACCGGGCTTCGCCGGTCCTATCCCGTCCACCATTCTCTTCAAGATTGCGTCGCACGCCTCGAGAACCGCCTCGGGCTGCCGGTACATGTCGAGCATGCTTCCGCGCATGCCCCGCAGGTGATCAGAAAGCGCATCGAACGGGGCAAAGGCAAAATCTGAGAAGAAAGGCGGGAAACCGAGGTCCCGAATCTCCCGGTCAAAGGCCTCCATTTTGGGCCGCCACTCGCGAATCTCCTTACCTGCCTCCTGCAGCCTGGCCACGGCGCTTGAGATCTCCGGCGACGCAAAGGCGTCGGCAAGGACGATCCCTGCACGATGGCCGTACATGGGCCCGGCGAGCGAGGGGAATTGGGCGAAAGGCCCCATGGCGCCGAGGCTCCTGGGGAGATATTGCCTCAGCAGGAAATCGCTCTGGTCGCGAAGGAGCGCCGGATACTCGTCCGCCAGCATGAACTCGCCCTCGAGGAACTGGTGCGAGTGGAGGGATGACGTGCCGTGACCCGGCCACATCATAGCCTTGGGGTCGATCAGCTCGAGGGCCCGGCCGGGGAAGAAGGGCTGGACACTCGCGATATCCGGCGCGAAATCAGTCACCGTCTTCTTGCATGCCGAAAGCCAGGCATCATAGTCGTAATAGGCAGCCTCACAGGTGATCCCGCCTACGTACTTGGCTGGAAAATAGCCAAAGGCTATCTCCAGGGGAATTCTATCGGGAGTTCTTAAGGAAAGGGCGTCGTCGACGCGCTTCGCCCTTTCCCGAAATAGTTCGTCCGCAGACTTGCTCATTGACTATCCTCCCTGATGATTGTCCATTCTGTCTTACGCGGCTTCTGTTGCCCCCCCCTTCCGTTTCGACCGCGAGCCCATCCGTGATGGGGAAGGAGCGTAATGAAAGTAGACAGGATGTAGCAAAAAAAGGCAAGAAAAGGTTCACTAAAAGAGGGTGGTGCAGATCCTATCGCGGCAAAAGGATGGGCTTTGCCGCCTGTTCGGAGCCCGGTCGTCTTCGTACATGCCTGCCATCCTCACTTGGGCAGCCGCGACGCGAAATCCTTCACCTGAAAGTCCCATTCCTGGGTAAGCAGGTTGATCGTCGTCTCGCCCCCCTCTGTGCTCACGTGAGCGGTGACGTAGCCGCCGCCTCCCTGAAAAGAGAGGCACTCCGGTGTGTCCTCGGTGAGCACGAGCCCTTGGCCCTCTTGTCCGAAGAACCGTTTGATCCTCTTCGCGGCATCCTCTCCCGAGAGCCTCGTCTTTATCTCCAGATTGGTCATGCTTTTCTCCCCTTTTCCTTGAACGCTGGGATCTGAGAGAGTATAACCCTACTGAAACCGGCTGTCATGGGGAGACGTGAGGGGCTTTTCGGCCCGGGCGGCTAAGGGGTGCGTCGGGCACTAGGGCGGGAACGGCTGCCTGCGTGGCGTACTTCAAGCTGGGGAGGTGGAAGTCAAGAGGGTGTGGGCCCTCGCGTCTTTTCGACTTTCGGATCAGGCCAGGATGTCGATTGTGGACTTCAGGACCTCTTCCTGGGTCTCCAGGGCCTTGATGTTGGCCTCGTAGCCCCGCTGGCTGACGATCATCTGGGGTAGCTCTTCCGCGAGATCGACGTTAGAGGTCTCCCTCATGACACCATCTTGCTGGATGAGAGCCCCCGGCTCATTCGACGTTCTCACATCGAGCCGCGGCTGCTCCGCGCTGTCATCACTTATGGTGGCGACCCTCTTCTTGTAGCCGTTGGTGTTGACATTCGCGACATTACCCGCGGTGACCGAAAGCTTGTTGCCGAAGGTGAAAAGGGCGGCGAGGGATGAGTTGATACCCGATACCATGATCGTATGTTCGGCTGAAGAAAACAAAACTTAAGGGCTCGAGATGATTTTTTTTCAATTTTTTTTACGTAATCGGATGGGCCCAGGAAGATAGGATCGCTATCTCGCTTCTTCGACGCACACCGGGACGCCACGGAATGTGATGAGATCGGGAGGGTCCGTCAGTTGTCACGGACGGGCAAAGAAGGCGTGAATCCTTTGAAGCCACGAGGCTTTTCCCGGCGCTGCGCCGGCCGGTCTTGGGGAGACCGGTCTGCCTGTTCTCTCCTGCGCTCGGGTCGCCGGGGGCCCTCCATGTCTCCTGCTTATTGCGCCGCTCCGGCGTCGGAGCGCACTCGGCGATAGCCGTTGTCTGGGCCGAAAGAATGCGGTCCAACCCTATGCCGAGCTCCCTGGCGGTTTCGTTGCATTCGTCGTACTTACCCTTTTCGAGCCCTGCAACGATCCTGAAGCATGAGGCCGAGACTCCCTTTTTGCTCCAGAAGCGCCTCGCGGATCTCCTCCCCGAAACTCGCTTTCGCCACGATCTCCTCCATCCGGATGTCAAAGAGGGCCGGGACAAGGGAGAATATGCCAGTCATGTAGGCAGCATCACTCAAGCCCTTCTTTTGCAGATTCTCTGCCGCCATCTCCATGGTCCTTGCCCTGACCAGGGCGTTCTCGAACAGGGGGTTCGAAGAGGGGTCCGAATGGTTAATGGTGAAGAGCATAAGGGATGCCCATTTCTGGATGTTCTTGTAGCCGAGCATGGCGATGGCCTGTCTGATGGAAGTAACGTCCGCGGAGACGTGAAAAAAGGCCGACCGCACGAGGTTGAAAAGACCGAAGGTGAGATCGGGGTTCTTCTTGAATATGCCTTCCACGACACTGATGTCGGCCTCGCGGGCCGCATGGGCCGAAAGGCTCAGCAAAAGGGCATGGTTGGGCGAAATCGAGTTCTTGGTGAGAATCGAGGGCTTTCTGAAGAACTCGCCGTGGAACAGATCGAAGCCTGCCCGGCAGCAGAGTTCGAACATTTCTCTTGTGTCCACGGAAAAGGCCAAAGTGGTAACGAGAAAGCTCTTGAGACTCCACATCACGGCGCTCAGGTCGGCCTCTTCTGCAACGGCCGTGTCGATCCTGGCAAAACAGTCCGGTGAAAGGAGGGGCCTCATGGTTTCGACGAAAACCAGATTGTCCAGACAGAACTTGAACTTCCCCTTCTCCAGAATCTTGAGAAGCTCCCCGGCGTTCTCACCTTCGAGGGCCGCGGAATCGAGCTCCGGTATGATCTTCCCTTTCCAAATCGGGTGGTCGATGAAGCTCTCTAGGCCCTTCATGTCGCTTCTTCACGAAGCTAATACGGCCGGAGGTGATGGAATTGGGGTCGGTCGTGTCGAGGAACTTGGCCAGGGCCGTGGGTTCGGGCTCACGCACCCTGACCCCATCGAACATCTTCACGGTCTCGATGAAGTCAAGCTGGTAGGCGCAGATACGCTTTGAAGTATCCAGGATGGGACTCCGATTCGCAAAGACCCTTTGGGGCTCTTCGCCGGGTGAGCGCTCACGCTTCCCTGGCAGGATCGGACCGCGAGTGAATGCGCTTCTCGGGCGCGCAGGCGTCTCGGGGGAGGGGGACGAAGACTCCTCGTCGCTCTCGTCCAGATTATCCATCCATGGTTCTTTCCGGTTACCCGGCTCCGGCACGGTGCCCCCTTGTCCCGAGTGTTATCGGCTGGAAGCCGGAAAAAGTTAAGTCGGCGGCCGAAAGGCACGTCAGGGGCGGGGTT
>CAVVNC010000057.1:0-20031 GCA_963749525.1 uncultured delta proteobacterium
GACTCTCGAATAGCTCATAGGCCTCCTTGTGGGGCCTGCAGAATCATGCCGAAGCTCCGCCGTCTATGACCAGCGTATGGCCGGTCATGAAAGACGACTCTTCGGAGAACATCCAGGCCACTGTTTTCGCCACTTCTTCTTCCCTGCCGAACCGCCCATGGGCACCAGCGCCTTGTACTTTTCTTCCAGGCCCGGCTTCTTCGCAACCACCTGCCTTGTCAGGCCCACGTCTATGAAGCCCGGGCAGAGCACGTTCACCCTGATACCCTTCTTCGCGTATTCGACCGCTGCGGTCTTCGCCAGGCCGATTATGGCGTGCTTTGTCGCTGAATAGGCGCACTGGTAGGGCAAACCACGCAGGCCGGCCCCCGAAGACGTGTTGACGATGACACCCCCCTGTTGGGAGACCATCTGCTCGAGCTCGAACTTCATGCACAGCCAGATGCCCGTGAGGTTGATTGCGACCACCTCGTTCCATGCCTCTTCCGGGTACTTACCGGCGAGGAAGGCCGGTCCCGTGATCCCTGCGTTGTTGTGGGCACAGTCGAGGCGGCCGTGAATGCGCACGGTCTCGGCCACGAGACGTTCCACCTCGTCTGCCTTCGTCACGTCCGTCCTGATGAATTGGGCCTTGCCTCCGGATGCGTGCGGAGGTCAACGGTTCCAGTCCCCCCTTCCTCGCTCACGTCGGAGACGATGACAATTGCCCCATCGTGGGCGCACGCCAGGGCCGATGCCCTTCCGATCCCGGAGCCGGCCCCCGTGATGAGGACGACCTTATTCTCTAATTGCCCCATCTTTCAACGCCCCCTTTGACCGCGAATTCCCCGCCTTCTGAAAAAAAGGCTCTACTGGAGCTTCGGAGGAAAGGGAATGAGCCCATCGAAGATCGGGTGGCCTTTCGTGTTCTCGATCCGCGCGGCCCTGAGGGCCGCCGCTTTGTAGCGGTCGAAGTCGGCAAGCTGAAGAATCGAGAGCTTCTGCGCCTCCAGGGAGCCTTCGGCGTGGATGGTGAGCACGTCTTCGTAAGAAGAGGTGAGGTCCCTCACCAGCTTCACCATGCGGAGGCGGTCCTCCGTGGGGACTCCCGCCTTTCCCGCAAAATACTTCTCCATGATGGCGCGCGTCTCAGGATTGTAGAAGTCCTTTGACGAAGGCACCGTTGCCACGATGCCGCCCGCTATGTCCTGGATGTACTTCGTCGCCTCGTGCCAGTTGTTGGCGAATTCATACTTACAGATATTGGCGATCATCGGGTTCGGGTAGACGAGGTCGGAGTCCGGCTCCTTGATGCAGTGCTCGACCGCGGCCCTTCCCAGGATCTCGATGAGCTCCGTGTACATGACGAGCCAAGTGAGCTTCTCACGGACGTGCGCTGCCTTCTCGATGCCGTTGTACTCTGCCATGAGGATAGCCGCGCCGGTGAAAAGCTCGAGCTCGATGGCCTTGTACGTCTCTGCGCTGAGGCGGTGGAAGTTGGCAAACATGTAGGCCACGTCTCCCGCAAACTCCCATTCCCCTTTCAAAAAGATCCGCTCGTTCGGGATAAAGACATTCTCGAAAGCGATGAGGGCATCGTTGATATAGACGCTCCCTGCGAGGGGATGGTCGAAGAGGTCATATCCTTCGGCCACTTCAGGCTCCGCGGAGATGAGCGTCACCCCCTTTGCATTGACGGGCACGCCGAAGGCCACGGCATAGGCCTTGTCGTCCTCACGCATGGCCCTGCACGGGGCAATCAGTATCTCGTTGCACGCAGGGGCCTGACTGATGTGGGTCTTTGCGCCTGAGACGACGATGCCGTCGGCCCTTTCCTCGACGATGCGTACGTAGAAGTCCTTGTGCTGCTTCTGCTGGGATGGACGGAGGCTCCTGTCACCTTTGACGTCCGTGAGGCCCATGGCAAAGGCAAGGTCCTTCTTCTGGAGAAGCTTGCGGTACGCCTCGACGTTTTCCGCATAGTGGGTGCCGTACTTCTTGTCCACTCTGCGGCTCACGACCGTGACCGCGTTGAGGCCGTCCTTTGCGACGAATTTCGCTCCCGTGGGCTTGCCGAGGCAGACGCGGGCCCATAGCTTCACCACCTCGCGGAGGCGCAGGAGGTCCTCTTTGCTCCGCTGCGGCTGGAGCGCGAAGGCCACCCTCTCCCCATCGGCGTCGATGTCAGTGAGAAGGTCCTGATACCTGGGGTCGTTGCTCATGACATAGTCGGTGGCGACCCACTCGTTCGTGATCTTGAGGATCGGGTGCTTCGTCACGTCCTCGACCTTCTCTCCTTCGCAGTAGACGACCCTGCCGTCCCTCAGGCTGTCCAGGAATTGTTGCGGTGTCTTTAGCGCCATGGCTCTTATCCCCCTATATTCTTGCTGTACTGACGCGAATCCTTATCGCTTTCGGTGAAAGCATTCGAAGGATCAGCCTTCGAGGCCTCGAAGCACGCCGCTAAGAGCACAAGCCCCTAAAACGGACGACATGCGACGAGCGTGGCTCGACACCGGAGGCCGTGCCACAGGCTCAACTCCTCGTCCGTGGCCACGGTGGCCGTGACGCCCTGGCCGTCCTGAGATGCCAGGAAGAGCGCGCACTTGACCATCTTCTCGGCCGATACCCACCCCTTTCGCTCTTCCTCGGTGGTCCAGAATCTCATTCCCTCCGTATCGACGGGATCTTTCGGTTTCAGGGCGTTGACCGCTATGTTGAATTTCCCTGCCTCTGCCGCGAGACCGTAAGTGAAGCGGTCAAGGGCGGCCTTGGCCACCGCATAGGCAACCCCGGTGGGAACGGTCCCGAGGTCGCGCTCATCGGCCGCAAGGGACGAGATATTGATGATGCTTCCCGATTTCCGCTCCATCATGTGGGGCAGCACCGCGCGGGCGCAAAGGAAAGCCCCAGTAACGTTCACCTTGAGGACCGTCTCCCAACGCTTCAGCGGGGTCTCGGCTATGGAGTAGAAGAACGCCACACCTGCGTTGTTGACGAGTATGTCCACACGGCCGAACCGCGACAAAGCCGCATCCACCATTGCTTTTACGCTTGATTCGTCAGTCACGTCGCAGCGGATTGCGAGCGCTTCTCCCCCGAGAGACTCTATCGCGGATGCAGTGTCGTGGATGGTCCCTTCCAGACCTCCCTCTTTGCGCACTTCCGAGCGGGCCGCGAGCACGACCCGCGCTCGTGCGCCCGCAAGACCGATGGCGATAGCCTTTCCTATACCGCGCGATGCCCCGGTCACGATGGCTACCCTACCCGAAAGCTGCGTCGATCTGTCGTCCGTCATTTGCCTTCCAGCACGTCCTTGGCAATGATCTCGATGACGTCATCCGAAATAGTCCACTTGCGCAGGCTCGATTCCCGCTTTATTCTGTTCGTGATCTCCGTCACCTGTTCCTTTGTCGCAGTGAGACCAAAGGAGGAAAGCTTCTTCGCAACGACGCCCGCTCCCGTTCCTTTACCAACCACCACATCAAAGCCCTTGCGGCCGATCAGCTCAGGCAGATAAGTTTGGAACGGCCGAATCTTGGCGGCCGCCATCCGCTCGACCACATAAACAACCATACCCGACTCGAAGGTGAATTCGTTGTTCCCGATAACTGGCTTATTGCGGGCTATGGGGATTTTCGTCATCTCGGCTACCATGTGCGCAAGAGGATAGAGCTTCTCGAGCTTGATACCGGTATCGATGCCGAGGAGCGTCTCTATGTTCAGCGCGACCTCTTCCGTAGCCGCGTTCCCCGCTCTCTCGCCAAGGCTGTTGATAGAGGTATGTACAGCGGAAGCTCCGGCACACACGGCCGACAGCATGATGGAGGTGGCAAGACCGTGGTCGTTGTGGCAGTGCATCTCGATCGGGATACCCGGTATCCAGCCCTTCATCATCCGCACGAAATTCGCAATCGCCCATGGCAGACTCGATCCGTGGGTATCGGCGATTACCACATTGTCGGCCCCCCCTTCGTTCACGATACCCTTGAAGAGACGCTCGATGAAATCAATAGGCGCCCTTGCGGTGTCCCAGGGCATGACGGTGGTAATAAGGCCGGCTTTCTTCGCATGGGCGGTGGTCTCGACGAACATCTTATACATCTGATCCGCCGTGGTCCCATTCAACGCCACGTTCGCAAACCACGGGTCGGAGGTTCCCTCCACAATGACTCCGTCTGCTCCGGCCTCAATAGCGAAGTCCACCTCTTCCTTGAACCACCGGCAGAGAAAAAAGATCTTCGTCCGAGTTTTGCCTGCTTTTCGCATCTTGACAATCTCTTGGGCCACTAGCCGGTCGTCATCGGAGACGAGGGGGAATATTTCCGTGCTGGAGACACCCATCTCGTCGAGGGCCTCATAGATGCGCAGCTTCTCTTCGGGCCTCAACACTATGTGGGGAGCCTGCTCCGCTTCGCGGAGGGTCACGTCATGAATGCGGACCTTTTCGGGCAGGGAGAACTGGCTCCTCACCTCGTCGAGATAGTTGTGTTGGGTTACCCAATACTTGTCCGTGAGATATTTCAATTCTTTCTTCGCCATCGCCATTACCTCCAATCCGCTTCCGTTATGAAAACCCCCGGCTTAAGCGAGCTTTCAGTCGGAGCCACTGTCCCTTCTGGTTTCCCAAGAAGAGGCTCCCCCTGCTCGATCACCTCCAGGGCAGCCTCTCCAATCGCCTTCTCGATATCAATCATCCATGTGATCGGCACGGGTTCCTTTGGCGGCTTGCGTGGCCCACCATCACGAGGAAAGCCCGAACAGATTCGTAAACGTCGATGAACCATCCGTTTGCAACAAGCATGCCCCTTTCAAACTCCTTGAAATAGCCCACCAATACCCTCACGCTTCACAGCGACAATGAAAGCCTGTTGCAGGATTCTGCGGTTTTCGCGGTATTTGGCTAATGCCCTTGCTGTCCGTCAGATGACTAATGATCCGGGCGGGTCTGCGGGTCTTATGGCACCGGCAAGGGATTCATTGGCCTGTGATGCCTGGCGCTATCCGGTGTGCCGCACTGAGATAAGCAATGGCACCGTTGCTGATGAGCAATCCGGTTAGCGCAGCTTTTCGGTCTTTGAGAGATCGCCGCCTTTCGCATATGGGCCCGAAAACAGCTCCGGGGATGACCGCCTCACAGAGGTGCGGGGTCACCCCGGAATACTACTGTAAATTGCTGATGTGTTACGTTGTCCAAGAATTCCGAACCCAGCAAAGCCGGGGTATTCATAGTTTCATTTACTTGATCTCGTCCTCCTCTTGGCCCCCGTTGACCCGCGGACGTATGACCTTGCCCTTCTTCTCGGCCTTCTTCACGAGTTCCGCTTCTTCGTGGGCCCAATGCCAGTAGTTGACCTCGTGGGGCGAATGCTCGGTGGCCGTGACGTACATTTCAGTAGCGAAAGAATTGCGCAGTTCATTTGCGATGTCTTCCTTCCAGGCCTTGCGGAGTTGCTGGACGGTGATACGGCGGGTCACGCGCGAACCGGTGCGCATGATGAGCTCGGCGATCTCGTGGGCGCGCTTGTAGCAGGATTCGACGTCAGGGCAGATCTCGTTGACCAGGCCAAGGGCAAGCGCCTTTCGTGCAGTGATGATCTCGCCGGTCAGCTCTGCGTAGGCGTATCTTTTGCGCCCCATGAGCTCCCGCCAGGCAATCTGAATGCCGTCGCCGGGAACCATGTTGACGCGAAAATGCATCTCCGTTGTCCAGGCGTCCTCGGTGCAGAGGGTGATATCGCTGAACAATACCAGATCAGTGTGGAAGGCTGCGCCGTTCCATACCCCAATCGTGGGGACTTCGACGTCGAAGATCTGGCCTTCTATGTCATTTGTGCCGTCGTAGTATTGATACTCATACATCTTCCAGGCCTCTTCCGGTGACGATGAAAACTCAGTCGCAGGCAGCCATTGCCCATCCGGTCCGATCCGGCCGATGCCTTTGGTAAGATCCTTGCCCGTGCCGCCCAAGATTATGATCTCATTGTCCGGGTCCCTGCCTGCCCAATCAAAGAAATAGTGAAGACCCTGGTGAGCGGGAGCCCCCCACTGCATGCTGTCACCGTTGGTGTGAAGTCGCGCTTCGAGAATGCCTTTTTCCCGCTTCATCATCAAGCAATGTTTGAGCTTTTCCGAATACTCTTCAAAAGGCATATGGGGAATTGTTCCATGTTCCTCGTGTGGAACAAACTTGCGTTTTCCGTAATCGGATTCATAATTGGCTCTTATCATTTTTTGCTCCTCCTTATGAAGATTGATGAACTTTCCGTAGCAAGTTCTGTTCCCGTGAAGATGAGATCATGCAATACTCCGGGTGCATCGATGCGACTCTTACGCGGCGTGGGCAACGACGGCTGGATTGGAGGTGATGTCTCCATGCCCCCTGCTGCAAATTACGAAACTAATAGCGAACCGTCCATGAGGTAAATGGCGACCGCGCAAATTTGTGCGGAATTCCGCTTTTGTCGCGGTATGTGGTTACTTGGCCTAATCGACGCTATTCACGAACGAATTGGCGTGCGGAAACATAGCCCCTGCCCCTTTGGCTTCCAGGCTCTATGACGCGTCTCTCGCTCGCCATATTCCTCATGGTACACCATTTGCTTCATCCCCTCGAATGCGAGACCGATACACGGAAGGGGCCTCAGATCTGCCGTCCGGGCCATGGCAGGTCTCTGAAAGGGGAAAAGAAGGGGCAATGGGCAGGATGGAAGGATGGAAGGATGGAACGGTGGAAGGATGGAAGGATGGAACGGTGGAAGGATGGAAGGATTGGCGGCGGTAATCTGGCCCTAACTATGAGAGGAGGCGGAAGATGACTTTAGACGAAATGGAAAAACAGTTAAAGGCGACTCAGACCGCCTTGGGGGAATTGCAAAAAAGAGTGACAATCACCGAGGATATTCAGCAGATCCATCAGTTGCAGAGGCGGTACGTCAATGCCCTCATCTGCACGGAGTGGGACGAGTGCGCCGACTGCTTCTCCGAGAATGGCAGGGTTGATGTATATCTCCACGACCCTGTGGAGGGCAGGGAGAGCATCCGGAAATGGTTCAAGGAGGAGCTCTCCATCACCCATGCGGGCAAGGAGGGCGACATACTCGTGCAGCCGGAGATCACGATCGACGGGGACCGGGCAGAGGGCAAGTGGCTCCTCTATATGATGTACGCTTACCCGCGCACAGGCCAGATGCTCTTCTTCGTACAGGGGTTCTACAGGAACGAGTACGTGAGGGAGAAGGGGGAATGGCGCATCAGCCTCATGACTTGGAGCGAGCGCATGGGTCTGCCCGGAGGCGGTCCGCCCACGGGTCTCTGGTAGTGCTTTCAGCGCTCCGGCATGCGTCCGGCCGGCCGCATGCCGGGAATCAAGATCGATGCCCCCTCTCCAGCCGCGCGGCCTGGGGGCGTACACGAGCATGCCTCCTTGAGCCGCACACGGTTCTCTCGTGTGAAGCGGCTTAAACTCACTCGGAGCCGAAAACGTGGGTCGCGAATGAGGAGTGATAGAGTGATCCCTACTTCCCTATCACGATACCTGTCGGATCTATCTCTCTCCGCAGCAACTCAAGGTACTCAGGGGGCGGGACCGGACTCGCTCCCACTATGTCGGGAATAAGGATCTCGAAGCTGCTGTTCGCGGCTACCGACTCGAGCGACTCTCCCGGATGGAGGGAGAAGAGCTGCACCCGCTTCAATTCGGGATGAAAGCCGTAAATGCCGATCTGTGTCACGATGCGGTAAGGTCCCGTGCCTCCGGGAAGGCCTGCCTTCTCGCGTGCCCCCGGTCCGTCCAGGTATCCCGCGGTGGTGAGAAAATCGACCTTCGCGACAAAGGTCTGCTTCGATTGCTTCGCCGCAATGATGATGAGCCT
This sequence comes from uncultured delta proteobacterium, assembly GCA_963749525.1. Taxonomy (GTDB): domain Bacteria; phylum Desulfobacterota; class Syntrophorhabdia; order Syntrophorhabdales; family WCHB1-27; genus CAVVNC01. The sequence goes on from CAVVNC010000057.1 coordinate 7,854, forward strand.
TTGGGAGAAAGAGGCGACATCGGCTGCGCCTCCCGAGCCGGGCAGTCTGGTCTTCGGGTGCTCGTGATCGCCTATGACCGTGGTGTTGAGGTTCCCGTACATGTCCATTTGAGCCGCGCCGAGAAAACCGTAGTCAATGTAGCCCGCCTGCGAGAGGGACATGATGTCGTGCATGCTGCTCGCCATGACGCCCTTGTGGAATGTACGGCCTTCTCCCACCGACACGGGCAGCTCGGGATCCGGGGACCGATGCCGCCCGCCTCGAACACGACGAGGAGGTTCGGGGCATGGGTCTTCTGGGCGAGCATGGCGGCGATAATGGGAAGGCCCGTGCCCACGAAGACCGACTTCTTGTCCTCGAGCATCATCGACCCCAAATAGGCCAAGTATTCTCTTAGGTTGTAGCTATTCTCTGACATATGCTTTTCTTTTCCCCCCTATCCAAGCTCGTTCTCGCGACTCCAGTCGTTTGGTCCGCGAGGGGCTTATTTTTTTCGTCCGGACCCCGGAAACTGCCCTCCCGAGGCGACGTTTTTCTGCTTTTCCCTTCTAAGCCTTTCTTTTACTTCCGCCACGGCGCGATCATCGGTTCCCTCATGACTTCCCGCCGCTTGAGGTAGCTCATCCGCCTGATGCCGCCGCAGCGCTCCAGATACTCCTCGAAGTCCGCCGCGTCGAACACGTATTTCTGGAGGTAGGCTTGCACGCCTTCGGCGGTCTTCGCGCTGGCGAGCCATTCCGATATGTGCTCTTCGTCATAGAAATAGGTGCCGGGCATCTGGCAGGGATGAGAGCCGTAAGGCGCTTCGACGACCGCGTCGACGCAGAAGAAGGGGATGATCGTCCGCCACGGCTCGTCCCGGATGACCTCGTCGCTCACTATCTCTTCTGTCGTGATGATCAGCCTCCGGGCGCACCTCGCCAGCTCATAGTCTTCCACGGCGATGGCATCTATCTGGGCATTCCCGTACACGTCGCAACGATGGACGTGGATGAAAGCCACGTCAGGGTACGCGGCAGGGATCAAAACGATGGGCTTGCCCGTGTAGGGGTCTGTGGCCGTCTTGAACGAGCTGTACTTCAGGGTGTCGGTGCCGAGGAGGGTTCGTGAGGGTATGAAAGGGAGCCCCATCATTCCCGCGAGGAAGCGCCACTGATACCCGGCATTGCTGATCTCGGCAACCACCTTGCATTCTCCGCTTTCGACCATCCTCTTTCCCGCGGGAGAGAGACCGCGGAGCTCGTGGCCGAAGGAATAGGCCGGTTCCACCCGGTTGACGCAACAGGAGCCGATCAGGACATCGAGGTCGTGGACGGCTGTCTTGCCCGCCATGGTGAGGTTGCACTTCTTCTGTCTGATCATCTCGTAGATCATGACCATGGAGACGCGGACGTGGCCAAAGCCGCCGCTTGCGATGTAGTCCCCGTCGTGAACGAACCGCTCTACCGCCTCCTTGGCGGGCATGAGCTTCTCTTTAAGCTCACGGGACTTGTTCTTGAGCACCCATTCCCGCGCTTCGTCGGGATCGTGCCATCCCACGAGCTCTCCCAGACCTTCACTCAAAATCTCCATATAGATTCTCTCCTTTTCTATTCTGTCTTTGGCGTGCTCCCTAAAACCAGGAAGGCGTCCCTTAGACGAAAGCCGCGAACGCTCAGATCGCCCGGGCAATGCGCGAGCCGTCGGCAATTGCGTCTATGATCATATTCGGCTCCCTGGCGTCGCCGATAGCATGCCATTCAAGGGCGCTCCCCTCCAGCTCTTTTAGAAACTCGGTATTTGGCCGCATTGGCATGGCCGTCACGATCGTATCCGCTTTGATGATCTCTCTTTCTCCTTCCTTCGTGACGATAACCAGTCCCGCGTCCGTTATTTCATCAAACCCCGCCGCCTTTTCCACGCTCGGGACAGGAAGCTGTTGAGGAGGATGGTTCGTGGCGCCGTTGAGCTCTATGCCATCGAATCCCGCCTCCTGAATCCTCTGGGCGGCCCTGGCAAATTCATTCACTATATCTCCAATTTCCGGAACAGTCAACTCTCGTGCCTTTGCAAATTGGGGCCTGGGAGACTCGTTCTTCGGAAGGGATGAGGCGGCGGCAAGCTCACCCGGCAGAAAAGGCGGCTGCATCGGTCGAAGGTGGAATAACTGGACGAACGCGGGAGATCCGTGCCTGTGGATCGTCCGGGCCAACTCGGCAAAACCGGGGATATACTCGTCCCTGTCGATGCGGTACCCTACGGGCGCTTCGAGGCGGAAGCGGCGCCGACGCCACGACTATAAGGCCGACACCGCCCCGGGCCAATACATCGTAAAAGTCGATGTTTCTCTGGTCCATGTAGGCGCCCGGCTTGTCGTGGTAAAAAAGGTGAGTGCCGTTGTTGATGATCCTGTTCCTCGTGGCCACGGATCCGATGCGACCGGGCTCGAGGAGCCTTTTGGAACGGGAAGCTCCGAACATCGATGACCCCCGATATTAATGATTTTGACCCAGACAGGTTTCTTTCCCCAATCGAGGCTTCATTCGAAAACCGATGAAGGCTCTACATAGGGTCTCGATAACGGAATACTATTGTTTGCCCGCCCCTTGGGGGAAAGGAACCACGCCGGAAGGACTTTCCCCATGGTGGGTCCCCGGTTTAGGTGAAGCTGATCAAGCCAAAATAAGGGCGCTCACCCTTACCGGACAGGATTAGACTGCACGATTCACGAGCACAGCCTGACGTGGCCCCTTGAAGCGCGCCCTTAAGGTGCGAATGTCCCCGTTATATCGCGCGAGCGCCGTGATACCCTTCTCTCACTGCGTCGACTATCTTGCCGGGTATATTTGCGTCACCGATGACATGGAGCTCCGCCACCTTCCCCTTCAAATCTTTCAGAAGCTCGGTATTCGACTTCAATGGAGAGGTCGGCACAATGGTATCGGCTTCCAGCTCATGCCTTCCGCCTTCCTTGTCAACATAGGCCAGGCCCTTGTCAGTGATTTGCAGATCCTTCGCGCCGCTGATCACGCACACCCCTTCCCGCTCGAACCAGTCCATGAGCAAACCCAGGCGGAAATCGAGGACGCCCTCGCCTATTTTCTCCGTCGGCTCGACGATGGTCACCGTACGGCCCCGCTTCACGAGGAACTCCGCGGTTTCGGTGCCGTGCAGCCCTGCGCCGATGACGATCACGTTCTTGCCTACGGGGAGATACTTCTTGGTCGCGGCCCCTAAGAATCGCTGGCCGAACAGTTTCAACAGAGGCTTTACGCGCCTGTGGAGCTCCGGTGTCGTCATGACAATGCCCTTATCTACCCCCTTTATCTCAGGGACTGTCAATACGCCGCCAGTGGCAAGGAAGACCACATCGGGCTTCATGGCTTCCACCGCTCCCGCCGTCGCCTCCGTCTTGAGCTTCACCTTCACCCCGAGCGCGGTGATGCTGCGTCTTGAGATAGTCGACGAGGGCGGGGAGATCCTCAAGCTCCGTGCCCTTGATGAGGGCCGCGAGAGGCAGCAGGCCCCCGAGCTGCGAGGACTTTTCGATGAGCGTCACATCGTGGCCCCGGAGCGCCGAAACCCTCGCCGCCTCCATGCCGGCGGGGCCGCCCCCGATGACCACCACTTTCTTCTTCTTCTGCGCCTTGTCGACCACGTACGACTCGGTCCCCAGTGCCGCATTGAGGCGGCAGTGGCGCGTAAAGCTGACGCTCTGGTCGAGACAGGTGCCGCAGTGCGTGCAGGGCGCGATGTCATCCCTTCTCCCCGCGGCGAGCTTGTTGGGAAGCTCAGGATCGCACATGAGGCTGCGGTTCATGCCGACGAAATCGGCATTCCCCTCTCTCAAGATCTCTTCTCCCGTCTCCGGCGTCACATAGCCGACGAGGATGATGGGGAGCGAAACCAGCTTCTTGTACTCCTCGACCATGAGTTTCATGGCTGCCTTGCCCCGCTCCTTCGCATAGTATTCTTTGGGCATCTTGTCCAAGGGAACCTGAGCATCCGGGTAGAACATGTAGTCCGGCAGGAATCCGGCAACGTGCACTCCAAGCCAATGACTGCGTATCATCAGCGCGTCGACGCCCGCCTCGCACGCCTTCAGGATACTGGTCGTGGCCAGCTCATGGGTAAGGCATTTCTTGTCGTCGACGCCTATGGCCCACCCGACCTCGAAGCCGTTGATGCACAGGACGATGGGGAAATCTTCCCCGCACCGCTCCTTGATGCCCCTGATGATCTCGACCATGAGCCTCGCCCTTTTTTCCGGCGTGCCGCCGTACTCGTCATCCCGCCTGTTCCAGAAGGGAGAAAGGAAGTTGTGCACAATGTGGCTGCTTCCGGCATTGATGTCGACCCCGTCGTAGCCGGCCTTCTTCGCCCTCTCTGCGCAATCCACGTATTTTCTGACGATGTCCCGGATTTCAGGAACCGTCAATTGTCTCGGCATGTCGCGGTGGAAGTCGCCGAGCTTGGGGATATTCACGGGTGAGGCTGCAATAGGCGGTCCCTCGAATGTGGCGGGGGCATTGTCGAACAGGGGGGACTGCCAGGGGCCGTCATGTTCCATCTGCATGAATGTGGGGCATCCGTGCTTGTGAATCGCCGCGACCAGCTCTGCCATACCGGGGATGAATCTGTCTTCGTCCATCCGGTAGCGCTGTCGCCATCGCGCGCCAAGGGGATAGTCGATGGTCGGCGCCTCGACCGAAATGAGGCCGACGCCTCCACGGGCGAGCGCCTCGTAGAACCCGAGGGTTATGCCGTTCATGTGGAGCTCGTCATCGTGGAAATACATCATGCCGGCCGCGGTCTTGTAGATGCGGTTCCTCGTTTTTACATTGCCGATGCGGCCGGGCTCGAGTAGTTTTGCGTATGCCTTCTCAGTCATGGGTCCTCCTCTTTCGGATATTGTCGCGAACAGGCTTTCGCAATATCCTCTCTTTCTTTGCCGTCCCCTACTTCTCCGCGTACCTGAGGGACTTACCCTCCCTTACGACTTTCAGCGAAAAAAACGGGTTGACCCCAGGATTCATCACTGCCCTCCACAGCCTGTACAGCTCCGGAAGGAAGTCCTGCCAGTAGCCTACCTCTTCCGCGCAATGCTTGGCCCAGACCAACCCCCTCTCCGTCTCCAGGGGGTCAGCCTGCGCCGGTATCGCCGACGATATTCCGCGCACCCCGCCGTCGGTCCCCTCCCATTGATGAATGCGGTACGCGATCGGCGGGTCGTCGTCCTTCACGTTCTCACCGAAGAGGCTGATGCCCACGGCCGCGACGACATGGTCGTAAACGACGATCTCCTTGACGTCCTCGGGGAGGGTTGCCACGTCATCAAAGCGTATGTGAGGTCTGAAGACCTTCCCGTCGGACCACACCTGCGGGGCCACGTGGATCTTCCCGAGAAATTGATTGCCCGTCGGCCTGCTATGCCAGTAGAAATCCGTGTGCTCGATGGGATGCCACAAGGCGAATCCTTTCTCCATATTAGACCAGAACCAGTCGATCATCCTGGGCGTAACGCCGTCCAGGTGCCAGTCTACGTGGGTCCAGCCCGACTCATCCTGCCTGACGCCCATTTGAAGCACCCCCTTCCTGATCACTTTCGGTTCCTATCGTTAAGGCATTGATTCCTTGCCTCACGGCCGGACGGGGCCCGATTGACCGGCCCAGCAAATGGCCTCTTGAGTGGCCTTTATGGCGCCTAAGGGAGCACGCAGCAAACCGGCGGGACCCACGGGACGGCCGGATTGATCGCCGAGAGGCTGGCCCATGATAGATCTCTAAGGTGAGACATGTATGCTCGCAATTCCTAAGAGAAAATGCAAGGGCCATGCCGCACCTACGCGATTTGGCGATGTTGAGGCTCATGCACGCCATTCTTGAGCCCTTCTCCATGGATCACCCTCCTCCGGGACATTGGCAACATATCACCAAAAAGGGGACATATGGCAAGCCAAGCCTCCAAGTCCTTTTCGCCACGGCCCGATATTCGGACCGGCAGCCCCGTACGGGAAGCCTTAACAGCGGTCTCGCACACTCTGCAATGTTATTTCTCTTTCATTTAAAAAGGACCTTCTCTTCGATATTCGCAAGGAACAGTTCGTGTCCCGGGCTGGACGGCAACCTCCGTTCCAAAGAACACGCCCGCTTCTTAGGGGCCGGCTCGACATCACCACGTGCGCGCCCCACGACCGGCCTCTCCGGCACGCAACGAAGGATTCATCTCGGGCCATATGCCGTCAAAACGGCAGAATGTAGTCATCTGCAGGTACAATCAGAAGCGTGAGTCGACAGGGTAGATCAACGGGCCGGGGATTCTCAGGCTCTGGGCACACTTGTTGCAATCGCTTGCGATTATTACGTAGAATAAAATAAGCGTGCGCAGATAGGCTTGGCGCAAAATTGATAGGGGGAGGGACGAAGCCCATAGGTCTTGAAAATAGATTAGAAAATTCTATTGTCAGGAATAATGGAGACCCCGGACAACGGCCCGGAAGGGGCCGCACCCGACGGGTGAGCCCGATGGGCTTACTGCCGGGAGTTCGCTAATCGGACAGGTTTCTCTCTTACTGTAGCGACATGCCCGTGTGGAGACAGAATAATGGCGTTGCTTGAGGTGCGTGCATTAAGCAGGTCTTTCGGCGGCCTAGCCGCTGTAAGCGCACTCGACTTCGACGTCAACGAAGGGGAGATCCTCGGTATTATCGGCCCCAATGGCGCCGGCAAGAGCACCGTCTTCAACTTGATCTCCGGTGCCATTCCGGTGACGAGCGGCACATTGCACTTCCGGGGTGAAGACATTACCAAACTGGCGCCTCACGAAAGGGCGGGAAGAGGGATATCTCGGCTCTTCCAGGGGAACGTTCTCTTCCCTAATTTCACGGTCATGACAAATGTAGTGGCGGGTTTGCATCTGCACACCAATCTGGGCTTGTTCGGATTTCTTTTCGGCGGTCCTTCCGCACGTCGAAAAGAGAGAGATGCTTTATTCAAAGGCCATGGAGATACTCCAATTTGTTGGACTGGCCGGCGAGGCGGACAGAATTGCTTCGAGCCAACCCCATGGAAATCAGCGCCACTTGTGCCTCGCCATAGCGTTGGCCGCCGACCCGAAACTCCTGCTGCTCGATGAGCCGGTCACCGGAATGAATGCCGGTGAGGTCTCCGGCATGCTCGCCATGATCAGGACGTTGAGGGAAGAAAAAGGGATCACCTGCATCGTCGTCGAGCACAACATGAAAGCAGTCATGGGCCTCTGCGACCGGATCGTCACGATCAGCTACGGCAAGAAGATCGCCGAAGGGACTCCTAAAGAGATCTCGTCAAATCCGAAGGTGATCGAAGCCTATCTTGGAGCGGAACAGCATGCTACTTGAGATTAGGAACCTCTGGGTCCGCTATGAAGGGGCAGAAGTCCTCAAAGGCATCTCGTGCTCCATCGAGGAGGGGACTATAGTCACTTTCCTTGGAAGCAACGGGGCCGGCAAAAGCACCACCGTAAGGGCCATTTGCGGACTCAAAGCCCCCGACTCGGGCGAGATCTGGTTCAAAGGGGAAAGGATAGACAAGCTGCGTCCCCAGAACATCATCAAGAGGGGGATAGGCCACGTGCCCGAAGGGAGAGCCCTTTTCCCGTATATGAGCGTGCTGGAGAACCTCAAAGTTGGCGCCTACTTGCAGAAAGACAAGAAACAGGCCGACGCGAACCTGAGGGAGATATTCACTCATTTCCCGATCCTCGAAGAAAGACAAAAGCAGCAAGCGAGGACCTTAAGCGGTGGAGAGCAGCAGATGCTCGCCATTGCCCGCGCCCTGATGGGGAGCCCGAAGCTGCTTCTCCTCGATGAGCCAACGCTCGGGCTTTCGCCTATGATGGTCGGCGAGATCGGCGAGATAGTTCGAGACATCCATAAGCGCGGGGTGAGCGTGATCCTGGTTGAGCAAAACGCCCGGCTGGCCCTCGGGGTGGCCGACAGCTGCTATCTTTTCGAAACGGGAAGCATCGCCATGTGTGGGCTCACCAAAGACCTCATGGACAAGGATGAAGTAAGAAAATTCTACCTGGGACTGTGAAGGCTTTTTTAGAACCTAGAGGGTGATCGATGAGCGGCCAGGTTTTCCTGCAAGGTATAATAAACGGTTTTTGCCTGGGGGGCACTTACATCCTCATTGGATTGGGACTAACCCTCATACTCAGCATCATGAGCATACTCCAGTTTGCTCACGGCGAGATATACATGCTGGGAGCTTACGGCGTCTATTTTTTCTGCGTCTTGAATGGCGTCCCGCTCTATCTTGCGATCTTCATCAGCATGTTTGCGACGTCAGTTGTAGGGCTCATCATAGAGCGGATACTCCTGCGACCTCTGAAAGGAGTTTTTCTCTCCTATGTCTGCGTGACCACGGGCTTGAGCTTGATCCTGCAATCAGCCGTCGTCCTTTCCTTCAGCAAATCGGTGAAGCAGCTACCCTCTTTGTGGCCCGGCACATTCGATGTGTTCGGAATGTCCATCTCCCGCGAAAGGTTCGTCGCCGTGGTCATTGCCATGGGCCTGACGTTCCTGCTCTACCTTTTCCTCAAGAGGACAAGATACGGCCTGGCCATGGTCGCCTCCTCTCAGAACCGCGAAGGCGCGCTCATGCAGGGCATAAACCCCAACGTCATGTCCGCCCTCGTCGTGGCGATCGGCAGCGGCCTGGCGGCTGTCGGCGGCGCACTCGGCGGAAGCATCTTCAATCTCGACCCCTACATGGGCGGCCTCGCATTCCTGAAAGGGATCACGCTTATCGTGATTGGTGGGTTGGGCAGCCTGCCCGGCGCCGTGGTGGGGGGACTCATCCTGGGCGTATGCGAAAGCTTTTTCGGCCTGCTCCTCGAATCTCAGATGGCCCTCATCATACCGCTCCTCATAGTCATCGCGTTTTTGATATTCAAACCAAAAGGACTCTTCGGACATGAATAGAAGCTGGATCAAGGGCCTCTTCTTCCTGATTTTCCTTGCCATAGTCTGCCTGCTGCCGATTATTGTGCAGAATGATTACTGGATACACGTCCTTATCCTCATCGTCGTCATGATCCTCGCAACGGCAAGCATGCGCGCCATCAACCGCACCGGGGAGATAACCATAGGCACCGCCGGCTTCCTGCTCCTCGGTGCCTATTCGGCGGCCCTTCTCACGAAAAAGCTGGGCCTCTCGTTCTGGATAACCCTTCCCATCGGCGGTCTCTTCGCCGCCTTTATCGCCCTCCTCGTCGCCTATCCGTTCTTCAGGGTCAAAGGCGTATACTTCGCCATCTCGACGCTCCTTTTGGCTACCGTCTTCCAGTACATCACCGGCTACATGTATAAGATAACGGGCGGCTGGGACGGCGTGAGGCTCATTCCATCACCCAATCCCATAACCATTCCAGGGTTGTTTACCCTGAAATTCGATACCGATTTCAACTACTACTACCTCGCCCTTGTCATCGTCGGCATCGGTCTCTTTGTGCTCCATCGAATGGAGCACTCGCGGATCGGACTTGTCTGGGGCTCCATAAAGGAAGCCGATACCCTGGCCCAGTCGATCGGCATAAACATCATGGCCCAGAAGATATTCGTTTTCGTGGTCGCTTCCTTCTTTATCGGAGTCTCCGGCGCCCTCTACGCCTTCTACCAGCAGGCATTGTCGCCGGCAACGAACCCCGGGAACATATTCTCGGTGACCACCTCGGTCTACTGCATCTTATATATGGTGGTGGGAGGGGAGGGGAGCTTCTACGGCCCTTTTATCGGGACTACCTTGTTCATGCTGATCCCCGAGTTTTCCCGGCCGTTGCATATGTACCGGCCCCTGGTATATGGGACGATACTGGTACTCATCGTGTTCTTCATGCCCCAAGGCCTCATAGGATTGGGCAGCTATTTCCGAACATGGTATGGGAAAATACGGGGGCATTCCATGGGAAAGGTCTCTTCACAACAGGGATAGCCTCAATGGCAAAGGCGCGTACGATCTTTTAGATAGAATCTTGTTGTTGTGAACAATATCCGGGGAAAGGAGGCGATCGGCAAGACGGAACAAGTGGATCCCTCAGGCAGTCAGTTTCAAAATAACCAGGAGGGGAGGACCAAATGAAAAAGAAGCTGTTCTTTGTTTTGGTGATTGTCGGACTTGCATTATTGCCCGTATACACGTCGGTCCAGGCGGCTGAGAAGACTGTCACGATCGGCGGCATCACGTTTCTCACGGGACCGGCCAGCCAGGGAGGCATAGCCGTTAAGTCGGGTTGGGAGCTTATTGTCGACAAGTACAACCAGGCCGGCGGCCTCAAGATCGGCAACGACAGATACAAGATCAATCTCATCGTCGAAGATGATGCCATGAGCCCCGATCAGGCGGCAACCGGCGCGACGAAGCTGATCAAGAAAGACGGGGCCAAGTTCATCGTCGGACCCCTTATCGATGCCCTCAAGACAGTGGTCTATCCCATCGCCTCCAAGAACGGGGCGCTCATGGCCATTGCCGACAGCATCAATGCAGGCGGGGAACTTCCCTTCGACCTCAATGCTGACGTCAGCCCCAATAAGCCCCTTCTCATCAGGACCGCCTACTCATACAGCGAGTCTACGCCCTATATGCTCGACTATCTAAAAGAACGTTTCCCGAACGTCAAGAAGATCGCCGTGTGCGGTGTCGTCGAAAAGTCCCTCGAGATGATAGACCAGGACTGCCAGAAGCAGTTTCCGAAGAAAGGTTATCAGCACGTGGGAACTCTTGAACAGTTCGCGCCCGATGTCTCCGATTTCGGCCCCGTGATGACCCGCGTGTTGTCATCGAAGCCCGATGCCGTGATGATGGGGATATCAACGCCCATCACCTTCGGCATGTCCATCAAGGCTGCGAGGGAGCAGAAATTCCAGGGTCCCTTCTTCCCGCCACCCACGCGGATGTTGCTTTCCAGGCGATGCTCGCCGGCAAGGGAAACGATACGAATATGTTCACCATGGGTCTCACACTGGACGACAAGGCCGGTCTGCCGCAGGTGGTGAAAGAAGCCGAGGCGGCGTACCTGAAGAAGTATCCAGCGAAAGACCTCATAAGCGACGTCTTTACGGTTGGATATAACGGCCTGTGGGTACTCCTTCAGACCATAGAGAAGGCCCAGAGCGTGGACCCGGAGAAGGTGCTCAAGACCTACGAAGGCCTCACCAAGAAGGGTGACCTGCAAACGATCTGGGGCCCTGCTTACGTGGGCGGCAAGAAAACCTTGGGGGTCAACCGGGTGATCAACACTCCGTTCATAATCGATTCGTGTATGAACGGCGTATCCAAGAATGACAAGACCGTCTTCATAGAGGTTCCTTGATTCGCCTTACGCAGTAGCGACAGACCAATCGAAGGGAGGCACGCGCTTTCCTTCGCGAGGTGAAGATCCTGAGAGACACCTAGGGGTCCCCCTCGTTCCCGCACGGGGCTCGAGGGGGATATTACGCATGAAGGAGCGTCATGAGTTCAGGATCACCGCCATTCGCGGAGGCCTCAAAGGGACAGGGCCTGGAAAAGGAAGGCTAATGAAAGACTTCGAATATTTCGCGCCCTCCACTCTCGAGGAGGCTCTTCGCCTGTTGGAGGAGAAGAAGGAGAGCGCCCGACTCCTCGCCGGCGGAACCGATCTGATCGTACAGATGAAGTCCGGACGGGTGGGCCCTTCCTCAATCATCGACATCAAGAAAATTCCCGAGCTTAACCGGTTGGAATATGCCGCGGACGTTGGGCTCTTCGTCGGCGCCGCCGTGCCGGTGAGCAGGATGAACGCCTACGCCCCCGTGCCCAGCACATACGGACTGCTCCATGAGGCATGCTCCTTCATCGGCTCCTTCCAGTTGAGAAGCAGGGCGACCATGGGCGGCAACATATGTAACGCAGCCCCTTCTGCCGACTCAGCCCCGCCCCTGCTCTGCCTCGAAGCCCGGGCAGTCGCTGCCTCAATGAATGGGACCCGCACCATACCTATGACCGATTTCTTTGTTGGACCGGAAATCAACACTCTCGCCCCCAACGAGCTTCTTGGTCAATGAAATCCCCCCTCCCCCCGGGCCACCGTACCGGCAGCTACCTGAGGCACATCCCGGAGCAGGACATGGATATCGCCGTTGTCGGCGTCGCCTCTTATCTCGTAGTCTCCCCAGAAAACGGGCTCTGCACCGAGGC
>CAVVNC010000058.1:0-18587 GCA_963749525.1 uncultured delta proteobacterium
CGTCCTTCGGGAAGAAGCCGTGGGCCTTCAGCTCCATATCCCCATTGGTCTTATACGTCCACACCTTGTCGGGTCTGTGTCTCGAAGGCGGAGGTCCTGATTGGGTCGGGTCCAAGGGCATCGTAGTTCTCCTTATCGAAGCATAGGGCTCGCGGCCCGAAGGAGCTTAGGGCGAAAACACGGCGTCCCTATGACGCACGTCATAGGCGCAAGCCGGCACAAGAGTGCTATACTGACAGTTATTCTGTCAAGTTGTTGCGCGAGTCAGAAACGATCAGAGCGGCCTCTTGGCCGTCTTCGCACCTTCGGGATCGATATCTGGCGGATGACCGGGAAAGGCGATCAGAACTTTCCTACAGCAAGAGTCGCAATCTCCTGACAGACAGAACACCTGCTTACGGGGTAAAATAGATAGGAGTTGAAGAGAAGGTTGATGAGGTTCATGAATAGCCGATAGAGCGCACATGCCCGAGAGAAAGGCTCGTGATTAATGAGCGAAATCGCTTGAACCGGCGATATTGCAGCTGCTAGGAGGAACGTATGAAGCCCGAAGTGAGACAGAAACGTATCGACGAAGGAGAGTTTTTGGAAATGAGGAAGGAGGCCCCTCGTGGCCTACCGGCAAGGAAGTCGACCTCGATGAAGGGATCGCGTATTAGAAGAGCCGGCCGGAGAGCAAGAGTTTCCTGAAAATCACGGCGAAACTCCCGCAGGGAAGGGCGGACAGTCGTCTATCCCCGCGCAGGAACGGCCCTCGTGGAAGACGAGATAAGCCTCTGCAGGAAACTCGAAGAAACAGGGGTGCCATACATACCGGTCACAACGGACAGCTACACCCGTGCGCTTCAGTTCAAGAGGATCGAGGATGCCCTGGAAGAGACCCGCAGAACGGGGAAAAGAGTGCTCAACGGATATCCCCTCATCAACCATGGGGTAGCGCAAACGAGAAGGGTTGTCGAGAGCGTCACCACAGGCGCTTTCGATCCGCGGGTGTCCTACAAGGCTCAGCGTCTGGGGGCTGAGATTGCTTTTGCTGCAGGGATGTCAGGCATGTCGACGGGTCCTTTTATCTCCTGGGGCGCCTATGAGAAGAACGCCTCGCTGGAAGAAGTCATTGCGACCAGCATGTATGTGCAGAGACTCATGGGATATTATGCGGAAAAAGGGGCCATCATCACCACCGACCTCCACGGATGGATCGTCACCGGAGTCCAGCCCATGACGGTGAACCTGGCGGCAATGATTGCGGAAGCCTTGATGGCGGCCGAGCAGGGGGTAAAGAGTATTGTTCCCCTCGTCCACTTCATGGGCAACATGGCCCAGGATCTCGCCTGGTTGCGGGTGCAGCCCCGCCTCATGCGGGAATACCTCGACAGGTTCGGATACGGCGATGTGGTTATCCCGGGCACCTTTGGCTCCCAAACCCCGCTTTTTCCCATGCCTCAGGGAATGGGCGGCGCCTTCGCGTTCCCTAATTATGCTGCCATAGTGGGGGCGTTGGGAAAGGTGGAATCGATAAATGTGAGAACCATCGACGAGGCTCTCGGCATTCCCACGGAAGAGAGCCACGCGCTCACTTATGACTCGGCCAACTGGCTTCTCAACGTGATCAGGGGACAGAACATAGAGCTTGAGATAAAAGAGATCGCGGAGGAAGAGAGAATCGCGGAGATAGAGATACGGTCCATGGTGGAAAAACTCCTCGAGTTGGGCAAGGGCGACATTGCCATCGGTTGCCTCCGGGGTGTGGATGCCGGCGTCATCGACTCATCTTTCAGCCCCAACAAACAGGTGAAGGACAGAGTCATCGGCGTGAAGGACTGCAGAGGGGCGATCCGCTGGGTGGAGTTCGGCAATCTGCCTTTCCCCGAAGAGGTCAAGAAGTTCCATCGTGAAAAGGTCGCCGAGCGGGAGAAGGCGGAAGGTCAGAAAGCCGATTATGAGATGACTGTCCGTGATTTCTGGGCTTTCAGCAAGGGCCGGTTGATCGGAACCAAATAGACCCGAAGTCCGCCGTGCAGATCTCCTAAAGTGATCCGAAGGCGAATGGAAAAACGTGATGCGGAAGGGATGTTTTCAAGGGCATAGTGAAAGACCGATGGTCTCGTCGGATCTTTTCAGGCCAAGCTATATAAAACCACAATATTTTTTTGGGAGGAATCATGGAATACGAACAGATCATCTATGAGAAGGTAGGACCGCACATCGTGTATATCACGCTCAACAGACCCGATAAGTTGAATACGGTCACTCGGGAGATGTTCACGAGCTGGGGACAAGCCATTACAGAGGCGGAAAACGATGACGACGTAAAAGTAATTGTTTTCAGAGGTGCAGGGAAGTGTTACAGCGCCGGCGCTCCGCTCGACCAGGTGGGCTACGTGTATGGGATGAAAGATCCGAGGCACGGTGAAAGAGGGGGCAAGGTTCCGCTAAGGGTGAAACTCAATTTCGACAGAAGCCTCTTTTATGAGTTCTTCAGCAAGGTCCTGTTCTGTAAGAAGCTTACGATAGTCCAGATGCACAAGTATTGCCTGGGCGTGGCGTTCAGCATATCGTTGCACGCTGATCTGCTCATAGCAGACGAAGGGTGCCAAATGGGCCATGTGGAGGAGAGACTAGGTCTGGCAGGACAGACGCTCATGCCCATCATGCTCGAGAGGTGCGGCCTCACGAAGGCGCTCGACCTCTGCCTGACGGGTAAGATGATCACAGCGCAAACCGCTCTGGAATGGAACCTCATCAACAGGGTAGTGCCCACGGCCGATCTTGAGAAAGAGGTTCGAGAACTCGCGGAAGGGCTTGCTCTCTATCCGAAAGACGGCATAGCAGTGGGTAAGATGGCGAGAGAACAACTCTATGAGCTCAGGGGGATTACGCGGGGCATGATGGATCACTACATGACGCATACCCTCCAGACGTTCAGAACTTATACTGAGGATGAGTCCAACTTCTTCAAGGAAAGAAGGGATAAGGGCGTAAAAGAGGCAGCCCACGGTAAGCACGATTATTACAAGGCCCTGGATAAATGATGAGGGGAGACGCAAGGGACGCGAAAGCCCCCTTGCGTCCGTCGTCTCTTACCGTACACGAGCCAACCGAGTCTTGAGCGGGGAGGCTCCGCAGGCTTTGCCTGTGGAGGGGGTGCTGAACCAACGGCAGAAACGAGCGAAGCGAGTCTTGAGCGGGGAGGCTCCGCAGGCTTTGCCTGTGGAGGGGGTGCTGAACCCCATTAATTGAGCGACCGCAACACTCGCTTGAAAAGGCAGCGGCATGTGCATATCATATAGGGACCGTGGATAAGATACTTCAATTTGCCGTGGACTTGGCCCTCGAATCGGGCAGAGTACAGAAGAAGCGCTATCAGGAAAGGCACTCGATCACCTACAAAGGGGAGATCAATATCGTCACCGACGTCGATATCGAGTGCCAGGATCGGATCATCAGCCGCATAAAGAGGCATTTCCCGCGTGACCTCATCATCGCCGAAGAGAAGGAGAACATCTACGAGGAGCATAAGAACAGGTGGATAGTCGACCCTATCGACGGCACCACGAACTACGCCCATGGCTACCCGTTTTTCTGCACATCCATAGCCTATGAGGAGGGCGGGGAAGTCGTCTGCGGCGTCGTCTACAACCCCATCTTCGAGGAGCTTTTCTTTGCGCAAAAGGGAAAAGGGGCGTACCTCAACGGCGAGAGGCTCAACGTGTCCGGAATCGGGGAGATGAAGCAGGCCCTGGTCGTCACAGGGTTTCCCTACGACGTAAACACGAGCAGCCAGAACAACATCGATCACTTCGTGGCATTCCTTTACAGTGCCCAGGCAGTGAGAAGAGACGGCTCGGCGGCCCTCAACCTTTCCTACCTGGCGGCAGGCCGCTTCGACGGATACTGGGAGCTTAAGCTCAACCCCTGGGACTTGGCGGCAGGGGTGCTCCTCTTGACTGAGGCAGGGGGCAAGGTGACCGATTTTCGGGGAGAACCATTCGACCTCTACGGAGGGCAGATATGCGGCTCGAACGGCGTGCTCCACGGGGAGATGCTCCGCATTCTCAAGGACGGGCGGTGAAAGAGTATTCCATACAGGAAGTGATGGGCACCGCACGGCCGACCCTGGGCGACGACGTCCCCCTCGTCTTGTTCAGGATCCTCCGAATCGTGGGCATGCGGAATCTCCTGGGAGAGAGCTCCGGACCGACCCTCTACGCCATGGGAAAGTCGGTCGGCAACATGGTGGGGGCGCGGACGATAGAAGATTTCGAGAAGACCATCAGGGACTTGAGGATAGGAATACCGGAAGTGGCGCTCCTCGAGGAAGACCATATCGTGGTGAAGCTCTACGAATGCATCACCTGCGCGGGATTCCCGGTAACAGGCGAGATGTTCTGCGACATGGAAAGCGGCATAATTGCAGGATTGCTCGAGAAGGTTTTCGGGAAGAAGGCAAAGTCGACTCAGACAAAAAGCTGGTCAGTGGGATACAAGCATTGCGAGTTCGACGTGTTCCTCTACTAGGTCGGCCGGAAGCGCCTCCATGAGAAAGGGCTCATCCGCGGAAAAGCGGGTCAAAGAGTGCGAGATAGAGCTCGAAGAGGCGAAGGGTCTCGCGAGTGCGAGGGAGAAGCTTCTCCTCGCGAACATCAAGGAGCTTAACGAAGTCTACGAGTCCCTGAGGCAGAAGGTGTGGGAAATCAGGGAGAGGGACGCGAGGATCAGGGCATTCGATGAGATGCTCACCCGGGCGAGCCGCCTTTCCTCCCTCGGGGAGTTGGCAGCCTCCATCGCGCATGAGATCAAGAACCCCCTCATCTCCATCGAGGGCTTTGCGAAGCGCATCGAGAAGTCGTCAGACCTTCAGAAGATCCGGGAATACGCGAGCGTCGTAGAGAAGGAGTCTGAGAGGCTCTCCAGCGTGCTTGTGAGGCTCCTCGATTTTTCCCGCATGACCGGTCCGAACAAGGAGTATCTTGACGTCAACGCCATTGTGGACGATACTGCCCTCTTTACCGAGCACCACCTCACGACGTTCAGGAAAGTGAGCCTCACCGTTACCAAGGAAGAAAAGCTCCCGGAAGTTTATGCAGACAGGATCCACGTGCAGCAGGCTCTGCTCAACCTGGTGATGAACGCGGCCCAGGCCATGCCGCAAGGGGGACCCGTTCTCATTCGGACCGGGCACAGAGGAGCGGAGTACGCCTGGATATCGGTGAGCGACGAAGGCATCGGCATCGCCGAGGAGGACCTCGAGCGGATCTTCGAGCCCTTCTTCACCACGAAACCAAAAGGCGAAGGCACGGGGCTGGGCCTCTCCCTCACGAAAAAGCTGATCGAGGCAAATCGGGGGAAGATTGAGGTGGAGAGCGTCAAGGGCCGGGGAAGCACGTTCCGCCTCCTCCTGCCGGTCAGAAAGGACAATTAATGGGGTTCCAGCGCCCCCTCCACCGGCAAAGCCGCGATGGAGCCTCCCCCCTCACACCTCGCTTCGCTCGCTTAGGCAGCAGCCGGTGAGCCCCCTTACACCTCGCTTCGCTCGGTTTTGCCCCTGGCTCAGCGCCCCCTCCACCGGCAGAAGCCGCTGGAGCCTCCCCGCTCGCCGGAGCTCGCTTCGCTCGGTTTCGCCATTGGCTTAAGTGGTGAGCTTATCAGAAATCGAGCCTCATGCCGTCGTATGCGGCCACAACTTCGAGTCCTGTCTCTTGTTTCAAAGCTTTTGCGAGGAGATAGGGCTTATCCTCTATGATGGTCTTGCCGAAGTGCGTCATGATAGAGACTTCGGGTCTGACCCGCGTGATGATCTCCTTGAAATCCGCCAGAGACAAGTGATCTATGGCGTCGTCTTCGCCGATCGGCTTCGCCCTCAAGACGTTGACGATCAGGATATCCACGGGGTAGTGCTCGGGAAGTTCCTTGAAGTACCTCGTGTCCGCTATGAGACCGATCTTCCTGTTGAGGTAGAAGATTATCCCGTAAGCTTCAACCGCATGCCTGTGCCGCACGGGGGCGGAAAAAGTCACATCTTTTATGTGGTATGTGGCCTTTTCTCTTAGCACTTCGATCCCTTCCAGGTACTGCCTTACGTATCTGAGGACAACGGCATCTTCTCCGATCGCATCCCCTGGGCAGAACAGGAAGCCCCTCTTTCTGTGGCCGCCTTCGGTCATGGCTTCAACCATGACGTTGACGTCGTTGGCGTGGTCGAGATGCTTATGGGTCAGGATGATGCCGTCGAGGCGAGCCGGCTGCAGATGGTCCTGAATGGCGCGAAGCCTCACGAGCGCGCCGGGACCGGGGTCGATGTAGAGGTTCGTGTTTCTGTAGCTCAGCCAGAGCCCTCCCGTCGATCGCACCTGGCTC
Organism: uncultured delta proteobacterium; assembly: GCA_963749525.1. Taxonomy (GTDB): domain Bacteria; phylum Desulfobacterota; class Syntrophorhabdia; order Syntrophorhabdales; family WCHB1-27; genus CAVVNC01. Next base: position 6,358 of record CAVVNC010000058.1, read on the forward strand.
GCCGCTACGACCCGCGCCCCGCCTGTCCCGACGAACCTTATGAAGCCTTCCATCACCTCTCCTTTTGTGTTATCCTTACTATTGTATGATCTTAAGACGACGTATGCAAAGTCGGGGCATTGTACTATGAAATTCGCCATCCTCGATACCGAGTTCGGCACGGTTGTTCTCTTCGCGCGCCAGAGGTACCTGTCTCGCCTCGATCTGCTTCCTTGTTCCCGAGAGGAAGCCCTCGAAGGCATCGGCGCCGAGTTCCCGGGGGCGATCGAGTCGCCCGGCTTTTTCCGCGCGGTGATCGACCTGCTGGGTCTCTATTTCAAAGGCGAGCCGGTCGAGTTCGATGTGCCCGTGGACCTCGAGGGGCTCACGCCTTTCACAACACTCGTGCTCGCACAGACGAGAAAAATCGGCTACGGCAAAGTGGCCTCGTACGGAAAGGTGGCTGCGGCGCTCGGCAAAGGGACGGCTGCGAGAGCTGTTGGTCAGGCGCTAGGGCGAAATCCTATTCCCCTCGTCATCCCCTGTCATCGAGTCGTGAAGGGTGATGGAACGCTTGGGGGTTTTGGCTTGGGACCCGATGTGAAAGCGAGGCTCCTGGCAAGAGAAGGCGTGTCCGTTCCAGCGTCGCGAACATCGATGATGGCATCGTAGCAAAGCCGCTCACCCATAAGGTTTGTCAGATGAAGTTGTGGTTTGTGGTGAACACAAAGCCCAAGAACGAAAACCGCGCCTCTCATAACCTCTCAGCGGGGGGTTACGACGTGCTCAACCCAAAGCTGAAGCTGAGGAAGTATCGGGAGGGACGCTTTGCCGACGTAGTTGAGCCCATGTTCCCTAACTACATCTTCGTCAAGTTCCACCCTGTCGATGATTACCACATGGTAAAGTACACGAGGGGAGTCAATAAGATAATCACCTTTGGCGGAAGAATGGTGCCCCTTCAAGAGGAGTTCATCGACTTTATCAGGGGAAGGCTGAAGAACGGGGTCGCCACGATCGAGAAGAAACAATTCAAGAAGGGCGAGAAGGTCTTCATAACGGATGGGCCCTTCAAGGGACTCGGCGGGATTTTCGAGAGGGAGCTCGAAGGCGAGGAACGCGCCATGATCCTCCTCGAAGGCATAACCTTCTATGCCCAAATGGTGATAGACAAGGATCTCATCACCGCCCCGTAGGCGCGAAAACATAACAAGACAAAAGGAGGGACTGCCCTGAAACACTCGTGGTTAGGAGTTCTCGGTCTTGCGGTTTGGCTGTTTCTTTTGGTGCCCTGCGCCCAATCCGCCTCAAGTGAGCCTCAAAGCCTCCCGGAGAAGGGCGGCGCGCCCCAGTCCTCTCCGAAGAAGAGATGATCTCCATCTTGAAAAGCTTTAACATGCCGGAGGCACGGGTGCTCTCTATCCGCAACAGTCCCGTCAACGGGCTCTGGGAGGTGGCCGTGGAAAACAAGGGGCAGCGCTTCGTCATCTATGTGGATTCCTCGAAGAGGTACGTCACTCCCGGGCCTTTCATCGACTACGCCATCCATAAGGACATAACCAGAGAAAGGATCGACGAGCTGAACAAGGGCCGCAGGGTCGACCTCAGCAAGGTGCAGCTTCAGGACGCCCTCATCATCGGAAAGGCTGACGCCCAGCTCAAGGTCGTCGTCTTCACGGACCCCGGCTGACCGTACTGCGCGAAACTTCATCAGGAGATGAAGAAACTCGTAGAAAAAAGGCCGGATATTGCGTTCTATCTCAAGCTTTTTATCATGGTGAGCCCGGATCCGCGGAAGGTGAAGAGTATTGCGTGCGCCAAATCCCTCTCGGTGCTGGAGGATGCTTACGACCACAAAGAGGTGACGACCCGCGAATGCCCTTCGAATGAAGTGGATGACAACACGAAGTTTGCCAGGGAGTCGGGCCTCACCGCGGCCCCGGCCTTGATTTTTCCCGACGGAAGTCTCCAACTTGGCTTTTCCGAGGCCGCAGAGCTCGAGAAGAAGATAGACCGAACGGCGGCCCCCAAGAAAGAATAGCCTCCATTGGAGCATGAGGCACTCCCGTGGGCAGCGGGTTTTAGCCCCGAGTCTGAGCGGGGAGGCTCCATCCGGCAATGCCTCCGGAGGGGGTGCTGAACCGGCAACGACAACGAGCGTCAGCGAGTCTTGAGCGGGGAGGCTCCTCCGGCAATGCCTCCGGAGGGGGTGCTGAACCCCAATAATGGTTGACGCCCCCTTGCGAAACATGGTACACTCACTCATTCATATAGAGGGCGTTCTATTGCCGAAAGGAGCATAGGTTGAAAAAAAATAAGTCCGCGATAAAGAGGGCGCAACAGGCGGAAAAGAGGCGTCTGAGAAACTCCCACGTAAAGTCTACGATGAAGACCACCATCAAGAAAGCCCTCGCGGCCGTGAAAGATAAGGATACGGCAAACGTCGAGGCCGTGACCAAAGAGGCCATCGCATACATAGACAGGGCCTCGTCGAAGGGAGTGATCCACAAGAATCAGGCGGCTCGGAGAGTATCCCGGCTCGCCAAGAAGGCCCACAAGGTTCTCACGGAGTCAACCGGCTCATAGTTCTTCCATAGCTTGTTGTAGACCGATCATAGGTGAGGACGGGTGAAAGCCCGTCCTTTTGATTCTTATCCAAGCCCGTTCTATCGTCCCTCTTTTGGTCTCAACGCACTTGCTGCAACGGTAGCCGCGTCTAGTGTGGCACTGCCCTTCGAGGGGCCTGATTCGAAAGGCGCCGGTCAGAAGCATTTCCTCCGATGAGAAACTCGTCTCTCACAACCCCGGCCATGTCTTTATTGACAAACGAATAGACTCCGTCCTTCCGCGTTACCACCATATACCGAAAAGGGTCTCCGTCGCGAACGAACGGGGGCAGCGTCCCTCCCGTAGGCCCGGCGATCACGTAAGTGATCCCGGAGCTATTGGAACGGTCGTAGATGTGGTCATGGCCGGAGACGACCAGGCGAACGCCCATTTCCAGGAAGAGCCGATGCAGCCGGTCTCTCTCTTCCCTGTGCCGGTCTAATCCGTGGTTCGGCACGACTGGGAAGAGCGGTTCGTGGAGGAAGACGAACTTGCACTGAAAAGGCTTTTCCAGCTCTCCCTTGAGCCACTCGAACTGTTCCCCTCCTATCATGCTCTCTTCCCCGGGCAGCTCGGTGTTGAGGAGGACGAAGAGGGTATCCCCGTCGGAAAACGAATAGTACAATTTCGGGAAGTGTTTGAGATAGGCGGAGACCGACTTGGGCCCTTGTATGTCGTGGTTCCCGGGAGCAAGATAGAGTTTCCTCGCCGGCCCCGTCATCTCGAGGAAGACGCTCCACTCCCGCTCACTGCCCGGAGTGTTTATGGCATCCCCGGTATGAATCACCATATCTATCTTCTCTTCGTCCATGGCCTTGATGAAGGCGGGGTAAACGGAGTTGGAGGCCCCTACGTGGCTGTCACTGACGATGGCGAAGGGCCCGTTTTGGGCCAGACAGGGAAGCGGCGATAGGAGAAGGCAAGCCAGGAGAGAAAGGGCAAGCAGGGTCCCTTCGAAAAGATTCCTCCCGTCGCTTCCCCTTGGGCGGTGTGGCAATGCATCTATTGCTCCTTTCCTGAGTGGTACTCCTTCACGGCCTCCAGGAACTCCTTCTTGTCGAGATAGCCCCGATGTTTCTTGTCGTACTTTCTGAACTGCTCCATGGTGAGGTCTTTGATCACGATCGACAGCTCCACGGGCGTGATCTTCCCGTCTTTCTTGATGTCCACATTCTCGAAGCTCTCACCGTCGCCAATCTTCGCCCGTCTCGGGAGCTTCTTCACCCATTTCGTCGGCTTTTCTCTCACCTGAGCCTGGGGTGGCTGCGCCTCAGCCCCGCCCTCTTTTCTCGCCGCACGCTCGCGCCGCCCTCCCAGTTTGGTCACCTCTATGCCTGAGACCGTGTAGGAGACCCTCACCGTATCTCCTACACGCATGTCGGCAAGGGTCCGGTAGCCGGCGAGGACAGGATTGGAGGCGTCGAAGCCGATCACGTTTCCCTTCTCCTTCAACGAAAAGGTGGCTGCTCCCACATCTACCGCAACGACCGTTCCCGCAAAGCCGGCCTTGGCCGCCGGCCTCGCTTCGGGTCGCGCCATCGGTGTGCTCGTGGGCCTCTCCTGTCCCGATGCTCCGGCCCGACCCGCTCCCCCCTTCTGTCCGTCCTCGCCACGGGCGTTGACGAGAAAAAGGCAGCACACCAGCATACAGGTCACAACCGGGATTCTTTTCATGGCCACTCCTTCTTTTGGTGAAGGCATGTTTTACCGGGAAGAGAAACTCCTTGTCAAGCCCTTTGAGTCCTCGACCGGCAGCGCTTGTGCTCCCGCTTAGCGAAAGGAAAGACCCGGGGGCTTCACTCCAGATGCCGCCCCTGAAGATGCTTTGCGAACCGAAGGCCCCGTTGATATAGTATGACTAAAAGAGGGCGCGTGAGACCGGGAAAGACGGGAGAATGGTCAGAAGCCGTAAGGAACGCGGCATATTCCGCAAAAAGGGAGACGGATGATGGATGACAGGGGCTTAAAGGGAGACGCGGCCTTTTGCCCGGCCGAGGTGAAAAGCTCATTCAGGGAAGTGCTTGCGGGGCGCAGCCGGTTCATCTACACGGTGGAGCTGGTGCCGGGCAGGGGTTCGCGGGGGAAAAGCCAGGAGCAGGTCCTTCGCTTTGCCGGAGCAGGCCGCCAAGGGCGGCCTTGTCCACGCCCTCTCCATCACCGATAATCCCGGAGGCCACCCTACCCTCGCTCCCGACGTGGTGGGCGTCGAATTCTGCAGGATTGGGATAGAGCCCATCGTCCACTTTACCTGTAAAGACAAGAACAGGAACCAGATCGAGTCGATCCTTTATGCCCTCGACCGCTTGGGAATCTACAACCTCCTGGTCATGACCGGCGATTACCCCCTCTACGGCTTCCAGGGAAAGGCAAAGCCCGTATACGACCTCGATTCCGTGCAGCTTCTCCGCCTCATCGGCAGAATGAACCAGGGTCTCGATATCGATGACAAGGCGCCCGGTGGAGGCATTGGCGGTCCGCCAACCCATTCTGTGAGGGGATGCGCCGTTTCGCCTTTCAAGCAGAAAGAGGCGGAGACCCTGGCGCAGTATTTCAAGCTCGCGAAGAAGGTAGGCGAGGGCGTGGATTTCATCATCACCCAGGTGGGATTCGACATGCGCAAGTTCGACGAGCTGCTCCGTTACATGCGAATCAGCGGAATGGACGTGCCGATCCTCGGCAACGTCTATGTCCTGAACCTTCCGGTCGCGCGGATCATGAATAAGAGGGGGGTGCCGGGATGCGTGGTTACGGATAAGCTGTACCAGGAGTGCGTCGAGGAATCGCGCGCAGCTGACAAGGGGAGATCGGCAAGCCTTCTGCGGGCGGCAAGGATGACGGCCATCCTCCGGGGGCTCGGCTATGACGGCGTTCACATAGGCGGGCCAAATCTGCGCTACGAGGATGTCGAATGGGTGATAGGCACGTCAATGGACCTCTCCGCCGACTGGAAATCGCTCGTCCCTCAGTTCGACTATCCCATGCCATCCGGGTTCTACCTCTTCGAGAGGGACCCCTCGACCGGCCTCAACGTTAACGCGCACTCCCCTGAAACCGGTCTGCCTGCCAAGAGCCCTGGATACGGTCTGATGCGGTTTCTCCATCGCATCGCTTTCGCGAAGGGAGCTCCCCTCTTCGGCACAGCCTGCGCCGTGTTCGGAAGCATAGACGGCAGCCGCATGGAGCGGCCTTTCACTGAGCTGGAATACTGGATCAAGTTCGTCACGTCCCGCTGCCGCCGGTGCGGCGACTGCACACTGGCAGAAATGGCCTTTCTCTGCCCTCAGTCTCAGTGCCCCAAGTTTCTCTTCAACGGTCAGTGCGGTGGATCATCGGAGGGCTGGTGCGAAGTCTTCCCCGGGACGAGGCGATGCATCTTCGTACGCGCGTATGACCGTCTCAAGCCGTACGGAGAAGAGAAGACCCTGAAGGGTGAATACATTCGGCCCCGCAACTGGGCCCTTGACCGGGCCTCTTCATGGACCAACTATTTCCTTGGGAGGGACCATCGCGGCCAGACGTGCGACTAGTGCCATGTCGTGCGTGCAATGTCGTTTCTCTTTCGTTGCGGATGATCTGGCCTTGAGTTGTTCCGAAGACTCAAGAAAGGCGTGAGAGTCTTTGCGGGGGCATTCTGCGGAGGAACGATGGAGAGCCGGATGGGATGGAGTGAAAGCCATCCCATCCGGGTTGAGTGCATCCTACTTGCCTTTGAAAACAGGCTTCCGTTTTTCGATGAAAGCCTGAAAACCCTCTCTTCCGTCCTCTGAGACATACGTCACCATGAAGCAATCGGCTTCAAGAGTGAGCGCTGACGCGAGGTCCATGTTGATACCGTTGTCGATGGCGTTCTTCAGCATACTCATGGCCACCCTCGGTTTCGCCGCGAGTTTCTTGGCCCAGGCCTTTGCCTCATCGAGCAACGCTTCTTTTGTCGCCACCTTATTCACGAGGCCTATCCGATAGGCTTCATCCCCGCTCACCGTGTCGCCCGAGAAGAGCAGCTCTTTTGCCTTTCCCACGCCGATGAGCCGCGGCAGCCGCTGGGTGCCGCCCGAACCCGGCATAATCCCGAGATTGACCTCGGGGCAGCCTATCTTGGCATCGTTCGTCGCAATTCTCAGATCGCAGGCGAGGGCAAGCTCCAGGGCGCCGCCGAGAACGAACCCGAAGACAGCGGCGATAGTCGGCTTCTGGATCGCCGCGATCTTGTCGACGCACATCCTCGAAAACCGGCCGAAGGTGAGGTAGTCGGGTATCGATTTTCCGGCAACTTCCTTCACATCGAGGCCGGCGGTGAAGATCCTGTCGCCGGTCCCGGTGAGGATGACGGCCCCTACCGAATCGTCTTTGTCTGCCTCGCAAAAGGCATCGTAGATCTCCTGGTATGCCTGAACGTTGAGAGAGTTGACCGGAGGCCGGTTCAACTTTACGATCGCAATCCCATCCTCTTTTTCAAGGATCAATGACTCGTATGCCATATCTTCCTCCTTTTCTCGCTATTTTCTGGGATAATCGTACCACCCCGCACCGGTTTTCATGCCCATGCGACCGGCCTTGACCGTGTCTTTGAGCAGGCGAGGGGCAACCCACTTGAGCTCCTTATTGTGGTTCTCGAAGAAGTAGTTGACCACATCGAGAAGGATATCGACGCCGGTGAGGTCGATGAGCTCAAAGGGCCCCATGGGATAGTTGAGCCCCAGCTTGGCCGCCTTGTCGATATCTTCCTTCGACGCTATCCCGTCTTGTAAGAGCAATATGGCTTCGATGAGGTGAGGTACCATGAGCCTGTTCACGACAAAACCGGGGAGGTCGGTCTTCACTTCGATGGGGTCTTTGCCCAGCTTCCTCGCAACGCCCATTCCCAATGAGACTGTCTCGTCGCTCGTATAATGGCCCCTCACGACTTCCACCAGCCTCATGAGCGGAACGGGATTGAAGAAGTGCATTCCCACCACCTTGTCCGCTTTTGTCGTCGCTTTTGCCAGCTCCGTTATGGACATGGATGAGGTATTGCTGGAGATAATGACATCTTTCCTCGTTATCTCGTCGAGCTGTTTGAATACCTGTTTCTTCAGGTCCATTATCTCGAATACCGCCTCTACCACGAAATCGGCATCCTTCAGGTCCCCTATGTTCGTCGAGCCCTTGATCCTCGATAGTGCCGCGGCCTTGTCTTCGGCTGCCAGCTTGCCCTTTTCGACGCTCTTCGTCATGAACTTGTCCATGTTTTTCAGCGCGCCCTCTATGATCTTGTTGTCGATATCGACCGATATAACATTGTATCCGGCCTGGGCTGACGCCTGGGTTATTCCCGTTCCCATCGAACCGACACCCAAAACTCCGATTGTCTTGATCTCCATAAGTACCTCCGTTTTTTTGTTATCCGCTCCCGTTTAGGGTAATCGTGGTTTTGATCCGTCCTTGTCTCTCGAGCACATCAGGTTCGACGCCCCCGATGAGGGAGCGTAAGCCAAAGAGAGCACGCACACGCCTAGAACACGAACAGGTCCAGGCCGCCGAGCATGTTGACGACGGCTCCGGTCATATATGCATTGGATACCGCAAAGAGCACGCCATCGGCAATCTCTTCCGGTTTGGCCGCTCTGCCTATAGTTGTCCTTTTTTCCACCTTCTCAAGTACCGCTTCGGGCAGCTTGGCGGCAGCATCAGTCTGGGATATTCCTACGATAACACAGTTTGCGGTGATGTTAAACCTGGCACCTTCCAGGGCAATCGACTTCGCAAGGCCGATCAAGCCCGCCTTCGCGGCGCCGTAGCTCGTCTGGCCGTACCCGCCCAAGACGCCGGCAACAGAGGTGAGGCTGACGATCCGCCCCCATTTGCCGGCGCACATGTCCGCCCACGCCTCTTTGACGCAGTAGAAGGCCGAATTGAGGCAGAGCTTCACCTCATAGTCCCACTCCTCAATGCTGGTCTTCGCAATCGTCACGTTATGATTCATGAGGGCGGCGTTGTTGACCAGAATGTCGATAGGCCCGAGCTTGGTCTTGATCGCGGCAAAACCTCTCTTGACGTCCTCACAATCGGTCGCATCCAGCTTGAAGGCCATGCTCCTTCGCCCCAAAGAGGCGATCTCCTGGGCCACTAAGTTAGCACCGTCCATGTTGTGGAAGCCCGTCACTACCACATCGGCTCCGGCCCGCGCAAGCGCCAATGCGGTGGCCCTTCCGATGCCGTGCGGTCTCGACGCCCCGGTCACCAATGCCAGTTTTCCGTCCAGACCCATATGCTCCTCCAGCTCCCCACGCTTTGTTGACGTGCTGTCGGCCCCTCTCATCTGCTCCCAGAGTGCGTATCTGCCGATGGACCGCGCGTTTCACTTAACGGAAATGCATTTCAACCCATGAGACAGGTAGACTGATTTTTATACAATGAACCCCCTTAGTTGTCAAGTATTCGAGGGGTCCCAAAGACATTCTCGTGCCTCGCCCGACGCCACCTTTGAGAAACGGAAAAAGGGGCGTAGGGCCTTGCTTTTAAACCCCCCGCTTCGGGTAAGACCGGCCTTGTTTTCGCGTTTCGATGAGCGTTTTATTCACGTGGAGGGGGAAAGGCGCATCACGAGGGGGTTTGCTTTGGGGGGGGGGCGGCCAGAGCGTCCTGAAGGAAAAACGGGGGACTTTGTGTGACAATGGATTTAGCCCAATGTCGGCTCTGGTACGGCAGGCTGTTCTATCAGCCTGATTTCTTGGGGCTAACCGGTTTCTTGCTGGGATGGCGGTGGCTCGGGGCCTCCTTGTTCTGCAGGACTTCCTTGAACCTTTCCTGCCAGTCGACGTCGTCCTTCTTCACTATCCTTGCTTCAGGCACCTCGTCGCCGTCTCTCGGCACGATGTAGCTGTGTCTTCCTCTGTAGATAGGGCAGTTCCTGCATCCGATTTTCGAAAAAGGACATACATTGACATTGTCCGGCATCCCTGGTACTCCTTTGGCAGTGCCTAAAGCACGATCGGTAAACGTAGTATAGTAGTATACACTGCCGGACAAATCAAGGGGGGCCCCGGGTCGAGTGAGGCCGACGGGGTATCCATCGGTGTGGCCGGTCGCGGATCATCGGTTGTCGTGAGAGTTTTCGCGCTTCTAAAGAAGCACCCTCTCAGGGCAGGTGTAGATGTTTCCCCTGTTCGATCTCAGGAAACCTATGAGGGTCAGGTTGATCGAGCGGGCCAGCTCTATGCCGAGGGAAGTCGGGGCGGAGACCCCGGCCAGTATCTCGATACCGAACCGCGCAGCCTTCTGGACCATCTCGTAGCTAAGGCGCGAGCTGAGTAGGGCGATGGAGGCCTCCTTTCTCCCGCCGGCGAGCAGTACCTTACCTATGGACTTGTCCAGGGCATTGTGTCTGCCCACATCCTCCGATATCGCAATCATCCTGCCGTCGCGGCTGAATACGGCTGCGGCGTGTGTTCCCCCCGTCTTGTTGTAAGAGTATTGATTCGCCCCCAACTCTTCCCGAAGCTCAATGAGTCTCGAAAAAGGGATCGTTATTTCGTGGTCGACCTTAGCGAGGACCCCCGCGATATCTTCTATCAGGTCTTTGCCGCAAATGCCGCAGCTCGAATAGGTGGGCATTCTCTTGGGTCTTGCCGCGGCGTTGCCCTCTTTCTTTCTTCCGGGGCTCACGAAGACATTGACGCGGTTTGCCGAGGTGTCTTCGCAATGGCCGACGCTCGCCAGGTCGTCCATCGATTCGATTATCCCTTCGCCGAAGCAAAGACCGGCGGCAAGGGGGATGTCTTCGCCGGGGGAGCGCATGGTCAGGTAGAAAGGCTCGCCGTCGACGAAGATCTCCAACGGCTCCTCGACGGAGACGATATCCGGCTCTTCGACGCTCTCGCCGTTCTTCCATCGGACAATCGGTACTTCGATACGATCCTTTGCCTCTTCACTCACCGCCATCTCGCTCTCTTAGGCCCGCCTCATGCACTCATTATGTGGCGAAAGGAGGACGTAGTCAACAGTGCCGCACGGACCAAGGCGCATGGATGGGATGGATTGAGAACCCAGAGCGCCTCAGGCCGGCAAAGGAGCTTAAACTGAAAGCATTCAAGCCGTGACTCGCGCCATACACTATTTCAAGGGAGACGACACCTGTCGGGCTAATACCAAAGAGTGGACGAAAGATCGACTCGTGAGCGCGTTTTGAGGGCTTTTCGAGATGATTGCCCCTTCCAGTAAGCGATAGCTCTTCTCTTTTAATATGTGAGATCACGTTAATGCCATCATGCTGTGATCCTTGATAATTAAGGACTGTATAACATAGGTATGCTATATTCCTTTAATATCAAGGGACATACAGGTTGCATATCACGACGAAAGTGACGAAAGTGGACGAAAGTGGACGGTTTTGAAAAAACATTTCGATCAGGCCGGAAAGGTCGCAGCAGCCCCGCCCCACAACGTCCTTCTCCTCCTCGTGCTATTATAGTATAACGCTAACATAATGTCAAGGAGAAAATGGCGGTGCTCAAGCCCCTCCCGGGTGAGGCCTCCCACGAAACGACTCGCATCGGGGGGCGGCGTCTCCGAAGGTGTCCCTTGAATTTCGACTTCACGGCAGGTTAGGGTTGTGTATGCCCCATTATTCAGCCATAAAGGGCAAAGGCCTTGCGTTCCTTCTGTTGCTCTGGTCTTTGTGGTTTATCATCATGCTCGCGAGAACGACCATCGGTCCCATCCTGCCCTTGATCGAGGACGAGTTCCTTGTAAGACATGCGAAGGCTACCACTCTCGTTTCCCTTTTTGCCCTGGGCGGGGCGCTCTCAACCTTTGCCGCAGGCGTAATTGCGAGCAAGATCGGCTACAAAAAGTCTGTTCTTCTCTGCCTGGCCGGGTTGGTGGCAATCTTCCTTCTCATACCGCATGTGAAGACTTTTTTCGAACTTGCAGTGCTGCTTTTTGTATTCGGCGTCGTATGGGGCACATATTTCCCCTGCGTGATTCCCATAGTAACCGGCCATTTTGCGCCGTCCATATGGGGCCGGTCACTGGCGATTCAGGACACGGGCGCATCGCTGAGCGTCCTGGCGGCGCCGCTTCTGGCCACCTTGATGCTCAAGTTTATCTCCTGGCGGCAGTTCTTCTACGTATATGCCGCGGCCTACGTCGTCTTGGGCGTACTCTTCCAGTTTTCCGTGAAAGAAGTGAAAGGGCAAAAGGGGACCAAGATCAACTTCGGAGATCTGCTGAAGCAGCCGTCCTTGTGGGTCCTGGGAATGCTGTGGGCCCTTGCCACCGGGTCCTTCTTGGGTGTCTATCAGGTGACGCCCCTCTATTTCACGAAGGAGCTCTCTTTCAGCACTCAATATGCCAACACCATCTTCGGCCTATCGAGGATCGGGGGCGTGATCTTCGGCGTTACCATGGGTTTTGTGGCCGATCGCTTCAATCTCAAGAAAAGCATGTTCGTCGTGGTGTGCCTGACTGGAATATTTACCATGCTCATCGGTCACGGCAACGTCACTATCGTGCAGATCGCCTTATTTCTGCAAGGGACTGTAGTCATGGGCTTCTTCTCCATCGGTCTCATGGCAATATCCCGGATGTTCAAACTGGAAGAAAGGAGCATAGCTGCGGGTCTGGTGGCGACCATGGCCGCCATTCTCGGCTCGGGCCTGCTCCCG
>CAVVNC010000059.1:0-42981 GCA_963749525.1 uncultured delta proteobacterium
AACCAGGGCAGGGATGGCGGACCTCGGCACTACCGCGTCTTCGGCTATCTTCAGGGGCGCCACGGCGTAGAGCGCCTGGGAAAGGACCCGCCGGGCCTGCCACAACCGGTCGGACTCAGCAGGGTCTTCCGTCAGATCGCAGCGAATGGCGCGGTGCCCTTCCACGATGGCCCGGACCTTCTCCGCCTGAGAAAGGACGGACTCTCTCACCCCGTCCACCTCGATGAGGAGGAGGCCGCCGACCCCCGGAGGCAGCCCCATGGGTGAGGCCTTCTCGCTGCACACGATGGATGCCTTGTCCATGAACTCTATGGTTGACGGCACGATCTTCGCCGCCACGATGGCAGAGACAGTCTCCGCCGCCTCTTCGACGTCGTTGAACAGGGCAAGGATAGTCGCCTTTGTCTCAGGCATCGGGGATGAGCTTCAGGATAACCTTCGTGATGACTCCCAACGTGCCCTCGCTTCCCACAAAAAGCCTCGTCAGGTCGTATCCCACCACGCCTTTCATGGTCCTTACGCCGAGGTTGAGTATCTCGCCCGTGGCCAGCACCACCTCTATGCCGAGCACGTAGTCCCTCGTAACACCATACTTGAAAGAATTGGGGCCTCCCGCACACTCGGCCACGTTGCCGCCGATGCTCGAATACTTGTAGGAAGCCGGATCAGGAGGGTAACGAGGCCCTGTTTAGCCACCTCCTGCTGGAGCACGAAAGTGATCACCCCGGGCTCCACGACGGTGATCAGGTTCTGCGCGTCGATCTCGAGGATGCGATTCATCCTGGTAAGGGAGAGCACCACACCGCCCCTCGCGGGGACGGAGCCGCCCGTGAGCCCCGTGCCCTGGCCCCTGGGCACTATTGGGAAAAGATGCTTGTTGGCCAACTTTAGAATGGCGGAGACATCCTGGGCAGACGTTGGGAGAACGATGAGGTCGGGGACGGTCCCCGCGGTGCGCCCGTCGTATGAGTAGCATTTGCGCTCCTCCTCGGACGCCAAAACGTTTTCTTTGCCGATGATCCCCTCGATTTCCCGTATGATCTTCGAATCCATCCGTCCACCTTTTGTCGGTAATGTAGATAAAAGCCCCATGCCGATTGGCGAGGGGGTCGAGCCTCATATTATAACCCATGTTTCCCCTCTTTTTTGCATCCAAGGGGGCGCTAGGCCGGTCGATCCTCCTCGTGCGCCATGCCTTTCGGATTACGAATTCCCGATCAGCCGTCGACTATTTCGTGTACGTGCCGAATTCTCTGGCTGCGTCTACCATGGCCTTGACGTTCGAGAGCTTTGCCTCGTCAATGCCGAGGATGCCGGGGGAAAGCACGTAGCCGCCCCCTTTGCCGCAGTCTTCGATGAGCTTGCGACAATATGCCTTGATGTCCCCGGGCTCACCGGTCACCATGAGAGAGGCCGGCACATTGCCCATGATGCAGCACCGGTCTCCCAGTATCCTCTTGGCCCTCGCCATATCCGTCTTGTCGAAGAGCCACGAGACGGCCCCTTTGGGAAACTCGTTGACCTTGTCCAGTCGAGTGTCGAAGCCGCCCTCCGCGAAGAGGAGTATCGAGATGCCTTCCTCTATGAGGGCTGCAACCACTTTTCTCAAAGGCGGCCAGTAGAAGGTGTCGAACTGAGCATCGGACATCCACCCGTCCGCCCCCTTGTGGAGGGGAAAGACAGCCCTGAAGCCGCCAGTCGCGTTGAGGGAGGATAGGGCCGACTCTATGGATAGATCGGCCATTACGTCCATGGCCTCGAGCAGCTTCTCGGGCCTTCGGTACATGTCCATCATGATTCCTTTCGTCCCCCTCAAGGTGTCGCCGAGGGTGTCGAACGGGGCCTTGCAAAAGGCACCCGTGGTCGCGGAAGGAAAGCCGGACGCGGTCGCCAGGCGCATGAACGTCAGGACTTTTTCGGACCACTTCGCCAGCTCCCTGCCCGCATCGATAAGCGCCTGAAGGCTCGCCTGCACGTCGGGTCTCGTGAAAGGCAAGAGCTTCATCGCCGGCTGTTCAACGATGTCGGTAAAGGGGGCGAGGGCGCGGAAAGGACGGAGGGCTCCGAAAATCCGGGGCATGAAGACCCTTATCCAAAAATCGGAAGGGTCCCTGATGAGGGCGTCATACTCGTCGGCCATCATGTATTCGCCCTCGACGAATTGCACGCCCGTGGCGCTCGTGGGCAGGCCATGGCCCGGGTACGCATAGAGCCGGAGATCGAGGAGGTCGTAGGCCCTGGCAGGGGTCACCATGGCGGGGATGGCAAAGCTGTCGAGCTCCCGGCTGTACTCGTCGTTGAAGCGCATCCAAACCTCGGCCATTTTGTCGTAGTCGTATATGGCGGTGTGGAAATCGACTCCATAGGTGGCCGCCGGTATGGCACCCACTGCCGCGATTACGGGCACCCGGTCCGGCTCTTCCACATTCCAGGCGTCTATGAGCCTCTGAACTCTCTCGCGATAGGCGTTCTCCGCATCAGCGCTGAGGAAGCCGGCGTCCTCAGGGTTGAGCCATCGATCCAGGCGCTGCCTTCTTCTTTCCTCCGGGGTCAATCCCGCCCAGTCTTCTTCCATCATTTCCTCCTGGTGCGCAAATGGTGCATTTCATTATTATCATGTACGCGCCCATGATTTTGCAACAATACGAGTCGCGAGAGCCGATCCGTGGGTACGGAAAAAAGGCTTGGGGTTGACATGCAAGCCGGCCGCTCCGCATGAAGGAATCGCGAGCAATTAATGGGGCTCAGCGCCCCCTCCACAGGCAAAGCCTGCGGAGCCTCCCCGCTCACCCTCGCGTGCGCTCGTCATGGGCGCCCTCTTCACCGGGCGGCCTCGGATGTGGGGACACTCCTCTCGTTGCTTTGCCTTCGGAGGGGTGTGTGGGGACACTCCTCTCGTTGCTTTGCCTTCGGAGGGGTGTCCCCATTATTATCCTTGGGCAGACGGTTCAGATTGCATCCACACCTCACGCGATCGTTTTTTCCAAGGCGGGAAAAACGATCCTTGATCCCTCCATGCGCACCGTCCATGCAATTATTGGGGCTCGCGTCGCCAATTCAACCAATGGTCGCCAATTCCGGCACGTAAAGGACGGACTTGAGCGACTATTGGATCGGCGGCCTGCCAGTATACCAAGCGGGAGGGCCGCCTATAGATTTTGAAAAGACAAGGTAGTCTTTATGTGGGCTTCGCTGCAGTGTGGGATTGATAGGGCATGTCCATAAGGCGGTCCCGTCCTTATCTCGTCGTGCATAGTCCGAGGACGGCTTAAGAATAGCTCGCGACGATTCCGGACACGATTAACGAAGCCCCCTTAGCGTAGCGTGGGGGATGGGGGGAGTGAGGGACTTAAATGAGGAGCGATGCAACGAGCGAAGCGAGGGTGAGGGGGGAGGCTCCGGCGGCTTATGCTGCCGGAGGGGGCGCTGAGCCCCTATAATTGAGGCGAGCACGCACGAGGTAAGGATGGGACCGCCTGCCGGTAGGGAAAGAGGATATCAGATCAGACGTTGCTTGAGTCTGTGAACAACTCAGATTTCCCCTTGCCAGAACGAAACATGCGCGACATATGGGCACGACATGCCACAGGAGTCCTTCCTCGAAGAATCGGTGTATATCAACGAAGGGAATGCGATGATCACCTTTCCGCGGCACTCCCTGCCGGACTCTACACCTTTCTTTCAGCGACCGGCTCATAGACACATCCGGTCTTCCCGCAGTAGTGGCCGACATACTCCGACAAAGGCCTATAGAGCGCAGGCTTCTCCTGGGCGTCGGCGAATTTCTCCTCTATGATGTGGGCGGTCCAGCCGGCAACCCGGGCCACCGCGAAGACCGGCGTCATGAGGTCGAGGGGAATGCCCATGAGGTGGTAAACCGAGGCGCTGTAGAAATCGACGTTCGGCCTGATCGTTGTTTTGCCTCGTGCGATCAGCTCGGCCACCGCGGTCTTTTCGATTTCCGTCGAAAGTTGGCACCAGCGATCCTCATGGAGCTTCTTCCCGATGCTAAAGCACATATCCTTCAAGAACCGCGCACGGGGGTCCACGGTCTTGTACACTGCATGGCCCATGCCCATGATCTTCCGCCCGGCCTCAAGCTGTGTTTTTACCCATCCGGAGACGTCCAACTCATCCCGAAGTTCCTGGAGCATCTTCATGACCCGGGCATTGGCCCCGCCGTGCAAGCTCCCGGAAAGTGCTCCCACGCCCGCTGCCACGCCGGCATACATATGGGCCTGGGTGGAAACGACCTCGCGGCAGGCAAACGTAGAGGCATTGAAGGAGTGGTCGGCATGGAGCACGAGGATGGTGTCGAGATCGCGGGCGATCTCCGCATCTGGCTCAATGCCCGTGAGCTGCCACAGGAAATTTCCGGCGTGGGAGAGGGCGTCGTTGGAGCCCACTGGTGCTTTGCCTTCCCGTATTCTCTGCCAGCCGGCCACTATCGCAGGCACGCGCGCGATGAGCCGGATTGCCTTGGCCATGTTGGCCTCGCGCGTCTCATCTCCAAGGTCGGGATCAGCAGTGGCCAGGATCGGGACTGCCGCTTGGAGGACGTCCATGGGAAGGGACTCTTTCGGCAGATGCTTTAGCGCATCGAAGACGAACTCAGGCACCTGCCGCGCTTGGATGAGCTCTTTGGCGAACTCCCGGAGCTCATTTTCCGTCGGCAGTCTGTCATGGTGGAGAAGATATGCGGTCTCTTCAAACGTCGAGCTCTGGGCCAGCTCCTCGATCCGATATCCCCGGTAGATGAGAATGCCGTTTTCGCCGTCCACGTGGCTGATCTTGGTGTCGGCCACCGTGACGCCCCGCAGACCGATGTTCTTCAGCCTGACGATTGCTGCCGTCTTCTTTTCCCCTTCGGATGTGATTACGTTCGTTGCGCCATCCATGATTATCCTCCCCCATGCAATCTGCTTTTCACAAAATTCAAAGTCCCGCCCGCGAGGAGGTGCTCCCGCTGGCGTGGCGACACGTCGAGCAATGTCACGATAGTCCTTCCTGCGGCTTCGACCGGGATCTCCCGGTCGCCCCTCTCGATTCGTTTTCGCACATCAGGAAAGAGAAGCTTCGTTCCCTCCTTGAGCCAATCGTAGTCGGCAGGGTCCTTGAGCGTAAGCGGCAGGACGCCGAAGTTGCAGAGATTGGACTTGTGGATGCGGGCGAAGCTCTTTACGATCTTGGCGGCCACGCCCAGGTAGCGTGGCGCAAGCGCCGCATGCTCGCGGCTCGACCCCTGGCCGTAGTTCTGACCGCCCACGACTACCACAGTGCCCTTTGCCCGGCAGGCGGCGGCAAAATCGGCGCGGACCTGCCCGAAGACGTGCTCGCTGATGGCCTCGATGTTCGAACGCAAGGGGAGCACCTGGCTTCCTGCCGGCATGATTGTATCGGTGGAGATGTTGTCCCCCACCTGGAGTACCACCTCAGCCGTGAGCGTGTCAGGGAGGGCAATGAGATCGGGCAGGGGCTTGATGTTCGGACCGCGCACGACCACGGTGCTTCTTAGCGCATCCGAGGGGAAGACGATGGAGCGGTCGTCCGTGAGATAGTGTTCCGGGTCCCGGACGCGCGGGAATGGCTGCTCCGCAGCGAGGTCGCGGGGATCGGTGATCTCGCCGCGGAGGGCAGAGGCGCATGCCGTCTCGGGCGAACAAAGGTAGACCTTGTCATCCTTGGTGCCCGAGCGTCCGGGGAAGTTCCTCGGGAAGGTCCTCAAGCTTGTCTCGCCTGTCCCGGGGGCCTGGCCCATGCCGATGCATCCGAGGCAGCCGGGCTCATGTACCCGGGCGCCGGCTTTGAGAAGAGCCAGCATCCCGCTCTCCCGGGCGATGTTTTCGAGCACCTGACGGCTGCCGGGGTTCACGTGGAAGGAGGTCGAGGGATGGACATGCCTGCCTTCCAGGATTCTCGCTGAGACCATCAGGTCCCGGAACGAGGAATTCACGCTGCTGCCCACGATCACCTGGTCCACCCTGGTGCCGGCCACCTCCCGCACGGGCACGACATTGCCGGGCGAGGTGGGCTTGGCGATGAGCGGCTCGATAGCTCCGAGGTCAAGGGTGAGGTCTTCGTCGTAGGATGCGCCCTCGTCCGCGGAAAGCTCGCGCCACGCACTGCCGCGGCCTTGAGCCTCGAGGTACTCCCGCGTCCTTACGTCAGAGGGGAAGAGACTGCTGGTGGCGCCCAATTCTGCGCCCATGTTGCCGATGGTCTCCCGGTCCGTGGCGGAAAGGGTCGCCACTCCCGGGCCGTAGTACTCAACGATCTTGCCCACGCAGCCTTTGACGTTGAGCCGGCGCAGCATTTCCAGGATGACGTCTTTGGCGCTCACCCAGTCGGGAAGCTCTCCCAGCAGCTTGACGCCGAGCACGCGAGGGCAGGGAAAATAATAGGGGAAGCCTGCCATGGCCAGGGCCACGTCCAGGCCCCCTGCGCCGATACCGAGCATCGAGACGCCGGCTGCTCCCGTCGTGTGGCTGTCCGCGCCGAGCAGCGTCTTGCCCGGTGCGCCGAATCGCTCCATGTGGACCTGATGGGAGACGCCGTTGCCCGCCCCGCTGAAATGGACGCCGTAGCGCGCGCAGGCGGTCTGGAGGAACCTGTGATCGTCGGCGTTCTTGAAGTCCGTGTGCAGGATGTTGTGGTCCACATACTGGACGGCCAATGGCGCCTTGACGGAAGGCAGGCCCAGGGCTTCGAACTCGAGCATGGCGAGCGTGCCCGTGGCATCCTGGAGCAGTGTCTGGTCGATCCGTAGGCCGATCTCTTGTCCGGGGATGAATTCGCCCTCCACAAGATGGTCGCTCAGTATTTTCTGGGTAAGGTTCTTCTTCGCGGCAGTCACCGGAATACCTCTTTATGCGAAAACGTGTTCGTTGATGTCGGCCAGCCTGTTGCAGCCGGTCATGATCATCGCTTTTCTCAAATCCTGGTAGAGGAATTCAGCCTCACGCCGCACCCCTTCCGCGCCGCCGCCGATGGCCGCCCGAATGAATTCCCGGCCGAGCATCACGAAGTCTGCCCCAAGGGCGAGCATCTTGAGCGCGTCGAAACCGGTACGGATGCCCCCATCCGCGGTGATCACCACCTTCCCCTTCAGAAGGGGAACGAGCCGGGGCAGTACGTCGGCAATTCCCAGCATACAGTCCAGGGTGCGGCCGCCGTGGTTGGAAACGGCGACTACTTTGCAGCCGGTCTCCAAGGCGGCCGCGGCATCTTCGACGCTCGTGATCCCCTTGAGGATGAAGGGGAGCGACGTGGACGCCACGAGTTCTTTCAACTCGCTCAGAGACTTGCGGAACACGGGCTGCCCCTTCAGATGCCATGGCCACGGAGCCTGCCCCGTCGAGATCGATCCCCACGGCGATCGCCCCGGCTGCTTGCGCCTCCTGAATCAGTCGCAGCAAAACCGTTTGCTCCCGCGGTTTGAAGATCTGCACGCCCCATCCGCCGGCTTCCCTGATTGCCTGCACTCCGGGCCGATCCTCGAAGGTTTCGGCGCCATCACCGATAAATGCGATGGTCCCTGCTGTCTTGCACCCGTGACTACTGCCCGGGCGAATTCCAATTCGCTCACTCCTCCTCCCATGCTGATCTTTACCCCACTCATGGAGGTGCAAAAAATCGGAAAGGCGACCTCGTGCCCGAGAAAGGAGGCTTTCATCTCAGGCTCGGCATGGGGAGAAATGAGGCGGGTCTTCAGATGGAGACGATCCAGGGCTTCGATATTGGCGGCGAAGCCGATCCCCTTCCCGATTCCCCCCATGCCGATCGGCTTGCCGTACTTGATGCCCTGGCAGAGGCGGTCGGGACGACCATCGCAGACCTTGTAGACGGCACAGAATCCTTTCATGAGTTGCAATGCTTTTTCCCGAGCATCAGTCAAATCCATAATCCCTCCCGGGGTCGTCTACACCATCTTCCTTCCGTGCCGTCGCTCCTTCAATATCTTCCCCTTAATCTAATGCTTCAAGAGATTGGTGTCCAAAAACAATCCACTGACACGACCGAAGGCGGACGCGAGCGGCCTCCAGTCCGCTTGAGGGCCATTGCCTTTCGAACTCATGCGTCATAAATTGAACACGTGAATGCAACAATGCAGACAAGGGGCAGGTGAGGCCATACCCGCAACTTTCAACGGCGGGGCCGGGAGAAAACGGTTGGAGACTGCAATACCTGAGACGACAGATGCAACGGTTGTCAAGAAAAGCGGAACGACGTGGGAGGTATCGAGGTGAACCAAGAGGAGAACAGACTGCTTGACGACGTCATAGCCCGAAGGAGATCGATAAGGGCCTTTAAGCCCGAAGCACCGCCGCAGGAATGGATTGAGCAGATCATTCTCGCGGGGTTGAGCGCCCCGTACGCAGGGCTGGCGGCAAAAGAGAATGTGCCTTACCGTTTGTTCAGGGTCATCAGGCAGACGGACCGTCCATGGTCAGGGCGCAAGAGCTGATCAGGCAGCAGGCTAAGGCGAGTCTGGAGCAGCTCAAGGCGGAGATGGCGAAGAACGCTTACCTTCGGGAGAACGGCGCAGCCTTTGCCAAGCGGGTAGAAAGTATCGCGGATTCCGGCATCCCGAGTCTCAAAGAAGCGCCCTATTTCATAGTGGTTGCGGAAGCCCGGGGCATCCCGCCGGTCGAGTTCGAGTCGCTGGCACACTGTCTCGAGAACATGTGGCTCAAGGCCACCGCACTGGGCCTGGGCTTCCAGCTTCTTTCAGTCACGAAGACGCTCTCCGAGAACCCTCGGTTCTTCGAGTTCCTCAATCTTGAGTTCGGGCGATTTCTTCTCAACGGCTGTGCCATAGGTTACGCGAAGCATCCTCCTGCCGCGAGACGGCTTCTTCCGGTCGGCGAGGTCACGGAGTGGCTGTGACGGTCTTTCGACTGCTCGGCGCCTTCAGCCCGCAGGTCGAATGCTCATGGGGGATGTGGCCGGCGATCAGCCATGCCGGCCTTTTCGAAGCGAAAGAGCGCAAAGGCGGACTGCTTCAAGGAAGGCGGACCTGCTTGACCTCTCCGGTTTCTCCTGAAAAACCCGTGTCTTTCCCGTTGTAGAATAGCTTCACCCCTCCCGCATTGCCGATGAGGAGGTCAAAGCTCTCCTTCGCCTGGAGCACTACCACTTCTTCGGGCTTCAGCATGAACTCTTTCTCCTCACGCCCGTCAATGGTGATTTTCACCCACGTCCTGTCTTGGCACACGATGGTCAGTTTCTTTGGCTCAAGGACCGCACTTGCGCCCTGCTCGGCCGCAGCAGGGCTTGCCTCGGCCGGCTGCTCCTTGGTGTTCGGAGGGCAGCTGGTCTGAGTCGCGCTGAGTGTTAGGGGCTGCCTGAGTGGCCTGACCGGCCTGAGGAGCCGGAGTTTTAGGGGTCGTCTGGACTGCCTGAGGGGCACTTTCCACTGTCTGAGGCGGCGGAGTGGCCTGAGTGCCAGGGGTCGTCTGGACTGCCTGAGGGGCACTTTCCACGGTCTGAGGCGGTGGAGCGACAGTGGTCGTCTTAGGCAGGTTCAGGAAAACGATGAAACCCACTGCTATTACACCCACCGCCACCGCGGTCGCGACCTTCTTCGGCGTCCACCCTTTGGGCGCCCGTTCCTCCGTCACAACCCCCTGCCCTTTGGGCGCCCGTTCCTTCGTCACAACTCTCTGCGCCTCCGGAGGAGGTTGACTCTCCACCCTGGCAATCTCGGCCTCGAGCAAATCGGCGATGTTAAGAAGGGCGGCATACTGAGTGACATAGCCTTTGACATAGACGGGCGGCGGCAAACTGTCCCAATCCCCTGATTCGATCGCAGAGATCACCGGTTTCTTTATGATCAGGGCTTTTGATATGTCGTCAAGAGTGAGCCCCTTTTCTTCCCGGGTTTCTCTCAGCATTTGTCCGATTCTGCCAAGGTCAAAAGACATCCCTCTTCCCCCTCTCTTAAGACGGGACGGCCGTCATTTGTCCATCCCGCAGACTATCTCTTGCCGCTCACTCTTTCTTGCGTCGCCTTTCTAAGGCTTCAGTCGAGCGTCAATCCAACCGTGCAATTCTATTCGCATCAATGCCGTCAAGGGGACCATCTGGATTCCTTTCCAGGGCGCCCAACAGGTGCTATCGAAAACGACAGAAAAGCTGCCAAAGCTTCCGGCACGATCTGATCAGTCATTCTCTTCCAGCGCCACCAATTTTACTATCGCATGAATTGAGGAGAATTTGAACTGAATGTTTTGGAAGTCCCGAAATGCCTATTGCTGTTCCTGGTCGTGATCGCCTCACGTCATAAGCGACTATGGGCCGAACGGCGCACGATGGGAAGGGCCGGGCCAGCCTCTTTTTCACATCTGCTTGAACAGGTGCAGATAGTTTCTCCCCACGGTGAATATCTCCGCTCTTCCCTTCAGCTTGAGCACTCCCCGTCCCGTGAGGGACCGGCTCACCTTCTCTATCCTGGAGACGTTCACGATGGTCCCCCGATGTATCTGCCAGAACCGGTCAGGGTCGAGCTCCTGGGCCAGCTCCCTGATGCCCTTCTTGATGAGGCTCTCCCCTTCCTTCGTGGCCACCACCGTGTACTTGTCCTCGGCCCTGAAATAGTCTATCTCCTCCACCGGGATGAGGCGGACGTGCTCTTTCTGCTGGGCCCTGATCCAGCGGAGGAACGGGGGGGTCTCCCTGCCGGGAAGCCTCGCGAGGACCTGTTCGACCACCTCGGCCAGCCCCGGAGGGGGGCCGGGCGAAGATGCCATTTGCTCCTTGAGGCGGGCAACGGTGAGGGCGAGCCGCTCTTTCGACACGGGCTTGAGGAGGTAATCCACGGCCGATCGCTCGAAGGCCTCCACCGCGTACTGGTCAAAGGCCGTCACGAAGACGATGCGGCAGACCCCGGCAATGCTTTTCGCCACCTCCATGCCGGAGAGGCCGGGCATCTTGATGTCGAGGAAGGCGATCTGGGGGTGCGTTGCTTCGACGAGGGCCACGGCCTCCTGACCGTTGGCTGCCTCACCGCTGATGACCAGGTCCGGCCAGACCTCGGTCAGGAGGGTCCGCAGGTAGGTCCTCAGCTCTTTCTCGTCGTCGGCAATGATGGCGCTATAGGCCATTCTTGGGCACCTCGACGATCGCCTTCACGCCTCGGGGCGTATTCTCTTCCAGGAGCAGGCGCCCCCTGTCCTCGTACATGAGGCGGATCCGCTCCCTCACGTTAGCGAGCCCTATGCCGGTGCCCTCATTGGTGGAAAAGCCGGCGCCCGTATCGGCTATCGTGACCTTCACCGCCTCTGCGTTCTTCCGTGACCTTCACCGCAATCTCCCCTCCCTCCACCCGGGGGTCGAGCCCGTGCTTCACGGCATTCTCCACGAGGGGCTGAAGGAGCATGGGGGGAAAAGGGCGCCCGGACAGGGCAACGGGTAAGTCGATCGCGAAGGTGAGCCTCTCGCCCATCCTCACCTTCTGGATGGAGAGGTAGCTCCGGATCATCTCCATCTCCTGACCCAGGGTGGTGGTGGCAGGGCGGGTCCTCGACAGAGAGGTGCGCAGGTAGCGGATGAGGTCCGAGAGCATTGCCTTGCCCTTCGTTGGGTCCGTATCTATGAGACTCAGGACATTGGAAAGGGTATTGAAGAGGAAGTGGGGCTCGATCTGGGCCTGGAGGAGCCTGAGGTTTGCCTCAAGGGTCTCTTTTTCGCTCGAGAGGCGGCGGATCCTCTCTTGCTGGATGATCTCCTTGTCTACCCTCAGCCGTGCCTTGGACCAGAAGAAGTAGCTCACCGTTGCGCCGAGGGCTATGACGAGGACGATCGTCGGGAGGGCACCGGCTTCAAACCTTGTGAGTCTCATCGAGAAAACCCGCCTGAGGATGAAGACGCCGAGGCGTCCGCCGATCAGGTCCCCTCCGGCCACGCCGATTGCGACTATGAGGGCGATACGCGCGAATCCGCCCTGTGGTTTGAACACCCAGAGGAGGAGGGATATGATCGCGAATATAGAGAGCCCATAGCATTGCGACATGAGCAGGTTGACTGCGAAGGGGTGGGAGATGCCGGCGGCGGAGAGGAAGACGGCGATCAAGGTGTCAATGATCACCACATAGAGAAACTCCATGAGAATGTGGCGCGGATTGAAATGATGCTTCCAGGGTATTGGCGCGCGCTCCGTAAACATATTGTCCGTCCTTTCCCTCATCTAGAAAGTATACTCCAACCCGAGCATCACCTGGTAATCGAGGACGCTCCCGAATTCCGTGTTTTTGCCGCCTGCCATGAAGGTGCCCACCGTGAAAAGCTCCACGTGTTTGCCCAGGGAGTAGGAGGCCAGCGCGAAGAACTGGCCCGATCCGTCGTCAAGATTCTGCGCCCACCGGAATGTGAGGTCGATCTTGTTCCGGATATTTGTCTGGGTGTACTGGAGCATGGCGTAGTTCTTCCGCAGGAACCGCAAGTCCGTCTCAGCGGTCTGTCCGAGGGTCTCCATACCCAGACCGGCGATAGGGCCCGCGAGGGCGAAGCTTTGCGCTCCCCGGCGTCTCAAGTCGTAGTAGGTCTCGGCGTCGTGCTCGCCGTACCCCGGACCGTAATAGGCGTATTCAAGGCTGAGGATGCCTTTTGACTCGAACGTGTACGATGCGCCGAGGAGGATGGCAGGGTAGAGGGCTGAAGCGTGCTCGTGGACCGTCTCCATGGATGCGCCAAAGGGGGAGAAGCGGTCTTCCACGGGATAGAGCCCCGTGCTCCCCTGGGTGAGGGCGCCCTCTGCGTAGAGCAGAATTGCGTCCGTTGCGGTCCACCCCCCGAAGAAGCCGAGAACGTTCTCGGCGTCCTGCCTCCTCGAAAGGATCAGCGAGGCATAGGCCTCCCTGCCGGTGTAATCCGCCTTTATCGTGTAGGTACGCTCGAAGGGCGGGGGAGGGGTGCTGGAGAGAAATGCCCCGGGACCGGTCGTCTTGTTGAGGCCTGGATCGGTGTTGGCGATGAAGGAGAAGGACCAGGCGGCAGCCGGTATCCAGACGAGGCGTCCGAAGTCCATGCCGGGCACCTCCAGAAAGGTATTGCGGCGGCCATTGTCCTGAAAGAAAGGGTTGGAGGGGGAGAAGAGGTAAGACGGGCCCCACTGGAGGTTCTCGCGGCCATAAGAGACGAAGAGGTTTTCCCGGACCTTGACCCTGGCAAGCCACTCGTTGATAAAGAAATCGTGGTCCCAATCGGAGTCCCCCTTACGCGTGCCGTCCTCCCACGAGCTGTAATCGAGCCTCACCCTCGGCTTGGCGGAGAGGTCCAGGTTGGGGAGGCTGAGGCGCAGATCAGGCCGCAGCTCCCCATC
Organism: uncultured delta proteobacterium; assembly: GCA_963749525.1. Taxonomy (GTDB): domain Bacteria; phylum Desulfobacterota; class Syntrophorhabdia; order Syntrophorhabdales; family WCHB1-27; genus CAVVNC01. Next base: position 13,319 of record CAVVNC010000059.1, read on the forward strand.
GCCTATATAGCGCTGGAGTTGGAGAAAGTTATTCGATGGGTTCTGGGTCGAGTTCAAGGGCTGCTGGAGCACGCCGAAAGAGAGGACCCTCAGGTCGTACGAAAAATGCTCAGCGAGGAAACTCCCGGGTGCGGCAGCAGGGTTGAGGGTCTCGTCAGCCGCAGCCTTCGCGGCTGTGCATGCCATGGCAGCGATGAAGACGGCCGTCAGGAGGATCGTCTGCTTTTGTTTCCATGCTGTGCGACCCATGGCCGAATCCCTCCTATTTGACCAGCAGATTGAGGTTGAATGTCGAATCGGGCACGTGGCCGAACTTGGCCTTGCTGTACCGCATGGTAGTGACGTCCTCCTTTATGACCGCGCTCGTGATGGTCATTTTCGAGATAAAAGGCCGGGGACTGCCGCCTACGTTCACGGTGTGCTCGTATTCGAAGGTTGCGGTCTTGAAGAGCTTTCCCGAGACCGTATAGAACTCCGCCTTCACTCCGGCGAGCCGTTCCTTCGATATCCAGTACTTGATGCGGTCGTAAGTGGCCTTCTTGTCCACTGCCTCCAGATCGAAGAGATAGCATGGCTCATCGTTGAAGGCGTCCTCGGCGGCATGGACCACCTTGTAGTCGCCCGCGTAGTTCGTCGAAGCGATGTCGCCGTTTGATGCGCCGCCCAGAAGCTTCTGGCGGGGGGAGATGGGCACGGCCTTGGAGAGCCCCGGCTTCGCGAACCACATATTCCGGTCAAGCATGAGTAGCTTCTCCCCCTTCACATTGGCCGGCGCAAGGATTTCGGCGAGGGAATTGAAGGTGCGCGCCGTCACCCGGAAGAGCCGCTCCTGGGGACGCCCTCCCTCGACGGACGCGATCTCGATCTCCCATTGCATGCCCTCCACGTTGCCCCGTGCTTCATCCGCCTTGGTGAGGATCTCTTTCGGGCTCATCTCCGCGTGGAGGGGCTGAAGTGATACGGACAGCCAGCAGAGAAGGGTGAGACCCAGCACCATTGAAAAAGGTCTATTGATCCCGCTCATTGTCATTCTCCTTATTCAATTATTGGGGCTCGCGTCGCCCCCTCAATAAAAGGAAGAGGTTGCATCGTCTCATTATGTGTGGCCGAGGGCAGTGACCACATTCTGCTTGGCCGCGTGCCTCGCCGGTATGATCGCGGCGATCAGGGAAAGGAGGATCAGGCAGATGACGAGGGTCAGCACGGCCTGAGGCACGAGGTCAATGGTCAGCGGCACAGGGGTGGACAAGCCGGGAGGCGTATAGGTCGGGGGAAAGCGCCGAACGACTGCCCATACGATGACATGGAGCACTGTGCCAACGAGGCTCCCGATGAGCCCCAGCAAGACCCCCCTCCAGGGCAAACAGGAGCGAGACGCCCCGCTTCTTCAGGCCGAGGGCCCGTAATGTCCCTATCTCCCTCGTCCTCTCCAGCACCGCCATACCCATGGTGTTCACCGTGCTCATGATGACGATGACGAGGACGATGCAGAATATGAAGAGGAAGATCATGCCGAACATGCCTTTCACCTTCGAATAGAAGAGGGACAGCTCGTTCCAGGTTTTGATCTCGCACGGGATGCCGGCGTTCGCGAGCTTTGTCGTGAGGACGGTGCGCATCGATTCCGTTTTTTGATAATCGTCGAGGAGCACCACGATCTTCTCCGCCATCTTCGTGTCATAGAGGGACTGGGCGAAATCGAAGGTAAAGCGCAGATACTTGTCGTTCGTGGCGTCCGATCCTGAATCGTACACGCCCGACACCTGCATGTCCATGGCGTTCATCTGCCCGCCCAGGGTAGAGACCATGACCACTCCGTCCTTGCCGGGAGAGAGGTTCAGGTATTTCGCCAGGTCGTGCGCGACTTCGACCCCGTAGGTCAACTTGTCCGAAAGGGGCTCTCCGTCGATCGGCCTGAAGGCCCCCCATGTACCTTTGATGGTCCTGTCGTCCTTGGGGATGACGCCTTGGGCAATGAAGATGGTGGAGACAATCCCGTTGGAAATGAGGCCGCTGACCTGGATCTGGGGGGTGGCCAGGATCACGTCATGCTCCTCCTCCACGAGCTTCGTTACCTTCCTGATCTCCTCTTGAGAGAACATGTAGCGTTCCGGGTCGAGCTTTCCTTTGTCGAGCCAGCCTGCCTTGTAGATGGTGAGATGGCCCAAGCCCTCGCCCTGGACGGCCGACTGCCGCAAGCCCCAGTAAGTGCGGCTCACATAACCGTGAAAGAGGGTGATAGCGGCGAAGCCGACGCCAATGGCGAGGAGGGTTACGAGGGAGCGTCGTTTGTTCCGAAGGATATTCCGCAAAGCGAGCTTCGTCCATTTCTTCATGACCGCGTACCTCCATTGACGATCCGTCCATCTTCCAGGCGCACCAAGCGGCTTACCCGGTCCAGGAGGCGCTGATCGTGAGTGGAAAAGAGAAAGGTGATGCCGTCCTTTTCATTTAGTGCCCGCATGAGGTCGATGATCATTCGCGCGGTCTCCGAATCGAGGTTGGCCGTGGGCTCGTCGGCAATGACCAGGGAAGGCTCGTTGGCCAGGGCCCTGGCAATGGCCACCCGCTGCTGCTGCCCCCCGGACATCTTGAAGGGGCGGTGATGGACGAACTCGCCGAGGCCCACCTCTTCGAGGCGGGATATGGCCTTTTTCCGCGCCTCCCTGTCGGACGCCCCCTTGATCTGGAGCGGCAGCATCACGTTCTCCAGGGCGGAGAAGACGGGGACCAGATTGAATCCCTGGAATATGAAGCCGACCGTCCTGTTGCGAAGCTCGCTCCGCCTGTTGTCCGAAAGGGTGCGGATATCAATGCCGTTAATGAAAATGTCCCCTTCCGTGGGCTCATCTATGGCCCCCACGAGGTTCAAGAGGGTCGTCTTGCCCGAGCCTGAGGGGCCCCATACGGCGATGAACTCCGCACCGTCTATTTGCAGGTCGACCCCGCGCAGGGCGTGCACCATGGTCTCCCCCAGGTGGTAATCTTTTCTTATGTTCGTCATTTCTATGAGTGCCATGTCATTCGCTCCTTTTGGCCTTCTCGGCCAGGCTTGCGTATTTTTGGGCCCGCGCGTTGTCTCCATCCTCTCTGTACAGGTCGGCGAGCTGCGAGTAAACGACGGTCTTCAACGACTGCGGGAGCTTCAGGCCCTTGTCGATGAGGTCTGCCAGGTATTCGAAATCCTCGTATGCGACCGGCCTTCTGCCAAGGAACTTGGGCGAGGCCTTTGCGCTCATGCCCCTGGTGAGCCTCACGGTAACATCGTCAGGAGCCCTGCGCACGGCCTTATCCATGTACTCGAAGCCCCGGTTCACGTTTGCCGCCCGGTCAGCCTGATCTCCCCCGTCCTTGGCGGACAGCACGTACGCATTACCGAGGTAACAGAGCACGACGTTGTCATCCGGTTTTTTCCGGAAGGCCTCGTCGAGGCGCTGGACGGCCTTCTTTGCGTAAGCCTTCGAGTCCTTGAGGGCCATATAGTGGTACACCAGGGCGAGTTCCCTCAGAGTGGCGTAGTCGGCCGCGTTCTTGTTGACCCGCGCCTCCAGTTGTTCGGCTTGCTGCCTCGAGCGCCTTCAGGTCCATGGTCTCTATTCCCGCCTGCGAGCGGGACGGCCCAGGAGAGAGCAAGAGCAGGAAGAGGAGGGACAGCCAAGCTGCGTGGAGCCAAGCACGTCTGCAAGATAGAAGTCTCATCATGGTAACCTCCTTGTCCCCTATGTGATAGTCTCAGTTTACGGCGCCGTGTGCGGAGAGGGAACGGTTTGGCGACGAAAGGGGTGAAAGGGGGACGAAGGGGAGAAACCAAGGAGGGAAGGGGGGAAGAGGGGCCATGGCAAAGCCTTTGGTGCACCCTTATAATGTGGTTAACAGCTTGGATTCAAAGGAGGCGTGATGAACCGCGAGGCGTGGCCTGCCCTTTCGTACGAGGCTTGGATGCCCACGAAGAAGACGCTTCACATGTGCGCGCAGATGATCGGCAAGGCAAGGCTGGCCCTGGCGCCGCCCCAGCCCGAATGGCTCCATACGTGCCTCTTTCTCACAGCCTCAGGATTCACCACGGGCGGCATGCCGTATGGCAACGACGTCGTATCGATGGGCATCGACGTGAACGAGTGCGCCATCTGGATCCGGGTGAGCGACGGTCGCAAGGCGAACGTGCCGCTCGGCAGCCATGCATGCGTCGCCGACATCTGGTCGGGTTTCCAGAAGGCTCTTGCCCGCCTCGATCTCGACATCGATATCTGGGAGAAACCCCAGGAGGTCCCTGACACGACGCCATTTTCGGAGATGCGCAGCTACTGTACGATCGTCGCCGAAGACGCCCGACGCTTCTTGGGGGTCCTTGCCTCGATCAACTCCGTCTTTCAGGAATTCCGCTCCAGGTTCTTCGGCCGCAGCGGCATTCAGTTCTGGTGGGGCGGCTTCGACTTCGCACTTCTCCTGTTCACGGGGAAGCACTTAAGAGCGCCCGACGATCGCGGCTACATCATGCGCTACGACCTCGACGCCGAGCATCTGAACGCGGGGTTCTGGCCCGGCGACGATAACAATCCGGTTCCCGGTTTCTACGGCTACCTCGTACCGCGGCCCGATGGCTGTGAAAGCGCCCCCATAGGGTCGGAACACGCGGGCTGGGTGGAGGCGATGGGTGAGTGGGTGATGCCCTACGATGCGGTCCGGAGGGGCGCCGATCCCCGTGGGGCGATCCTTGCCTTCCTCGAAGGGGTGTATCGTGTCGCGACCACCCTCGGCGGGTGGGATGGGGAGGCGTTCACCTACAAAAAGCCTCCGCCTGCAGCCCGTCGCTAATGATGAGGGGCTAGTCGGCGAAGGCAAAAGTGCGATCTTCGAAGAATGAGAGGATGAACCTATGCCTGAATGCAAACACATGAAGAGCGTTCCCAGCCCTGAGCCTGAGGCCCGCACGAAAGGGTGCGAGGAATGCCTGAAGATAGGCCAGTCGTGGGTACACCTGCGCAAGTGCCTCGTGTGCGGCCACGTGGGCTGCTGCGACTCGTCGATCGGCAAGCACGCCACCGGCCACTACCGAAAGACCGGCCACGAGGTGATCAGGTCGGCCGAGCCAGGGGAAGACTGGCGCTACTGCTACGCAGACGAAACCATGGCTTGACAAGCCTTCCCGAATCCTCGGATCGGTTGGGGGCCTTGCGTTTGCGTCGCTCCCGATGAAGGGTGCTGGCTACTCTGCACACCCTTCGACCGGCTTGAAGATGGCGCCACTAGCGGCACCGGTCACCATGCCGGCATAGCGGGCCATGTATCCTACCTTGATATTGGGCTCGGGCCTCTTCCATTCCTTCCGTCTCTTTGCCATCTCGTCAGGGGCCACGAGGAGGTCTATCGATTTCTTGTCGAGGTCGATCTCGATCGTATCCCCATCCCTGACGAGGCCGATAGGTCCTCCCTCGGCAGCTTCAGGAGAGATATGGCCGATACAGAGGCCCCTGGTGGCGCCGGAAAACCTGCCGTCGGTGATGAGAACGCACTCCTCGTCGAGACCCTTGCCGCACAGGACGCTGGTGGGGGTGAGCATCTCCCGCATGCCCGGTCCGCCCTTCGGCCCTTCGTAGCGGACGACGACTACGTCTCCGGCCTTCACCTTGCCTTCCATGATGGCCTTCATGGTCTCCTCTTCGCTGTCGAATGTGCGGGCGTGGCCTGTGAACCTGCGGAGATTGTCGGCGACGCCAGCGATCTTGAGGACAGCGCCGTCCGGGGCGAGGCTGCCCCGGAGCACGGCGAGGCCGCCCCTCGCATGGTACGGGTTGTCAAGCGGTCTTATCACGGCCGGGTCCTCGACGCGGGCCGGCTTGAGCAGCTCCCACATCTTCTTCCCTTCCACGGTCTCGCAGCTTCCATCAATGAGACCCTTTTTGGACAGCTCCTTCATGATCCCATAGACCCCGCCGGCCTCATGCAGGTCCTCCAAGTGGTAGGGGCCGGAGGGGCTCATTGAACAGATGTGGGGGGTCCGTTCGGAGATCTCGTCGAAAAGAGTGAGGGGAAGATCGATTCCCGCCTCGTGCGCGATCGCGGGCAGGTGGAGTGTCGTGTTGGTCGAGCCGCCGAAGGCCATGTCGACGGTGATGGCGTTCTTGAACGCATCGAGGGTCATGATCTGCCGCGGCAGGAGATTCTGCTCGACGAGGGAAACCACGGCCTTGCCCGCCCTTTTTGCCAGCCGTATGCGGTTCGCGTGGACCGCGGGAATCGTGCCGTTTCCGCGCAGACCTATGCCGAGGGCCTCGCTCAGGCAGTTCATGGAATTGGCGGTGAACATGCCGGAGCACGAGCCGGCGCCGGGGCAGGCGCATCCCTCCAGCTCGGTCAGCTCCTCTTCGGTCATGGAGCCTGCCGTGACTTTCCCCACCCCTTCGAAGACAGAGTTGAGGTCCAGCGCGCGGCCTTTCAGCCTGCCCGCGAGCATGGGTCCGCCGCTGACGAGGACGGTCGGAATGTTGAGCCTCAAGGAAGCCATCATCATGCCCGGGATGATCTTGTCGCAGTTGGGTATGAGCACGAGGCCGTCAAAAGGATAGGCCTTGCCCATCATCTCCACGGAATCTGCGATCAGCTCCCTTGATCCGAGGGAGTATTTCATGCCTTCATGGTTCATGGCGATGCCGTCGCAGATGCCGATGGTTGAGAACTCAAAAGGAGTTCCGCCGGCGAGACGTACGCCGTCCTTGACGGCCTGGGCGATCGTGTGGAGATGGATATGACCGGGGATCAGCTCGGAGGCTGAATTGGCTATCCCGATGATGGGCCGCTCCAGCTCTTCCGGGAGCATGCCGACCGCACTGAAAAGCGAGCGATGCGGTGCCCTTTCGATCCCCTTTTTCATCCTGTCCGATCTCATAAAGCCTCCTTTTGCCTTTTGTGCGCCGGCGTCTCTTTCCTTCGTGAATAGGTTGGGCAACTATTATACGACAAAAGAGGGGTCATTTGAAATTATCTGGTCGCTATAGACGCGCGACCCCGAAGTCCCTCTCCTATGGCTCCCCATTCTATCCGGAGCCCTCACCTTTAGGGTAAGCCCTCGTGCAATTCTTCCGGGATGGCCCCAATCCGACCCAAAAGGTTGACCCTAGTCCGTCCGCTGTGCTATCCTCACACAATCGTCACGAGGAACCGCGAGACCCAAAAACATCCCATCGAGGAGGTTTCCATGTCGACCATATACGAAGTTTTTGCTCGGGAACTTTTTGACAGCAGGGGGAATCCGACAGTGGAAGCGGAAGTGGTGCTTGAGAGCGGCGTGGTGGGCCGCGCCATAGTGCCCTCCGGGGCGTCCACAGGTGAGCGGGAGGCCCTCGAATTGAGGGATGGCGACCAGAGCCGTTTCCAGGGCAAAGGGGTATTGAATGCGGTCAACAACGTGAATGAAGTGATCGCCCCTAAGGTGGAGGGCCTCGATATCGCCGATCAATCGCTCATTGACAACATCATGATAGACCTTGACGGGACGGACAACAAGAGCAAGCTCGGGGCGAACGCCATCCTTGCGGTCTCCATGGCCGTGGCGCGGGCAGCGGCCGAATTCCAGGACCTTCCCCTCTATCGCTATCTTGGAGGGGTCCGCGCTCGCGAGCTGCCCGTACCTATGATGAACGTCATCAACGGCGGCGCCCACGCACAGAATCCTCTCGATGTGCAGGAGTTCATGATCGTGCCCGTAGGGGCTGATTCCTTCAGGGAATCGCTCCGCATGGGAGTCGAGGTCTTTCACGTGTTAAAGGGCGTTCTCAAGGAGAAAGGCCTCGCATCGGGTGTCGGTGACGAGGGGGGGTTTGCGCCTCAGATCTCCTCGACGAGGCAGGCGATCGATATGCTCATGCTTGCCATAGAAAAGGCTGGATTCAAGCCCAAAGATGACGTTGCCCTCGCCCTCGACGTGGCTGCGAGCGAGCTGTACGAGGACAACAAATACAAGCTGGAGGGAGGGATCTTCGGCGCGGAAGAGATGGTCGCCTTCTATGAGTCGCTCATCAACGACTATCCCATCGTCTCCATAGAGGATGGCTTTTCCCAGAATGACTGGGAGGGGTGGGCGCTCTTCACGGCCAGGTGCGGGGGAAGGATACAGATAGTGGGCGACGACATCTTCGTTACCAATCCCAAGATACTCATGGAAGGCATCAAGAAGTCCGTCGCGAACAGCGTGCTCATCAAGCTCAACCAGATAGGGACTGTGACCGAGACGCTCACCACCATCGAGATCGCAAAAAGGGCAGGATATACGTGCGTCATCTCCCACAGATCGGGCGAGACAGAGGATGCTTTTATCGCAGATCTGGCGGTTGCCACCAACTCCGGCCAGATAAAGACGGGCTCCGCCTCGAGGAGCGAGAGGATCGCCAAGTACAACCAGCTTCTGAGGATCGAGGAGGAGCTTGGGGATGTCGCCATATTCGGCGGCAAGGACGTATTCTATAGTGTAAGATGAGACTCGAGCTCAAGTACGGAATGGGCGTCATGCCCTTTGAAGTGCCTTCTTCCTGGCAGATATCTTTCATTGACCATGGGCATCCCGGGCCGCGGCCGCTCGGAGAGACGCTCCTTTCGTCACTCACGGACCCATGTGGGCTTCCGCCCCTCGGCGGGCAGCTTGCGGGCGCAGACGTGCTCATCATCGTATCGGATGTCACGAGATACACGGGGGCAGAACGGGTCCTTCCCATTATTCAGAAGGAGTTCCTGGGACGTGCGGCCCGGACGAGGGTGCTCTTCGCCCTGGGAAACCACCGGAAGCAGACGGAGAGCGAGAGGAGGGGCCTCGTCTCGGACGGGGTCTACGAGGCATTTCCCTGCATCGACCATGACTGCTTCGACGAAAAAGGCCTCTCTTCAATAGGCACCACCCCAACGGGTCTCTCCGTGTCGATCAACTCGCTCCTCCTCGAAGCGGACGTAACAATCGTGACGGGAGCCGTCAGTTTCCACTATCTTGCCGGGTTCGGAGGGGGAAGGAAGTGCATCATCCCCGGGGTGGCCGGGTACCAAACCATCCTCGATACGCACAAGAGGGTCTTCAACCGGACCGGGCCGGGGAAACACGAACGGGCCCAGACAGGCATCCTCGAAGGCAACCCCATGCACGAGGCCATCATGGAGGGCATCGCCCTCATCGATCGGCCCCTTTTTCTCATCAATACGATCTTCGACGACAAGAAGAACCTCCTCAACATTTTCTCGGGAGACATCAGGCAGTCCCATGAGAAAGGGTGCGCCTGGTACAACGAACATTTCTCGACCACCGTGGCGGAAAAGGCTGATGTGGTCATCGTGAGCGTGGGCGGCTATCCCAAGGACATAGATTTCATCCAGACCCACAAGGCCCTGGAGCACGCGAAACACGCTGCCAAGAAGGGGGCGACCATCATCCTCCTCGGCCAATGCGCGGACGGCATAGGCAACCCTTATTTCCTCCCTTGGTTCGACTATCCGTCCATCGAGGCCATGGAGCCTGCGGTGAGGCAGGCCGACAAGGTCTATGCCCAGACCGCCTATTCCACCCGCATCAAGGCGGAAGCGTTCAATATCGTGCTCGTCTCGGACTTGCCTGAGGCCGACGTGAGGAAGATGGGCATCACGCCCAGGCGGACCCTCGACGAGGCCCTCTCCACCCTCGATCGAGGCAAAGAGATTCTCTGCCATGTTATGCCCGAGGGGTCGAAGACGCTCGTAAGAGAGTAAAGCTAAAAGGGAGTACAAGAGATGGAATGCATCGTGCAAAAGAACATGGAGGCCTGCGCCTGCACCTACCCTTGTGAAAGAAGGGGCAAGTGCTGCGAGTGCGTTGCCTATCACCGGACCAAGAAGCAGCTGCCGGGGTGCTTTTTCTCGAAAGAAGGCGAGAAGACCTACGATCGGTCCATACGCCGGTTCCTCGAAGAGAACTCTGTGTAGAAGACGCATTTGTCCCTTGCGCGGGGATGCGAATTGGTGTACAACGTGTAATTCCAATAGGAAGACTTCACGAAGCGAAAGGAGAGCGACATGAGCAAAAATCCCGTATGGATTACTGATCTTACATTGAGAGACGGACACCAATCGCTGTTTGCCACGAGGATGACCACGGGCGATATGCTTCCCATAGCGGAGAAATTGGACAATATCGGCTTTTATTCCATGGAAGTATGGGGCGGGGCTACCTTCGATGTGACGACCCGTTTCCTCAACGAGGACCCCTGGGAAAGGGTGCGCATCCTCAAGTCCAGAATGCCGAAGACGAAATTCCAGATGCTCCTGCGCGGGCAGAACCTCGTCGGATACCGCCATTACGCCGACGATGTGGTGGAGGCCTTTGTCGAGAAGTCTGCCGAGGTCGGAATCGACATCTTTCGCGTATTCGATGCCCTGAACGACGAGCGCAACTTCATCACGGCGTACAAGGCGATCAAGAAGGCGGGGAAGCACATTCAGGGCACCCTCTCCTACGCCCTCACCGAAAGGCGCATGGGCGGCCCCATCTTCACCCTCGATTACTACCTGTCCAAGGCCAAGATACTGGAGGACATGGGAGCCGATTCCTTCTGCATCAAGGACATGGCAGGCATCATATCACCCTATGACGCGTACGATCTCATCTCCGCCCTCAAGGCCAACCTCAAGATCCCCGTCCATCTCCATACGCATTACACAAGCGGCATGGCCTCAATGGCCTGTCTCAAGGCGATAGAGGCAGGCGCCGACGGCATCGACACGTGCGTGGCACCCTTCGCGCTCAGAAGCTCCCACCCGGCGGTCGAGCCCTTCATCGTGACCCTCCTCGACACCGAAAGGGACACCGGACTCGATCTGGCGAAGTTCCCCGAGATCAACGAATACCTTGAAAGCATCGTAGAGAAGTATATGCAGTTCGCCGACACGACGAAGTTCTCCGCCATCGATATAGGCGTGCTCATGCACCAGATACCGGGCGGCATGATCAGCAACCTCGTGAGCCAGCTCAAGCAGAACAAGGCCCTCCATCGGATCAACGAGGTGTACGAGGAGATCCCGAGGACGAGGGCGGACATGGGGTACCCGCCCCTCGTGACGCCGACGAGCCAGATAGTGGGGGTTCAGGCGGTGATGAACGTGATCATGGGCAGATACAAGGTGACCACGAAAGAGGTAAAGGACTATTTCTACGGCCTCTACGGCCGTCCCTCCGCGCCGGTGAACGAAGAGGTAAGGAAGAAGGCGCTGAAAGGCTACGAAAAAGGGGAGACGCCCATAGACGCGCGTCCGGGAGACGTGATCGCTCCCGAGCTTCCCAAGGCGCGTGAGGCGTTGAAGGGCGTATCGGACAAGATGGAGGATATCCTCATCTACGCCCTCTATCCCATGACAGGGCTGGAATTCCTGAAGAAGAAGTACGGCATCGAGGCGTAGGCACGGCTTACTTTAGCATTCGGGAGGCCGCACGCTCGGAAGATCGCACTAGCCGTTCGCGCCACTCCTGCGCGAACGGCCCGCCCCTCTCCGTTTCTCGGCCCTTCGAGGAGGCGCGGGACTCGCAGCACACCTTTTCACCGGCATTTCACAGTGGGCCCGCGCCATAGCCTGGCTTGACTCGGGCATGGATGACTACAAGCGCTTCCCCGTGCGTCCGGTCTCGAACGCTCCCCCGTCTTTTAGTTTTCTTCAGCCTTCCGAAGAGACGCGAGCCCTGTACGCCCCTGCCTTCGAGACCATCACTTACGGACGAAAGGGAAAGGATGTCACGGAGCCTTTTGAGGCATTTCTCAGTCCCTATCGTCTTCAGAACCCAAAAACAACACGACAATACGGAAGGCACCTGCGCCCTTTGCTCCGATAGTCCCTTAATGGGGCAGGCCTTACATTTCTTGAGATTCTGCCGATAATGCTGTTGGGAATAGAAGTCGTTCTTCCGGCGATGGCCAGGGGAGGAAACTCGGGCCGACCCTTAACCGTCCTGAAGCCCATTCAATATAAGGGCACGGGATCTCAACCGGATGTTAGCCATGCCATTTGCGCGAACATTACGATGGATCGGAAGCCGTCCCGGCCTGCACAGCCTTCGCTCCGGGAGGTCTCATGCAAGGTAGGCATGTGCGCGTGGCCCTGCGAATCAGCATACTTTACGCGTTCTTCGCCGCCGTCTGGGTACTGCTCTCCGATCGGATCCTCGTTGCCCTAGTCCCTGATGCCGCCACGATCGGAAGGCTCTCAACCTACAACGGGTGGGCCTTCGTTGCCGTCACTGCGCTACTGCTCTACGCTGCGTTGCGCGCGCAGTTGCGCACAACAGAGAAGCAGGCCGATAAGCGCATGAAAGCGGAGCAGTCTTTGCGCGAAAGCGAGACGCGCTTCTCCGCCGCCTTTCACGCGAGTCCCGTGGGGATTTCCCTCTCTACGATCGACGACGGGCTTCTGGTCGACATCAATCAAGCCTTTTTGAACATCCTGGGGTATACCCGCGACCAGGTCGTGGGCCGCACCGCACAAGAAACGGGTCACTGGGTCGATCCTGAGGAAAGGGAGAGGCTCATGGAAGCGATACGCGAAGGGAACAGCGTGCGGAATGCAGAAGTGCGGATCCGGAACAAATCAGGCGACATTCGATGCGCGCTCGCCTCCATGGAACTGATCAGCGTATCGGGTCAGGGCCACCTCCTCAGCATGATGCAGGACATCACCGAGCGGAAACAGGTGGAGGACGCGCTGAGGGAATCGGAAGACATCTTCAAGGATCTGGCCGAGAAATCGGTCCTCGGCATCAGCCTCGTCCAGGACGGGGTGTACAGGTATGTCAACGCCAGGTTCGCACAGATACACGGGCTGACCGTGGACGAGATGATGGGTCACCCCCCGACAACGAGCATGATTCTGCTCGAAGATCATCCGCGGGTGGCCGAACATTTCGAGCAATGCTTCACCTACGGATCGAGCGAACTCGAGTTCAGGATAGTCGCGAAGACCGGTGAGACGAGGACCGTCCTCGGTTACGTCGTGGCCACGATGTACAGGGGAAGACCGGGGAAGATCGGGACCCTCCTCGACATTACCGGCATGAAAAAGGCGGAGGAACGGGTCAGGCAAAACGAACTGCGTCTCATGAATGCCATGGATCTGGCGAAGATGGTCTACTGGGACTTCGATACCCTCACGAAGGAGTTAATCCTCAACGACTCCTTCTATGCCTTCTACGGCACGACCGCGGAGCAGGAGGGCGGATATCGGATGGCCGGTCCGGAATATGCCGAACGATTTGTGCATCCCGACGATATTCCCCGCTATTTTCAAATGATCGAGAACAACCCTCTGACCGACAGGGGCTTCCTTTTCGATATGGAGCACCGCATCGTTCGGAGGGACGGGGAGGTGCGGACCATCATCGCGAGGATGAGGGGCATTGCCGACGGCTCGGGCCCTCCCAGGCTGTACGGGGCGAATCAGGATATTACCGGGCGAAAGGAGGCGGAGGAGACGCTGACCTGGAAGACGGCATTCCTCGAGGCCCAGGTGAACTCCTCCCTCGATGGGGTCCTCGTCATAGACAGCCAGGGCAAGACCCTCCTTAGAAATCACGGCTTTATGGACATGTGGAAGCTGCCTCAGAAGATCGTGGACGAGAAGGACGAGAAAGGTCAGTGGAGCCACACCCTCTCCATGGTGGTCCATCCCGAGGCGTTCAAGGAGAAAGTCCGCTTCCTTCATGGCAATCCCCGCGAGACGGCCCGCTACGAAGTGGAGCTGACGGATGGCACCATCCTGGACACGTACTCCTGTCCGGTCCTCGGCAGGGACGGGACATACTACGGCCGTATATGGACCTACCGGGACATCACAGAGCTCAAGCGCTACTGGGCTATGTTGGAAAACCTCTCGACCACCGACGGGCTCACGGAACTTCCAAACCGGCGGCGGTTCGATGAATTCTTGAGCCGGGAGTGGAGGCGCGCCATGCGCCGCCAGGCCGTTTTCTCCCTTATTCTCCTCGACATAGACTGCTTCAAGGAGTTCAACGACCACTATGGGCATCTGGCCGGGGACGACTGCCTGCGCCAGGTGGCGCAGGTCCTCAGGGAGGTGGTTCAGCGGCCCGGCGATCTGGCCGCCCGCTATGGAGGCGAGGAGTTCGCCTGCGTCCTGCCGGAGACCGACGCACAGGGCGCCGTTGCGCTCGCCGAAAGAATCAGGGAAAGAATGGAGGTCGTCAACATACCCCACTTCTCCTCCCGGGTGACCGACCATGTGACAATCAGCTTTGGAGTTGCGACGACGATCCCTGAAGCCCGGCAGGAGCCGGCGGACCTCATTCGGCTGGCCGATCGTCTTCTCTATGCGGCGAAGCAGAATGGCCGGGACCAGGTGAGGAGCTGGCAGCGAGGCGCCACGCGCGAGAGAGTAGTTGGCGGACGGAGCATGGGAAGCCGGAGCAATCGTAAAATCCCGCGTCACGCTGGTGTCATGTCGATTTTCTTCGGCTGGACGCAGAGGGGCCGGAAAGCCCGATACTGGCGGAAGCAAAGGCTTCGGGTAGACCTGCAGGTCCGGCCGGTCCGCATGGAGGAATCGCGAGCAATTAATGGGGTTCAGCACCCCCTCCACAGGCAAAGCCTGCGGAGCCTCCCCGCTCACCCTCGCGTGCGCTCGTCATGGGCGCCCTCTTCACCGCACGCCGCTCGGATATACGCAAGTATTATCCTCGGGCAGTACGGTTCAGATTGCATCCCCACCTCACGCGATCGTTTTTTCCAAGGCGGGAAAAACGATCCTTGATCCCTCCATGCGCACCGTCCATTCGCCGCCGGAATTGAACTAATGGTCGCCAATTCCGTCATGCAATTACCGGGGCTCGCGTCGCCCCCTCCACAGGCATAAGCCTGCGGAGCCTCCCCTTCACAAAAAGGAAGATACGGAAAAGGCCGGACGCTTGAGCGACTATTGGATCGGCTCACCTGCAGGTATACCAGGCGGGAGGGCCGCCTCTAGATTTTGAATAGACAGGGTTGTCTTTGTGTGGGCTTCGCCGCAGTGCGGGATTGATAGCGCATGTCCATAAGGCGATCCCGTCCTTATCTCGTCGTGCATAGTCCGAGGACGGATTAGAAAAGCTCGCGACGATTCCGGCACGAATAACGAATGCCCCCGCAAGCTTTGCGTGGGGGTTGGGGGGAGTGAGGGACTTAAATGAGGAGCGATGCAACGAGCGAAGCGAGGGTGAGGGGGGAGGCTCCGCAGGCTTTGCCTGTGGAGGGGGCGCTGAGCCCCAATAACTGCGGCGAGCACGCACGAGGTAAGGATGGGACCGCCTGCCGGTAGGGGACGCGGGCTGTCGTACGTTCCTTCTATTCTGTGAAGGACTCAGATTTCTATTCGCCCGATCGAAACGTACGCGGCATTACGAGCCCAAAATGGCCCTAGAGCTGTACCGAGATTGTCTTCGATATCCCGTCGTCTTCCATGGTGATGCCGTAGATGGTGTTCGACGATTCCATGGTGAGCCTGTTGTGGGTGATGATGATCGTCTGCGTCTTCTTGGCGATCGTCTTGACGATGTCGAGGAGGGAGAGAAGATTTGCGTCGTCGAGGGGCGCGTCTATCTCATCCATGAGGGTAAACGGGGAAGCCTTCGTTTCCATGAGGGAGAGCAGGAACGCGAGTGAGATAAGCGCCTTTTCTCCGCCGGAGAGCAGCTCCATGCGTATGACCTTCTTCCCCGGCGGCTGCACGTACAGGTCTATTCCGCCCGTCTCCTGGTTGAGCATCAGCGTGCCGTGACCGCCCTTGAACAGAATGCCGGTGAAGCGGCGGAAGGCGTCGTTCACCTTCTCGAAGGTTTCGAGGAAGAGCTCCCTCGAGACGGAATCGATCTTCGAAATGGTTTTCTTCAGGGATTCTATCGCCTGGACCAGGTCCGACTTCTGGGTTTCCAGGAAATCCAGCCTTTCTTTCAGCTCCTCCCGCTCCTTTTCCGCCCTGAAATTTACCTCTCCCATGGCAGCGAGCTCCTGAAGGATCCTCTCCCGCTCGCCTTCGTCCTTGACCTTCACGGCCGGCTGGCTTTCCACGTCCTCTATGCCATAGTCGCATTTCAGCTTCTCTCGAATGGCATCCATCTTCTCCTGCAGGATGAGCCCCTCCTTTTCGAGAGCCTCTTTTCGTGCGCGGATTCGCTCTATTTCCTGGTCGCAAGACCGCAGGTCTTCGTGAAGCGATGCCTTTTCCACGTGCAGATCGCCGAGCCTCGCGGTCATCTCTTCGTATCTTGTCACGGCTCGCTTGTGCTCTTCTTTGAGGAGCCCGTAGCCTTCTTCCAGCGCGTGCGCCTTTTCGACGGCGGCTTCGAGACCGGATGCGGCCTCCCGCATTTTCTCCTCTTTGACCGCCCTCTCTTTCTCGGATGCTTCCTTGGCGGCCCTCTTCCGTGCTTCCTCCTCTTCCTCCTTCTTTAGCTGGTTTTTCAGCCTTTCGATGGCGATTGAGGTCGTGTGAAACTCCCCGTCCGTCAAGGCGTACGCTTCTTTCGTCTTCTCGAGCCGGCCCTTCAGATCAACGAGCAGCTGCTCGATCCTGACCTTTTCCTCCTCGCACGATGCGGCTGCCGCGGCAAGTTCTGCGTAAAACGCCGCGTTCTCCTCTTGGGCAGGCTCATCGAGAGACCCCTGTTCGGAGAGCCTCTCCTTCACCGTCCTTACTTGCGCCCCTACGTCGATATACTCCCTCTCGAGGGCGGCCAGGGCACTTTCTCTCGATCGCCTCTTCTCCCCTGAGGCCGCTCTGGCCGAATTGAGCTCCTTCTGAGATGCCTGCAATTCACCGAGCTTCGCCGTCTTTGTCCGGAGTTCCTCCTCGATCTGGGTAAGCTCGGCCTCCAGCTTTATCTTCTCGCGGAATTCCCGGATGGAGACGCCGGCGCCGTCCCGGCCCACGCGGACGAGGCCCCTCGAATCGACAAGCACCTCCCCTGCGAGAAAGAGGCCCTCCTCCCCTTGCTCTATTCTTTGAAAGGCCTCGGCAGGGTCGGCTACCCGGTGGAGTCTCACGTTTGCCTCGCCCCCTTCCAGGGCGAACATACCCTTCCTCGGGAAGAATATGAAGTTGGCTGCGTGCTCAAGGGCCGCCTTGGATAGACCCTCGGGATCATCTCCCGGCAGGACGTGATAGTCCATCTCCCTGGCAAAGAACCGTTCGGTGATCTCCTCGTTCTCCTTGGAGGCCTTCAGTATGTTGATGAGCTGCTTGAAGGGGAGGGTTTCCTTCTTCCGGCCGGCGCCCAGGCTCTTCATTTGTTTGAAGACCTCTTCCTTTCCCCTCCTGACCCCTTTTAGCCCCTCGATGTCGTTCCTGAGCCGTGCGCTTTCGCCGGCGAGCATATCAAGCCGGTCGGACAGGGCTTTCTCCTCGGCTTCCGCAAGGGCCAGTGCCTCCCTTTCTTCCTCCTTGCGTGCCTGTATTGCCGAAGACTTTGCTTCGAGGAGGCGCAGCCTCTCGCCGAGGAGCCTTTCCTCTTCCAGGCGCCTGGCCCGCCTCGCCTCGCGCTCCTTCTCGAGCCTCTGCCTTTCGACGACGCTGTTCCGGATCTCGGTGAGCCTCGTCATCACGGCGAAGAGCCCGTTTCTCTCTTCTTCGGCCTCTCGCTCCGCTTTCTCGCGGGCGCGCCCCAGCTCATCCCTGCGGGCCTCCAGCTGCCTGCCTTGCCCTTCCAATCTCTCCAGGTCTTCCCGTTCCCGGGCAGAGGCTACCTTGAGGCTTTCAATCGACGCAAGATGGGCGCCGGTTTCCTGGGAGAGCTCCTCGATCTCGCGACAAAGCTCCTTCATCGCCGCGTCGAGCCGCTTTTCCTCGCCATCGAGGTAGTTGAGCTCGAGAAGCCTGCTTTCCATGTCTTTTTCCTTGCCCTTGATGTCGATCTCGAGCTGTCTCGTCGTCGCGTCCGCGGCAGATATCTCGTCGTCCTTCGCCGCCATCCTCTCGCTTAAGGCCTGCCGCCTCTTTCCTGCGGCCTCCGCCTCCTTCAGGATCTCTTCTCCCCTTTCCTCGATTTTCGCTGTCCGCCTCGAAAGCCGCGCGAACCCGTCCAGGAGGAGGGCTATGTCGATCGTGCGAAGCTCTCCTTTCAGTCCGTTGTAGACTTTGAGCCGGGCCGCCTCTTCCTCGGACCTCGCGAACGCCTTCTTCACTTCCCCCTGGATGTCTTCCACCCTCTCGAGATTGGCCCCGACCTCTTCCATGCGGGAGAATGCATCCCGCTTCTTCTCCTCGAACCTTGTGATGCCGCTCGTCTCCTCAACGACCACCCTTCGTTCCTGCGGCCGCATCTGGGCGAAGTACTCGATGTTCCCCTGTTCGATAATGGCATAGGAATAGAGGCCGATGCCCGTGCCGAGGAAGAAATCCTGAATGTCCTTGAGGCGCACCAGATTGCCGTTTATGTAGTATTCGTTGGTGCCGTCCCGGTAGATGCGCCTCCTCACGGCGTACTCCCCGCCGTCGTTGGTGAGCCCTATGGTCACTTCAGCCATGTTTACCTGTTTCTTGGCGGTGCTGCCGTGGAAGATGACGTCGCCCATCTCCTTGACGCGGAGGGACTTGGTGCCCCTTTCGCCGAGGACCCAGCTGACGGCATCCACTATGTTGCTCTTGCCGCACCCGTTCGGCCCGACGATGCAGGTGACGCCTTCGTCGAACCGGAAGGTGGTTCTGTTGAGAAAAGATTTGAAGCCCAGGAGCTCGAGCGAGGTCAGCTTCATGTGATTGAGGCGATGGCCTTGGCGATCCTCTTCTCCACTTTCTCCCGACCGAGGATCTCTATCACTTCGAAAATTCCCGGGGTGACCTCCCTGCCCGAGAGGGCCACCCTGACGGGCTGTATGACTTCCACGAGCTTCTTGTCGAAGGTCTTCGCGATTGCCTCGATGAAGGCGCGCTGCTCCTCCTCTTTGAGAGTCTCGAGGCGGGAGAAGTCCTCGAGGAAGCGCTCCAGGATAGGCCTTGCGGCGCGCGTCAAGTACTTACTAGCGGCCTTCGGCTCATATTCGACCCCTTCGCTCCAGAAGAATGCGGCCATCCGGGCCATCTCCTTGAGGGTCTTTGCCCGCTCCTTGAAGAGCACGACGATCTTGAGAAGCCCGGCCTCATCGCCTGCCGGGTACCCCAGTTTCTCGACGAAGGGGACGAGGCGCCGCGCGATCTCGGCCGCAGGGATGGTCTTGATGTAATGGCTGTTCAGCCACATGAGCTTGTCCATGTCGAAGATGGCGGGTGACTTGCCGACATTCTTGATATCGAATTTCTCCACAAGCTCGGCTGCCGAGAAGACCTCCTGGTCGCCGTGGGCCCACCCGAGCCTTGCGAGGTAGTTCATGAGGGCCTCAGCGAGGAATCCTCCCTCCCGGTATTCGAGGAGGGACGCGGCCCCGTGCCGTTTACTGAGACGTGCCTTGTCCTTTCCGTGGATGAGAGGCATATGGCCGAACTGGGGCACTTCGAAGCCGAGAGCCCTGTACAGGAGGATCTGGCGGGGCGTGTTGTTGATATGGTCGTCTCCTCTCAGGACGTGGGTGACACCCATGAGGGCGTCGTCGACTACGACCGTGAAATTGTAAGTGGGCGTGTCGTCGCTCCTGTATATGATGAGGTCGTCAAGCTCCTCGGCCTGAAAGGAGATCCGGCCGCGTACCATGTCGTCAAAGGAAATGGTGCCCGTGAGGGGCGTCTTGAACCGGATAACGTTGGGCTTGCCGGGGTATTCCTTTACGCACTCCCTGCACGTCCTGTCGTACGAGGCTTTGCGCCCTTCTGCCATGGCGGTCTTTCTCTTCTCCTCGAGCACCTCGGGGGTGCAATAGCACCTGTAGGCGTGCCCTTCGTCGAGAAGCCTGTACGCGTTTTCCTTGTAGAGATCGAACCTGGCGCTTTGAAACGTGAGGGGACCGTCGTGGGTGATGCCGAGCCAGGCGAGCCCGTCGAGGATGTCTTGCGTGTAAGCCTCCTTCGACCGCTCCCTGTCCGTGTCCTCGATCCTTAGGATGAAGGAGCCGCCGTGGTGGCGGGCGAAGAGCCAGTTGAAGAGGGCCGTGCGGGCGCCTCCGATATGCAGGTTCCCTGTGGGGCTTGGGGCGAATCTTGTTCTTACCATGGTCATCTGTCTCCGAGTTTAGTGATTATAAGAAATACTGAGCCATTGATCAACCGTATAGTTGCGCGGCCCATGGTTGGGCACCCAGGCAGCAAAGCTACCGGAGCCTCCCCTACCCTCGTTCGCTCGAAAATCGTGGCTCAGCGCCCCTAAGGCGGGCGGACCGCCGGAGTCTACCTCCTCATCGCGCTTCGCTCGTTATCTGTCGCTGGCTCAGCGCCCCCTCCGGCAGCAAAGCTGCCGGAGCCTCCCCCCTCACCCTCGCTTCGCTCGTTTCTGTCGCTCCTCATTCCGGCCCTCACTCCCCCCAACCCCCACGCAAAGCTTGCGGGGGCATTCGTTATTCGTGCCGGATTCGTCGCGAGCTTTTTTAATCCGTTCTTTCGGCAATGCACGAGTCGGCAATGCGCGCCCGCCCTTTGCCTTGCCCATTCGATAAGGGGGTGGTGAAGGGTAGGGTTTCCAAATGTGCTTGCCCTGGTTGCGTGCCTCTTCTCCCTTGTGGATTTTGGAAAAATATCTTATACTGGAGAGCGAAAAAATCGGGGCGTAGCGCAGCTTGGTTAGCGCACCAGTATGGGGTGCTGGTGGCCGCTGGTTCAAATCCAGTCGCCCCGATTTCTTTTTATGGTTTGGTGACACTTTTTGCTGATCCTTCTATCGAATGACGATGGTGTAAGTTCGGAAGGACTGCAATCCCTAAGACTTGCCTTTTCGAAGACCGACGATGTGTGGGTCGTTGCGCCCGAGTCGGAGCGAACCTGCATCGCCCACGCAATAACCCTCCACAAACCGCTTCGGATCAAGGACCTCGGGGATCGGGTCTTTTCGACGAACGGCACCCCCGCGGATTCCGTGCTCCTCGCCCTGAAAGTCGTCCTGCCGAGAAAGCCCGACCTCGTGATCTCAGGCATCAACAAAGGGCCCAACATGGGCCAGGATGTCAGCTATTCGGGCACAGTGGCCGCGGCCAGAGAGGGCGCCTTTTCCGGGGCCGTCTCCATAGCAGCCTCCCTTAACGGGAGGAGCGCCTTCCTTTTCGATGACGCCGTACGATCGGTGCTCGATATCGTCGAAAGGGTGCGGGCCTCAAGGCTGCCTCCTGCGACCCTCCTCAACGTGAATATCCCCAATATCCCCTATGACCAGCTCAATGGTTTGATGGTGACAAGCCTGGGGAAAAGGATATATAATGGTAATATTATTGAGAGAATGGACCCCAGAGGCGGCCCATATTACTGGATCGGGGGGGATGCCGAAGGCTTCGAGCCTATTCCGGGCACCGACCTGCATTCGGTAGATCTGGGCTATGTTTCTCTCACTCCACTCCACTGGGACCTTACGAGTTATGCAGTCATGGGCCAATTCAAGAGCATTTTTTTAGGAGGGCACGATGAAAACAACGCTTTCAATCCTTAAGGCGGACATCGGGAGCATCGGCGGTCACCTCTGCCCGGGCCAGCAGCTCCTCGACCGGGTGAAGCAGTTCATCGAAAACAGGTACAAGGGCGTTGTCCATGACTATTTTGTCTCTCATACAGGAGACGATATTGCGATACTGGCGACTCACGAGCAGGGAGTCGGCAGCGAGATAATACACAAGCTCGCCTGGGACGCATTCGTGGCGGGCACCGAGTGTGCGCGGGAGCAGGGTCTCTACGGCGCCGGGCAAGACCTTCTCAAGGACTCCTTTTCAGGGAACGTGAAGGGGATGGGACCGGCAGTGGCCGAGATGGAGTTCGAGGAGAGGCCGAACGAGCCGTTTCTCTTTTTTGCCGCGGACAAGACAGACCCGGGGGCGTACAATCTTCCCCTGTACCTGTCCTTCGCGGACCCCATGTTCAACTCCGGGCTGATGCTCTCGCCAAACATGGCCAAGGGCTTCAAGTTCGTCATCATGGACGTGAGCTATACGGAGGGAGACCGGCTTATAGAATTGAATGCCCCGGAAGAGCTGTACGATATCGCGGCCCTCTTGAGGGATAACGAAAAATTTGTGGTGGAATCGATCTATTCGAGGGAAACCGGCGACATCGCGGCCGTGGTCAGCACGACTCGCCTCCACAACATAGCAGGCAAGTATACGGGCAAGGATGACCCCGTCATGCTCGTTCGGTGTCAGGGGTCCTTCCCTGCGACGGGCGAGGTTCTGGCCCCGTACAACATAGGCCACTACGTCGCCGGTTTCATGAGGGGCAGCCACACGGGCCCCCTGATGCCGGTGAAGATGAATTCCAGTGTCTCCTTCTTCGATGGGCCTCCCGTGGTATGCGCCCTCGGGTTTTGCGTCCACAACGGCAAGCTGACCGACCCCGCGGATGCTTTCGACCACCCGTACTGGGAATACGTGAGGGCCAATGTGTCGAGAAAGGCGACGGAGATCAGGCAGCAGGGCTTCTCCGGAATGGCGATGCTTCCTTACTCCGAGCTTGAGTACGGGGGCATCGTGAAGAAGATGGATGCCTTGGGTCCGAGGTTCAAGGTGAGAGGTTAGTGCGCTATTTCATAGAGAATTTCGGATGCCAGATGAACGAGCACGACATGGCAAAGGTCGACCGCCTTCTCCTGTCGTCCGGGTTCGAGCCTGCGAATGAGATAGACGAGGCGGGCGTGGTGCTCGTCAATACGTGCTGCGTCCGGGAGAAGGCCGAGCAGAAGTTTTACAGCCTCATGGGGAGGCTGAGGAGGGCCAAGAAGAAAAGGGGCTTCATCCTCGGTGTCACGGGCTGCGTGGCCCAGCAGGAGAAAGAGGGGCTCCTCGAACGGCTTCCCTTTATCGATTTTTCCCTTGGTCCTTCGGCGATTCACAGGGTGACCGAGGCCGTCCGAGCCGCCCTTGACAAGAGGGTCTTCCTCGATTTCTCTGACAACGGCTGTCATTCTTCCCTCTACCTGAGACCGGGGGCCTTGGGCGGGAAGGTGAGGGCGTTCGTCACCGTCATGAAGGGATGCAACAACTTCTGCAGCTATTGCATCGTTCCCTACGTGCGCGGCCGGGAGGTAAGCAGATCGAGCAGCGATATCAGACAAGAGGTTGAAGAGCTTGCGGCCGCGGGCGTGCGGGAGGTGATTCTCCTCGGCCAGAACGTGAACTCTTACAACAAGGGGGCGGACGACCTCTCCTTTCCGGAGCTTCTCAAAAGCCTGAACGACATCGAAGGGGTTGAAAGGATCCGTTTCGTCACGTCCCACCCCAGGGACCTTTCCCGGGAGCTTATCGACTGCTTCGGGACCTTAAGCAAGTTGTGCGAGCAGATCCATCTTCCGTTCCAGTCGGGCTCCGACAGGATACTGGCGCTCATGAACCGGGGCTACACGAAGAAAGAGTATCTGAAGAAGGTTGAGATGCTAAAAGGAAGGTGCCCTGATATCGCCCTCACCACGGATTGCATAGTCGGGTTCCCGGGCGAGAGAGACGAGGACTTCAGGGAGACCATGGACCTCGTGGAACGAGTGGCCTTCGACGGGGTCTTTTCGTTCTGCTTCTCCATGCGCAAATACACCCGCGCTTCCACGCTGCCCGACATGGTGGCGCGAGACACGGCGCAGGCGAGATTGCAGGAGCTGCAGGCCGCGCAGAAAGCGACTACCTTGAGCAAATTCCGGGGCATGGAGGGCTTAAACGCCGAGGTGCTGGTGGAGGGAGCGAGCAAGAATTCGAGCGAAGATGTGACGGGGAGGACGAGGACAAACCGGATCGTGAACTTCAAGGGTACCCCGGACATGATAGGGAAGCTGGTCGAGGTGGAGATAGTCAAGGGCTATGCCAATTCCCTGCGAGGCTCAATCGAGAAACAGTAAAGGAGGCGCGTCATGTTGAAGGAGATGAAGGTCGCAGGGATCACCGTCGATCCTTTCACCAATACGCCGATAGTCATATTGAAGGACCTGGAAGAGCAGGATGTGCTGCCCATATGGATCGGCCTCCTGGAAGCGTCGAGCATTGCCACGGCACTGGAAAACGTGCAGACGCCTCGGCCCATGACGCACGACCTTTTGAAGAACGTCCTCGATGTCCTCGAGGCAAAGGTGGTCAAGATAGAGGTGAACGACCTGAAGGACAATACATACTATGCGATGATCCACCTGGAGGTGGGAGGGCAAAGGCTCACCATAGATTCGAGGCCGTCCGACGCTATCGCCCTCGCCCTCCGGGTAGGGGCGTCCATCTGGGTGGATGAAGCAGTGATCAAGAAATCCGCCAAGGTGGAGCTCTCCAAGAAGGAGGACAAGGTGGTCGTCGACACGAGCGAGTGGGAGGATATCCTGGAGAACCTCTCACCCGATGACTTCGGCAAGTACAAGATGTAGGGATTCACGGTATCGGCTGATGATAGACCTTCACACCCATTCGATCTTAAGCGACGGCGAGCTTCTTCCTTCGGAGCTGGCGAGAAGGGCGTTTGTCGTGGGGTACAGGATCATCGGTATCTCGGACCACGCCGACTCATCCAACCTGGAAACGGTGATTTCCTCTCTCCTCGGCCTGAAGAAAAAGAGGGCGTACTATGAGAATATCACCATCGTCCCGGGCGTGGAGATCACCCATGTGCCGAGGCACCTCATCGGCGAGGTCATCACAGAGGCGAGGAAGCTCGGCGCCCTGTATGTCGTCGTCCATGGAGAAACGCTCTCGGAGCCGGTGGAAGAGGGGACTAACCACGAAGCGATCCTCGGAGGGGCAGATATTCTCGCCCATCCCGGCCTCATCACCGAGGAAGATGCGCGGCTTGCCGCCGAGCGCGGGGTGCTCCTCGAGATAACCGCGCGAAAGGGCCATTCCCTTTCAAACGGCCATGTGGCGAAGCTTGCCCTGAAAGTGGGCGCAGCCCTGATTTACGACACCGATTCGCACTCACCCGGCGATCTCACGCCGGAGGATACGGCGCGGAAGATCGTCATGGGGGCCGGGCTTTCGGCGGACTATTTTCCCGTAATGCAGCAGAACGCCCTCGATCTGGTGAAGAGGGTGACGTAAGAAGGCTGGAATGAAGTTTTCAATAGACCCATCCATCGAGAAGGTCCCTTTCTACCCCAAGGCCGCGCTCTACGGCGCGGATGCCGGCTGGACCCTTCTTTCGTCCAATGAGAATCCCCTATCGCCCTCGCCCAAAGTAGTCGAAAGCATGGTGAACGCCCTCTTCGATATCAACAGGTATCCGGCAAGCGAGTTCGAGCTGAAATCGCTCATATCGGAAAAATACGGGCTGAAGCCGCAGAATGTGGTCATCGGCAACGGATCGAATGAGCTCATAGAGGCGTCCCTTCGGGCAGCCAGGGTGGGGGGCCGGACGAAGGCGATCGTGCCGACCCCCAGTTTCGCCTTCTACCCCATCGCCGCGGCCGTCTACGGCTACGAGGCAATAAAGGTGCCTCTCGACTCTCTTTCCATTAACCTCGACCACATGCGGCAGCGCGTGGACGACCAGACCCGGGTCGTCTTCCTCTGCAACCCGAACAACCCGACCGGCACGATTTTCGAAGACGACGCCTTCAGGGCGTTCCTTTCCTCCCTGCCGGCTGAGGTGTGCGTGGTCGTAGACGAGGCATACGCGGAATTCTCGGACAACCCGAAGTTCCCGAAGTCGCGGGGCTACATCAACGACTTCCCCGTGGTCGTGCTGAGGACGTTTTCGAAGGCCTACGGGCTCGCGGGCCTTCGGGTCGGCTACGCCATTGGGGAGGAATCCCTCATCTCCTTCATAGAAAGGACCAAACAACCCTTCAGCGTCAATATGATGGCCCTCATCGCGGCAAAAGCCGCGCTGAGCGACCAGGGCCATCTGACCAAAGTGCTCGATAACAACCGAAAGGGAAAGGCTTTTCTCCGCGATTCTTTCGAGGCCCTGGGTCTCGAGGTAGTCCCGACCGAGGCCAATTTCGTGCTCGTCAAGATCGGCCCCGAGGCGGAAAGCGTCACCAAGAGGCTTTTCGACAGGAAGATCCTGATACGATGGCTCGGCGGGTACGGCATGACTGAATTCGTGAGGGTCACCGTGGGGACCGCGGACGAGAATAGGATGTTCATCGAGGCGCTGAAGAGGGTAATTCGCTGAAAAAGAAGAAACTGGTCGTTACGATCGACGGACCGGGCGGCGCCGGCAAGAGCACCGTTGCCAGGAGGCTCGCCGAGTCCGTGGGCTATGGATACGTCGACACGGGAGCCATGTACCGCGGCATTGCCTACGCCTATGCGAAGGAGGCCCCGCAAGACCTCGAGCGTTTCTTGAGCGAAGTGCAGCTCACCTTCTCTTTTGACGGAGCGACAAAGGTCTTTCTCGACGGGGAAGACATCTCGCAAGCGCTAAGGACGCCCGAAATGTCGCTTCTCGCCTCGTCCTTTTCCCAGGACGCCCGGGTCAGGGCCTACTTGACGAAAATGCAGCGGGAGATAGGGGAGAAGGGCGGCATCGTCATCGAGGGAAGGGACATGGGCTCAGTGGTCTTTCCGGATGCTGAGGTGAAGTTCTATCTCGACGCTGATGCCTTGGAGAGGGCGAGGAGGCGGTATCTCGAGCTGGCCGCAAGAAATCCAGGTGCAGACCTTAAGACCGTGAAAGAGGAGATGGAGAAGAGAGACCGCGATGATTCGGAGCGGGCTTTCGCGCCCCTGGTCTGCCCTGAAGGGGCATTCCGCGTCGATACCACGGGGAAGAGCGTCGACGAGGTCGTCGAAATAATGAAAGGAAGGGTGCTTTCGGCCCTGGGGAAATAGGTATGATCGAGATAATCAAGACGAAACACATCGGGTTCTGCTTCGGGGTGAGCCGGGCGGTCTCCGCGGTCCTCAAAGAAGCGGAAGCGAGCAAGGAAAGGATCTACACCCTCGGTCCCCTCCTCCACAACCCGCAGATGGTGGAGAACCTGAAGGAAAAGGGCATAGAGGCCGTGGACGACGTATCGTGCGTCGAATCGGGGGTCGTCGCCTTCAGGTCCCACGGGATCCGAAAGGACGAGGAAGAGCAGATTCGATCGAGGGGTCTTCGCTTCATCGATACGACCTGCCCGTTCGTAAAGAGGGTGAGAAGGCATGCGCTCTATCTCCGGAGGAACGGCTACAAGGTTGTAATTGCAGGGGATCGCACGCATCCGGAAGTAAAAAGTGTGTTGAGTTATTTGGATGATGATGGTATTGTATTCGATAGCTCGTTCTCTATTGAAGCCAAAAAGATCGGGGTTGTCAGTCAGACCACGTTGGATCAGGAAACCCTCTCCGATGTGGTGCGTGCGCTGACGCCCAGGGCTGTGGAGCTAAGGGTCTACAACACCATTTGCGAAAGCACGAACATCAGGAGGCTGGAGGCTGTCGAACTGGCGGGCGTGGCTGAGGCGATGCTGATCGTTGGCGGCAAGAACAGCTCCAATACGACCAAGCTCTACAAGACGGTGAAGGGGATACAGCCCCGCACGTATCACATCGAGACCGAAGACGAGATTCGACAGGAGTGGTTTGCCGGTGTGCATAAGGTCGGCATTGCCGGGGGAGCTTCCACCCCTGATACTATTATCGACAGAGTGGAGAGGCGCGTAAATAACTTTTAGGGGGAAGTCATGGTAGAGCCAATCGATGCCACCACGCAAAAAGAGAAGACAGAGGAGGAGATGAAGGAACTCTACGAGACTTCGATGAGGAGCCTTCAGGAAGGTAACATCCTCTCGGGCCAGGTGATCAACATCGATGCGGACAGCGTCATTGTAGATGTGGGCCTCAAGTCTGAAGGCAGGGTTGCTCTCAGTGAATTCCTCGACAAATCCGGCGTGCCTACCGTGAAGATCGGCGATGAGGTCGAGGTCATGATCGTCCGGAGGGAAGTCAAGGACGGTCTTCTCGCGCTGTCCAAACAACGGGTCGACGGCATAAAGGTCTGGCAGAACATCGATAAGGCCCTCGAGGACGGGAGCCCCGTGGAGGGCACCATCATCAACGAGGTGAAGGGCGGCTTCATGGTGGACATAGGGGTGAGCGCCTTCCTGCCCATCTCACAGGTCGATGTCAAGCCGGTGAAGAACCCTGCCTCGTTCATCGGGCGCCATCTGAAATATAAGGTCATCAAGGTCAACCAGAAGAAGGCAAACGTCATCGTCTCGCGGCGTATGTTGATGGAGGAAGAGAGGGAGCGGAAAAGGAAGGAATTCTGGAAGAACGTGAAGGAAGCCCAGGTGATCTACGGCTTCGTGAAGAGCATTACCGACTACGGGGCCTTCATCGATCTCGGGGGCGTCGACGGGTTCCTCTACGTGAACGACATCACGTGGGGCAGGATCACCCATCCGAAAGAGTACCTCAAGCTGGGCGACGAGGTCAAAGTGAAGGTGATGGCCATCGATCACGAGAAGCACAAAGTCTCCGTCAGCATCAAGGACCTGAAAGGGGACCCGTGGGCGCATATCGAAGAGAAATATCCTGTGGGCTCCCGGGTAAAGGGCAAGGCGGTCGGCGTCGTTGAATATGGGGTGTTCGTGGAGATAGAGCCGGGATTGGAAGGCCTCCTTCATGTGAGCGAGATGAGCTGGGACAAGAAGCTCCGGAACCCCACCAAGCTCGTCACAAAGGGGGACATGTTGGAGCTGCAGGTCCTCGATATCGATACTGAGAAGAAGAGGATCTCCCTGGGCCTGAAACAGTTGAAGCCCGACCCCTGGAAGGAGCTTGCGCAGAAGTATCCTCCAGGCACGGTGGTGAAGGGAAGGGTGAAGAACTTCACCGACTTCGGGCTTTTCGTGGGCATGGAGGACGGCATAGACGGGCTCGTCCACATATCGGAGATTTCCTGGTCGCGGCGGAAGAACGTGGTCGCCGAGAACTACAAGAAGGGGGCAACCGTGGATGCCCTCGTCCTCAACATCGATGGAGAGCAGAAGAAGTTCTCCCTGAGCATCAAGAGGCTCAAGGAGGACCCGTGGAAAGGGCTGCCGGAACGGTACCAGTGGGTGATATGGTGACGGGATACGTGACGAGCATCACCGATTTCGGGGTCTTCGTGGAGATAGAAGAGGGGATAGAAGGGCTTATCCATCTCTCGGAGATCGACAACGGCAAGGGGGAGCACCCGTCCGAGTTGTTCAAGGTCGACGACGTGGTGACGGCCATGGTGATCAACGTGGACGAGAAAGACAAGAGGATAGGCCTGTCGACAAAGGCACTCAGAAAAGCCGAGGAAAAGAAAGAGGTAGACACCTTCTCCAAAGAGGAGAGCCGCGCCTTCTCGACCTCGGGCGATCTTCTCGAGCCGGCCATGAAGAAGAACTTGAAGGAGTGGGATAGGTGAGGGGAGGGCTTTCATGGCGATAAGAAAGGAGTTGCTTGATATTCTTTGCTGCCCGAAGTGCAAGGGAAATATCGAGCTCACCGCTTCAGGGGATGGACTCGTCTGCAACAATTGCAAGCTTATGTATCCGATAAAGGATGACATTCCCATCATGCTCATCGATGAGGCCATTCCTACAGAGAAATAGGAAGGGCTTTTGATCGATTTTCTGCTCATCCTCGTTGTCAGGGCCTTTCAGGGGTTTCTCCGCGTGCTCCCTGAAGGGCTTTCCT
>CAVVNC010000060.1:0-19098 GCA_963749525.1 uncultured delta proteobacterium
AGGGGGTTATCATGATTTTCTCCATCCATCAGAATCCGTCAGATTCCGTCAAGCTGGCACCGAGACAGAAGCGCGCCATTCCCCTGGTAGTTGCCGCTCGGAACATCGAGGATGGATGCAGGTCTGCGGCGATATCGACACAGACATGGTACACGTGGATGAAGGACAAGGGGTTCAAAGAAGAGGTGGACAGGCAGAGAGAGGCGGTCATATCGGATGCCCTCGACCGCCTCAAGGGGTCGGTCAGGGGCGCTGTGGAGGGCTTAAGGACGGTCCTCGACGCGGAAGAGAAGAATATACGCCTGAGGGCCTGCGGGGAAGTGCTCGACTATTTCCTGAAGGCGCGGGAGCTCGAGGACATAGAGCGGCGCCTCTCCAAACTGAAGGAGGCCGCCAGAACCGAATGAGAAGCGGCACCAGTAGGCGCGTTGGCAGGCTCGAAGAGAAGCCGGGCCGCGGCCAAGGCCCGGGAATACACG
This sequence comes from uncultured delta proteobacterium, assembly GCA_963749525.1. Taxonomy (GTDB): domain Bacteria; phylum Desulfobacterota; class Syntrophorhabdia; order Syntrophorhabdales; family WCHB1-27; genus CAVVNC01. Next base: position 480 of record CAVVNC010000060.1, read on the forward strand.
TGGTGACGAGCACCGGTGGGGCCGTCGCCGTTCTTCCTGCGGGATGCGTCCTCGATCTGCCCGGCGGCGGGAAACTCCGCCTCCCCGCGTCGGTCGTCGCGGGCGAGTGCATCTGCCTGATGCAGGAGTTCTATTGGAAGGGAGAGGAGGCGCCCGATCTCCCCGACCCGGCAGAAGAGATAGCCAGGCAGAGGGCAGAAGGGAAGAAGCTCATCCTGGTCCACGTACCGTGGGAAATTGAAGAGGAGGCGTGATGCCCGGGGGAAGTCACGAGAGGACCTTTCCCAACAGGGGGGATCGGCCTCCCCTTGCGCGCCGGCTAGGATCGGTTATAATTGCCTAGCGTATAGGAACTCGCGGGGAGCGCGGGACTGCCCATGACGCTTGCCCATCCGGCGGGCTCCGGAAGATGAAGGCAGGGCACGTTTTCCACCCGCGAAGCAGGGCAAGGACGGAAAATTAGGAGGCGGCCCTTGAAGGCTAGTCACGAGAAGAGACTGATGTGGGCCATTCTGGTGACGTTCATCGTCCTCGTCGGCGAGCTGGTGGGCGGCATCGTCTCAAATAGCCTGGCCCTCCTGAGCGATGCGGGCCACGTGCTGACCGACGTGTTTGCCCTGGGCTTGAGCCTCATCGCGGTGCACATCGGGAAGCGCCCTTCCGACTTTCGGGCCACGTACGGATACCAGCGGATCGGGATCCTGGCAGCCCTTATCAATGGATCGACCCTCGTCGTCATTTCGCTCTTCATATTCCTGGAGACCTACCGCCGTCTCTTTTCCGCCCCCCACATCGATTCCGGGATAATGCTTTTCGTGGCCGCAGCTGGCCTTGTCGGCAACATCGTCATGGCGCGGATACTTGGCTCCGGCCATACCGATCTCAACATCAAGAGCGCGTGGCTTCACGTCATCGGTGATTTAATAACGTCGGCCGGCGTCATCGTCGCGGGCCTGCTGATCCGGTTCGCCGGATGGCACCTCGCGGACCCCATGGCAAGCGCCCTGGTGGGCGTCATTATCATCATCGGGGGCGCACGTGTCATCAAGGAGGCCCTCTGGGTCTTCCTCGAGTTGAGTCCCCTGGGCTTCCATGCCGCGGACATATCGAAGATGATCTGCGGCATGCAGAACGTGATGGGGGTACACGACGTCCATGTCTGGTCCATCGGCCACGGCGTCCCGGCCTTCTCCGCCCACGTGCTGCTCAACGACCGGAAGATAAGCGAGACGGACGTGGTGAGGAGGGAGATCGAGGAGAAGCTGGCCGATCTCGGCATCAGGCACACGGTCCTGCAGATGGAGTGTGCCGAATGTCAGGCGAACGCCCTCTACTGCCAGATACCCGGCGCCGAGGAGATCGATCACCACCACCATTAGTGTCATCTCATGTCCGCACTGTCGGCTATGTTTCTCCAGTCAATCAAGGCCTTCCGATTTGACAAAGGACGAAAAAACGGTAAGACTAGAATAATCCCGTTTGAGCATAAGAGGAAACAATGAACCAGGTTAAGACGGCTCTTTTGATGATCGTGCTGACCGTCATATTCGTAGCCCTGGGCGGCATGCTCGGGGGGAGGAGCGGGGCAACCGTAGCATTTGGCGTTGCTTTTGCCATGAACCTCGTGAGCTACTGGTTCAGCGACCGCATCGTCCTGGCCATGTACCGGGCAAAGGAGGTCTCCGAGGCAGAGGCCCCGGACCTGTACGCCATCGTGGCGACCCTTGCTCAGCGGGCATCCATCCCCATGCCGAGGGTCTACATCATAGAGAATGACAGTCCGAACGCCTTTGCCACGGGAAGGAATCCGGAGCACGCAGTCGTTGCCGTGACCACGGGAATCTTGCGGATACTGGGCAGAGAGGAGCTGGAGGGCGTTCTCGGCCACGAGCTTTCCCACGTAAAGCACAGGGACATTCTCATATCGACCATCGCCGCAACTCTCGCAGGGACCATCACCATGCTTGCAAGGTGGGCGCAGTTTTCGCTCTTCTTCGGCGGCAGGGATGACGACGAGGGGGGAGGCAACATCGTGGGCGTGATCATCTTCTCGATGCTCGCAGCCTTCGCAGCCATGCTGATCCAGCTCGCCATTTCCCGGTCGAGGGAATACCTTGCCGATGAAGGCGGGGCCCAGCTGACGGGCAATCCCATGTACCTGGCGAATGCCCTGAAGCGTCTCCAGGCGGGGGTGGCATATCAGCCGATGGTCGACGCCAATCCTTCGACGGCACACCTATTCATCGTAAACCCTTTCGCTGCCAGGGGTGTCCTTGCCCTTTTTAGCACCCATCCTCCAATGGAAGAAAGGATAAGGCGATTGGAGGAAATGGCGCATAGAAGATAATTTCCACATCGTCAGATCAGTCTGCATCAGCATCATCGCCCGTGTCGTGGACGGAAAGCCGCTTGACGACACGGTGGACGAGCGCTTCTCCTCGATGCCTGCCCTGGAGCGCCACAAGCCCCTCATCTACGAGATCACCTCGGGCGTTATCCGCCGGAAGCTCTACCTCGACTGGGTGGTCTCCCACTTCGTCAAGAGGAGCATCGATAGGGAGGTGCGCCTTCTCCTCTGGATGACCCTTTATCAGGTCTTCTTCATGCGAAAGGCCGCCTATCATGTGGTCGGCGAGGCGGTCGATTATGCGAAACGAGAGAAGGGGCAGCACGTGGCGAACTTCGTCAACGCGGTCCTGAGGCGGTCCATCAGGGAAAGGACGGACCTTCCAATGCCCGTTGATCCACTCATTAGGCTGTCCGTTGAACAGAGCTTCCCCCAATGGCTCGTGCGCAGATGGCTTGACAGGTTCGGAGAAGAGCGCGCAGGCGACCTCCTCGATCTCCTCAACCGCACCCCCGAATTTGCCCTTCGCATCGACTCCCGGCGGATATCGCCAGAGGCGGTAGAGGCGCATCTTGCGCGCCTGGGCCTCAAGACGCGCAGGGGCACGTTCCTGGAAAGCGCCATCTACGTCGACCGGATCGGCCCCCTTCTCACAGACGACCTCTTACGTACGCACCTCGTCCACATCCAGGACGAGGCCTCCCAGCTGGCAGCGATTGCGCTGGCGCCGCTGCCTCACGGGCGCACCCTCGACGCGTGCGCAGGCAGGGGGACAAAGACGGACCAGATGGCTGAAGGCAATCCCGAGGTCCGGATCGTGGCCATGGATCTGGAGAGGAGAAAGCTCCTTTCCATCCGGGGTGCGCAGCACCTTGTCCAGGGCGACGCCAAGAAAAACCCCTTCAAAAATGAGGTCTTTGATAGTATACTTCTTGACGCCCCATGCTCCTCCCTGGGGATCATAAGGAAGCACCCGGAGATAAAATGGAGGCGCCGGGAGGAGGACATCGTGAGGTACGGGGCTGCGCAGCGGGAGATGATCGAGGCCTTGTCTCAGAACCTGAAATCCGGCGGACGCCTTGTCTACAGCGTCTGCTCCTTTGAGCCTGAAGAGACGGTCCATGTGGTGGAGGAGGTCGCCACGAGAGGCGCCCTGGTGCCGGAGAACCCTCTGCCCGGTCTCCTCGACGCCCCCTACTTTCTTTCCCTCCCCCACGTGACGGGCATGGACGGGTTCTTCATCGCCTGCTTGAGAAAGCCATGAAATGGATAAAGGTCCTTCTCTATGCGCTGGCATGCGGCGTGGTCTTCGTCTCGGCCACCTCCCTCACCATCAGGTTCCTGCTTCGGGATGAATCGAGCGTCAGCTGTCCCGACGTGGTAGGCCTCGACGTGGAGGAGGCCAAGGTCGCGGCGGCCCAGAGGGGACTCTCCCTCATCATCACGAAGTACGAAAAAAGGAAGGATATCCCTTACAATCGGATCCTCGTCCAGACGCCCGATCCGGCCTTGCTCGTGAGGGTGGGAAGGACCATATCCGTGGTGGCCTCCGACGGGCCGAGGACCGTCACGATCCCCTCGTACCTCGGGCTTTCCCTGGAAGAGGCAAAAGGCGCCCTGCGCCGAAAGAGGCGTGGCCCTCAAGAAGATCATATATGTGCCGAGCGACAACGCGGGAAAGGTGCTCGCCCAGGTGCCGCAGAGCGGGGAGAACATCCTCGACGAAGAAGGTATGTCGTTCGTCGTGGGCGCCCGGGAGAAGAGGTTTTTCGTGATGCCCGACCTCAAGAGCGAGGAGTACGGGGCTGCCGTAGAGGAGATGCAGAGAAAACAGATCAAATACAGCGTCACGCCGAGTGGTCCGCTGGGCTGGATGAAAAGGGCGTTCCCGGTGAGCATCCCGCCTAAGACCGTCTTCGACGAAGATCAGGTCGTCGAAGTGCGCATGGACGCGGAGGGAATGAGATGACGGTTTCTATAGCTCCCAGCATACTCGCCGCAGATTTTCTCCATCTGGACAAGGAGATAAGGGCAGTCGAGGCCGCGGGCGCGGACCTCATACACGTGGATGTCATGGACGGCCATTTCGTCCCGAACCTCACCATCGGACCCACGGTCGTGAAGGCGTTGAGGCCGACCACCGCCCTGCCCTTCGATGTCCACCTCATGATCGAAAACCCCGACTTTTTCCTCGACGCCTTCGCAGAAGCGGGGGGCGACCTGATCACGGTCCACGCGGAGACCGGGTATCACCTCTTCAGGACCCTCGACCATATCAAGTCCCTGGGAAAAAAGGCCGGCGTGGCTTTGAACCCGGCGACCCCGCTCGCCTGCGTCGAAGAGGTTCTGCCCATCATCGACCTCCTCCTCATCATGACGGTCAATCCCGGGTTCGGGGGGCAGAGCTACATTCCGTCCATGACGGAGAAGATACGCGCGGCCCGGCGAATGATCGATGCATCGGGGTACGCCGTGGACCTTGAGGCGGACGGCGGGATCAAGGCAGAAAACGCGAAGGCAGTGGCTGAAGCAGGAGCGACGATCCTCGTCATGGGGACCGAGATATTCGGCAGCATTGACTACGCAGCCAAGATAGCCGATGTGAGAAGACGCATAGACGCGCCGTGGCCTCGCCGTATAGGAGAGCGTCCTAAAAAACCCGATAAGGGCCACAAGAGACTCTTGGACCTGGTAAGACAGAAGGCCTACAGAAAGACGTTCGAGATTGCCTGCTCCCAACTGACAAGCCTCGATCTGGAGGAGAGGCTGACTAAGGCGGGGGTGCGGTTTCGCAAGGATGGAGACTCCTGGCGCATCGGAATACCCGTCTTCGACGAGACCATCGACCTTGTGATCCCCGGTTTCTCTTTTGCCAGCGACAAGGGGTCCAACACCACGCTCACGACGAAAATCATTCTCCTCCACTACCTCATCCATGCCTCAGGCGACAAGGTTCCGGGAAGTGATCCCATCCCTTATGAAGATATCCCCGGGTGCCGCCCCTACTCGCCCGTCTTCGAGCGACGCGTGACAAAACCCCTCCTGGCCGCCTTTGGCTATGGGAGGGACGCCTTTCGCGACGCGGGAACATCACTCGGAGGAAAGGCGGAAGAGTACGGGGATGCCTCGTTCACTCTGCGGGCCCTGCCGAAGGTCCCCCTCACCTTCATCTTGTGGGAGGGCGATCAGGATTTCCCTCCCTCGATGAAAGTCCTCTTCGATCGCTCCATCCCGACCTACCTGCCCCTGGAGGATATCGTTGTCGTCTCCAAGATGGCAGCGACGAGGATACTGAAGCAGGCGAGAAAGACGTACCAAGAGGAATAGGGCGCTTTTAGGCTCCCGCAACCTCGACGGTGCTCGCCTGGGGACCCTTCTCTCCTTCTTCTTCCGCGAACCGGACCATCATTCCCGGACGCATCCTCTCGAACCCGCCGTTGAGCACGCTGTTCCGGTGAAAATAGATTTCCCTTCCGTCCCTCGCCTCTATAAAGCCATATCCTTCACCGGGGAAGAGCGTCGCGACAGTGCCGCGATTCTCCCCCGTATCTTTTCTCGTCTCGCCCTGCACCTCGCGGGAATGCTCCTTCAGCTTCCGCTCCATGGCGTCAAAGGCGTCCTCTACGGCAACGTAGACATCCTCATGGGCATGATCGAGAAGGGGGTCCCGGTTTACCACCAATTCCCGCCCAGGAACCGTAATATCGATCTGCACGTGGAAGACCTTGCCCTTCCTCTGGCGCTGCTGCGGCAGATCAACGACGACCCTCCCGGTCATGATCTGGTCGTGGAGACGCTCAAGCCTGGCCGCACGCTCGAGGATCTTTGCCTCCACGCTCTCGGACCGCTTCATATGGCGAAATGTGACCTGCAACGGGACTTTCATAGCCATCCCTCCTTCAAAAGCCGACAGACTGCGCGTTACAAGAGAATATATGCCGCCTGTGGCCGCGCAAGGCGCAAACGGCGTCAAGACCGCATGGATGGTCTTGTGTGAAGAGGTTAATCGTACGAGTGCGTGGACTTCCCGCCTATTCCTGGGGGAAAAGCTCGCCGTCCACCATGGTGAGGCGCCGGGTGCCGGCTGCTCCGATCTGCGGATCGTGGGTGACGAGGACGAGGGCCGCCCCCAGGCGCTCGCGTATGGAGAGGATATACGCCAGTACCTCTTTGCCCGTTTTTCTGTCCAGGTTGCCCGTCGGTTCGTCCGCCAGGATCAGCTCGGGCCTGTTGATGAGGGCCCTTGCTATGGCCACTCGCTGCTGCTCGCCGCCGGAAAGCTCGCCCGGCTTGTGGCCCTCCCGATCGCCAAGCCCCATGATCCGGGAAAACTCCCGGGCAGCCTCTATCGCCTCAGGCTGCTTCACGCGCTTGATCCACAGAGGGATCATGATGTTTTCGAGAACTGAAAAGTCCTGGAGGAGGTGATAGAACTGAAAGACAAAGCCCACCTTCTCGTTCCGGAAGCGGCTCCGCTCCTGCTCGCTGTATGTGGAGATATTCCTTCCTCTGTAGAGGATCTCTCCTGACGTGGGCCGGTCCAGGGAGCCGGCAATATGGAGAAAGGTGGTCTTTCCCGCCCCGGAAGGCCCCATGATGGTGAGGAATTCACCTTCATGGACATCGAGGTCTATCCCTTTCAGTATCTCGACCCTTGCGCCGTCTTTGTCGAAGCTCTTCTTGAGACCCCGTATCGAAAGAAGCGGCCCGCTCATCTCATTCATATCTGAGCGTCTCCACTGGGTCGATCTTCGACGCCTTGAACGAGGGGTAGAGCGTGGAGAGAAGACAGAGGAGTATGGTCAGGCCGGCGATGACGAGGACATCGATGGGGCTGATCTTCATGGGCAGGGTGCTGATGGAATAGACGTCCGAGGGGAGCTTGATGATCTCGAACTTCTTTTGAATTTCGAGCAGCGCGAGGCCGACCACTGTCCCGAGAAGGGCGCCGAAGACGCCGATCAAGAGCCCTTCGGCCACAAAGACGCGCATGATGCTTCTGTTCGCGGCGCCCATGGCCTTGAGGATGGCGATGTCCTTCTTCTTCTCCATGACCGTCATCACCAGCGAGCTGATGATGTTGAAGCTCGCCACGAGGATGACGAGGCCGAGGATCACGTACATGACGATCTTCTCAAGCAAAAGGGCGGAGAAGAGGTTCTTGTTCATCTCGATCCACGTCCTGCCCACATATTTGGGGCCGAGCCTGCGCTCTATGCGGTTGCGCACCTCGCCGCCTTGTATACGTCCTTGAGCTTCACCTCGATGCCGGTCACACCCACGCCTGCCAAGGCTTGAAGATCGGACAGGGGCATGACCGTGAGGAGGTTGTCGATCTCGAACATGCCCGTCTCGAATATGCCGCCCACCTTAACCCTCACGGTCTCGGGGACCGCGCCGGCAGGGGAGAAGCCGGCATCGGGAACGATAAGGGCAAAGACGTCCCCCGGGAGGAGCCCCAGGTCCCTCGCAAGCTCCTTTCCCACGAGGATAGTGCCGGGCTTGCCGAAGGCGTCCATGCTGCCCTCTTTGATGAAACGCTGCATGAACCGTGCATCCGTCGGCGCGAGGCCTTTCACTATGGTGCCCGCCACCCGGGTGCGGCCCTGAGCCAGACCCTGAAAAGCGATGAACGGGGAGGCCGAGGTAACCCCGTCCACACCCTTTATGCTCTCCACGAGCTCGCCGGGGTTCCTTATCTCTCCTGCGATGCTCGACACGAGGATATGAGGGTTGATGCCGAGGATCCGGTCCCTGAACTCATCCTGGGCCCCGGTCATCACCGCTATGACGAGGATCAGGGCCATGACGCCGATGCCTATGCCCACCACGGAGATCCAGGTGGTGAAGGAGATGAACCTGTCCTTTCTCTTGGACCTCAGGTAGCGCAGGGCTATGGCCGTCTCGTATTTCATTCGTCGTCCAACTCTCGAGACTTCATTTCCTGGGGCTTCAGCAAGGGGAAGAGAATGACATCCCTGATGGATTGGCTTCCCGTCAGAAGCATGGTGAGGCGGTCTATGCCGATCCCCTCACCGGCGGTCGGGGGCAGGCCGTATTCGAGGGCCATGATGTAATCCTCGTCCATTGTGGCGCCCTCCTCCTTTTCCCTGATCTGCTCGGCAAAGCGCGCTTTCTGGTCCTCGGGATCGTTCAGCTCGTTGAAGCCGTTCGCTATCTCCATGCCGCTCACGTAAAGCTCGAACCGCTCGGTCACCTCCGGTCTGGCCTTGGACCGCTTAGCGAGGGGCGAGACCTCCACCGGGTATTGCGTGATAAACGTCGGCTGCACGAGCTTGTCCTCGCACAGTTTCTCGAAGATCTCCGTGATCACCTTGCCTCTGGACATCGTGTCGATGCCCTCGATGGCGAGGTCCCTGCCGAAGGATTTCAGCCTGTCCGGGTCGTCGGCCACTGCCATGTCAAAACCTCCCAGGTCCTTCAGGGCGTCCTCCATGGTGATGCGCTTCCAGGGCCGGCTAAAATCGATCTCCCTGCCGCCGTAGCTCAGGACGGCGCTGCCGAAGAGCTTGGTCACCAGGGATGAGACCATCTCTTCGGTCAGGTCCATCAAGTCCTCGTACGTGGCGTAGGCCTGATAGAACTCGAGCATGGTGAATTCGGGGTTGTGTCTCACGGAGATGCCTTCGTTTCTGAAGTTCCTGTTGATCTCGAAGACCCGCTCCAGCCCTCCGACGATAAGCCTCTTCAGGTAAAGCTCCGGGGCGACCCTCAAGTAGAGATCGAGGCCCAAGGCATTATGATGGGTCTTGAACGGCTTTGCCACGGCGCCGCCCGGGTGTGACCTGCATCATGGGCGTCTCGACCTCGACGAACGACCTCTCCGTCAGGAAGGCCCGCACTGACTCGATGATCCGCGCCCGGGTGAGGAAGACCTCGCGAACCTTCTCGTTGACGATGAGGTCCACGTATCTCCTGCGGTACCGCTCCTCGACGTCCTTGAGGCCGTGCCACTTCTCCGGCAGGGGGCGGAGCGATTTCGTCAGGAGCTTCACCCGCTCTGCGAGGATGGTCAGCTCCCCGGTCTTCGTCTTGAACACCTTCCCATACGCCGCGATGATGTCGCCCACGTCGAGCTTCTTGAATACCCCGTAGTCGGGTGATTTCAGCATGTCCTTTCTCACGTATACCTGGGTCTTCCCTTCCCTGTCCTGAACGTGAAGAAAGCTGCTCTTGCCGAAATCCCTGAACGCCACGATCCTGCCCGCAAAGGAGACAAGGCCCTCCTTTTTCTCGAGCTCCTCCTCGGTGAGTTCGCCGAACTCCTCGATGATCGCATCGCTCCCGGCAAATAGACCCCTCTCCTGAGGATAGGGGTCTATCCCCAGACTGCGGAAGTACTCCTCTTTCTCCTTCCGCACTTGCAGCAGCTCATTTATGGGTTCCATCTCTTCTAGCCTCCGACCTCGATAATCACGTCATAGTCCAGCGTCGCCGCCACCGTGCCTTTCCTTATCTGGCCGACCTCGCACGGGCCCCGTATGAAGGCGATGCCGTCGACATCAGGGGCCTGGAGCATGGTGCGTCCCGTCATGCCGCTTGCCTCACGGGCCTCCACGATGACCGGCATCTCCCTGCCTCTCCATCTCTCGAGGCGCCTTTTCGAAATCTCCTTCTGCATCTCCATGATCCGCCGATACCGCCTTTTCTTTACGCTCTTCGTGGGATGCCCCTTCATGCGGGCGGCCGGGGTGCCCTTCTCCCGGGAATAGATAAACGCACCCAGGTTGTCAAACTCCCATTTTGCCACGAAGTCGCACAGATTGGCAAAATCTTCCTCGCTCTCGCCGGGATAGCCTACCATGACAGTGGTCCTCAAGACCACGTCGGCCATGCGGTCCCTGATCTGTCCGAAAAGGTCGTCCAGCTCCGTCCGGGAATAGCCCCGGTTCATCGACTTCAGCAAGTGGTCCTCAGAATGCTGGATGGGTATGTCGAGGTATTTCACGATGCGCTCGTCGGCCCCTATAAGGTCGAGGAGGGCATCGTCTATGCCCTTCGGGTGCAGGTAAAGGAGCCTCAGGAAAAAATCGCCCTTCACCGCGAGAAGCCTCTTGAGGAGCCCTTTGATATCGCCCCTTCCGTCTCTGCCGTAGGAGGTGATATCCTGTCCGATCAGGTTGATCTCCCTGAAGCCCTCCCTGAGGAGCGGCCTTGAACTCATCCTCCACGTCGATCGGGTCCCGGCTCGCCAAAGGACCCCGGATGGACGGAATGGTGCAGTAACTGCACCGGTTGTTGCATCCCTCCTGGATCTTCAGATACGCCGTCGGCGGCCTGGTGAGCACCTTGCGCGGCGGCGATTCTATGGAGCTCGCGTGCGGGGAAGGGCCGCACATTCCATGAAAGCCCTTTTCTCCCACGAGCTCTTCGATGTTTCCGTAGGAATCCCTCGCGACAAAGGCATCTACCTCGGGAAGGAGCTTTTCCAGCTCCGCCCCGTACCGCTCCACGAGACAACCCGTGACGATGAGCCTCCGGCCCTCGGCGTGTGCGCGCTTCGCCTCTTCGAGTATGGTCTCGATGGATTCGCTGCACGCGTCCGCGATAAAGGCGCACGTGTTGACGATCACCACGTCGGCCTCGTCCGAAAGCTCGTGTCCCGCCTTCTCGAGCCTTCCCGCCATGTGCTCCGAATCGACGAGGTTCTTGGGACAGCCCAGGCTCACGATCCTGTACTTCATCGCAGGAGACACCCTTCCCGGCAGGCGTCATTCTTCCTGCCCGTGCAGCCCCCGCCGATGCCTATGACATGGCAGAGAAAGAAGTCATACTTCAGTGGGTCCTCCGGGCAGAAGGCCTTCAGCGCCTCGGTGATCTGGCGCGCCGCCTTCCACGATTGGCCCTTCTGATCGGTCCAGCCGAGGCACGTGCCGATCTTGAAGAGGTTCGCGTCGAGAGGGATAGTGAGCGAGCTTTTGTCGATAAAGTCCCAAAGGCCGAAGTCGATCTCGTCCCGCCTCACCATCCAGCGGGCATAGAGGCTCCACCTCTTGAGCGGGCTCGCCGGCGCACGCCTGGGGAAGAAGAAGGCGAGGCTGTCATCCCCTCTGACCAGTTCGCCTCCGGCGGTCCAAAGGGCCTGCCTGAAATCGCCTTCGTAGTAATGCTCGATCATTGCCCCGATGCGGTCGAACCTTTCGACGATGGTCCTCAAGGTCTCGAAGAGGCGAATGATCTCCGGCCCCTTATGGAAGCGGTAGTACTGTCCGGCGAGGATTGAGAAATCCCCTTCCCTCACGAACGCGTAGGGGCCTTCAGCCATGAAGGCGAACATCTCCGAGAGAAACCGCAACACCTGCTGGACGCGGCCGTAGGCAAACTGCGAGGCTATGAAACCCGGCCATCTCTATGTCCCGCTCGTCGGAGAACCGGTGGAGGAACGAGACGGGGTCATTCTTGACGAGGGATGTGAGCCTTTTCCCCTCCCTTTCGTATACGCGTTGAAGGTCGATGACAATATTCCTTTTCAAGGATATGTTGGTGAAGCTCTCGCGCCCAATGAGGGCGCTATCGCTTCCCGGATAGGAATGAACAGCGATTGATGGCGCTCCTTAGACTTACTGTGAAGCGGCGCTCATCCTGTCTTTCCATTCAGACAGGTGCCGCCTGAAGAGGGACGCTGCTTCTCTGGCTCCGGCCTTCCACTCGTCCCAGTCAGCCGCATTCGGCTCCACCGCGCTGCCCGATATCCCGAAGGTCAGTGGAGGCGGCCGGCTATGCTTTTCCTGATCCCCGCTTCCCTCGTCTCCAGTTCCTTGAGGAACCGGGTCTTCAGGGCCTTGGCTTCCTCTTCGAATCCAGCCCCTGCGTCCGCGCCCACCAGCTCCATAAGGGCGAAGACCCTCTCATTCTGGGCCGAGCCCTCGAATTCCTGAATGATGAGGTCCGCGAAGAGGAGTCTCTTGTGCCGCTTGTCCGCCTTTATGTTCCCGTAGTCGTCGAGGAACTGCTCCCGGTCGATCATTCCTTCAAGGAAGCGGCGCATGACGGCCCGCAGCTTCTCTTCGAGGTCTTTCTGCGCAAATGCCCTCTTCTCCTCATCGTCCATGACGAGGTTCTTCGTCCGCTCCATTGCAAGCTCTATGGCGCTCTTGATCTCAGCCATGTTCACACGTCCATGTCAATTCTGTATGCGTCGGACTTATCGTAGACTTGCGGGCTATATTCTACAACAGACGCATCATCGATTCCATAGAAGATGTGCCAGCACCGCGGCTTCAGACGCAGCCTGGTGCCCTTGAGAAGGAGGTGCTCCTCCCTCTCGTTCGTATCGAGATCGACGAATCTTGCCCATATCCGGCCGTCGATGACATAGAAGGTCTCTTCCTTCTTTTCGTGGTAGTGGCCGCCCCGCCAGAAGCCTCTCTTGACGGTAAAGAAAGCGATGTGCCTCGCCTCTTCGTCGTAGCAGATCTGGGCAAACTCGCCCCTGGCCTCTTCCCACCTCTTGACCCCGTCCACATCTTTTGTCTGGGGGAGCATCTCTATGTGCACTTTCTCCATGTCGGTCCATAATATATGAAGAAGTGACGGAAACGTCAAGGCAGGCAGAACAAGAAAAGCCCTTGCGCATCTCCGCCTCAGTGTCTACCATAAGGAAGGGAGAAGTAACCTTCGACGGACAACGGACGGGGCGCCCTTTGAGGTCTTTCGATGCTCCTTGCTCGCTTCCGCCGTTTGCGAAAAAGGATCGCCGATGAACTGTTCCCGCGTACTCGTCGTGAGGCTGCCCTGCCGGAAGATCTATCCCATCGGCCCGGTCTACCTCCTCTCCCAACTGAAGCGCGCCAGCCCCGGACTTTCCCTTCGCCTCCTCGATCTGGCGCTCGTCGAGCCTGCCATGCGCGCCTCCACGGCGCGCCGGCTAATACGGGACTTCCGGCCCGACGCAGTCGCGTTCTCCTGGAGAGACGTACAGATCTTCTCGCCCCAGGACATGGACGGGGCCATGAGGGATTCCTTTGCCTTCTTCTACGATCCGTCACCCTTTCAGAAGGCGCGCGCGGCAGTGAGAGGACTCGCGGACATCCTCTCCTACCGGAGCGCGATCTCCCACAACCTCTCCCTCATTCGCGATGTGTGCGAGGCGGCGCCCGAGAGCCTCATTGCCGTCGGCGGACCTGCGGTGAGGGTATTCGGCGATCTCCTGAAGCCACAACTTCCGCGGCGGGTGCACGTGCTCTCCGACGTAGGGCGGTTCCTTGAGCTTCTCGACATCCCGGTCCCGGAGAACCTTGACGAGCCCCGCATGGACTTTCCGGCCGTCGAAGAGGCTTTCCCACAATGGACGGCCTACCAGACCGAGGAGATCGGCGTGCAAACCAAGCGGGGGTGCCCTCACCGCTGCTTGTACTGCGTCTATGGTTTCCTCGAAGGCAGACAGGTGCTCAGGCGGGAAGGGGAGAACGTCGTTCGGGAAGTCGAAGGCTATCACGCGAGATGGGGGGCCAGGCGCTTCTGGTTCACGGACGCCCAGCTCCTGACCGACCCGGCCGACGACGATCATCTCGAGGAGATCCTAAAAGGGATGCTGAAGGCCCGGCTCGATCTTTCGTGGTCGGGCTACATGAGAATCGACAGGCTGAAGCCCTCTCTGGCCGATCTCATGGTCAGGACAGGCCTCAGGGACCTCGAGATCGCCCTCAACTCGGGCGCCCAATCCGTGATCGACCGGCTCCGGATGGGCTTTTCCGTCGAAGAGGTCATGGAAGGGTTCAAGGTGCTGAAATCCGCCGGCTACAAAGGAAGGGTCCTCGTGGACCTTTCATTGAACAGCCCTGGAGAGACCGAGGAGACACTCAAGGAGACCCTCGGCGTGTTCAACGACATCAGCCGCATGTTCACACCCGACCGCGTCACGCCGGTGGTCTTCTTCCTTGCGGTCCAGCCCCATACTGCCCTGGAGAGGATGGCCCTCGATGACGGGCTTCTCAAGGAAGGATATGACCCTCTTTCGGTCCGGCCCTGGGACCTCTTGAGACTCATATACAATCCCCCTCCCCTCGGCCGGCTGATAGGGCGAAGCTGCGCCCTCGCCTTTCGGGACGGGCAATCCGATAGGGGCAGAGCCATTCTTGCCAACCTGGAGGCCGAGCTTGAATCAAAGTAGCGCGATCGCGGGGCTCATCAACAAGAAGATCAAGGTCTATTTCGGCTTCTCCCGCATGTCCCATTCAGTGCTCGATATCGGCCATCCCGGCTTCGGCGCGCTCCTGGTCCTCGGCTCGTTCCCACCCCTCCATCAACTCGTGTTGGGCCTGATCGCGTCTTTTTCCGGGTACACCGCGGTCTTCGCCCTGAATGACCTGATGGATTTCAAGATAGACACGGAAAGGATCGAAAAGTACCAGAGGGATCTCAAGGGCTTCGACCTGGACGTGCTCGGCATGCGCCACCCCATCGCCCAAAGGGTCCTCCCTTTTGCCAACGCGTTCGCCTGGGTGCTCTTCTGGGGACTCGTTTCCCTCGTGACCGCCTTCATGCTGAGCCCGATCTGCTTCTTCTTCCTGGTAGGCTCGATCGTGCTGGAGATCGGCTATTGCATGCTCCTCCGGAGAAGCCACTGGAAGGCCCTGCTCTCGGGAAGCATGGTAGGCCTGGGAGCACTCGCGGGGGTCTTCGCCGTGGCGAGGCATCCATCCCCCGTATTCGTGCTCCTCCTCTTCTTCTGGGCCTTCGGATGGGAGGTCGGCGGCAGGAACATCACCAACGACTGGACCGATCTCGAAGAGGATATCCATCTGGGGATAAGGACCTTTCCCGTGCGCTACGGAAGGCGGGCTTCGGCCGTGGTATCCACGGCTCTCATATGCGCAACCGTGCTTGTCAGCTTGGTTCTTCCCTTTCCCGTGGGCCTCTCGAATCCGGTTGTCTACGAGGCGGGAGCGATCGCGGTGGGCTGGTTTCTCATGGTAGGCCCGGCCTGGAGATGGGTCAGGGAGGGATCCGCAGAATCGGCGATGGCCCTGTTCAACAGGGCCTGTTTCTATCCGGCGGCAATGCTCGCCGTAGCAGTACTCTCCTTGTAGAAGAGCGCGGTCCTGCTGAAGGCGATGCGGGGCGATGACGAGACCTTCAGGCCTGCCTCGGATGCCGCCTCAAGGGTCTTGTCAAAGGCCTTTCCGGTCACATGAAAATACGGCTCAACCAGGAGGAAGGAGCCTCTCGGCTTCAGGAGGCCCGCCACTTCCTCGAGTAAATGTCCCTGGTCCGGCACCTCGTGGACCATCCAGAAGGCGAGGATAAAGTCCGCCCGGCTCGCGATTCCGAGCCCAACAGGCGTCGCGAGATGGGTCTCCAGCCTGTCCGCGAGATTACGACGACGTACCCGCCGGGAGAGGCTTTCAAGCATCCGCTCCTGGATGTCAACAGCGATAACCCTGCCGTCAGCGCCCACGAGGCCACACATGGCAACGGTGAAAAAACCCATGCCCGGGCCGATGTCTATGGCCGTGTTGCCTGGCCCTACATAGGGGGACAGGATGCCGACGGGATCGTGAAAGAGGCGCCGGATCGGATTATCGAAGGTGAAGCAGCACCACCATGGGCAGACGTGTTTGTCGCGCACAAAGAGCACATCAAGGAAACTCTTCATGAAGCGCATTATACCATAATTCCCTGATCGGTCTTTCTCTTTCCTTACGTCCGAAGGGCACATCCGCACTCGGGGTGGTGAAAAAGGACATTCCGGACATCGCAACCTTGACAAACGCAAAGGCTCGCATGACGTTAACAATGGCCGGTCTCTCAAGGACAGGGAAGAGACTTCCGTGGAAACCGCCTTGATCTCAATGGCACGTCCGGCATGTACATACTCTGCCTTGAAGTCCGCCACGTTATCGGTTTTAATTATGGGAATGAAGGAGAAGGAATCGATCTACCACTTCTTCGGGAAGCTGCCCGATTTCGTCAAGGAGAAACGCATCCTCCTTCCCGGGGGAGAGGAAGCGTCTCCTCCGAGCCCTGCCGCTCCTCCGACTCCCCAAGGGCAGCCCGGCGATCCGGATGCCTTCCTCGAAGCCATGAAGGACGTGAAAAGGATTGCCTCCGACAAGACGAGGGTCCCTCAGGAATCGAAAGAGGGTAGATGCCTCATCCCCCGGCCGGACCGCGGCCGCGAGATGGAGGAGATACTCAGGGATGACCATGCCCTCAACGTGATCAACCTCCCCGAGTACATGGAAGGCTACGTGGACGACTTGAGCCCCCTCGTCCTGGAAAAGCTGCGAAACAATGAATTCTCGGTCCAGAAGGTCCTCGACCTTCACGGCCTTTCTGCGGACGATGCCCAGGACGCATTCCGCTCCTTTGTCCGCGACGCTGTCCAATCGCAAGTCTGCTGCGTCAAGGTCATTCACGGGAGGGGTCTCAAATCGAGAAGGGGACCCGTGCTGAAGGAGAAGCTCAAGGAATGGATCGTACAGGCCATGCACAGGAAGTGGGTGGTCGCTTTCGCCAGCTCCCGTATGTCCGCGGGAGGGCCCGGGGCGACCATCGTGCTGCTCAGGGCCACGGCCCGCAAGAAGAGGCTCCATATCATCGGGTAGGGGTAGTTGGCCGTCCATCCAGTTTTGTCTTTAAAATCTGAAACCTATTTGATATAAGAGTGGTGTCGTCGAGACGGCGTGGCGGATTTCTTGAGGGGGACTTCCCGGGACTTACGCTCGTCGAGGGCTGCCACCTGTGTTTTGTGACTCTCTCGTCCTCGAGGGCGGGATGACGCTCATTACCCGGCTTCCAAAGAGAAACCTTGCGGCCGGGGCAGGCTTTAAGCAGGCTGAACAGGCAAAAGCGGATGGAGGAGAAACCATGAGAAAAGTCGGGATCATCGGTCTGGGCAACATGGGGGAGTCCATTGTCCGGGCCCTCCTCGACACGGGCGTGGACAAGGATGAAATCCTTTTCTTCGAGCTAAAGGCCGCACGAGCGCAGGCCATGGCTCAGGCGTACGCCGTAGGAGCGGTCCAGGACCCCGGGGATCTACCCGCCCGGTGCCGTTTTGTGATCCTTGCCGTGAAACCGCAAGACGCAAGAACTGCGATAAGCGCCATGGCCCCTTCCGTGAGCGACTCGAACATAATCATCTCCATCATGGCCGGGGTCACGACCTCTACCATCATGTCCGATCTCGGGAGGCCGGCCAGAGTCGTAAGGGTCATGCCGAACATCTGCGTCACCATAGGGGAGGGAGCCCTCGGAATAGCCCCCGGTGAGCTCCTCTCTCCGGACGAACTGGCCGACGTCCGGGCCCTCCTCGGCCCACTCGGCAGGACCGTTGAAGTAACGGAGGAGCAGATGGACGCGGTGACCGCCCTCGCGGGGAGCGGCCCGGCCTTTGTCCTCGCCTTCCTCGAAGCCATGGTAGATGGAGGCGTACGCATGGGGCTTGCCCGGGACAAGGCGCACAGCCTCGCCGTTCAGACGATGAAGGGCACAATCATGATGCTTGACAAGGAAAAACTCCATCCCTCCCTTATGAAAGAGGCCATAACCTCCCCCGGGGGGACGACCATTGCCGGCCTGGTCCTCCTTGATGAAAAGGGCTTCAAGGGAAGCGTAGTCCGGGCGCTCGAGGCTGCCCAGAGCCGCGCGAAAGAGCTGTCGAAATAATGCATAACGAATACCACAGCCTGAGACAGCAGATGGTGGAAACGCTCATCGAGCGCGGCATACGGGACCGAAGGGTGATCGAGGCATTCCGGAAGGTTCCCCGTCACCTGTTCCTCGATGAGGCGCTCTGGCCCCAGGCCTATTCGGATCACCCGCTGCCCATAGGGGAGAGGCAGACCATATCCCAGCCTTATATCGTGGCTCTCATGACCGAGGCCCTCGGGCTCACGGGAATGGAGAAGGTACTCGAGATCGGCACCGGGTCGGGCTATCAGACCGCCATACTGGCGGAGCTCGCAGATTGCGTCTACTCCATAGAGCGCCTGCCCGACCTGGCGAAAAGAGCGCGGAAGGTCCTCGATCAGTTAAAGTACACGAACGTTGTCATTCGAATCGGAGACGGCACGGCAGGGTGGAGGGATGAGAGCCCGTTCGCAGGCATCATCGTCACCGCCGCGGCCCCTGGTGCCCCGGACCCTCTCATGCAGCAGCTCGAAATCGGCGGGAAGCTCGTCATTCCCATAGGGGATGAGCAGTTTCAGGACCTCCTCGTCTATTTCAAAGAGGGAGAGGACCGATACCGCGAGCAAAACCTCGGGGGATGCAGGTTCGTGAAGCTCATCGGAGAACACAGCTGGA
>CAVVNC010000061.1:0-35920 GCA_963749525.1 uncultured delta proteobacterium
AGCTAAGAAAAAAGGGGGTTTGCATGAGTAAGACGAAGTGGAAGCTATCTGTGTTGTTTGTCGTTCTGGCGCTCCTGTGCTCTTTGTCGATCTTCGCGGCCGACAGGGCCGTGGCTGCTGACAACGTGCTCAGGATCGGCTCTCTCAACCCGTTGATCATCAAGGAAGGGTTGGAACAAAAAAAGTGGCATGAGCTTCTGACCAAGATAGTGAACGAGCAGGGAGGATTGAAGGTCGGCGGCAAGACCTACAAGATCGAGTTCTTCACCTACGACGTCGCTTTCGAAGACCCCACGAAGACTATGGCGGCGCTCCAAAAGGCGATCCATCAGGACGGGGTCAAAATCCTGATAAACAACTTCGGGTCAGTCGACAGCATCGTCGCCAATCAGGCCGACCAGAACAAGATTCTTGTGCTGGGCATGGGGCCTTCGGACGAGCCGGTTACGACGAAGCACCAGTATTTCTTCAGGCCGGTGGGAGGTTTCTATATCGCCGGCACGAACTATCTGATAGCCCATGACTTCGTCAAGAAAGGGGCGAAGAGCAGCGTGGTCTGCACCATCGATACGGAGAACGGCCGCGTAACCGCAGAACGGTACGGCAATGCCGAGAAGCTTGCCGGTCTCAAGGTGCTCCCTCCCATCTTCTTCTCAACGGATACGGTCGACTTCGGTCCCATCGCCACGAAGATAAAGAGCCTCAACCCCAACATGGTTGACTTCGGGGTCAACTTCGGCCCCACGATCCTCAATCTCGCCGTGGCCCTCAAAGACGTGGGCTGGAAGGGCTTCATCTTCCCGGGTTCGATCCTCAGCAATGACCTGATAAAGAACATCTATGCGAAGGTCGGAGACTGGTTTGACGGAGCGGAGACGCTCTACCTCGATCCGCGGGGTATTCCCGAGGTCATTGAGAAACCCGAGATGAAGGCCCTTGTCGACCGCTACATCAAGGAATACGGGGACTTCCAGACAGACGGCTGCTACTGGGTGAGCAGTTGGTTCGTGATGATGGACGCAATCAAGGCGACCCAGAGCGTCGATCCGACGGTGCTCAAAGGCTACCTGGAAAAAGGACCCAAGCCTTCCCTCGGCATGGGCGGCTACATCCAGCTCTTCGCCGAGACCGGATATCCAGCAGCTGCGCACGGTTGACGGTATGGGATCCACAGGCCGGGGCGTTACGAAGAACGGCAAGCTGGAATACTTCGAGCAGCTCGACGTGAAAGATCAATACCTCATGACGATCAAGCTCCACGGCCTTGTCGACGTGTATGAGAAGTACTGGGAAAAATACGGAAAGCCGAAATTCCCGCCGGAGAAGAGCGCCTGGGATTTCTCCGACCTGAAGAAGTAGTCGGGTCAATAAGCCTGCCCGCAAGGACTTGCGGGCAGGCTGACCCCTTTTAGGGCGTGCCACGTTCGGGGAAAGGAGGCTTTCGATGAATCTCGACTTGTTCATGCAGGTGCTGGTGAACGGCCTGATGAGCGGTGGCGTCTACGCCCTGGTTGCCTCCGGCTTTACCCTCATACTCGGTGTGATCCAGGTATTCAACTTCGCGCAAAGCCAGTTCTACATGCTGGGGGCGTACGTCACCTTCGCGACGGTGGCCAACTTGGGGTTCCCCTATCCCCTCGCGATTATCGCGGCCCTGCTGGCAATGCTCCTCCTCGGGATATTCTTTCACTTCTTCGTTATCCAATGGACGCTCCCTCACGGCTTCTTTCACACCATGTTGGTGACCATCGCCTTCGGCAACCTCGTGGCCCAGCTCGCCCTGCTTACCTTCGCGTCCAAACCGGTTTCAGTCGTAGCGGTGCTGCCCGGGGTGCTCGCCGTGGGCGGCGTAACATTCAGCAAGGCCAAGGTCGTCGTGATTCTCGGCGCCGTCGTAGTGATGGCGGCCCTCTACTTCTTCATGAAGACCAAGACCGGGACGGCGATGCTGGCGGCCGCCGAGAACAGGGACGTGGCGGGCCTCCAGGGTATCAACGCAAAGAGGATATTCTTGGTAACCATGGGAGTGGGAAGCGGACTCTGCGGCATTGCGGGCGGTCTCATCGTTCCCGTGCTCTCCGCCTCGAGCAACATGGGAACGAACGTCTTTGTCCGATCAATGATGGTCGTCATGATAGGGGGTACGGGCAGCATGTCGGGCGCCCTCCTCGCGGCTTTCATCGTCGGAATCATAGAGAGTTTTGCCTTTCAACTCGTGGGCCAGATCAATTTGCTGGTGGTCTTCCTTTTCGCGGCAGTGCTGATGTACTTCAGGCCGGGGGGCCTTCTGGGAAAACCTCTGCCTATCCCCGGGCAATAGAGGGCGGCTGGAGGAGAGAATGTCCAAAACCCGAAAAACCGTTTTGGCTGTGCTCCTGGTGCTGATCGCCCTGGCGCTGCCTTTACTCGTCAACGAATACGTGCAGCAGATCCTCATCCTCACCATTACCTATGCCATGTTGGGACTCGCATTCGCCTTTACCCTCAAGGTCGGGCTGCCGAGGTTCGATATCGCCGCGTGGTGGGCCATAGGGGCCTATGCTACCGCCATGCTCATGTGGAAAGCCGATATGTCGTTCTGGCTCACCATTCCCATAGGCGGGCTCGTCGCCGTTCTCCTCGGCTACATTGCCTTCTCCGTGCTCATACCCCGGGGGATGATGGTCTTCTTGATGTTCGGCATGGTGCTTACGCTGGCGTTCCAGCAGCTCTTCGGATCTGTCCAGTATTTCGGGGGCTGGGGAGGCACGCTGCCCATTCCGCCGCCTTCGATCGGCTCCTTTCAGTTCGTGTACAAGGGCTCCCTGTACTACCTGGGGCTGGTCCTTCTCTCCATCAATCTCCTCGTGTACTGGGCCCTCTATAACTCGAAAATCGGTAGGGCCTGGAACGCCATAGGGTCGAGCCTCACCCTCGCTAGCTCCATGGGGATCGACATCGTGAAATACCGAATCGCAAACACCCTGATCTCTAATTTCTTCGCGGCCGTGGCCGGGAGTTATTTCACCGCCTGCACGCTGGTCGCAGTGCCGACGGCGTTCGGCTTCGGTAATTCCGTATATGTCATGATGTACGCTGTAGTGGGGGGTCTTTCCCACAGCCTCGCAGGCCCGATCATCGGATCCCTCGTCATCACTTTCATCCCCGAATACCTGCGGGTTGCGAAAGAGTGGGAGCCCGTGATTACAGGGCTGGCGATCATACTCATCATCATTTTCATGCCATCGGGTGTTCTCGGGCTCATCGACCGGTGGCGCGGGAAGCCATCCTCGCCCTGGACCCGATGGATCCGGATCAAGAGGCGCAGCAGAACGCCCGCTGAAATCTCCGAGTGAGGGAGGGTATCCTCGGTGGCCCTACTAGAACTTACGAAGGTTGCAAAGCATTTTGGCCGGCTTCAGGCGGTCTCCGACCTGGACTTCAGCGTGGATGAAAAGGAGATACACAGCCTCATCGGCCCAAACGGCGCGGGCAAGACCACGGTCTTCAATCTCATTACCGGCACCTTGCCCCTCACTAGTGGCACGATAACCTTCAGGGGGGAGAACATCACGGGTCTCGGACCTCACGAGGTTGCGCAGAAAGGCATAACTCGTTCATTCCAACAGACTTTCCTCTTCATGCAGTCGACGGTGCTGGAGAATGTGCTCGTCGGTTTTCACATGCAGTGTCGCGCAGGCGCCCTCCATGAATTCCTGCACACCCGCCGGGCTAGAAGAACGGACGACGGATGCAGGCGCGAAGCCCTGGAAATCATCGATTTCATGGGTTTGTCCGGCGTGAAAAATGAGGTTGCCGCAAATCTTCCGCACGGGCATCAAAAGGCCCTCGGGGTGAGCATGGCCCTGGCCTGCAAGCCCACGCTGCTCCTCCTCGACGAGCCGGTCACGGGCATGAACCCGATCGAGACTTCCGAGATGATAGAGCGAATCAGGAAGATCAGGGACAGCGGCATCACCATCGTCCTTGTCGAGCACGACATGAAGATGGTCATGGGCATCTCAGACAGGACCACGGTCCTTAACTACGGCCGAAAGATCGCCTCGTGTCTGCCCCACGAGATACGGCAGAATCAGGAGGTGGTAGAAGCTTATCTGGGGAGAGAGGATCTCTGATGCTGCTTGAAATTAGGGACTTATGGGTTCATTACGGCAATGCCGAGGCCGTCCGCGGCATCTCCATGGAAGTCGAGGAAGGGAGCATCGTGACCCTCATAGGGGCTAACGGCGCAGGCAAGACCACAACCCTTCGGACCATATCCGGCCTGAAACGGCCGACATCTGGCGAGATATGGTATGAAGGTAAGCGGATCGACCGCCTGCCGCCTCATGAAGTCGTGAAGCGCGGGATCACCCACGTGCCTGAAGGAAGACAGCTCTTCTACAGTCTCTCGGTCATGCAGAACCTGGAGATGGGAGGGTTCTTGTTGAAGGGGCGGGCCGACTTCAAAAAGAACCTCGATTCGATGATGGAGCATTTCCCCAACCTGAAGCCGAGAATCAAGAACCAGGCCACCGACCTAAGCGGCGGAGAGCAGCAGATGGTGGCAGTGGCCCGCGCCCTCATGTCCAACCCCAAAGTGGTGCTCATGGATGAGCCGAGTCTCGGCCTCTCGCCGCTCATGGTGAGCGAAGTGGCCAAGATCATCACTCAGATAAATTCGGCCGGGGTGACCATAGTGCTCGTGGAACAGAATGCCCGCATGGCCCTGAAGCTCGCCCACGCCGCCTATGTGCTCGAAGTGGGCAGGATAGCCTTGAAAGGCGAGGCCGCGGTCATTGCAAAAGACGAGTACGTAACAAAGGCGTATCTGGGGTATTGACCAGGGGCGTCCGCGAAGAGCTCTGAACGGTTCTCTTCGTGAGTGGCCCGCCTCAACGGGTCTCTTAGACCCTTCTGACGGGCTGCTTATTTAAGGCCTTAGACGGACTGGAGAACCGCATCCTCCACCGTGCCGTCGAGAACGATCTCGAAGGATTTCTTCACCAGCTCCCTGTAGCCGGCATCGGCCCCCACCTTCTTCTGCCATTTTTCGAGGGCTGCCAGATTCTCGAAATCTGCTACCCAGTAAAGGGTGGACACATTCCCGAACCGGGAGCTGAACAACTGAAGCTTCGGCTCTCCATGGGCGGTGTTCATATAATCCGAAAGCTCACGCGCCCACAATGTCGCATGCCTGCCTCGCCTGACCTTCATGGTTCTTTGAAATCGAATCATGGTGACCTCTCTTGTCAGGGATTATCGGCTCAAAGTGGAGCCGTCTTTCTCGATGGATGCGCCCCCAACGGGTCCTGCCAAACCGTTGGGCTCACCCGGGGGCGTGTCCGGTGCGTCCCGGTGCCTTCTGCGTGAGAGCCGGCCTCTTCTTCGGGCAACATCGGGGTTGTCTATTTATAATCGTCAGTCAGGCATTCGTCCAGCAGACTCAAACTCGCGTCTCACAAATGGAGTAACGTGAAAAGGCCCCCGGGCAAGCGATGCCTTTTTAGAAGTATGGCCGCAGGTCTTCGCACAATTGCTCGGGCGAAATTGCGCAGACAGGCTCCGAAAGGAGCATCTGGTAGAAGCCTGCATCCGGCGCGTAATCGCGCGTGTTAAGGAACGTCCGCGGGATTATTCGGAAGGAACAGGAGAAGTATCTCTGGCTAACCGGGCCGAAACAAAGGAGGGCGTTGAAGCTGTAAATACCGTGTTCCCTGTAATAGGCAAACACCCTCCCGAGCCCCGCGCTGAGGTCGGCGCAGTCTTGAGGTCCAAACCCATTCACGTCAAAGACGTTCGGGAAAACGCAGCAGACCTCCCCGAGGACACCCGAGGAAAGGAAGGACGAGAGCCAGTGGGAGGTGCCCATCGATGCAATGTAGCGAGTGCCGATTCGTTTCTCCTCCTCGACGTATTCCTGCCAGTAGTCGATCCCGTGATCATCGTGGAACCTCTTGGAGGCGGAAAGCTCATCCATGTAGCGGTTGCCCGGATATTTGGTGGCGGAGCACTGTAGGTGGGGGTGGACAAGCCCTCCTCCCGCAGGAGGCATGTAGTTCCAGGTAATGACATGGTAAGGAAGGGAGGAATCGAGGGAGCCTATCTTCTTGAGAAAATCGGCCCCCAACGAAAAAGCGTCGTGGATCCTCTTTTCCGAGAGCCGGTCAAGTGGCACCACGTGGTTATCGGTCATGATAATCACGGAACTGTATACGTCGTAGGGAAAAAGATTGGGGATGAGGACTGCTTCTCCTCTCTCGGCCCGGCCTTCCGGCAGGACCCTGTCGGGGAATTTGGGAGTCGTCCGGGAGCGAACATCGGGGCAGAACGGGCACTTCCCCTTGATCTCGGGCAAATCGTAGTTGTCCAGGGGGAGCCGCTGAGGCTTGATTGCGCCGAAGTGGGAGAGATGGCCCGTCCTCCCCGTGAGGGGATCGAATCTCACCTGGAACTTCTCTACCGTCTCTCCGAATCCGGAACGGGGATCAAGAAAAGAGCTTTCACCATCGACCATTTCAAACTTGATGTAAGGCACGATCTTGCCTCTCGTTAAGTTGTTGCCGGAATGGCGGGGCCACCCTATGGGCCCTGAGTCATTTACCGATCGGCTAAAAGGGTGACGTATCCGCCTTCGAACCTATGAATGGAGCGCCTCCGGCGGCCTTGCGGCCGCCGGAGGAAGAGGACTAAAGAGTAAGCCCTTAATGCGCGTATACGTGGCGGCAAGGCAAGGTACCGCGATTGACGATCTTGCTCTTCTCCATCTGATCGACGCGCACCAGATCCACCCCTTCGATCTTACCCGGAGCGTACGTGAGGGGTGAGCCGGTTATGCCGCCCATATCGAGGTTCTTGATCTTGTAAAAGCCGTTGTCGAGCACGTCCGCCGGCTTCAGCTTCTCGAGGGGCGTCACCTGTAAGGCAAGCCTGATAGCCTCGAGCTGGCTCATTGCCTCGACCATGCCTCCCATATATTGCGTGTGGCGCACGAATTTATCGGGACGGTATTTCTTTTGCAGATCGACCATCCACTTTATGCCGGGCGCGGAGTCATCCCACGGGGGATAGTCGCCTGCCACGACAAGGCCGTCGCCCAAGTCCCCCATGGCGTCGGCAAAGGGAACGATATGGCAGGGGGTTCCAACGCCGAAGACCATCTTATACTGCTGGTTCGGGCCCATGCCGAGCCTCACCATTTCTTTTACCGTTGGCTGAGCGCCGGGGTTGACCATGATGCCGATGGCGAGATCTACCTTGTTCTGTTTGAGCCACATGAGCTGGGTGGTCGGCGGGGACGTGGGGACGAGCGGCACGTACTGGGTGCCGGCGAATTCGTAGCCTTCATTCTTGAGGTACGCCTCCATCTCGGGTATCTCGATGGACTTGCCCATGGAATTGTCGGCAGTGAGGTAAGCCACCCTCGGCTTTCTCGATTCCTTCCAGCCCTTCTTGAACCAGTCGGCGACGGCCGCAAGGTCATCCGTATAGATGGGGTAGTAGGTAAAGATGGTGCCGGGAGGCGTCATGAGAAAGGAGCCCGTGGACATGCTCGTGGCCCCCATGTTGTCCTGTTTCAGCCTGTCCTTGAGGGCAAGGGCAACGGGCGAACCCGAGCATCTGTAAACGAGTATGCCTTTTGCCTTCAGCTCCTCGTAGATGCTCAGGGCCTTTGCAGGCTTAAGCTCGTCATCCCGCCAGAGAAGCTCGACTGCTATGTCCGACGGCCACTTCTCCTTGCGCCACGGGGCCATTTGCTTCGTCTCGTTCACGTACTTCACGTAATCCTGGAAGCCCGCAAGCACCGCGGCCGAATCCTCCGCATACGGTCCGGTGAGTGACATGGTCCCACCGATATAGACCGTCTTTGCCGCGAAAAGCGTCGAGCCCGACAAGAGCACAAGTGCACAGACAGCCACTCCCAACCAGATGCTTCTCTTCATACGTCCTCCTTTCTTTCCGCTGAAATCACTCCGCCTCCTCCCGCGAGAACGGCCAGAGACGAACGTAGGCCTTGACCACTCCCCACAGGTGGACCAGACCCCTGGGCTCGAAGATGAGGAAAAGGATGATCACCAAGCCTCGTGCCATGAGCGCCAGGGAGGCGGCCGCCTGGGCGGCCACTGCCGCCGCCAGCACAGGACCCATGATGGTGACCAATTCGTCGAGGAGTTTCAGGGCGACTGCTCCGAGGACAGCCCCCGCGATGCTGCCCATGCCGCCGACGATAAGCATGCCCAGATACCAGACCGAGTCCATGAACGGAAACTGGTCGACGCTTGCGAACCCGTAATAATGGACGAGCAGGGCACCGGCCACCCCCGCGTAGAGACAGCCGATGAAAAATGCCTGGAGCTTGTAGATAAAAAGATTGATTCCCATGACCTCGGCCGCGAGGTCGTTATCCCTGATGGCGACGAACGCCCTGCCGGCCCTTGTCCTGGTTATGTTGACAGCTATGTACGTGGCAAGACAGGCGACCACCATGACGAGATAGTAGTATCGCGCTTTGGAGTCTATGACAAGACTGCCGATCCGCGGCTTGGGCACCGCCATGCCATCCGGACCCCCGGTGATACTCCGAAGTTGGAGAATGATCCAGATGATGATGAAATGGGCAGCCAGTGTGGCCATGATAAGGTAGAACCCGCGGATTTTCAGAGAGGGCAAGCCAAAAACCAGGCCCGCCATGCCTGCGGCAAGGGCGGCGCACGGAAGCGCGCACCAGAACGGCCAGCCGAGCTTTGCGGTGAGGATCGCGGACACATAGGCCCCCACCGCCATGAAGCCGACGTGGCCCATGGATATCTGGCCGCAGTATCCGGTGAGTATGTTGAGCCCGTGCACGCTTATGATAGCGATGCCGATCATGGTAACGATGGTGAGCACCCTGTCGCTCACGAACATCGGGCAGCAAGAAGAAGGGCAAGGAAGACGATGAGGGCCCCCCACTGCGACGGGGTGTGAAAGATCGCCATGTCCTGCGCGTAAGTCTCCTGGAAAGTTCCCCTGCCCATTCGCCTAAATCCTCTCTATCCTCGCCAGGCCGAAGAGACCGTTCGGTCTGAAGATGAGGACTATGATCATCACGACAAAGGGGAATATCTGTGCAAAGCCTCCGCCCGGCAGAAGGGGGTCCAAATAGCCGGCTGCCACGTTCTCCAATACACCCAGCATGATGCCTGCCACGATCGCCCCTCCGACCGAGTTCGCCCCTCCCAAAAGGACGACGGCAAAGGCTTTGAGGCCGATCTCCGCGAGCGGTATCATGACGCCCGATACGCCGCCCAAGAGGATGCCGCCCACCACGCCGACGATGGAGGCGATGACCCATGAGACGGCATAGACGGTGGTGGCCTTGATACCCAGACTCTGCACTACCTGCAGGTCTTCGGCGGTCGCCCTCATGGCGAGCCCGATTTTCGTATAGCGGAAGACGAACATGAGCACGGCCACGGCAACGACGGAAACCATGAGCCCGATGAGCGACTCAGGAGGCACCGATATCTGCCCCAGCTTCAGGGTAAGGGTTGGAAGCACCCCATGGTAGGTCTTATACTCCCCGCCCCAGATGAGCGTTGCAAGCCCCTCGAGCACCGTTGCCAGGGCTATGGTCATCATGATAACGGCCAGCTCCGACTGGCCGAGCAGGGGGCGCACGGCAAGGCGCTCGATGGCGAGGCCCATGAGGGCGGCCGTTCCTATCGGCCAGGATGAGGGCGGCCCACAGGGGAAGATGAAAGAGGACGAGGAAGGTATATCCCAGGTACCCGCCTATCAATACGAAGTGCCCCTGGGCGATGTTGAAAGCGTTCGAGCACTTCACGATAATGACGAAGCCTATGGCTACGAGGGCATAGATCATGCCCAGGGATAAGCCGGTCACCACCAGTTGCAGAAAGAAAGTCACGACGTCCCTCCCCCCACGGAGGCGATGGCCACGCAAAAGCTCCTCGTTTCCGTGCGTCCGTCCTGACGCCCCACGGGGGCGTCTACCGATACTTCCGTCAATTCGGCATGGATCGCTTCGACGAGCGTACGGTACCGTTCTGCGAGTACATGCCGTCTCAAGTTCCTGGTCCTCGTCAATTCCCCCGCATCTGCATCGAACTCCTTGTGGAGATTGACGAATTTCCTCACCCTGCATCCACCCGGCAAGGCGCTGTTCATCCGTTCGATCTCACCCATTATGAGGTCGTAGACGTCCGGCTTCTGGGAAAGCTCTGCGAAGGTGCCGAAGGAGGTGCTCTTCTTCCCCGCCCATCGTGCAACCGTGGTGAAGTTGATGACGACAACCGCGGAGGCGTACTTCCCGTCGGGTGCGGCCAAAACCCAGGCATCCTTGATATAGGGGCTCGACCTAAGCCGGCTTTCAATCGAGCTGAGGGGCCAGGGTGTCACCTGACGCCATCCGGACAAGGCTCCCCATCCTATCGAGAAAACGGATTTCGCCGTCCGCCACATCGCACGAATCTCCACTGTGGAACCATCCGTCTCTCAGCACGGATGCGGTCTGCTCCGGATCGTTATAGTACCCTTTGAAAACTGCCGGGGTACGATAGACGATCTCACCGTCATCGGCAACCCGCATCTCAGTACCATCGAAAGGAGGGCCCACGGTGTCAAAGACGAATGGCGTCTTTCCGCGCGCCTGTCAGCGGCCCCCCTTCGGTCGTCCCGTAGAGGCTCTTGAGGGGCAGGCCCAAGGCATGATAGAACCTCAGCGCGTCAGGGCTGAGTATGGCCTCGGTGCTGTAGCAGATCCGCGCCCGGGAAAGGCCGAGGCTCGCCTTGATGCGACGTGCCAGGATAAACCTGGCAAGCGCGGCTGCCAGGGACAAGGCCATCCCCGGTCTTTCTCTCCGAAGTCTCCGATCAGCCAGCCTATATGCAGCAGGCATGAGGAGACGGAAGATGATCCTCTTGAACGGGTCCACATCAAGCATCCGGGCCTGGGCGGCAGCGGCTTGACTCTCCCACACGCGGGCGCCGTTCAGCACGATGGTAGGACCTATTTCCCGCGCGTCGCGCTGCCGGGTTTCGGGGTTCTCGGCAAAGTTGAGGACGCACCCTGAGAGCAGATGACAACCGATGAGCGACCACTGGCCGGTGATCCAGGCGGGGGGCAGATGCGGGACTATGTCGTCCGACTCCGTCCACGGGTCGAGGCCCAGGTAGGACTCTGCGCCAGCCCTGATGGTTGCGTGGGTATGGACTGCTGCCTTAGGCATTGCCCCGGTGGTCCCCGAGGTGTAGACAATGGCGCACGGGTCATCAACGCTGCCCGCTGCAAGATCCTTCTCGAAGAGCCCCGGATGCTCCGCATCGTAGGCCTTGCCATGCCCGAGAGCTTCACGGTAGCCCATGATGAGGGCGTCCTTGTAGTGGGACAGCCCTTTGTAGTTCCAGTAGATGATCTTCCGAAGGAGGGGCAGGTCTTCTCTCAACTCGAGGAGCTTGTCCACCTGCTCCTGATCTTCGACCACCGCGAACCGGGCCTCTGAGCTCTCTGCGACGTATCGGACCTCAGGGGCGGCCAATTCGGAGTATACCCCCACGGAGACCCCGCGGTTCGCCTGGGCCGCGAGTTCTGCGGTGCACCATTGGGGGGCGTTGTCGCCGATGATGAGGAGCTTGTCCCCCTGCTCGAAGCCGAGGGAGGAAAGACCGCAGGCGAGGTACTTCACATTGAGATAGTACTCTTCCCACGTATAGCCCTGCCAAATGCCGTAGTGCTTGTATCGCATGGCATTCCGGCTGCCCCCGTATGTTCTGTAGTTGTGGGAGAGTACTTTCGGCCACGTATCCCCCTTTTCCCCGTAAAGCCGCGCCATCCCCTATTGATCCCCCTTCTCGCCCCTCTCTTTAGGCGACCCACCTCTTCTTTTTACGATAATGCTTGACATCGCGATAGCTCTTCCTGCGTCCTTGCGAGGAAAGCCCGAGATACGATTCACGGACGTCTTCGTTGCCTTTCAGGGCTTCGGCAGGACCGCCAAAGACTACCTTGCCGTTCTCCATCACATAGCCGAAATGGGCGATGCCCAAAGCCGCACGGGCGTTCTGCTCCACGAGGAGAATCGACGTCCCTTGCTCGGCGTTGATCCTCTGGATGATGCGATAGATATCTTCCACCAGAAGCGGCGCAAGACCGAGGGAAGGCTCGTCGAGGAGCATGAGCCTGGGCCGGGCCATGAGTGCACGCCCTATGACGAGCATCTGCTGTTCCCCGCCGGACAGATAGCCGCTCACACGGCGGCGGAGATGCCTGACCTTGGGGATGTAATCGAAGACCATTTCCAGATCCTTCTTCACCCCTGCCTTATCCTTCCGGCAATAGGCGCCTACGAGGAGGTTTTCCTCGACGGTGAGGTGTTCGAGCACCCTTCTCCCTTCCATAGCCTGGCTCAGGCCCATCCCGGCTATGTCCTCGGGTCCGTATCTATCTATTCTCTTCCCATCCAAAACGATGGTTCCCTCTGTCACCTCGCCCTCTTCCGTCTTGAGCATCCCCGACACGGCCTTCAGGGTCGTTGTCTTTCCCGCCCCGTTGGCGCCGAGAAGGGCAACGATCTGACCATCACCGACCTCCAAAGAGACGCCCTTCAGCACCTGGATGACCCGGCCGTAGACGACCTCGATATTATTGACCTGCAGCATGGACGCCCTTTTCTCCCTTAGGTGGTCAGCTCCCCTTAAGTTTCTCCCCTGCCCAGATAGGCCTCTATCACGGCCGGATTTGCGGCTATGTCGGAAGGGACGCCATCGGCGATCTTGCGGCCGAAGTCGAGGACCACGATCCTGTCGGCGATATCCATCACCACGCCCATATCGTGCTCGACGAGGATGATCGATCTGATCCCATCCCTTAAGACAGGCGTATCAGGGTAGGTAGAGCCCTGACCCTCGAAAAGATCGATGATGAACCGGGCAATATCTTCCTTCTCCTCGAGGTTCATTCCGGCCATGGGCTCGTCGAGAATGAGGACTTTCGGCTCCAGGGCCAGAGCCCGGGCCAATTCGACCCTCTTCCGCATGCCATAAGGGAGAAGGCCAACCGGTTTCTTTCTCACGGGTGCAATCTCGAGAAAATCGATGATCTCCTCGACTGTTTCCCGGTGTTTGATCTCCTCCCTCCTCGCCCACCCGAAGTAGAGACCTCCGGCGACAAAGCTCCGCTTCATGAGCACGTGGCGCGCTGCCATGATGTTGTCTTCGGTGGATAGGCCGGTGTACAGCTCGATGTTCTGGAATGTCCTCGCGATGCCGAGGCGGGCGAGTTTATCCGGGCGCACCCTGGCGATCTTGACCCCATCGAAGTATATCTCGCCTTCCTGGGGTTTGTAGAAGCCGTTGATACAGTTGAGCAAGGCGGTCTTTCCCGCCCCATTTGGTCCGATGACGGCAAGGATCTCGTCGTCCATGACGTCGACGCTCACGTCCGTCAGGGCACTCACGCCCCCGAAGCTGAGCATCAGGCCATCGATGCGCAGCCTGATTCCCTTTTCCGTTTCCCTTCTCACGGTCACCGACTCACCCTGATTCAAACGACGGCCCCCTCGAGGAATCAGATTGCCTGGGCTTACGAGCTTTAGCGTAAGAGCCGCCTTCCTTCCAGGAGGAAGACCGCCGTTCCATGGGACGGCAAATAGTACCCACGGTGATGCGTCGTTGTCAAGCGCAAAAGCCGCAGAAAAGGCCGGGTATGACAGCGAAAACCGCATGCATAAGCCAACTCTTCCATGAAAGAATGATTGACGCCTTTTGCCCGCAAAGGTAGAATTATTGAGTGAAAAGCATCGATTTGCTCGGGAGGGCATTCGCAAGAATGTCTGTCATAAGAGCGTGTCCTCATGCCGCCTCGAACGAACTATGCTCGCCGAACGCATGTTGCTCCTTGCTGGAAAAGAAAGGTCGGGGCTGAAGGGCAAACGATTCATGCCATAAGGAGCTAGAGCAAATGGAAAAAGGGCCATCGATAAAGACAATTATGGAACCCGCCAGCTGAGGTCAAGGTAATCCGGGAGGCTGACGTAGTCGTGGTGGGCGGCGGTCCGGGCGGGCACGCGGCCGCAGTATCGGCGGCGCGGAACGGAGCCGATACCGTCCTCATAGAGAGATACGGCCACCTTGGAGGCATGGCAACGGGGGGGTTGGTCATCATGGTGCCCCACTTGAGCGACGGCACCAACAGAATGATCCTCAAGGGACAGTGTAAGGAATGGCTTGACAGGCTCGACAAGAGAGGGGCTGTGGCCCATCAGAGATACGAGGACGTAGGCTCAGTCGATAAGGACATCGTCGAGTATTGGAGCGATTTTCACCAGTTCTTCGTGGTCGAAGGGCGGGTGCAGCTCGCCGCAATGGTCGACCCGGAATTGCTCAAGTGCGCCCTCAACGACATGGTCGAAGAGGCGGGGGTGAAGCTCTTTCTCCATTCGTGGGGCACCAAGACGATCACCGAGGGCAACGAGGCAAAGGGCGTGATCTTCGAAAGCAAGTCCGGCAGGCAGGCGATCCTCGCTAGTGTCGTCATCGACGGCACTGGAGATGGAGACCTGTTGCCCTCCGCAGGCGCCGAATTCGACAGGACCATCAACCCTAACCTCAGGATCTCGACGGCGGCTGTGGTCTTCAGGCTGGGAGATGTGGATACCAAGAGGCATCAGGCCTTCAAGAAGTCCGATCCCAGGGGCTACGGCGAGCTGATGAACCAGCTCGTAAAGGGAGGCGGCTTCCCCGTCGCGCAGAGGAGCGCTCACGAAGACGTCCTCTGGGTGAGCAACTGGATTCCCGGACTCGATATACTCAACGTGGAAGACCTGACACGCGCCGAGGTGGAGATCAGAAAGAAGATGATCTTCACGTACGACTATTTCAAGAAGAATATTCCCGGATTCGAGAAAAGCTTCATCCTCGACACGGCTTCGCAGACAGGCACGAGGGGCGCCAGAAGGGTCATCGGGGAATACATGGTTACCGAGAGGGACTGGCGGGCCGGTACCACCTACGATGACACCATCGCGGTCATTCCCCAGCAGCGCCACGTCATTTCGGACGAGTTTCCCCACTTTCACGTGCCCTTCCGCACGCTCGTGCCGAAGAAAGTCGACAACCTTCTCGTGGCAGGGCGCAGCTTCTCCTCTGATGACGTCGCCAACAACGAGTATAACCTCATCCCTCACTGCACCCTCTACGGCATGGCGGCGGGCACAGCCGCTGCCCTTTCAATAAAGGCCGGGGTGAAGGTGAGGAACGTCGACATCAAAGCCTTGAAAGCGAGTCTCATCAAGCAGGATGTGGTCCTGCCGGAGACACTGGATATGTCCGTGAAGCCCCTCCCTGTGGCTGAGGCGGCAAAGAAGGCCGCCCCCGAGGCGCACTAGGGCAAGGGAGCTTCCCCTTATGGAGGTCTTATCGTGAGAGACCACACATCGGCTAAGACGATCACCACCCCGGCAAGACGGATAAATGTGTGGAAGGAGGCTGACGTCGTCGTGGTCGGCGGCGGCCCCGGGGGAATCGGCGCCGCCGTCTCGGCGGCCCGGAGCGGCGCCAAGACGATCCTCATCGAGCGGTACGGCCACCTGGGGGGAATGGCGACCGGCGGACTCGTCAATATCATCCCGAACCTGAGTGATTGGAGCGGAAAACAGCACATATTCGGGATCAGCCAGGAACTGGTCGACAGGCTCGAGAAAAGGGGTGCCGTCTCGTATCCGAAGAAGGCGGACTGGGGGACGACCGACAGAAAGGTGGTCGATTATTACCTCGATTCGGGTCTCGGCTGGTTCTATGTCCGCAAGGACTTGAATATCGGCCGTGAGAGGGTCCTCTACACCGCCGTGGTCGATCCCGAAGTCCTGAAAGACGAGCTGAACGACATGGTGCGGGAATCGGGCGTTGACCTTCTCCTCCACTCCTGGGGCACGGAAGCCCTGATGGAAGGCGCCACCGCAAAAGGCGTCGTCTTCGAGAGCAAGTCGGGCAGGCAGGCAATACTCGCTCGTGTGGTCATCGATTCCACCGGCGACGGCGACATCGCCATCGCATCCGGGGCATCCTTCGACGGCAGCCTCGATCCGGCCTTACGAACCTCGAAGCTCGCCATAGTCTTCTGGCTTACCAACGTCGACATCGCCAGGTGCGACGAGTTCAGGGCAACGCATCCGGAAGAGTTCAACCGGCTCATGAAGGAGCTGGTCGCCCTCGACGGTCACCCTTACTATTTCAAAGGTGTCCTGGAAAGCCAGGAGCGCTGCGTCTGGTTCCATTTCTTTCAATCACACCCCGACGGAAAGGCATGCGATCCCATGGACGTGGAGGAGCTGACCATGATGGACGTGAGGGCCCGCAAGAGGGCCCTCGTCACCTATGAGTTCTTCAAGAAGCACATTCCCGGGTTCGAGAGGAGCTTCATCATGCTCACCGCGCCCCAGCTCGGCATCCAGGGAGGGAGAAGAATCATCGGCGAGTATACCCTTACGGAAAAGGACATGGAATCGGACGAGGTGTTTCCCGATACGATCGTGGTGCTCGCAAACAACGACAACGGTGAGGTGTCGGCTCGCCACCCTACCCTATGCGTCCCCTTTCGCTGTCTCGTCCCGCAGAAGATAGACGGTCTCCTCGTGGCGTGCCGCGCCTTCTCCTCGGCGGATAGCATCAACCAATATTTCAACATCATCCCCCATTGCCTCTCCTATGGACAGGCGGCCGGGACCGCGGCGGCCATGGCGGCTAAAGGCAGGGATCCAGCCGAGAAACATCGACTACGGGGAATTGAGGGCGCAACTCGTCGCTCAAGGGGTAAAGCTGCCCTGACGCCCGCTACTCCTTCCTTTCGCGAGAAGGGGCGAGAATCGTCTTGACATAGATGTTGCGTGGAGGTATTTGACATTCTCACACAGTATCAGCTTTCTCACACGAAGGTTTCCCATGTCCCAACCGATACGAGAGAAGAAGTTGATTGTCGCCGACCCCAGGGAATACCGCACCAGGGTCGACCTCAGGACGGAGATACTTAGACGGTCCACTATTTTTCGCTGTCTCGACACCGAGCAGGTAGCGGAGATCGCCCCGTGCGCCACGTTCCATAGATTCCTGAGGGATGAGTTCGTTTTCCACCAGGGCGATCCGGCGAGCTTCCTCTACATAGTGGCATCGGGAAAGGTGAAGCAATTTAAGCAATCTCTCTCCGGCAAGTCTTTCACGACTGCCATCCTGTCGTCCGGGGATACCCTCAACGCCGTTGCCTTGTACGGGTCGCCGGCCTTTTTCGTCTCCGCCCAGGCAATGAACGAAACGACCCTCCTCCGTATCACCCGGGCCGATTTTCTGGCCTTTGTCGGCAAGTACCCCATTGTCACCGAGAGACTCGTCGCACTCCTGGGACGGGTACTCAACAGCGCCTGGGAAAGACTCACCGACTTCGTAGGGGAAATGGTCTGCCAGCGGATATTCAACGTGCTCTACATGCTCCACGGCAAGTTCGGCGACGCGGTGCCTATCACAAAAGAAGAGCTCGCCGACATGGTAGGGACCACCACGGAGACGGCCATCAGGGTCCTCGGCAAGCTGAAGAAGCTGGGGATCATAGCCTCGGGGAGGGGCCAGATCAGGATCTTAAACAAGGCTAAACTGGGCAGCGTGAGTCGCCGTTCCTACGTGATTCGCCAGCAAGAGGGCGATCTCATGAAAGGACCGAAGGCGGAAGAATGGAATGATGGAAGGGTGCCCCGACATGAGCAGTGGCGGAGAAGGAATCGGGACCGCCCCAGGATCCCCCTCCTGAACCCCTGCTTTCGCGCCGGCCGCGCGACCAGGGCAATCGTTACCTATCCTGCGGAAAGGCTCTAGTCCCTGCACACGGGAATGACATACGGCCCTTCTGGGATAACCGCGACCCTGCGGTCTTCTTTCCGTTCTACACACTCCTTTATGGCAGGTGCGAGAGAATCGACTACCCGGACCCCGGTGAGCCCTCTTTCCTCAGGCTTAAGGCATTCGCTGAACAGATGGATCCTCGCCGTCCGCATCGCCTTCGTCTGCATGACCGTCTCCCACTCATCCACAGAGGCGTATTCCCTCATGGAGGCATCTTCCAGGAAGCGTTCGACCCCCATGCTCACGAGTCTCGCCTGGGCCTCTGCATATTCGGCACTCCCCAGACCGTCCGAACACTCAGAAACGATGAATATGTCGGATTTCGGCTCGATCATCCCAAGAACAGCCACCATCCCTTTCACCGTTTGATAGTAGTTTTGGTCCAGAGGGTAGCCGGCGCCGCTCGTGACGACAGTGCTGAACCTGCGCTCCAGAGGAATCTCGAAATAGGGGGCGGCAAAATCTACGGCAGCGGCATGACTCTCCCCTAACGCCCCGAAGTTGACAAAGGAGAGGTCACGATTCTCATCGATGACCGTGTTCACGGCAAAACACTTCCCGAGCATGCCCACCGCCTGCATCTGCTCTTCGTGCACGGGGTTTCCGCTGAGCCGGCAATTCGCGACGTTGTCACCGGTCAGGAGCCTCGTGGAATGAAGGGCCCTGATGGTGTCGCGATGGGCGATGCCGGGAACGATGACCTTTCTTCCGCCCGAGTATCCTGCCATGAAATGGGGTTCCACGAGGCCGACGACGATACGCATGTCGCATGCGACGAAACGCCTGTCGAGCCTGACCGGCAGGTCGCCGCGCGTCGCCCCGAGGTACACATGATCGGCGTCGTTTTTCGCGAAGTGGTTGACAATCCTCACCCTCTCGAGCACCCAATCGCTCCCGATGAGATCCCGCAGCTCCTCTCCTTCGTTGGGCCTGTGGAGCCCGGTCGCCACAAGAACGGTGATGGAATCGATCCCGATTCCCGCATCGATCAGCGTCTCGATGAGAACCGGCAGGACGACATGGTTGGGCACCGGCCGGGTGGCGTCGCACACGAGAATACAGGCGCTCCTGCAGCCCCTTGCCTCCTCCAGAAAAGTCCCGCATCCCACAGGACGCGACAGGGCGGACCGTACTTCCTCGACGGGGTCTTGAAGAATAGGCATCTTTCTCCCGTGAATCACGGTAATGTCCATCTCATCGGGAAGGTCGAGGAGCAGGCCCTTCCTTCCATATCTCATGGCAATGTGCACGAATTGTCCCCCATGGATAGCCTCGACCGGCCCCTGCCGGCTGCACACGCCCGTGGCAGCTATGCAGGGCCTGTCGGCACGTGCTTTTGGGAAGATTCCGATCTATATGCCGAGGTGCCTCGTCTTCACTTCTTCGTTTTTCCACAACGCGTCAGGCGTCGAGTGATAGACGATCTGTCCCTTGCTCATGACATAGGCATAGTCAGCGATTTCGAGGACAAAAGATAGTTTCTGCTCCACCAGGAGGATAGTGAGGCCTTCCTTCGTCAATCCCTTTATGATTTCAGCCATCTCCCGGACGAGCAAAGGCGCCAGACCTTCGGACGGCTCGTCCATAAGCAGGAGCTTGGGCCCTGACATGAGAGCACGGCCTGTGGCGAGCATCTGCTGCTCCCCTCCCGAAAGCTTGTTGCCCCGATGTTCCCTCCTCTCTTTAAGCGCGGGGAACAGCTCGAACACCCGCTCTGCATCGTAGCGGGCCGCCTTCGGTCCGGATGACTTGTATGGCACATGCAGGTTCTCGTTCACCGTGAGGGAGGAGAATATCCTCCTGCCTTGGGGAACGAGCCCTATGCCGAGCCGCACGATGCGGTGGGCAGGCAAGGCGCCGATCTCTTGGCCCTCGAAGCGAATGCTCCCCGACCGTATGGGCCTGAAACCTATGATCGAGTGGATGAGGGTCGTCTTTCCCACGCCGTTCCTGCCGAGCAGGGCGACCACGCGCCCCTCCGGCACGTCCATGGAGACTCCCTGAAGGATATGGCTCTCCCCGATATAGGTATGAATGTCACTTATCGTGAGCATGGATGTCATCCCAGGTAGACCTCGGTGACCTTCTCGTTTCCCCTTATCTCCCCGGGAAGACCCTCGGCGAGGACGCTCCCGAAATAGAGCACGGTTATCTTATCTGCGATCTCGAAGGCCACATCCATGTCGTGCTCTATGAGAATGATCGTGATCTCCGGGGGCAGGCCTTTGATGAAGGACGTCATCGAGGCGCTCTCGGCCGCGGAAAGGCCGGCCGTCGGCTCGTCGAGAAGGAGGAGCCGGGGATGCGTGGCCAGGGCGAGGATCACCTCGATCTGCCTCTGCTCGCCGTAAGAGAGGTTCTTCAGAGGGACTTCTCTCTTGTCCCAGAGGGCCCACTCTTTTAGAATCCGCTCTGTCTCCGTCGTTGTGTCGCGAAAGCTGCTCAAAGGGCGCCAAAAACAGGCGT
Organism: uncultured delta proteobacterium; assembly: GCA_963749525.1. Classification (GTDB taxonomy): domain Bacteria; phylum Desulfobacterota; class Syntrophorhabdia; order Syntrophorhabdales; family WCHB1-27; genus CAVVNC01. The sequence goes on from CAVVNC010000061.1 coordinate 20,332, forward strand.
GCGAGCGCTGTGTAGCCTGGACGCCGAGGAGGATGTTGTCAAAAAGGGGGAGCTTCTGAAACAGGTTGGTCACCTGAAAGGTGCGCGAAATCCCCAGCTCCGCCCTTTGATGAATCTGGAGGTGGGTCACGTCCCTATCAAAGAGGCTCACGGTCCCTAAGGTAGGCAGGAGAAAGCCGCTGATCAGGTGAAAGAGAGTCGTCTTTCCCGCCCCATTGGGACCGATGATCGCCCGCCTCTCACCCTCATCGACGGCGATCGATACGTCACGGGTCGCTCTTAAGCCCCCGAAGTTCTTACAGAGGCCTTTCGTCTCCAGGGCTTTCACTCTTTACCTCGCTTGAACATCGAAAGGATACCGTCGGAAAAGAGCATGACAGCCGCCACGTAGATGATCCCCATCACGAGCGACCACCTCTGGGTAAGGCCGCTGATGATATTCTGCAGAAGCACGATGAGGGCGGCTCCGGTGGCGGGCCCGAAGAGGCTCCCTGAGCCCCCGAGGATGAGCATGAGAAGGCCCCTCACCGACAGATCAATCCCTAAGTCGGTGGGGTTCACGTAGCCCGAATAGAAGACCCAGAGGATCCCGCTGAACCCCGCGAAACAGCCCGCAATGATGAAGGCCGTGTACTTGTAAAGCCAGACATTATATCCCAAGGCCTTCATTCTCGACTCGCTCTCCCTGATGCCCCTCAGGGTATAGCCGAAGGGTGAGCGCGCAACCACGTAGATGGCCATGTACGCCATGATAGAGATGACGACGACAAAATAGTAGAAATGTATGTCGGGCCTGAGGTCCACCCCGATCCCCAGGGAGGGCCGCCCGATCCCCGGTATGCCGTCGTCTCCCCTCGTGAGGCTCCTCCATTTGAAGGCAACCCCCCAAAGCACCTGTGCCAGGGCCATGGAGATGATCATGAAATAGGGGCCCTGGGCCCTCATGGCGAGAAGGCCGAACAGGGCTGCCGTCGCGCCGCCCACTGCCATTCCCCCCACGAGGGCAAGCCAGAAGCTCTTGACGCCCGCCAGGTAGAGGAAGGCAGTCGCATAACCTGCGGCGCCGAAGTAGGCTGCATGGCCCAGGGACGGCAGCCCCGTGTGGCCCACAAGTATGTCGAGGCTTGCGGCAAATATGGCAAATATACAGACCTGGACCGCGAGGCTGACGTAGTAGGTGGACACGAGAAAGGGGAGAAGCAGCGCGACAAGGGCAGCGACGAGCGCCGTGAGGAGCCGGGTCTTTGAGATCCCTACGGTCCTCATTCTTCCATCTTCCCGAAGAGGCCCTTGGGCCTGATGGCGAGGATGATGGCCATGGGCGCAAAGAGGGTGAACAGGGACAGCTCGGGGAAAAGGGCCTTGCCGAAGTTGTCGATAAGGCCCACGAGGAGGCTGCCCACGAACGCCCCCTTCAGGCTCCCCATGCCCCCGATGATCACCACCACCATGGCCAAAAGGAGTATGTACATGTCGATGCCGGGGTAGACGCCGACGAAAGGTCCGCCGATTATCCCGCCGATGCCGGCAAGGAGGGCACCGAAGCCGAAGACTGCGGCGAAGACAAGCTGGATGTTTATCCCGAGCCCCCTCAGCATCTCCTCGTCGTCCACGCCGGCACGGACGATGGCGCCGAACTTCGTCTTCTCCTGGAAAAACCAGAGGGCGACACCCACGAGGCCTCCCACCACGATCACGAGGAGGCGGTACGCGGGAAAGACGATCCCCTTGAACCAGATGGAGCCGCCGAACCCTGCGGGCTTGGGAAGGGACCGGGGATCCCCGCCCCAGATCCAAAGGCAGACGTCGGCGATAATGAAGACGAACCCGAAGGTGAGGAGCACCTGCTGCAGCTCCTTCGTAAAAAACCGGCGTAGGAACATGGTCTGCATGATAACGCCGACCGCAGCGGCCGCTGCGGCGGCTGCGACCGCCGCGAGGAGGAAGCTCCCCGTGACGCGTATCACGGTGAGGCCCACATAGGCCCCGAGCACGTAAAACGACCCATGGGCTATGTTGATGATCTTCATCAGCCCGAATACAAGGGTCAGGCCCGCCGCCATGATGAAGAGCATCATACTGAACGACAGGCCGTTAAGAGTCTGGATGATCCAGAAAGACAAGGTAGTCCCTATCCCTTGACTCGCCGCCTTACTTCTTGGGCATCCAGAGCTGGCCCACGTCGGGCACTATGAAAACGACCTGGTTGTTGATCTTTCCCGCCCTCTTTTCCACGCGCTCGATGAAGGTATTGAAGACCACGTTCTGATCTTCGTCGAACCTGATGGGACCGCGGGGGGCCTCGAATTTCACGACCCTCAGCGCCTTGAGGAACGCGTCCTTGTCCTCGATCTTTCCTTTCACCGCCTCGAGGGCCTTCAAGATGAACTTGGCGCTCACGTATCCGCCCTCTGACAAGGATCCTGCGTCGGCATTGTACCTCTTCCGATATTCCGCGATAAACCGCTTGTTCTCCGGGGAATCATAACTGAAGCAGTAGCGGGCGTAGCTCTCTATGCCGATGGCGTGCATCTCTTTGGGAAGGAAGATTCACCTCGTCCATCACGCCCTCTTCACAGATGAGCTTCAGCTTATCCTTGAGGCCGTATTCCGCGTACTGGTTGATGAACTGGACCGCGTCGCTCGATGTGAAGAAGGCCCACACCCTGTCCACCTTGCCCGCATACGGCGCCAGTTTGGCCAGATAGGGGGCGAAATCGCTCGTCCCGAGGGGGGGCCACATCTCATCGACCACCTCGCCGCCCATGTACTTGAAGACCTTCGCGAAGCCGTCGCCCTTTTCGTGGCCCGCCGCGTAGTCGGCGCCCATCATGACGACCTTCCGCGCTCCCATCTTGGTGTAGGCATACCAGCCTCCGACCCTGTCCTGCTGGCCGTTGGCAAAAGACGCCCTGAAAACGTACGGGCTTTTCTGCTCCTGCGTGAGCTGCCTGGCGCCGGCGTTGCTGATGACGAAAGGTATCTTCTTCTCGACCACGTAGTCCTTGATCGCGTAGGCTACGGCGCTGTTGATCACGCCCGAGAGGATGTGGATCTGATCCTTTTCCACCAGCTTCCTCGCCTTCACGAGTCCGACCTCCGGCTTGCCTTCGCTCTCCTCGTCGATGAAGATGATCGGCCTCCCCGCCACCTTGTACCCGTACTCGTCGAGGCACATCTTGAAACCGTCCCTCAAATCCCTTCCAAACGAGGCGGAGGTACCGACGTAAGGGGCCATGAAGCCGATCTTTATGGGCTCGACAGCCGGTGCATTTCGCGCGTCCCACACCTATCGTAAGAAACAGAACCGAGAGTGATATCGTTAGGAATGACAACCTGCTCTTCATCGATGCTCCTCCTTTGATGAATTCCTCGATCGGCCTAAAAGCTGCCTTCCTTCATTCTCGCGCGTCTTCTCAAGGACTTTCGTGGCCCCACCCAGTCTCGCTCTTAAGCGAGAAGACCGATTCCCCAAATGGATAACCGGGGGCCCGCTCTTCGCAGAGAATGGCCCTTACCTCTTCCCTATACTATTATAGCAACCTTACGGACTGCAATGGCAAATGATAACGGCGGTAGGGACCGTTTTCTATGATTCGCGTCATAGAACAATCACTTTACGAAGGCGCCCCGCCATGAAAAAGTCGAGGAATGCCGGTAGAAGACGACCCTCCGTTCCTGCTATACTCGTTCACAAGGGCTCATGATCGCCGGGTTCGCGAATAGCGAGATCGATACTCCCGTGTCGATGGGGGGAATCAAGAGGAAGAAATCGATGAAACAGAAAGTGGAGCATCTTGCGGAACAGTGTCGCCGGTTTCTCAAGGAGGAACAGGTGCTCACCGACAGGGAGCGCATGTCTCACTTCTGCTATGACGCTACGGAAATGCGCTTCATGCCGGACATCGTCCTTTTGCCCGTCTCGACGGAACAGGTCTCGATGATCATGAAACTGGCCGACGCAGGTGAGATCCCCGTCACACCCCAGGGGGGCAGGACAGGTCTGTCCGGAGGGGCCCTGCCGGTAAATGGAGGAATACTCATCTCCCTTCTCAGGATGAACAGGATCCTGGAAATCGACGAGAAGAACATGCAGGTTCGCGTGGAGCCAGGGGTCGTTTCTGCGGATCTTCAGGAGGCCCTGAAGAGGTTCGATCTTTTCTTCCCGCCTGACCCTTCGAGTACGGTAGAAAGCACCTTGGGGGGAAATGTCGCCGAAAACGCGGGCTACACCAGGGCCGTGAAGTACGGCGTCACGAGGGACTATGTCCTTGGGCTGGAAGCCGTGCTTCCTGACGGGACCATCATCAACGTGGGCGGGAAAACGGTGAAGAACGTCACGGGTTACGATCTTGTCGCCCTTCTCACGGGGTCCGAAGGCACCCTCGCCATTGTCACGGGAATCACGTTGAAGGTGCTGCCGAAGCCGGGTTTTCGCCGGACGTGCGTCTTCTATCTCGACGATCTCGTCGCTGCCGCGGACCTGGTGGTCTCTATCTTCGCCTCCGGGATCATACCGTGCGCCATCGAATTCATGGACAGCACGAGCATCGGCTGCGTGGCAGACTATCTATCCGCGGCCGATCTCAGGCGAGATGCGGCAGCCATGGTCCTCGTCGAAGTGGACGGCTATTGCGCACCTGCAGTGGACGAAGAAGTAGCGAGGGTACTAGCTGCGGCTCGCTCATCGATTGGCGTCATGGAGCCGAGGCTCGCCGAGACCGACGAGGAAGCGGAGCGTCTCTGGCGCATTCGCAGAGAAACGCTGCCGGCATTGAAATCTCTGGGAAAAGAGCACCTGGAGGCGGATGTCGTCGTTCCCCGTTATCAGCTTCCCATGCTGGCCCGGTCCATTCAGGAGATCGGAAGGGGGAAGAAGGTCGGGATCGCGACTTATGGCCACGCCGGGGACGGCAACCTGCACGTGACGATTCAATACAGGAAGGGGAACTTCGCAGAAGTTGAAGAGGCCTATGGTCTCTTGGGGGAGGTTTACGACAGCGCCATACGGATGGGCGGCAAGCTCACCGGCGAGCACGGGGTAGGACTCACGGCAAAGAACTATATGGGCCGCCAGATGTCCAAGGCCGAGATAGGGCTGATGAAACGAATCAAATGGGCTTTCGACCCGAAGGGCATCCTCAATCCCGGAAAGATATTCCCCGACGAGGAGCGGAAAGAGCCAGCGTAAGGGCCTTGATCGCCTCGCCCATCGGGCGTCCCACCCGCCTTGGCCGACAGCCTCTTTCCGATGGAGAACCATTTTCTGCTGAGATCCGGCGAGAGCATGACTGCAAGGGACATGAGCAGTATCGGCGGATCGGCATAGATAGAAACAGAGGCAAGGGTAGAGGTGATCGGGCCGAAGCATCCGCACGCGATATCCTGCCCCCGGAGGAGTATGATCCCTTTCGCCGCAAAGAATGAGACGCTTAAGGCCCCGATTCCGAGCGCGGAAAGACGCGTCAGGACACCGAAAAGGAGGCCGAGGGCACAGATAAGCTCGATGAACGGGAGGGCAAGCCCGTAGACGCGCGCCACGGAACCGGGGAGGATGTTGAACTCGTATACGGCCCGGATTGAATACCGATCGATATCGATCAGTTTGCCGGCGGCAGAGGCGAGGAATATGGCCGCAAGCACCATCCGGAGGGCCAGAATCACGCGGCGATCCGTGAGCATCCCGGCCGACCAGCCTATGGCTGCGCCTGCCCATGCTTTTTCCCTTTTTCTTACTCCTTCCGCAGCCCTTGGGCAATCGGGCTGTTCAGGCTCACATATGAGACATTTCGCTTCTCTCATGATCTTCACTCCTCAATTGCGTATCGGGATCTCCCATCCCCTGCTAGCAATAGACGTGCCCGCAGGCGATTCTATTGCAGGAAGCCAAGGGAGGCGCCCTTTGAGTCTGACTTTTCGTGAAAAAGCAGGCAAAGAACGTCGAGGCGCCTGGGGCCTCGACACACAAAAATGTCGTGCCCATCCGTTCGTACCCATCTTTCCCGCAACTCCTTCCATTGAAAATCCTCTTCCTAAAGAGGTAGTATTGAACGAGACAGTATTGAACGATCAAGAGAGATCAGGATAAAGGGGGGTTTTCTATTGCAGACAGTCATGCGGGGTAACGGTGGGGAGGAAGGCACAGAGCAGGAAGTGCCGCGTGCAAGGGGCGTTAAGATAGTCGTAGCAGCCGGCCTTTTATTGGTCTTGCTTGGCCTCGCGTCAAAGAGTACCGGCTGGGTGGTCGACTGGCTCTGGATGGGAGAGGTCGGCTACAAACAGATTTTCATGCGCCTCCTCTCCGTAAGGCTCCTCTTGTTTTTCCTGACAGCTATTCCGGTATTCGCCTATTTCTGGGTCAATCTCAGAATCGCCACGCGTCACCGCTCCGTGGCCATTGTCGACCTGAAGATGTCGTCCACGGATGTGTATGAGTTTCGCGCAAGCCCGAGGGGCCTGAGCATCTCCGTCTTCGCCTTCTCCCTTATTCCCGCACTGATCTTCGGGCTCGTCCTCTCCGCCGAGTGGGATTCCTTCATCAGGTATTTCTGGGGAGGCTCTTTCGGGCTCAAGGACCCCGTTTTCGGAGCCGATATCGGGTTCTATGTCTTTCGCCTGCCGTTCATCGAGACGATCCAGAGCGCACTGACTGTCCTCGCGTTCCTCGCCCTGCCCATTACCTTCCTCGGATATCTCCTCACCAACCAGGTGACGCTGAATCCGGCGGTTCCTATCAGCAGACGGATGTTCAAACACCTGTCGATCCTTTTCGTCCTCTTCCTTGCCGCGTGGGGGAGCGGCTACTACCTCGACATCTTCGCCCTGCTCAATCAGAAACGAGGGGCAGTCTATGGCGCAGGATACACCGACTACCACGTAGCGCGCATAGGTCTCTGGATCATGATGGCGGGGACTGTTGCCCTGGCAATACTCGTTTTGACGAACTTAAGGCGGATGAGGCTGCGGATTGTCATTGCCGGGGCCGGTGCCTATGTTGCCCTCATGATCGTCTTCCTCGGGATTGTCCCCGCTCTGGTGCAATCATACGTCGTGCTCCCCAATGAACTCTCCCTCGAGAAGCCCTATCTCCAGCACAATATCGCCTTCACCAGACAGGCGTACCAGCTCGACAAGGTGGAGGAGCGTGCCTTCTCGGCAGGCAGCAATCTCTCGATGACTGCCCTTTCCCGGAATGAGGATACCCTGAAGAATGTTCGCTTGTGGGATTGGAATCCCGTCCTGCAAACGTTCAAGCAGACGCAGGAGATGCGCCTCTACTACAGGTTCCGCCAGGTCGATGTAGACCGCTACCACTTTTCCGGCGAAGGGTACCGGCAGGTGATGGTATCGGGCCGCGAATTGAGCGAGCAGGTTGTGCAGCAGGCCCGGACCTGGGTCAATGAGTATCTCGAGTTCACCCACGGCTACGGACTGGCCATGTGCTACGTCTCGGAAACCGCGGAGGGGGGTCTTCCACGCATGGCAGTGAAAAACATCCCCCCCGAATCATCCGTTCTGAAGATAGACCAGCCTGCCATATACTACGGAGAAAACATGCCGGGCTACAGCATCGTTAAAACCGGCGTTGAGGAGTTCGACTATCCGAAGGGGGACCAGAACGTCTACACGAAGTATCACGGCACCGGAGGCATTCCCGTAGGCTCCTTCTGGAGGAAGCTCCTCTTCTCCTGGCAGCTGTTCGACTCCAACCTGCTCATCTCGAGTTACATCAAGCCCGAAAGCCGCATTCTGCTCTTCAGGTCCGTTCGGGAGAGGGTAGGCCATATCGCCCCTTTTCTCGCCCTAGACCCTGATCCTTATCTGGTGGTGAGCGGGGGAAAGCTTTTCTGGGTGCAGGACGGCTACACCACCTCGTCTCGCTACCCCTACTCGGACCCATACAGCACAAGCGTCAACTACGTTCGCAATTCCGTTAAGGCCGTTGTCGACGCCTATGACGGCTCCGTCTCTTTCTACGTGAGCGACCCGAATGACCCGATCCTGGCGGCCTACTCGTCCGCCTTCCCCGGCTCGTTCAAGCCACTGGCGTCCATGCCGGAGGACCTGAAGGCCCACATCAGGTATCCGGAAGACCTGTTCCGCATCCAGACCGACAGGTTCACCACGTATCACATGACCGAGCCGAGGGTCTTCTATAACAAAGAAGACGTCTGGGCCCTTCCCTCACAAAAGACCGGCAACAGCACGGCGGAGATGGAGCCCTACTACGCGCTGATCCGCCTGCCCGGCGAGAAGGATCTCCAGTTTCTCCTCATGCTCCCTATGACGCCCCTGAGGAAAGCGAACATGGTCGCCTGGATCGCTGCAGCCTGCGATTTTCCCGACTACGGCAAGCTTCTGGTCTATCAATTGTCCAAAGATCGGCTTATTTACGGGCCCATGCAAATTGAGGCCATGATCGATCAGGAACCGACCATTTCGCAGCAGCTCTCCCTGTGGGATCAGAAGGGCTCCCGCGTCATCCGGGGCAACCTCCTCGTCATCCCTATCGAGGATTCGTTCCTCTACGTGGAGCCCGTCTACCTTATCGCCGAGGAAGTGAACATTCCCCAATTGATCCGTGTCATCGTCGCATACGGCAGCAAGGTTTCGATGCAGGCCAGCCTTGAGGATGCCATTCGAGCCGTGTTCGGGAGTATTCCCGCAGCCACTCCTTCCGTGACTACACCACCAACCAAGACAACTGAGGACGCCTTGGGAAGGGTGCGCAAGGAGTTCCAGCAGGCGGAGGATGCCCTGAAGCGCGGACAGTGGGCCGAATTCGGCCGGGCCATGGAGGCGCTGAAGGCCCTCATCGGCAAGTAGGGGAATCCTTGTGCGCCGCCCCGTTTACGCTGGAATTGACACAACGGTGAACGGCCTGAGGGCTAAAAAACCGGGGAGCAGAAGGAGTCTTTCGGCGAGCCGCAGGAATTGAACGGAAGGCGCGTGACTATCCTCGCCAAGATCGGATACTGGAAGGAGGTTTGGTATGATTGTGAGGGCCGCCGTGGTGAGGGAGAGATCGGGACCCTTTGTCATCGAGGATGTGGAGCTCGACGAACCGAGGGAGGATGAGGTATTGGTGCGCATTGTAGGCTCCGGGATATGCCACACCGATCTCATGGGGCGGGACCAGCATCTGCCGGTGGCGCTGCCGGCGGTTTTCGGTCATGAGGGGTCGGGTGTCGTGGAAAGAGTTGGGACCCGGGTGAAGAAGGTCGCGCCCGGGGACCACGTGGTGCTCAGCTTCGTGTCGTGCGGGTCCTGCCCTGCCTGTTTGAAAGGCTTCCCCACCCACTGCTCCACTTACTTTGAGCGTAATATGGGAGGATCACGCTTCGACGGCTCACCCACCATGCGAAAAGACGGAGAGACCATTCACGCCAACTTCGTCGGTCAGTCATCCTTCGCTTCTCACAGCCTCGCCTTCGAGCGGAACGCCGTCAAGGTGCGGCCCGATGTCCCCATTGAGATACTGGGCCCCGTTGCGTGCGCCGTCCAGACTGGGGCAGGGGCAGTCATGAATACGCTTCGCCCGGAGGTTGGCTCCGCCCTTGCCGTTTTCGGGACGGGCTCCGTCGGGCTCAACGCGATTCTGGCGGCGGCAGTATGTGATTGCACGACGATTATCGCGGTGGACGTCAATGCGGACCGGTTGCGCCTTGCCGGGGAAATAGGGGCAACACATACGATCAATCCCTCCCAGGCGGACCCTGTCCAGGAGATCCGAAGGATCACGGGCTCCGGCGTAAACTATTCCCTGGAGTGCACCGGCATACCGGAGGTCCTTCGTTCTGCCGTAGACGTACTGGCCATGGGAGGCATGTGCGGAATGATAGGGGTTGCGCCTCCCGGGGTAGAGGCGCGCCTGGAGATGCGGCAGATGCTGGACGGCCGCACAATCGTAGGCATCATCGCGGGCGATTCGGTCGCGGACGTCTTTATCCCGCAGTTGATCGAGCTTTACGTCAGGGGCCGCCTTCCCTTCGACCGCATGGTGAAGTTCTATCCCTTCGATCAGATAAACGAGGCGGTTGAAGACGCTGAGAAGGGGAAGACGCTGAAGGCCGTCTTGCGTCTCTAAGGCTCGATCCGGCACTCTCCTTCTCGCCCTGACACAAGAAACTATTTGACAACTTCATGATAATATTATGAAATCATACGTCGTCACAAGGCTGTCGGACAATAACACCCATTTTAGCGAATCCATACGGCAAGGTTGGAAAACATGTCCCGAAGAAGAAGAAAGAAGCCAGGTGCACCTGATGCGGTAAGGCAGCCGCAGCCCGCGGTGCGCCCACCGAGCGGCCTTTCCGGACCGCCTGCCGCCCCTGTGAGAACCGGACCCGCTGCTGCCGAGTTTGTGCCTGTTTTCGAGCGCATAATGGGCATGATAAGAAACGAGCTGGGCTCAATAGGAGCGGCAGGTACAATGGCATGCTTCGTCTACGAAGGGGCCGTGAAACAGGACGGCTCCAAGCCGGCCGACATCAAGACAGTCTCGCTCTCCTGGAAGACCGAGTTCCAAAAGGAGCTGATCAGGAAAAGAATCCGCGAGAAGGCGCTCCGAGAGGAAGCCACTGCAGTGATTATAGTGACGGACGCGGAAACCGCGGCCGCGCCCGAGCGGCAGGCCAATTCCTCCAAACGAAGAAGGGCAATAGTGATCTCGGGCGCCAGCCAGACCGCGAGCGCCACCGCGACGATCACCTACACCATCGAAGGGGAAGCGAAGACCGTCAGCTTCGGCGAGATGCAGTGGCTTGCCGGACCTTCATACAATTTTTTTCTCGAGGGAATCCTCCCCAGGCGGCGCCAGAGGGACCAAAAGGCGCCAGACGCATAAGGCCCCGGGGGATTCCTCGCGCCCTTCGCCCTCCTTCAGTTTCGCACCTTTTGGCGTCCTGGTTGAGGTTTTCGCTCTCACCTCAGGAGAGCCATGATCTCGCCCACATTTTCCATCTGTTCCAGTTGCCGGGTGAGCTCAATGACCCGCTCGAGTCGCTCCCGGGACACGCCGGTCGCGCCATGGGAAGCGCAGTTCATGAATTTCCCTGCACAATCGTCGAAGGTCATCTGCCTCTCGGGACTCCCTAAAGGAAAATCCACCCGGTTCGCATAGGTCTGCCCGCCCTTCGTTTCCACCTCGATCTTGCCGCTGGGGATCTTGTCGGCGACATCGAGGCTGTGGTCGAGCACGACGATAATCTTGCCCGCCGCCTCGAGAATATCGGCGCTCTTTATGGCCGCATCGGTATAATGCTCCATGCTGACCCGCCCTTTGGCGAGGGCTGTGGCTACTCCCCAGGGGATACTGAACTGGGCGTCCACCGGGGTCCTCGGCCTTGTCTTTACCTCCAGGGGCGAGGAGAGCATCTGGTGCCCACCTGCATCGACGAACACCCTGATCTCTTTTACATCCTCAAGCCTGATCCTGTGCGCCTCCACCAGCCCTAGCATGGCATCGATGGATGGATGGGTACCCCGGCAGCAGGGATAGGGCTTGAAAGAGACGTTCACCCCCTCAAAATGGCTCCCCAGGTCCCGTATCAACGTTTCGCGGTCATAGCCGCCCTGGAAGAACATCTTGTAGAGACCCATGTGCCCCTCGAGGGAATTCCTCGCTCCGGTGATGCCCTTCTGCGCCATCAGGGCGGAGGCGACGCCTGCCCTCGCCGCGAATCCGGGCCCCAGTCTCTTGGTGTGGGTCCCGTCATCCCTGCCCTGATGGTTCCCGGCGCACTGATGATAGGCGATGCCAAAGGCATTCACCATCCGATCCTCGTCAAGGCCGAGGAGCTTGCCTGCGCTCCCGGCGGAGGCCAGGTATCCCATGAGGGTGGTGAAGTGCCAGCCCGCTTTCACCCGCTCCGACTGAAAAGCCTTGTTTCTGGTCTCTGGAACCGCTGGGTCATAGCCCGGCCAAGCGGCGAGGGCCAGCCTGCAGATCATGTCGACCCCGATGGCAACGGCGTTGATAAAGTCGCGCCCATTCACCCCTCCAAGGCTTTCCGCCACGGCCATGCAGGTCGACACCATCACGACCGCGGGGTGCATCACCGCCAGGTCATGGACGTCGTCGAAGTCAAGGGCGTGCCCCACGTTGGCGTTCGCCTGGGCGGCCATGGGCGCGGGAACCTTACGGCCGCGGCAGATCACGCTGCTCTCCTCCTTGCCGCCCCAGTCCATCACCATATCCACGATATCCTTCATGCCCGGAGAAGCAGTGCCCGCCAAGGCAACTCCCAGCAGATCGAGAACCTCCTTCTTTGTGACCTCGACGACGTCCCGAGGCAGATCCTCGAATCGGGTGGCAACGAAGTTCTTTGCAAATAGCTGAATCGCATCCATGATGCCTTTCTTCCTCCTCGTGAAGAGTTAACTTCTAAAAAACCATGGGGCCGAACGATGCCCCAGAGTCAGGATGTCTTGCCTGCCTTGCCGGCACGCGCTTTCCGCTCGACCACGCAGTACAGGCCTTCGGCTGTCCTTAAGGTGCCCAGGCACAGATTGTCCGTGAGGCAGGCGGCCTTTCGAAGGTCGCCCGCTTTCCAGCGGTTGATGAGGCCTGGTTCGCGGATCAGAGGGCGCGACATGGAGATATAGTCCGTGATCCCCTTTTCCACGAGCTTCTGCGCTACCCCGTATGAGCGGATACCTCCGGGGAGAATGAGCGGAACGTTGACTCGCTGCTTGTAGAGGATCGCCGCCTCCCTGTAGTAGACCTCGTCCGCTTCGCTCAAGATGGGGCCCGGGCGGGTCGCCATCCACTTCGGAGAAAACGGGCTCCCCCCGCTCAGCTCTATTGCGTCGACCCCCGCCTCCCCCAGCAGGGGGCACACGGCGAGCATGTCCTCCTTCACAAAACCGCCCTCGATAAAATCGTCCGAGTTGATCTTGACCGATAGAAGGCCGTCATGACCAAGGCGTCCGCGCACCGCGACAACCACATCGAGAAGCATGCGTGCGCGGTTCTCGACGGATCCGCCGTACCTGTCCCGCCTTGCGTTGTGGCAGGGGGAGAGAAATTCACTCAGGAGGTAGCTATGGGCCCCATGTATCTGAACGCCGTCGAAGCCCGCCTTTTTCGCGCGCTCGGCCGCGTCGGAAAAGGCCTCGGCAACGCAGTCGATGTCGTCCTGCGTCATGGCGCGGCAGACCTGTCCCTGTTCGCCTTTCAGCACCGAGGGTCCTATCGGCTCGACCCCTGTCTGTCCGACATCGGCGCGGCAGCCCGCGTGCGAGAGCTGCACTATGATCCTCGCACCCCTTTCGTGCACCGCACGGGTCAAGTCGGCAAAACCCCCTATGAGGCCGTCCCGATGAAGCCCGAGCTGCTGCTGCACCGCCTGCCCTTCCTTGCTTACGTACGTGTGTCCGGTGATAATGAGACCGATGCCGCCCTCTGCCTGACGGCAATACATGTCAACGATCTTCTCGGTCATTGACCCGTCAGCCCCAGCCATCCCTTCCCACGTGGCGGAACGGACGAAGCGGTTCCGAAGGGTAATCGTATTGATGGTGGTTACATCAAACAACGACGCCATTGTGTCGACTCCTTTGTCCCTGCTTTAAGCCCGTAAGAACCCTGTCTTTCGGGGTGCCACGAGCGTGCGATCCGCCTTTTGGCCTGGCAGAACACACCTTGCCTTTCAGCGCGTCCGCTCCCTTAGCGGCCTCTGTTGTCGATTACCGGTTTGATCGCCTCTCCCGACGCCATTACCGCCAGGGCCTCGTTGACCTCCTCCAGGCGAAACTTGTGGGTGACAATGTCGCCAAACGGGTATTTGGTCCGCTTGTTCTTGAGAAACTGAAGGGCCTTGTAGTAATGGGGGATGGAAGCTCCCGACGCACCGACAATTGTCACGCCCTTTCCCGTGACGAGCCCCGGCGCAAAGGGAATAGTAACTGCCGAGGTCTGCCCCATCACGAGATACCTCCCCCCTTTCTGTATCATCTCAATGCCCTCGCCGAAGGCCGCCGGCACACCGGCGCACTCCACGACGACCTCGGGCCCTCTACCTCCGGTGAGGGCAAGCACCTCATCCTTTCTGCGGCCGGGCTCTTTGACCTTATCGATGTTTATGACGTGGTGCGCTCCCCACTTCAGGGCCAGCTCCAGCCTCGTCTCAGGGGCGCCGATGACGATGACTCTGCCTGCCCCACCCTCGACCGCTATCACGGCTGCGTAGAGGCCCACGGGGCCGGCGCCTTGTATCACGACGTTCTCCTGGAAACGGATGCCGCCGAATCTCTCGTAGGCTCCCACTGCGGTCCTGAATGCACAGCCCACGCCGACCGCCTCTTCCTCGATGAGCTCCTCGGGAACTTTCACGACCTTAGTGCGGGGAGTTACGTACTCGTATTCGGCAAATCCTCCCAGAAGGGCGGCAGGAGGGAAGTATCCGTAAAATGACCTGCGGGAGCACTGCAGGGAGTCGCGGGCAACCTCGCACCCATAGCATTCGCCGCAATCGATGTGGGCCCACATGATCCTGTCCCCAACAGCGAGGGGTTCCCCGGCAACGTCGATGGTGCGGCCGACGCCCAGCTTTACGACCTTCCCCAGAGTCTCGTGACCCGGAATGTTGGGCAGCGGGGTCTTGATCGTCAGATCTCCCCGCTGCGAGTGTACGTCGGTCCCGCAGATGCCGGCCATCTCCACTTTCACGAGGATACCCATGGGCTCTACGTCCGGGATAGCCACCTCGCGGACCTGGAGAGGCTTGCCGTATTCCTCCAGAAGCGCCGCCTTGCATGTCTTAGGAATCTCAACCATTTCGCATCCTCCCCATTTTTTTCGGGTCTAGCATAGCCCCTCCACAGGCAGGAGCCACCCTTCCAAATCACGAACGTTTTGGACTGATATTTTCATAATATTATTAGATTGTCAATGGTCTAAAATGGCCTAGAGGGATTCTATGACACAAATCCTATATCATATGCCCACAACCCAATCAGCCGGCCTTAAGGGGCTGAGGGTCTCACCTCTTTAGCCTGTTCTTTAGCATTCATGATATCACAAAACCGCATCGTTGCCGATCCGGACGAATAGAATCTCGTGGGGATCCCCCTTAAGGGAATCGATGGAAATCAATGGCCTTATTGCAAGGTCTTTGTGGCAGCCCTCTTCTCGGAACGCTAAAGGCCGACTCAATCATCGGCGGCTCAAGCATTGACCGATCCGGGTGTCACTGGGAGAGCACACAAGAGGCTAATTGTTAGCCCTTTCTTCATCCCCGGGCCCTTAATCTTGACTACTTCATTACGATGACATAGAATATACCTTACTTTGATAGTTGTGTATGGACGGGTTCCGAATGGAAACGATCAGTGTTGAAAGCAGTCAAGAGCGCGAGAGCAAGGAAGGGCCGGCTCACGCTCCACAACGCCTCGGCCCTGAAATCCCGGTCGATGAGGCCAAGAAGCTTCTCCAACAGGACAATCGGGCAGTTGTCATAGACACGCGGAGCGAGGGCATATGCCGCCTCGGCCATATCGGAGGCGCCCGCTCCATCCCTTCCGATCTCCCTATTCCCGGAGCTGGAGAGACTGGCAGTCCAAAAAGATGCGCCCGTCCTCGTCT
>CAVVNC010000062.1:0-21760 GCA_963749525.1 uncultured delta proteobacterium
AGGAGATAATCGATCTTCTCCTCCAATTCGCCGAGCCTATTGTCACCAAATACCTCTTCCATATCCAATACTTAATCTTTTTTCTTCTCAAAAGTCAAGTGCAAAAGGCAGGCCTTGACGAAGGGGTCGAGGTCCCCGTCGAGCACGCTTTCAGCGCGTGGCTCCTCAAGTTTCGTTCGGTGGTCTTTGATCAATTTGTAGGGGTGCAGGGTGTACGATCGGATCTGGCTCCCCCACGCGATCTCCTTCTTCTCCTTGTTGATGGCCGAGGCTTTTTCCTCCTGTTTCCTCTTCTCCAGCTCGTAGATCCTCGACTTGAGGATCGCCATGGCGATGGCTCTGTTCTTGTGCTGCGAGCGCTCATTCTGGCACTGAACGACGATGCCCGTAGGAAGGTGGGTGATCCTTATGGCGGACTCCGTCCTGTTCACGTGCTGTCCGCCGGGGCCGCTCGACCTGAACGTGTCGACTCTCAGGTCCTCTTCCCGGATGTCCACCTGGATGTCTTCGGGCAGCTCCGGGTAGGAGTAGACCGAGGCAAAGGAGGTGTGCCTCCTCGCATTCGCGTCAAAAGGTGAGATGCGCACCAGCCTGTGTATTCCGCTCTCGCACTTCATGTAGCCGTAAGCATAGGCTCCCTTCAGGAGGAACGTCACATTCTTCACCCCTGCTTCGTCGCCTGGCAGAAGGTCAACGACTTCTGATTCGAAACCCTTCTTCTCTGCCCACTTGAGATACATGCGGAGGAGCATTTCTGCCCAGTCCTGGGCTTCGGTGCCGCCTGCTCCGGCGTTTATGTAGACGATGGCGTTCTCTTTGTCGTTCTCCGCCCCGAGCATGCGCTCTATCTCATAGGCGTCCAGCTCCTTGTCGAGGGCCTCCACTCGGCGCCCCAGCTCGTCCGCATCCTCCGGGTCCTCGCCTTCCCGGGCGATGTCGGTCAGGATAAGGATCTCCTCCAGTTCCTTCTCCTTGTCCTGCCAACGCTTCAACTCGTCCTCCAGACGAGCCCTCTCCTTGAGGAGCCTCTGGGCCCGCTCCTGGTCTTCCCAAAAATCCTTTTGTGACAGGGTCTGGTCGTACTGGCGGATCTGCTGGTCCAGGGCGTCTAAGTCAAAGATACCCCCGCAGCGTCTCTATTCGGTGAGTAAGCGTATCGATGCGGCTCTTGATATCGTCTATCATGCCATCCTCTTTCTATTATTGGGGCTCAGCGCCCCCTCCACCGGAAGTGAGCCGGATGGAGCCTCGTGCGCTCAGCAACTAGCCGCCGACCCTCAGTTGTTTGTGCTGCAACTATTGGGGTTCAGCACCCTCTCACCGGGCATCAGCCCGGCGAGCCTTCCCCCTCAACAACTATCGCGACCCTCAGTTGTTTGTGCTTCTTGATGTAGGGCACGAGGCCGCCTTCTCCTAGGATGCTCGACATCATCGGCGAGAGGGGATTGAAAAGCTTCTCCGTGCCCTTCGTCAAGTCGCGGAGCAGGCCCTCTTCGACGCGCAGCTCCAGATCGTCCCCCTCGTCGATCCCGCTGACGTCACAGATAATGGCGGCGAGTCCGACGTTTATCGCATTCCTGTAGAATATACGCGCGAATGAAGCCGCAACGACCGCGTCTATACCTGCGAGCTTGATGACCAGGGGCGCATGCTCCCTGCTCGAGCCAAGGCCGAAATTGTGGCCCGCCACTATGATATCACCCTTGTGCACCTTCTTATGGAAATCGGGCGCTATGTCCTCAAAGACGTGCTTGGTCAGCTCGTCCAGATCGGACCTCAGATGGTAGAATCTGCCCGGTATGATGTGGTCCGTCGAGATGCTGTCGCCGAATATCCAGGCCTTGCCCGAAACCAGCATTTACATTACCTCCCTTGGATCGGTGAGACGGCCGAACAGGGCGGTTGCCGCGGCAGTCGCCGGCGAGGCCAGGATGATCTGCGATTCGGGGTTACCCATCCTCCCGAGGAAATTCCTGTTGGCCGTTGAGACCGTTACCTCACCGTTTCCCGGGACCCCGGAATGGACACCTATGCACGGCCCGCAACCAGGAGAGAGGATGGTAGCCCCCGCTTCGAGGAGCGTCTCGAATAAGCCTTCTTTGAGCGCGGCCGCGTAGGTTGATCTCGAGGCAGGCCCCACGAGGAGCCTTATGTCTCCGCTCTTCTTTCGCCCTTTAAGGATATTGGCCGCGATCCGGAGGTCGCCCACCCGTCCGTTCGTGCATGTGCCGATGAATACCTGCTGCACGGGGATGCCCCTTATTCCCTCGTCGTCCACGGCACGTACGTCGTCGACAAGGTGGGGCATGCTCACCACAGGAGCCAGCTAGAGCCAGATCGATGGCAAAGGTCTTCTCGTAGGCGGCGTCGGGATCGGCGGCAAGGTACCTGAAGTGCTTCTCCCTGCCCGTCTGCCTCAGATACTCC
The DNA here is from genome assembly GCA_963749525.1 of uncultured delta proteobacterium. Classification (GTDB taxonomy): domain Bacteria; phylum Desulfobacterota; class Syntrophorhabdia; order Syntrophorhabdales; family WCHB1-27; genus CAVVNC01. The sequence goes on from CAVVNC010000062.1 coordinate 2,428, forward strand.
AGGGTCCGGCCGTCGGACGGGAAGAGACCCGCCTTCGCACCCGCCTCGACAGCCATGTTCGACACGGTCAGTCTCTCTTCTGCCGAGAGCCGATCTATTGCCTCGCCCGCGAACTCCATAGACTTGTACGTTGCTCCGTCTGCCCCGATGTCTCCGATGATCTTGAGGATCAAGTCCTTCGCAAAGACACCGCGGCTGAAAGCCCCGCTCAAGCTCGAATCGGAAGCTCTCGGGTATCCTGAACCATGTGCTGCCGAGGCCCATGGCCACGGCGATGTCCGTGGAGCCCATGCCTGTCGAGAAGGCTGCCAGGGCGCCGCCCGTGCACGTGTGGGAATCTGAGCCCACGAGCACTTCTCCGGGCAAGAGCATCGACTCGGCCATGACCTGATGGCAAATACCGTCCCCCACGTCGCATATCCTCGTCCCATGCTCCCTGGCAAACTCGCGGATGAGCATATGATCGTTAGAAAGCTCCATTCTCGGGCTCGGAGACGCGTGGTCTATGAAGAAACAGACCCCGGCGGGATCGAAGACCCCGGCGAAACCCATTTCCCTGAATTTCCTTATGGCAAGTGGTGCCGTTCCGTCCTGGAGCAATACCCTGTCCACCTTTACTACGGCGGACTCACCCTGCTTCACCGCATGATCCGCCTTGAGACTCAATATCTTTTCCGCAAGCGTCTGACCCATGCTCTTCGTTCCCTTATTCCTCTACCCTGGTGAGATCTACTCCTCCGCCTTTGTGAGGTCCTCGAAGCAGTTGTTGGGGCTCAGCGCCCCCTCCGGCAGCAAAGCTGCCAGAGCCTTCCCCCTCACCCTCGCTTCGCTCGTTTTGTCGCATGGCTTAAGCGCCCCTCAATCACATAAGGTTTGAGGACCTGTATCTTCTACTCCTCCGCCTTTGTGAGGTCCTCGAACCTTATGTCGAGGCCGAGGACCGCGACGATCTCTCCCACTTCGTTCCGGATGGGTCCGGAGACGGTGATGCAGAGGGCGCCCGTGATCCTCGATGTGTAGAGGCTCGTGACCGCCACCTTGCCCGTCCTTAGCGGCTCATTGAACCAGTCCCTATCGGAGAAGTCCTCGTGCAGGTCTATCTTGGCATACTTGGCCTTATCCACGACCTGCGTGATGTTGTGGGTAATCTTCACGCCCTCCCCGTTCACCACGTAAGCGAACTGGACATACGGGTACTCCTCCACGAGGCCTTTCAGCACCTCTTCCTGCTTCTTGGGCACCATGCTCTTCAGGGCGTTCTCCTCGATGTACCTGTCCACGAGGTGGGCCGCCAGATCGAAGGCCCTCTTCTTCAGCATCTCGAATTCCGAAGGGAAAACCTCCGGAATGTAGCGCCGCACCAGGTGCTCCATCTCCTCATCGGACATGGAGGTCACCCTCCCCTCTTCATACTGCCTCATGATGCGCTTGTTCAGGCGCGCCACGCCGGGATGGGTCTTCTCGATCCTGTCCCGGCCGATTAGAGCGAAGTGGGAGTTGATCCAATGGGAGATGCCGGATAAGCCCGACTTGTCCGTGATGTTGATCGTCAACTCCCTGTTGAGGAGCCTCTTCGTATCGAACGACGAATATACCTCCTCGTTTTTCGAGATCCCGTCGATGTGCACGCCCGCGGATGTGGCGTTGAAATCGGAGCCCACGAAGGGTTGATTTCGCGGCACGTGGTGGGCCAGCTCCTTCTCGAAGTAGTTCCTCACCTCCGTGATCACGGTGGTGTCGATCCCGCTCGAGTCGCCCATGAGGGAGATGTATTCCATGAGGAGGCCTTCGATGGGCGAATTGCCCGTCCGTTCGCCGATCCCCAGAAGCGTACCGTTTGCGAAGGCGCACCCATAGAGCCAGGCGCTCACCGCACAGACGATGCCCCGGTAGAAATCATTGTGGCCGTGCCATTCGAGGCATTCCGGGGGCACGCCGGCATCGTCTATCATGGCCCTGATCACCTTGCCCACGGAGCGGGGCAGGGCAGCTCCCGGGTAGGTGACGCCGAGACCCAGGGTGTCGCAGAGACGGATCTTTATGGGTATCTTCGCCTCCTCCGACAGGGACATGAGGGCCTGGGCAAAGGGCACGCAAAAGCCGTAGATGTCCGCCCTGGTCACGTCCTCGAAATGGCACCGGGGGACGATACCGTGCTCGATCGCCGCTTCCACGACCTTGATGTAGTCTTTGAATACGTGCGACCTCGATTTCTTGAACTTATAGAAGATGTGATAGTCGGATACGCTCGTAAGCATGCCCGTCTCCCTAAGCCCGAATTCTTTGACGAGCTGCAGATCATCCTTGTTCGCCCTTATCCATCCCGTGACCTCAGGGTAGCGGTACCCCTTCTCGAGGCACCTCGTGACTGCCTCCTTGTCCTTCTCGGTATAGAGGAAGAACTCCGACTGCCTTATCACGCCGTTGGGGCCGCTCAACCTGTGGAGAAAGTCGAAAAGGCTGTCGATCTGCTCGACGGTGAAGGGAGGCCTCGACTGCTGCCCGTCCCTAAATGTGGTGTCCGTGACGAAGATCTCGTCCGGAGGGTCTATCGATTCGATCTTATGGTCGAAGGTGACTCTCACCATCTCGTGGTAGGGAAAAACGTCTCTGAATAGCTTCGGATCCTCGACCTCCACAAGGGGATACTTCGCGCCCCTCAACATATTCTTGAAAATGAAACCCTTCCTCTTTCTCACCGCCATCCCCTACTCCTTGACGATTCTTATCTTCAGTTCATTGAGCTGCTTCTGTTTCACGGGAGCCGGCGCGCCCGAGAGGAGGCATGTCCCTTTCTGCGTCTTGGGGAAGGGGATCACGTCCCGTATGCTCTCGAGGCCCAAAAGCATCATCAGTATACGGTCGAAGCCAAAGGCGATACCCCCGTGGGGGGGAGCACCCATTTCGAGGGCCTCGAGGAGAAAACCGAACTGCTGAGCCGCCTCCTCTTCACTGAGACCGAGGAGCCTGAACATCTCCATCTGGTCTTCTTTCCGGTGGTTCCTGATGCTGCCGCCGCCGAGCTCCACGCCGTTGAGCACGAGGTCATATGCCTTCGCCCTAAAGGAAGCGAGGTCTCCTGACGCCCCTTTGAGGCTTCCCTGAGCCGAGGTGAAAGGGTGATGGAGAGCCACGTACCTTCTCTCCTCTTCACTGTATTCGAACAGAGGAAAGTTCACCACCCAGAGGAAGCAATACTCGTCCCTTCTCACGAGGTCGTATCTATCCCCCAGATAGAGACGGAGCCTCCCCATGATATCGTTCGCCTTCGCCCGGGCGTCTGCCATGATAAAGACCACGTCCCCATCCGCGAGGCTGAATTGGCCGTCGATGGACGAGGTCTCGTCCTCATTAAGGTACTTGACGATGGGGGACACCAGTTTTCCCCCCTCTTTACGCATCCATATGAGTCCTCCGGCGCCAAAGGACTTCGCCATGTCCACCGCTGTATCGAGGTCTTTCCTGGAAAGGCTTTTTCCCCTGAGGGCAAGGCCCTTGATGGCTCCTCCAGTTTCAGCCACTTTCTTGAACACCCCGAACTCAGTGGCCTGGAACAGAGGGGTAAGCTCCTCGATGGGCAGATCGAACCGGAGGTCGGGCTTGTCGGACCCGTATCTCTCCACGGCTTCCGCATAATCCATTCTCCGCACCGGCAGCGTCAGAGAGGTCCCCTTGATCGATGTGAAAAGCGTGTTGATAAGGCCTTCGCTCAAGGCAAGGACATCATCCACGTCAACGAAGCTCATCTCCAGATCGACCTGGGTGAACTCGGGCTGCCTGTCGGCCCTGAGATCCTCGTCCCTGAAACAGCGGGCTATTTGGAAATACTTGTCGAAGCCGCCCACCATCAGAATCTGCTTGAAAAGTTGAGGGGACTGGGGGAGGGCGTAAAATTGCCCCTGGTTCAGCCTGCTCGGAATGATGAAATCCCTCGCCCCTTCCGGCGTGCTCTTGCCGAGGAAGGGCGTATCTATCTCGAGGAAACCCTGGGCAATCAGATACGAACGGATTACCTGAGCGGCCCTACTCCGCTCTATGAACGTCTCCTGGACCTTGGGCCGCCTCATGTCGAGGTAGCGATACTTGAGTCTCAGCGATTCGTTCGGCTCCTCCTCATCCTCAAGCTGAAAAGGCAGGGGCTTGCACGTGTTGAGGACCTCGAGCGAGGAGACGAGGACTTCCGCGGCGCCCGTCGGGATAGTGGGGTTCTCGGTGCCGGCCGGCCGTATGCTCACTTCGCCCTCGATGCGGATCACGTACTCCTGCTTGATGTCGTGCGCAGACCCGTGGACCTCGGGCGCTATCTCCGGGGAGAAAACTACCTGCACGACCCCGCTCACGTCGCGCAGGTCCACGAAGATGAGACCTCCGTGATCCCGCCTGCGAAACACCCACCCTGCAAGCTCGACGCGCTTGCCGGCATCTTCGGTTCTTATCGACCCGCAATATTGACTCCTCAAATTCGACCTCCTTGGAAAGCCCATTATTATAGCCGGCAAAAGGCCGTATAGTCAAGGCTGTGTCCGCCTTGAGGGAGGGATGGGACGACACGGCAAGACCCGCGCTTCATGTCCTTATTTTGATACAATGATCGGGCAAAGGGCCTGAATTCGCCGCTTTTCGGCGCGAATTGCCAATTTGTCGCGAGCGAGGGCAAGGACGCCAGAGTAAAGCCGTATCGGCGGTGATTATGTTATAGTAACAGGTAGTGACATGGGGGCGTGCCCCCGAAACAGGTTAGCAAAAACCCGAGGAAGGACGAAGATGGCAACGCTCTTTGAAGCGACAGAGCTGAACGGTATGAAACTCCGGAATAGGACCGTCAGATCGGCAACCTGGGAAGGATTGGCCGCTCCCAATGGATACCCCACTGATAGGCTCACCCGGGTCCTCGTGGACCTCGCCGAGGGCGGCGTGGGCATGATCATCTCGGGTCATGCCTATGTGAGCCAGGAAGGACAGGCGGGCTCCCGCCAGCTTGCCGTCCTTGACGATGGATACATCGGGCCCCTTGCGGAGATGGCATCCGCCGTGCACGGCGCGGGCAGCACGATCATCCTGCAGCTTGCCCATTCCGGGTGCAGGGCGCCCTCGGAGCTGACGGGAAAGCCTGCCATCGGCCCGTCCGCGCTTTCCGACAAGAAGCGCCAGTACTGCCGCGAAATGAGGAACGATGACATACGAAGGCTTCAGGCTGCGTTTGCCGGCGCCGCAAAGAGGGCGCAGGATGCTGGATTCGACGGTGTCCAATTGCACGCGGCCCACGGCTATCTTCTTTCCCAGTTCCTTTCGCCTCTCTGGAATAAGCGAAGCGACAAGTATGGTGGACCGGTGGAGGGAAGGGCGCGAATGCTCCTGGAGACGACAAGGGCCATACGTGAGGCCGTGGGCAGGGATTTCGTCGTCATGGCGAAGATAAACTGCGAAGACTTCCTGGACGGGGGATTCACCGTGGACGACATGGTGGCGGTCTGCTCGATGGTGGAGCAGGAAGGCATGGACGCCGTCGAAATGAGCGGCGGGACCTTCTATTCGGGTGCCTACCAGCCCTCGAGGACCGGTCAGCCCGCCTGCCTGCCGGAAGAGGCCTACTATGTGGCGGCGGCAGAGCAATACAAGAAGACGGTCGGTCTACCGCTCATCCTCGTCGGGGGAATTCGCTCCTACGATGTGGCCGAAAGCCTCATCAAGGACGGAAAGGCGGACTACGTCGCCTTCTGCCGCCCCCTCATCGCAGAGCCGGGCCTCATCAAGCGCTGGGAATCGGGCAGGAGGGAGCGCGCTGACTGTAGATCGGACAACCTCTGCTTCAAGCCGGCATTTGCCGGGCAGGGCGCCTATTGCGTCATGAAAGAGAGGAGGAAACAGCGAGAGGTCGCTTCGAAGCAATGAGAAGAGGCCACAGTGTCCGGGTCCGCCCTGAGGCATTTCGCGAACCTTGGGTTGATCGAGGCGGCCTCACCATATCCTTTGAAATTGTCGCGAGATGCTGGTAAGAATTAGGACGTCCGGTACGCCAGTGAGAAAGAGCCTCCTTTTCATCGCCCTTCTTCCGGTCATGGCCTTCGCCTGCGCCGGTACTCATGCTGCGCGGCCGCCGGCAGCCGTGACCCAGCCGGCAGAGAAGAACACCGAGTTCCTCAATAAGCTCGAAGAAAGGATGCATGAGGAAGAAGAGGCTTTCAAGGTACTCTCCGACAAGATGGACGAATACCAGATCCTCACGGCCGCGTGCGAGAGCCTTGCGGACACCGAGGAGAACCGCGACCTCAGGGCTTCCTGCAAAGAGAGGCTCACTACGCTCCGGGAGGAGATGACCAACCTCACCCGCTTTCTTCAAGACCAGCCGGAATAGGCCTCCATGATAAGGAGGCCTATTTTCTTCCTGTCTCTGGTTCTCATCCTTCTTACGACAGGAGCCTGCTCGTCGCTCCCCGATATCCTCGGCTACATAGATGACTTTCCCAATTCCGGGGGGGATCCCACGGTTGTGGGGAGCAAAGGCAGAATGGGGCCGGAGGAAAGCGAAGCGGCGCTGGCATTGCAGGGGCCGCGCGAAGACCCCCGGAGCGGCCTCTCGAGGAACCTCGCCGTCATTGAAAGTCTGGGCGGCAGCCCCGTGTTCGCCGGAAACAGGGTAACCCTGCTCAACGATGGAGACGCTACTTTTCAGGCGATGCTCACGGCCATCGCCAACGCCAGGGACCACGTGAACCTGGAAACATATATCATCGACGATGACGATGTGGGACGCCGGTTTGCAGACCTGCTCATCGAGAAACGGGCTGAAGGGGTCACCGTAAACCTCATCTACGACAGGCTCGGCTCTAGGCGAACGCCCCGCTCTTTCTTCGATCGTCTCAAAGAGGGCGGCGTGAACATCGTGGAATTCAACCCGCTCAACCCTCTGAGGCTGCCTGCCCATGAGGTCCTCCTTCACAGGACCCACAGGAAGATGCTCATCGTCGATGGAAGATCCGCGTTTGTGGGCGGCGTCAACATCGGCAGTGCCTACCTGAGAAGGCGCATCCCCGGTGAAGGAGAGGCCGTCCCTTCGCAGCTCTGGCGCGACACACACCTCATGGTGGAAGGGCCGGCGGTCACGGCCTTTCAGGAGCTTTTCTTTCGCACCTGGACAAGGCAAAACGCTCCGCTGCCTGGAACCGGCCATTACTTCCCGGAGGTGCATGAGACAGGCGATCAAATGGTGCAGGTGGTCGCCAGCACGAGAGGCCCGGAGAGCAGAATCTGTTACATGATGTACGTTTCGGCGATTGTCCACGCCCAGCGGTCCGTCCATCTGACCCAGTCCTATTTTGCCCCGGATGAGCAGATGATGCGCGCCCTGAAGGACGCGGCGAGAAGGGGGGTGGACGTCAAGATAGTTCTTCCGGAGTATAGCGACCACAACATTGTGCGCCACGCAGGAAGATGGCACTATCAGGAGCTGCTCGACGCGGGGGTCAAGCTATACGAGCGGTCCGGGGTCGTGCTCCACGCAAAGACCGCGGTGATCGACGGTTCCTGGTCGACGATCGGCTCCACGAACCTTGAGCTCTGGAGTCTCGTGACCAACGACGAGGTAAACGCCGTTGTCATCGGACCGGCATTTGCCGAAGAGATGGAGGCAAGCTTCCAGAGGGACCTCTTGGAGTCGAAAGAGGTCCTGGCCGGCGAGTGGCAACACCGCCCCCTTCTGGAGCGGGCTAGACAGTTCTTTGCCCATCTTTTCGAATACTGGCTGTAGGATAAGGCTCGGAGCAGTTAAGCTCGGTTACGCGAGGCTTGAGCGGGGAGTCTCACGGAGACTCCCGTCCCGGTGAGGGTGTGCTGAACCAGTGGAAAGACCCAGCGTGAGCGAACTCTGTGCTGATCACCGAGGCTCATGCCCGGATGAATCAGTGCAGAACTTGCAGGCATTACCGAGCGTAAGCGAGGTGTGAGCGGGGAGGCTCCGGAGACTTAGTGACTTAAGGGGGTGCTGAACATTAATTGTCGCTGCCCTTTCTCAGATAATCTCCCCCGTTGCCTCCCGAGAAGTGGATGACAGGACGCTGGAGCGAAGGCACCAATAAGGGGCTGTGTGTTGTGCCTCTCGGAACGTACACAATGCAGCTTTTTGTGACGGTGACGGCTTCGCCACCGACGAAGAATGTGATTTCTGCCCCAAGCTCCTCCGGCTTCTCCAGATCGGTTCCCACAAAGCCTATGAACTCATCGAAATCGTGTGTGTGTTCCTCGGGGCCCGTATCGTTTGACGTGAGAAACCAGACCGCTTCCATGTAAGGAGCGCCGCTCAGCTTTTTCCCATCAATCCAGAGAAGGAGGGTGAGAAAACCCGGTGGAGCTCCGGGGAGTTTTCCGTCGACGGGCGCGTACTTTTCTATCCGGTTGTTTGCGTAGGTCCCCTTCGGTGCAGAGGCCACAGCAGGGATCTCCTCATATTTGTCGGTATTGATGTGGCACGTATAGTGGAAAACGGGTTTGGAGACGTTCTTGACTTTGATTCGGCCATGGGCAGTTTGCGAGGGAACGAATACTATGCTTGTCTTGTTGAATGTCAGTTTGTCGTTCTCGATCGAGAGCTCGATCTCGGAGTTCAAGTTCTCGGGATCATTGGGGTCGCTGCCTATGAATACGAGCAGCTCGTCCGAATTATGCTTGAAGAAACTCTCCCTGCTGAAGGGTTTCACGAACCAGCATGCCTCACTGAACATACAGCCCTCGATAAGGCTGCCGTCCATACTCACGGAGTGAACGTGGGCATCGTCAGGGTCAACCCCCACTCGTGCTGGCGCGGTCATCCCTGCCAGGGCGAAGTACTTCGAATATGACATGATAAATCCTCCTTCATTCGTGCCTTAGCTTTTCGTAATCTCTCACAAGCCTGGGAACCATGCGGGGAGCATCCATAACTTGTGTCCCCGCCGTCTCCTCGCGCGTGGTCCGCATACTCACCATTATCATCTCCAACAGAAGTGTGCAACAGGAAAATCGGAACAAGGGAACCTGCGGGCTTCGGAAGAAGATAAACACGTTGCGACCTTCGACTTTGTTCAGGTGGATAGAATCTCTGCGTGCCACTCTTTAGTGGGCTGGAAGGCTTATGATAGAAGTATGAGTGGAAAGCTCCTCGCAGGTGATGGTCGCACAGGGATTCGGACTCAATCCAAGAACCGATGGATACTATGAACCTTCCGGACTCTTGCAGGGGCGACCGATTCTTTTTGAAAAAAGAGAAGGAGGGAAGCCGCTCAACTTCGTCGCAGCAAGGAGGCCCGGCCTTGAAATAGGCCGGGGGCATGCAGGATGATCAAGAACCCGTGCGAAGAAGGCATGGCCCTTGGGCGCCGGGCAGCCCGGCAGGGAAGTGCCTATGGCGCGTGGATACTTGCCACCACCATCCTTGATCGAGTATCGCGTTTATTGACGGTACTGTAGTGACCGTTGCCCTTCCTGTGCGTCAAAATGCATTACGGGCCACGGTGGCGCAGGTCCAATGGATGATCGGTCTTATCCCCTCCTTCTCGCGGCACTCATTCTGCTCGGCGGCTCGTTAGGCGATCGCTTCGGCCGGCGTCGTGTGTACGTGATCGGTACCGTGATCTTTTCCGCTGCATCGGTGTTCTGTGGCCATTCAACGGATGTCCATCAGCTTATTGTCTCGCGGGCAATCCAAGGGATCGGGGGCGCACTTCTCATACCCGGGAGCCTATCCATAATCAGCGCGTCCTTCAACGAAGAGGACCGTGGACGAGCCATCGGCACGTGGTCGGGGTTCACTGCCATTACGGCCGCCGTGGGGCCCGTACTGGGAGGTTGGCTCGTCGAGCACGGGTCGTGGCGATGGGTCTTCTTCATCAATGTTCCCCTTGCCGTGCTGGTCGTCGGACTCGCCTCTTTCCGGGTTCCGGAGAGCCGCGAAGAAGAGGCGGACACGGCCCTTGACTGGCCGGGCGCCCTCCTGGCGACGCTCGCGTTGGGTTTAGTCGTCTTCGGTTTGATCGAGTCATCCGCCAGGGGGTGGGGCCACCCCGGGGTATTTGGCACGTGCTTAGCCGGTCTCCTTTTTCTCGCCGCATTCCTCGCATGGGAAGGATACTCCAGGGCACCGATGGTACCGCTTGGGCTCTTTCGGTCGGGTAACTTCAGCGGCGCAAACGCCGTAACTCTCTTTCTGTATACCGCGCTCAGCCGGAGCACTTTTCTTCCTGCCGTTCAATCTAATTCAAATACAGGGCTATTCACCGACGGCGGCCGGGGCCTCCCTCTTGCCCATCATTGTAATCATGTTTCTCTTGTCACGGTGGACCGGAGGGCTCGTCCATCAATACGGCTCAAGACTGCCCCTGGTGGTGGGGCCCTTGATCGCAGCCCTGGGTTTCGCGCTTTTTGCCCTGCCGAACGCGGGAGGAAGCTACTGGAACACCTTCTTTCTGCCGGCTTGTGTCCTCGGACTTGGCATGGCCGTGAGTGTTGCTCCCCTGACCACTACCGTCATGGGTGCGGCGGGTAAGGAGAAGGCCGGCGTGGCATCCGGCATCAACAATGCCATATCCCGGGTGGGCGGACTGCTCGCTGTTGCGCTCTTCGGCATCATCCTCGCCAATGTTTTTGGCGCCCACCTCGACGAGAAATTGCGGAGGCTCGATGCGGATCACGAGATCCGCCGGTCGATTAGCGAACAGAAAACGAAGCTGGCCGCAATAACCCTTCCTTCCGGCACGGCTCCTTTGCTGGCCGCCCGCATCAGGCAGGACATCTCTGATTCCTATGTCGCCGGGTTCAGGTGGGTCATGGTGACCTCCGCCTTTTTGTCGGTTCTAAGCTCTCTCAGTTCATGGCTCATGATCGGTCCGAAAGAGCGAGGAAGAGACCGGTGCAGTTGATCCTAAAACAGGCGGTCCATTCTGAAATACTGCAGAACATCGTGGAAGGCCGCAGACCGCAACGGATCGTCTGCCAGGCCGAAAAGATGGGTCGGGCAAGAGCAGTCAGAGCATCCGAACCCGGGTATGGACCAGTCCGAAAGGTGCGAAAGAGCCCCGGCAAGATCGCATTCTATCTTGGATGAGGAGCGGATGGGAAAGACCCCGTGGACATCAGCGGCGGCCCTCAGCCAATCGATGTGCCAGTGGTGCCGTTTGCGCAGTCGTATGTGCCTTCCGATCCTCGCCGTCAGGTTTGTCATGGCAGAGCCGACATAGAGGTAAAAGCCCTTGGGGAAGAAAGACCTGCGGTCCTTCCCAAAAGGCAGAAGACGATCCCTTTCCATCCTGAGTATCAGGACGTAGCCTCCCCGGTCCCGAGCCTCCTGCTCGACACACTGCCAGGGAATGTCGAGAAGCCGCACTTCGTCCGAGAGAGACAAGTCTTCCTGCCAGCGCACTGCAAGGGGGATGAGGCTCACCGATCCCCGAACCGCGAGAAACGTCCGGGCAAAGCGTATGTCGGTGTGATAATCGGGCATGAAGAACTCGAGTGCGGGCCAGTGAACCACGAAGAGCACGGCCCCCCGCACCCCGCGCTTCCCTATGGCGGCGAGCTCCCGGAGATGCCTTTCCCCGCGGGCAGTGACCGCGTCGGGAAACATAGCCACCCTTTTCCCGAAGAGGGTGCACGATTTCACCTCGAGAAGGACTTCCTCTCTCCCTCTCCTCAGGAGAAAGTCGAACCTGCTGTGGCCGACTGTTTTCTCCTGCTTCTCTATCTCCGCGTCTTCCAGCCCGGGGACGAGCCGTCTTTCCAGCAGGTAGCGGGCAACGGCGTTCGTCTTGAGCGTATGGAGCATGACCGGGCTCCGATCGCGATCGACAGCCACCACCGTGTAAGTTGTCTTCCGCGTGGCCGGCTTTTCCTCTTCGATGACGCGAAGAAGCCTGCCGGGAAGCAGGAGTTCTTGGAGGCGTCCGGAATTCGGAAGGAAGGCGTCGATTTCCCGCCCCCCTTGTTCACACCTCACGAGGAAGCGGTTGGGCCTCTCCAGGAAGCGGGCGGTCAAGATCTTCCCGAAGGGCCTGAATGGCTCGTTCATCGGCCTAGGATACCACACGCTAGCCAGGGAGAACAGGAGATTGCGCCCCATCCGAACATCGTATATAATGATAGTCATCGGAATAACTAGATAAAGAGCGAGGAAGGAAAGCGTCCCATGTCCACCGAGGAATTGGCCGAACTTTTTCTGACCCACCTCTACGACCTTGCCGAAGCCGCCCCCCATCCTAATTTCCTTTTTGTCGTGAATGATTTTGCCCCGAGGTTCGGCATCACCGATAGGGCGCAGCTTCAGGAAGCCCTCCATATCCTTGGAGACAAGGGACTCGTCATCCTTGCGGGCTTCGACCCTCTCGGAGGGATCAGTGCAGGGATCACCATCGAGGGGAGCGTCTTCGTGGAAAAGGGTGGAGAAACAGGCATAATTGGCATGTATCGAAAAGACCCGGAGGCTTTCCTGACCAGCGCAATCGAATCCTCGACCCTGCCCTCCGACGTGGAAGCCAGGGAGGAATTGTCCGTGGAGATGGAGAGCCCGAACTACGCGGGCCGGGCTGTCGAGGCAATTCTGGGGGACATCGAGGATATGCTCGGCAGGGACCCCAGCGTCACACAAGAGGTCAAGAAGGACATGCTCTCCGATCTCGCAACGCTCAAGATACAGATGGCAAGAAATGTAAAGAGCAAGGCGGTCATCGGCGCGATCCTCGAGAACCTCTCAGGCATACCGTCGATCGCCCCGCTCCTCACTGCCCTCAAGTGCATCATCTTCGCCTACTACAACTAACGCCCCGGTGAGGGACTGCCGGGCGCTCCCTTTTTTGGGGAGTTGGGGCCCATGCTTTAAGACTAAAAGGATAGCCAGGCCCCGCCCGTGAATACAGGAGGAAAAAGCATGCCAGAGGGTCCCGCAACCAAGATCGTGTGCCCCCATTGCGGCAGGGAGATGGCCCTCGATGAGGCCTTCGCGCAGCGCATACGGCAGCAGCTGCGGCGGGAGATCGATGCGGAGCTTGAGCAGAAAAAGCTCGCCTTCGAGAAGACCGCGCTCAAGGTGGAAGAAGAGAAGCGCAAGCTCGAAGAAGGGAGACGAAACCTGGAAGTCGAGACCGCCAGAAGGGTGGCCGAAGAGGTAACAAAACTGAAGGAAGGGGTACGGAAAGAGATCGAGGATGGAGCCCTCTGCGAGCTGACGGCCCTCAAGGATCAGCTGGAAGCCAAGGAGCGGATGCTAACTTCCTTCCGGGAGATCGAGCTGAGGCTGAGGAAAGAGAAATCGGATCTCGAGGAGGCAGGGAAGAACCTGGAAATCGAGGTGGCCAGGCGGATCGACGGGGAGAGAAAGCGGATCCAGGAGGAGGCGGAGAAGAGGGCTCTGGAGCAGTTCAGGCTCAAGGAGGCTGACAAGGACAAGATCATCGATGACCTCAAGCACCAGGCAGAAGAGCTAAAGAGAAAGGCGGATGCAGGGTCGCAGCAAGCTCCAGGGAGAGGTGGCGGAATTGTCCCTGGAAGAAACGCTCAGGGTGTCTTTTCCCCTCGACTGCATAGAGGAAGTGCCGAAGGGCATCCGCGGGGCGGACGTGATCCACAAGGTCTGCGACCAGACGGGGCAGTCCTGCGGTGCTTTGATATGGGAATCGAAACGCACAAAGGCCTGGAGTGATGGTTGGATCGACAAGCTCAAGGAAGACCAGAGGGAAGTCAAGGCGGAAGTCGCAGTGCTCGTCTCCCAGGTACTGCCCAAGGGCTTGCTCGGCTTTGCCCGCATCAACGGCGTCTGGGTCTGCGATCATTCCCTCGCAATATGCCTCGCCCACGCCCTCCGCGCGGGGCTCATAGAGATATCCGCAGCCAAGCTCAGCGCCACCGGCAAAAGCGAGAAGATGGAAATGCTCTACGAATACCTCTCCGGTCCGGAATTCAAACAGCAGGTTGAAGGCATCGTGGAAGCCTTTTCAAGCATGCGCCGGGACCTCGACCAGGAGAAGAGGGCCATGGAGCGGATCTGGGCCAAGAGGGAAAAACAGATAGAGCGCGTGGTAAAGAACATGGGCAGGATGTACGGCAGCATGCAGGGTGTCATCGGCCAATCCCTGCCCGAGCTGGACCTGCTCGAATTAAAGGCCCTCACCGACGGTACTGCCGGCCCGGAAGAGGGCGCGTAGGTAGGCCGGTCTCCTTCCGGACCCGTCGACTCGTCAGGACAAGCCCATTTGGAAAGAGTTTCGATAAGGGGCGGACGCGCATTACCTCCTCGTGACAGCCGAGCCGAAAGAAAAGCATCGCTCCTCATTCCGGCACTCACTCCCCCCATCCCCCACGCTTCGCTAAGGGGGCTTCGTTATTCGTGCCGGATTCGTCGCGAGCTTTTCTAAGCCGTCCTCGACAATGCACGAGTCGGCAATGCGCGTCCGCCCTTTGTCTTGCCCGTTCGATGGGAAGTGCTGTAGGGTAGGGTTTCCAAATGTGCTTGCCCTGATCGACTCGTCCTATCTTATTGAAATTAACAACATGAGATGGTATGAATAATCCTGTGACCGAAGGAATAGAAAAGCTGTTGACGGTGCAGGACCTGATGGACACCTTGAGGATATCGAGGCCCACCCTCTACCGCATGCTGAAAGCGGGCCAACTCAAGCCGGTGAGGATCGGGAAGCGCACCCTCTTCGATCCCGCAGACATTCGGGGGCTTATCCAGGAGGCAAAGACGGGCGGGAAACCCCGGGCTTCGCAAGGCAAGAAGGCGCGGAACCAACGGTCAGCGCCGATTGTCTCGCGCAAGAGGAAGACCTCCCCCCTGAAGGAAGCTGCGGAGAAGCCGAAGCGCTCCAAGAAGAAGCCGCCGGACGATGAGGGCAAACAGGGGAGACTGCTTTAACTTTCGCTTCATAACTGGCTGAAATGTAAAAGATAGTGCCTATCTTCCCCTCGCCAGCAAGAAATGGAGGATGTTCTTCTCCACGTCGGCCGTCTCCACCTTGATCTTCACGTGATCCCCTATGCGGAACACCTTTCTCGTTCTTCGTCCGATGAGGCGAAACTTCTCTTCCTCAAACGCGTAGTAGTCATCGTGAAGGGTCGAGAGAAGCACGAGTCCCTCCACGAAGACGTCGAAAAGCTCCACGAAGAACCCGTATGAGGTGATATGGGAGATGATGCCGTCAAAGGTCTGGCCGGTCCGGTCCTTCATGAAGAGGACCCTGATGCGATCCTCCGTTTCCCTTTCCGCCTCCATGGCCGCCCTCTCCCTTTCCGAAAGGTGGAGCGCCATCCTCTCGAGGTCCTCTTCCCCGTAGAGCATCCTTTCCTTCCCTTCGTTCTGGATGAGGGCCTTTAGGATGCGGTGGCAGACGAGGTCGGGATACCGGCGGATCGGGGAAGTAAAATGGCTGTAGAAATCGAGGGCAAGGCCGAAATGGCCCTTGTTGACGGCTGAGTACTTGGCCTGTTTCATGGACTTCAGCAGGATCCGGTTGATGAGGAATTCATGCTCTTTGTCCCGCACGTTCCGCAGTATCTTCTGCAGGGGGAGCCTCCCTTTGGGGTCCGCATGGTAAGGGACCGCAAGGACTCTGAGCAGCTTCTCGAAGTCCTGGAGCTTTTCCCGGTCGGGTGATTCGTGCACGCGGTATATGAGGGGCATCTTCCGGTCGGCAATGAAGTGGGCAACGGCCTCGTTCGCCGCGATCATGAACTCTTCGATAATGCCCTGCGAGAAGAGCCGCTCCGACCGGAGGACGTCTTTGATGCCTCCTTCCATGTCGAGGACGAGCTCCGGCTCGGGCAGGTCAAAATCGAGATTGCCGCGCTCTTCGCGCCTCTTCTTGAGCAGGCGGGCCAAATGGCCCATATGCTCAAGCATCGGCATGAGTCCTTTCAGAGACTCCCTGGTCTTGCGGTCTTTCCCGACGAGGGCATCCTCAACTGCGTGATAGGTGAGCCGCCTCACGCTCTTGATCACGGACCGGTCGAAGGAGGCCTGAAGGAGTTCGCCCTTCGAATTGTAACCGAGCCTCACCGTTAGGGTCATCCGCTCTTCATAGGGATTGAGGCTGCAGATCACGTTCGAAAGCTGCTTCGGCAGCATGGGTATGACTGTTCCGGGAAAGTAGACGCTCGTTCCCCTGGCATAGGCCTCACGGTCAAGGGGGGAATCCCTCTTCACGTAGTGGGAGACGTCCGCTATCGATACGTAAAGAAGAAATCCGTCCTTCGTCTTTTCGACAAATACCGCATCGTCGAAGTCCTTGGCGAGCTCCCCGTCTATGGTGACGTGGTCCATCCCCCTCAGATCCAAGCGCCCATCCATGGCTATGCTGAAGCCCATCTGCCTGGCTTCCGCCTCCGCGTTTCTCGGGAACCTGTGCGACAGGCCGTGCTTGTGGACGATGAACTGGGAAATCTTCTTTACGTCGTCGAGACCCTTGAATACTTTGAGAAGCTTGCATTCCGGGTCTCCCGTCTCGGGGAATCTCGTCACCTTTGCCGCCGCGAGATCGCCCTGCCCCCACTCGGATGCGGCCTTCCCGGGCTCCACTATGAAGCGGGCGGAAATCCTCTCGTCGTCCGGCACCAGGAAGAGGAGTCCCTTGCGCTCCTCCAGGAAACCCGTGACGTTCCGCGTCTTCCGCTCCGTCACCTTGACGATCTGCCCTTCCCTCTTGCCTCGCCTGCTGTGCTCGACCCTCACGACAACCTTGTCTCCGTGGAGGGCCCCTTTTATGAATCGAGAGGGCACGAAGACATCCTTCTCCTCCCCCTTGTCCGGAACGACAAAACCGTTGCCGCTCCTGGTGCACCAGAGGGTGCCCACTTCGAGGTTCATCTCATCGGGTATTCCGAACCTATTGTTCTTCAGCCGGACGAGGGAGCCTTCCCCTGTCAGCTCCCTGAGAAGGTTCTTGATCTCCCGCTTCCGGCTCTTCCAGGAGTCGACCATGCCTTTGAGGTCGTTGAGCGAAAGGGGACGCTCCTGCCGCTTGAACACGTCGAGGAGGTCGCGCTTCGTGAGATCGATAGGGAGGCTCTTCTTCATCGGTCCTTTGTGGAAAGATACGCCCTTAAAATCTTCCCCTTATTGCCTTCATATATTATATTACTTCCCCCTAAGAGTCCATTGCACTCCAGTGCAGCACGATCCTGGACGAACCCCGTGCCCCTTCAGACGGGCAACCGGAAGATGCTGCAGTTTCGTGCCTTCTTCTATCATATATCAAAGAATTCCTCTGGCTTTCTCCGGATTGTCGTAGTTGTTAGAACCATAACATATGAAATGACTTGATTTTATCTATGGCATTATCCATGCAAAGGAAGTGGGCAGTTAAGCAGGACTAAAGGGTCCGATCATCATGTTCGAGGAAAGCCGTCATGAGCGCACCATCAGTCGCATTTGTGAGGGAAAGGAAAGAAAACGTAGAGGAAACATCCGGGGAACACGACGTGCCAGCCCGGATGCGGGATAGCTACGTATACATGTCCCAGGAAGGCAAGGTCGTCCGAGTGGGGCGCAAGGCATGGTCGGCTCTTTATAAATCTGTTTCCCCTATCATCTGAAGCCTGATTGATCCCCATCAGGCCTTGACTCCCCAAAGCGGGGAAGGAGAGGGAGCAAAGCACATCCACCACGCGCGAGTAGCGGATCGTTTCGTGCTTCCCGCTTCCCCTTCCTTCCCCGCCCCCTTTACCGCGTTAACCCCCGGTCTCTTTCGGTCGATGAGGCCGTAAAAGGCGAGACCCCATTGGTGAGTCCTACCAGGCCACCGTGGGAGGCGCACACATGACGGGTGAAAGGAATATCGCCTTCTCAGGGCAGTCGCGTCCGCAAAAGCCGCAGAGTACGCAATCCTCTTCGTACTTAATGACAGCCTTCCCGCTCTTTTCGTCCATTCGTATGACATCCATCGAGCAGCTATCCACGCATACGGCGCAGCCTACGCATAATTCCGGATCGATTCTCTCTATGGCCATGCTCTCCTCCTAAAACGTCGTGGTCGGATATCCATCCTTCTCCAATCAGGACCTCACTCCCCGGGGAACCTTCTTGGATACCGTTCCTCATAGGGTCGGGACAGGTCCGGCCACCATTCCTTCGGGATCGGTTCCTTCCAAAGCTTCATGCCTCCATCCCTCTCCTGCAGTTTCACCCACGCGAGCCATTCGGGATCGTTCCTTCGCGGGTAATCCTCCCTGTAGTGGTTCGCCCTGCTCTCCGTCCTGAACATGGAAGCTCTCAGGACCATTTCGGCGCTCACGACCATGTTCCTTGTCTCGTGGCAGAGCCACAGCTCATGGCGGTCTCTTGCGTACAGCTTGGGCACAGCGTGGTCTCTCAGGAACTCCACGATCGTCAGCCCCGCCTGCAGCCGCTTTTCGTGTTTGATGTACTTCATGTAGTACGGGGTGATGCTGTTCTGGAGCATTTGCGCCACCCATCTCGGACCGAAGCCGCTTTTCCGCTCAATCGGAGAGGCGAGTATCCTCTTGAGTCGCGCCACCTCTGCTTCGTCCACTGCCGGTCTCCGGTTCTCTTGGGCAAACTCCGCAGCCCCCCTTCCCGCCCGGCTCCCGGTAACGGCGGACCCCGTAAGGCCGAAACCGGGCGCCGTGTGGTAGCCGCCGACATACCTTGTGCCGCAGCATTCGCCTGCCGCGAACAGCCCGGGAATGGTGGATGCGCACTTCATGTTGACGGGCCAGATGCCGCCTGTCTGAGGGCAGACGTTCATACCGCCGTCTCCGCCATTCATCTCGATTTGCCGCCCTGGGCCGGGTCGAATTCCCACGGATCCCAAGGGTATGCGCTCTCCTGCCGCTTTCTCATCCGCTCTACGTCGCCGGGAGAGGCTGCGCCAAGGTCCCAGAAGATAGGCGCCCTACCCCCATGGACGAGGAATTCCATCGTAAGGTCCATCTCATACGTGTCGGATACGTCGATGCTCTTGCCTTGCGAATCCCTGTACCTCATGAACACGTTGTGAGCCGCCACCCCCCTTCGACCCCCGGGGAGCTTTCCGGCAGCAGGCCACGTGTAAGCGTATTCCTTGGTTGTCAGCTCGGCTCCGGCCCGGTAGGCCATTGCATCGCCATCGCCCTTGAGCACCGAGGTGAACCCTGCGCAGAGCACCGTGGCCCCGGCAAGGAAGATGCAAAGGTCTTCGCCCAACAACTGATAGCCAACGGCCCCGATGACGCGGCCATCGGCCTTGAGCAGATCCGTGATGACAATCTTGTCCATGATCTTCACGCCGACCTTCTCCGCCTGCCGCCTTCCGGGCATCCCGGTGGTAGGGGTGCCCACGGGTATTATGGTGAATGGCGAATAGGCCTTGAAATATGG
>CAVVNC010000063.1:0-20086 GCA_963749525.1 uncultured delta proteobacterium
ATGTTAAAACCCAGGGATTTCTTCATCGGCTTGCTGGTCGTGGTGGCATTGATCCTCATAATACCCATCGTTTTCATCGGGATCAAGATACTCCTCTTCCTCTTCATTCCCGTTATCATAATTCTGCTTGCGATAATCGGGATTGCATTCATCGGGAGACTGGTGAGGATTTTGCTCGGAAAGGATTAGAATGCTCCGGAGGGGGCCGATCCTTCGTTGCCATTCCCAGCCTTCAGCGCCCGATCGCGCTGCAGGGAACGACGGCGGGAACCTGACTCGTCGCGGACGATAAAGCGGCAAGGGCCGTCGGCATGCTCACGCAGGACCATCCTGTTCGCAGGCCACGTCGATGCCCTCCTCGTCCACCTCCTTTCTGGAGGCATTCTTCATGCTGCGATTGTGCCGGCTCAGCAACCAGATTTCGGGGATGATCCGACAAATGATCTCGCCCCAATAGAAGACACGCACAATGGAGCTTTCGGACACGGCCACCGCGACGGACCGCGTTCTTTTCGTAATGGATGCGGCTGCCACGTGGCGGCTTCCGAGCCCCAGAGGCAACTTTATGCCTTCGACCGAGGTCTCGATATAGCGGCACGCGGAAAGACAGATGCCATCGCCGGAGACCACAAATCCTCCATCCAGCAAGGCAAGTTCCTTGATGGTCTCCTGCATGTTCGGATCGTCGATACGCTTTCTGGAGTCCGGATGACCGAAAAGCGGGTCCAGTATCAACGGCCTCGAATGCTTAAGCACGTTTTCTTCATCGGAGATGACGAAGAGCGTCCCCACTTTTCGCCCTTCCCTACCCTCTCTCGCAATCTCGATGGCGAGCCAGATGGTCCTTTCGAGGGTCGTCCTATCGATGTCCTTGACCTGATCCAAGACCTTCTTCAGCAACCGGTGAGGCATGATTGTCTCGCTCCTGTTCAATTCTAACGATATCACGATAGGATTGCCACTTTTTTCGGGAAGGCCGTTCGTCGAAAGCCCCTAAGGGCGGCAGGCGTGGGCCATCGAGGAACGTACGGCGCACGCCGAAGAAAGGAGGATCGTTTCTCACCGGTAGGCAGTCACGAAAGCTCACGAAAGTGGGGCAAAAGACAATGCATGCCCCTGGAATGGACTCAACAGAACCGTCCGTGACCTTAAGGGAAGCGGGGTACTACGCGGTTCTTGATAAGGCTAAAGCGGCCCTTCTTTCGCCCAAGCTTTAAGTCCGTTCAGGCTTAGGCGCCGCTGCCCGCAAAGGAGCTGCTTGTCGGACTCAAGGGCAATCCACCGCTCACCGGGATGGTGACACCCGTCACGTACGACGAAAGATCGGATGCGAGGAAAAGGGCCACTCCCGCGATGTCCTCCGGAAGTCCTATCCTTTTCAGGGGCGTTATCTTGCCGACCGCCTCGAAGAAGGCCTCCTTTTCGGCTTCCGTCATGGACTTCGTTTTGAAATCGTAGAACGGCGTGCGGATCGGACCGGGCAGGATGACATTGACATGGATGCCAAAGGCACCCAATTCGCACGCCATGTCATTGGAAAGGCCTACTACCCCTGCCTTTGCCGCGTGATAATCGGGCCCCGGAACAGGGGGAGAGATCCACCCCAGGGACGAGATGTTGATGATCTTGCCGTATCTTCTCTCCCTCATATGGGGCACGACCTCTTTGCAGAAGAGGAAGGTCCCTTTGAGATTTATCGCAACGGTCCTATCGAATCGCTCTTCCGATACGTTGGTCAACCCCGGAGGCGTCGGATGCGCCTGGCCGCTCGCACCGCTTCCGCCGGCGCTGTTGACGAGTATGTCGACCCTGCCGAATGTGGCAATCGTCTCGCTCACCACCTGCCGCACCTTCGCGCTGTCGCTCACGTCGCACTCGATTGCGAGCCCGTCTCTCCCTTTCTCCTTCACCAGGCCAAGGGTCTTCTTCGCTTCGTCAATCTTGACATCCGCCATGACGACATCGCACCCCTCCTCGGCGAATCGGACCGCGGTACTCCGGCCCATACCCGTGGCCCCTCCTGTGATAATGGCAACTCTGTTCGAAAGCAGCATCTCTCGTTTCCTCCTTTGACTACAGCTTCCGGAGCCGGTTCCCTTCTCTGGACGGCGTCCGACTTCGCATGCCACACCCCAAGCGGCTGTCCGCGCGGGATGGGCGACGGGCCCAAGAGCCGCTCCTGGCTTGTCCCCGGACGGGACGAACCGGGAACTTGGCCTCTTTAGGGCCTAGAGCTGATGGATCTCTCCCGTCGCTTTGTTGCTCCAGTACCCCCGTGCCTGAAGGGTCCAGTTGAACGTGATGGCCCCGGGCCTGGGACAGTCGTTGGCACAGCAGCCGCAATACCAGCATTCTTCGGGGTGCAGGATGATGGGCGGCTTGCCTTTCCGGGGATTGGACATATACACGTCTATCTGGCAGACCTCTACGCAATGGTTGCACCCGTTACAAATGTCAGGGTTGAACAGCACTGGATTGCTCGGTGCCGAAACATTGGGAAGGGCGATTACTTTTCCTTTAGACATCTTTTCCTCCAAAACTCGGGTTTGTCAAAGAATAGGGCTTGCTCATCGAGGCAGACAGGATACGGCCAATCCGGTGCCCGACTCTGCTCCTTGACGAAGTGTTGCCATGTTGTCACTTTCCTGACCTACTCATGGCGCGACTTCACTCTTTCACCGCCTGCCGTGTATGTGGAATCTTCCTTTGACGGCCAGTCTATCAACGGCCCAAAGATATGTCAAGGGGCCGCTGCAGGGCATAAAACCCGCCACAAAGGGATCTCGCATTCCGCCCTTCAAAAGCACGTCCCGCTCGTATATAATGGTGAGGACGGCGGGTACGCGAAAGCTCCGCGCGCGCCAACAGTCTTTTGTGACACGCCGTCCGCGGGTTATGCCAATGGCGGGTGGGGTTCGCAGAATTTGAGGAGGTAGCAATGGGCGGTTATCTTAAGCGTGCGTGGGAGACATTCCCGATGGATAGGATCAGGAGGGTCGAGACTCCCACCACCCTGATCAGAGAGGAACAGGTCCAGAGGGTCAGGGAACGGGACAGCGGTTTCATGAAGGCTGCCGCAGGGGACTTCGGACCCATCCTTCAGCGGGAATTCAGGCGTTTTGTGCCGAAGCATCCCCTCTCCGGCGCCCTCACGTGGATGAGGAACGCCTTGGCGCCTCTTGTCGATGGTGTGAAGGCGCAGCAGAAGGCCCCTGTCCCCGGGGACCCGGCCTCCCTGACCCGCCACATCAAAGAGACCGCCTACTTCCTGAGGGCTGATGCAGTCGGCGTGTGCGCTTTGCCGCCCTATGCGGTTTACAGTCATAGGGTAGATTTCTTCAACCCTGCCGCGGGCCAGACCCCTTGCGAGCTTGACCACAAGTACGCGATCGCGGTTCTCGTGGATCAGGACTACCGGACCTCGAGGGCCTACACGGGCAGCGACTGGATCAGCAACTCAATGAGCATGATGTCCTACGCGACCTCGGGCTTCATCGCCATCATCCTGGCCGAATACATCAGAAGGCTCGGCTACCCGGCAAAAGCCCACTACGCGCCGTTCTATGACGTCGTTCTCCCGCCGATCATCCTCATGGCGGGCTTGGGCGAGATGAGCCGGATCGGCGATTCGGTCCTCCATCCCTTTCTCGGGCCCAGGTTCAAAGGGGCCGTGGTGACCACCGATCTTCCCCTTCTTCCCGACAAGCCCATCGACTTCGGGCTCCAGGACTTCTGCTCCAAGTGCAAGAAGTGCGCGAGGGAGTGTCCCAGCGGCGCTATCAGCGATGGCAGGAAGGAGATGTTCAACGGATACGAGAAGTGGCCGGTGGACGTAAAGAAGTGCACGAAGATGAGGGTGGGCAACCAGAAGGGCTCGGGATGCGGCACCTGCGTCAAGGTATGCCCCTGGAGCAAGCCCTACACTCCCTTTCACCGGAGCGTCAACTGGCTCATGCGCCACTCCGGTATTGCCAGACGCGCCGCCATCTGGGGCGATGATCTCCTCGGGTACGGCAAGCCGCATCCGGAAGACAAATGGTGGCTCGACCTGGAGGACGTGGACGGGGTCGTGCAGGCCCCCAAAAAGAGTGGGCTCAACCAACCATGGATCGTGGACAATGAGTAGGGTCGGGCTCGCCTGATGAGAGCTTGACAATGATTGGATCCACAGTATAGCCTATGAGAAACGTCTAAGGAGGACCTAAAAAGCAGATGTCCACTATCGACTATGAGAAATACCTCGTGAGGGAGCCCCTCTGGGAAGCCGGGCCGGGCGTGAAAAAGCGTCAGAGCCCCACCATGACGTACATGAGCAGCAAGCAGGTGCCGGAAGCCAACTACTACATTGAGTTAGGCTGGATATATGACATTCCGGAGCCGAACCCCCACATCCACGAGCACGTGCACGATTTCGACGAGATAGTGCTCCACTGGGGAGGCAATCCCGATACGCCGCAGGACCTCGGCGGCGAGATAGAGTTCTACATCGGCGGCCAGCCTATTACCTTCAACACCACTACCGGCATCTTCATCCCCAAGGGGACGCCCCACGGCCCTCTTACATGGAAGAAGTTCAGATTCCCCCACGTCGAGATGGCCTTCATGCTCAACTGCGGCGATGCCAGGAAGGGTTGGGCCAAAAGCGGCATCAAGGAAGCCAAGCATACCATACCGAAGAAGACCGTCAACTTCGATTACGAGCAGTATGTGATCAGGAGCCCCTTGCGGGAAGCGGGCGAACCCACCGTAAAGGGCCGCCAGACCCCGACCATGACCTACATGGACAGACAGCAGATAAACGTGGCCAATTACTACATCGAGTTCGGCTGGATATACGCCATGCCCGAGCCGAACCCCCACATCCACCGGCACGTCCACCGGAAGTACGATGAGATCGTCCTCCACATAGGGGGCGACCCTCAGAACCCCACGGACCTCGGCGGTGAGATAGAGTTCCACGTGGGCGACCAGCCTCTCACCTTCAACACGAACACCGGCATCTTCCTGCCGAAGGGTACGTACCACGGCCCCCTGACATGGAAGAAATTCACCAAGCCCCACATCGAGATGGCGATCATGCTCGGCGCCGGCACGTCTGCGGAGGGCTGGGCTGACAGCGGTATCTCAGGACCGAGCAAGTAAGGAATCTCCTCGTCCGACGGCTAAACCCGAGCGAAGCGAGGCTGAGGGATAAGCTAGGATAGTGGCCGCTCTTAGGCGAGCGAAGCGAGTCTCTGAGCGGGGAGGCTCGCCGAGCTTTGCTCGGTGAGGGGGCGCTAAGCTCCATAAATAGGGCCGCCTTATTCTACTCTCCCGACTTCAGGCGACTACTGAAACGTCGAACCCCCGGAGATGCTCAGGATCTGGCCCACGATGTCGGAGGTCAGGTCGGAGGCGAAGAAGGCCACTGCCACCGCAATGTCCCTCGGCGTGGTGCCCCTCCCCACAGGGGTCTCTTTCTTGAAGTTCTCCTCCGCAGCCTTCTTGTCAGGCGCCTTCGAGAAGTCGGTATCCATGGACCACCCCGGAGAGACAGAGTTGACATAAATGCCGTGACCGATCACTGCCGCTGCCAGGTCCCTCGTGAACTTGTGGACGCCGGTCTTGGCGATGTTGTACATGGAAACACCTATGAAGGGCGAAACGAGCTTCGCGGTGTCCGAGGACACATTGACGACCTTGCCGTACTTCCTTTCGATCATGGAGGGGAGAACGGCCTGGGTAACGAGCATGCACCCTTTGAGGTTGAGGGCCAGCTCCCTGTCCCAGTACGCCTCATCCTGCTCGACGAAGGGGCCGCCGCCGAGAATGGCGCCTGCGTTGTTCACGAGGATGTCTATCCTGCCGAACTTCGCAAGGGCCTGTTTTGCCATGTCCAGGCCTTCCGCTTTCTTCGTTACGTCGCACTTGATCGCCAGGGCCTTCCGGCCGAGCTTCTCGACTTCCGCGGCGGTCTTCTTTGCTCCTTCGAAATCTATGTCCGATGCGATGATATCGCACCCTTCCTGTGCCAGGGTCAAACAAATGGCCTTGCCGAAGCCTACCTGACTGCCCGCACCCGTTACCAGCGCCACTTTATCCTTCAAGTCCCAGATCCATTTAATCCTCCCTTCTTTGTCCTCTCTATCCCCTAAAGACGCCCTGAGGCATTGAAATACCGATTGGGGCGCTTCCAGCGTTCTACCACGCATCCGCATCCTTGAGGTCCCTCTTTTTAAGGCCAGAGCGTCTTGGCCACATCTTCCATGCCCAATTCGAGCAGCTTGTCTTTCGTCGGTTTGGCGGTCTTGAGGTCCCAGTTCATGGCCGTGAGAAATTCCATGTTGACAGCCTCCTCATCGACCGTCACGTCACCGAGAGGGCCCTTGCCCATCTTCGGCTTGCCCACCATCCTGCCGGGCACCTTGAACTGCAAGGGGTTGAGGCCTTCGCGCACGTTGAATGCCTGCCTGATGTTGGCAATTCTTTCGCCCGCCTTGAGCAGCTCGTCCATGGTCCATTCCCAGCCGGTAAGGGCATTCAGAAAAAGGACGAACGCGTTCGCCTCCGAGTACGCGCCTATGACAAAGACGCAAGCCCCCACCGCGTTTATCATGTGGTTGAAGCTCGTTCCTCTCCTGTGTATCGCTCCCCTGCCCTTGACTGCCTTGGGATCGTATTCGGGCATGAGCCCCGGAGGATAGGGTCCACCGCCCTGGGTATGGCGGGCGGGCGTGGCATCGTGCCTGTATGAGATCGCCCATTGAAGACCGAACTTCGGGCTGTGCGCAGGACCCGCCTCTCCCTGGATGTGCATGGCATACTGCTCCGCCCCTTTGCCGATCTTCTCGGAGGCTATTTTCAGGCCGTTCGCAAGGATGTCGCCGAAGCCTTCCCTGTTCACCAGCTTCTCCAGCATGGCTACGATGTTTCTGTGGTTGCCCCAGGTCATCTCGAGGCCGTCGGTATCTTTCTTCGTGATGATCCCTTCCTCGTAGCATTCTATCGTGAAGGCCATGCAGGCGCCGGCTGATATCGTATCTACCCCGTAGCGGTTGCAGATGTCGTTGGCCTTGATGATCGATTCGAGATTCGTATTGAGACAGCTGGCACCGAACATGCCGAGGGTCTCGTACTCCGGCTTGTGGGCCCCCGCCTCATACGGGTACTCCCCGCTGCTTTCCTTCATGTGGCCGCCGCAGCCGACGGGGCAGCGATAGCACGCGTATTTTTTTGACTGCCGCTCCATCACCGGGTTAACGCCGATATCCTTGAAGTTCGGCAGGTCTACCACTGCTGCGCTCGACCAGTTCTTGGTAGGGGTGTCCCCTGCCTCAGCCAGCATGTTGAAGATGCCGGGAGTGCCGAAATCGCGGAGCAGGCTGATGTGGCCGCCTAGCTCTGCCTGGTACTTCTTGCGCAGCTCCTTGACCCTGTCTTCGTCGAACTGAGGCACCTTCATGCTGCCCTTCGCCACCACTGCCTTGAGCCTCTTGGAACCCATGACTGCGCCGAGGCCCGACCGACCGGCTGCCCTGCCCTTGTTGTTCATGATGGCGGCGATGAGGGATAGCTTCTCTCCCGCAGGCCCGATGCATGCGATTTCCGCGTCTTTGCCGTGTATGCCCTTGAAGAAGTCCTCGGTGTCAAAGGAGTCTTTCCCCCAGGCGCCGGCGGCGTCCAGAAGTTGGGCTTTGCCGTTGTCGATGAGGAGGTAGACGGGCTTCTCCGAGATGCCGGTGAAGAACAGGCCGTCGAAGCCTGCGTATTTCAGCTGTGGGCCGAAGTTCCCGCCGGAATTCGCGTCGCCCCAACCGCCGGTGAGAGGCGATTTCCCTACGGCAACGTACCGCGAGCCCCCGAGGGCAGACGTGCCGTCGAAGGGACCGGTGAGAAGCCCGAGGATGGCTTCGGGCCCGAGGGGGTCGACATGGGCCGGCATCCGGTCGAAGAGTATCTTCGCGCCCAGGCCATATCCCCCCACATAAAGGCGGCACAGATTCTCATCCAGGACTTCCTCTTTCATTTCCCTGGTGGAGAGATTCACCCATAGTATCTTCCCCATGTAGCCTCGCGCCATGTACATGCCCTCCTTACTGTGGTAAGTCAGAAACTCGCGATCATTGCGGCTTAAAGATCGCCCGAGTTGACGAGCCGGGCGATCAAACTATGTTAACTCCCTCACCCGGCATAGTCAAGTCAATCTTGCCGTTGAGAGGCTGCAAGCCTTGTCAATACTGGGGAAAGCGAAGGGCCCCCGAAAGGAAGAGGGGGAAATGGGGGCTCGCCTGATGTCCTTCTTGCTTATTGGCAGGCCTTTAGCGGAAGAGGGCTCCCACTTCGAGAAAGGCCTTTCTCGAGTTTTCGATCACGTCCATCCCGACACAGTAGGCGATGCGAAAGTATCCCTTTCTCCCGAACCCTGCTCCAGGCACCGCGAGTATCCGGTGCTCGAGCATCACCCTGATCAGCTCCACATCGTCAACGATCGGAGACTTAGGGAAGATATAGAAGGTGCCGTCGGGAAGGTTCACGTCGAACCCGGCCTCCACGAGGATAGAGTGAATGGCATCCCTCCTCTGCCGGTAGTCGCCCACATCCACGCTGTTCTTCTGGTATCTGCCCACAAGCCTCTGCATGAGCGCAGGGGCGTTGATGAAGCCGAGGATCCTGTTGGCAAAGATCATGGCGTCGATGAGGCCCTTATCCTCGACCCTGGGAGACACGGCAATGTAGCCGATCCGCTCGCCCGCCAGGCCGAGATCCTTCGAATGAGAGAAGACGGCAATGGTATCTCCGTAAAGATTGAAGACATCCGGCAGGGTGATATCGTCATAGACGATCTTCCTGTACGCTTCGTCGGAGATGATGAAGATCCGCTGGCCTTCGGCCCTTTTCTTCTCGAGAAGCGCCGCCAGCTCTTTGATCTCATCCTCGCGATAGACGACGCCCGTGGGATTGTTGGGGGAATTCAAGATGATCGCCTTGGTCCTCTCCGTGATCGCCTTTTCCACCGCATCAACATCAAGGTGGAAATCCTCCCGGGTCTCCACCAGTTTCATGACGCCGCCGTGGTTCTCTATGTAGAACATGAACTCGACAAAGAAGGGTGACAGAACGATCACTTCGTCGCCCGGATCGAGAAGCGCTTTCAGGGTGACATTGATGGCGCCTGCGGAGCCCACGGTCATGATGATGTGGCTCCCGGTGAAGGGGAGACGGGAATTCTCCCGGTGAAAGCTCGCTATCTCCTGCCTGACCTCCTCGTATCCACTGTTGGACATGTAGCGGTGCATGCCGCTCACTTCCTTCGATACGAGGTTGCAGATCTCCTTCTTCAGCTCCTCGGGCGGCTCCGTAATGGGGTTTCCCAGGGTAAAATCGAAGACCTTATCGGCCCCGTGCAGCTTCTTCAGCCTTTCCCCCTCCTCGAACATAGCCCTGATCCACGAGGAACTCTCCATGAGCTTGGATATTCGATTGGATATTACCATCCTCTACCTCCCTATGTAGCGTTTGCCCGCCCGCAGGAACCCGGGCAGCGCCTTCCGTATCGTCTCCATGGGAACGCAGTAGGCAATACGAAAATAGCCCTTACGGCCGAAGCCTCGTCCGGGCACGACGAGGATCCGTTCCTCCTGCTGCATCCTGAAAACGAACTCGACCTCGTCCTGAAGGGGCGACTTGGGAAACATGTAGAAAGCGCCCATGGGCTTCACGCACTCGAAGCCCGCTTCGATGAGAGTCCCGTAGAGGAGGTCCCTCTTTTCTTGATATGAGGCTATGCTCACCGAATTGCGCTGAAACTCCGCTACCGCGCGCTGGAAAAGGGCAGGGGCATTGACAAAGCCGAGGGCCCTGATCGCTATCATGAGGCCTGAGACCAGAAGATCGGCCTCGGGGATATGCGGTGAGATGGCGAGATAACCGATCCTCTCTCCGGGCAGCGCCAAGTCCTTGGAGTGGGAGGTCGCCGATATGACGAGATCATAGATCTTGAACAGGTCGGGGAGCGGCTCCTCGGTGTAGATGATCTTCCTATAAGCCTCGTCTGCGACCAGATATATCTCCCGCCCCTTCTTTCGCTCGTTGTGGAGGAGCGCCGCTACCTGTTCAAGACTCTCCTTCGTGTAGACGGCCCCGGTGGGATTGTTAGGGCTGTTGAGCAAGACCACTTTGGTCTTCGCCGTGATGGCCCGCTCGATGGCGTCGATGTCGAGCTGAAAGTCGTCTCTCGTCTCGACGAACTTCGGGACTCCGCCGAAATTCTCCACATAGTTCTTGAACTCCCAGAAAAACGGGTTCGGAAGGATCACCTCGTCTCCCGGGTTCAGCATGGTTTTGAAAAGGATGTTGAGGGCCCCCGCGCACCCGACGGACATGAACACGTGGCGCGACGTGAAAGGAAGGCCCCCCGTGCGCTCCGTGAGGAACGCAGCTACCTGCTCCCGGACCTCCTCGTAGCCGTTGTTCTGCATGTAACGGTGCATGCCGAGGGCCGGATCGCTTATCGCGTCGATCAGCTTCTGCTTCAGCGCAGACGGAGGCTCTATGTCGGGATTACCCAAGGAAAAATCGTAGATGTTTTCCGGCCCATAGTCCTTCCTCATCTGGATGGCGGCCTCGAACATCTTCCTTGTCCAACCTTCCTGGTCATCGACCAGCCTGTTCATGCTATCGGATACGATCATCGAATCCCTCCAAAAGAAAAGGGGCTGCGGAATCGCCACAGCCCCTCTCGAAACTAAAAGGCCATGGGCCGGTTTTGCACCCATGGCCTTGAGTGCTCTTAAGTCAAAGCACCAAGGTACCTGGGTGCATGCTAAAAAAGAAGTAATAATAGTTCATACCTGCCCAGCTCTTCATAGACGTTAGTCTATTGGAATTCCTTGCGTTTGTCAAGGGGATTCTGGCGTCATAAGGGCCTCGGATCCCGCGTCAGTCGGAATGGCATATCCGGCCAACTGCCCCCACATCCTGATTCAGGAGTAGGTGCCGTTTCCCGAATGTCCGCGCCGGCTTCGGCTCACTTCCTGTCCCTGCCATTCTCCAGCATTTCGATGAAGGCGTCTATCCGCATGTGCGTATCCGCCTCGTTGTAGGAGCTGATATCGACAATATCACCCTCCAGCATGAGGATCGGCAGGTCCGGGTACAGCTCCTTCAGTATCTGCGCCTGGAGCATGATGCCGGAATGCCAGGTGCGGCAGGAGAAGGCCTTGTGAAAGACGACGCCGCCAATCTTGTAGTCTTCGATGTACTCTATGAGTCGCTCTACCTCGGGTATGGAGCCTTTTCGTCTTCTCGCCGCATCATACCAGTTCGTCCAGTATCTCATCCATCGCAAAGCGATCCGTTCGAGCGGATCGGTTAAGGCCGGCAGGCGGAGTCTCTCGATCTTTTCCGCTTCCCGATAGGTCCTTTCAACGGGAAAGACCGCCCCCTTGCTATTGAAGTATTGGAAATCGCTAAGGGCAAACCAGGACGGCAGTCCCGCGCCCCAGAGGAGCCTGTACTTCTCGTCCGCCACTATGCCGACCTTGCGGGCGATCTTCTCCTTGAGTTCGTCATACAAGTCCTTGTAGAAATCGTATGCCTCCCTCGTTCCGAGCAGGAATGCCAGGGGCACCATCGTGTTCATGGCATCGCCAGTGTCCATGGGCGTGGGTACGGCCTTCCGCAGCTCGTAGGCATCGATGAACATGTCCCAGGTCCTGTCCACGAGGTCCGTCACCTCTTCAAGCCTGTCCCAGTCCATCTTTCTCTGCGTCTGCCTCTCGATGAAGGCGATGGCCCCTTTCAGCTCTTCGACGTTGTACTTCAGGTAGTATTGCTCCACTTCCCGTTGGTTTATCTTTTCGTCATAAGGGGGCCAGACGAAACCGCCCGTGTAGGCGGGCACGTCCTGCAGGTAATGTTGAACTGCCTGGGGCCATTTGTATCTGGGGTCGCACAGCGTTTGGCCCGACCCGAGAATGAAGTCCGGCTTTGCCATGCCTCCCCAGGGCGCGTCGGGAGGCATCTCGCCGCCGGCTTCGTTTCTCCAATACTCGAATCCCAAGCCGCACGTCGCATAGGTGCAGAGGGAGCGGGAGAATCTCTGGGACTCCGCTTTCTCCAGGAATCTCGCCGCATCACGCTTCGCAGCACATATGCCGGCATAGCTTTCCGCCCAGAGGGGGACTATATCCATGGCCACGAGGATCTCGTCGTAGCAGTCGACGATGAAACTGAAAGCCACGGGCCTGCCCTCTTCCTTGGCCCTCAAGTTTGCCGTAAAGTTGGCCCGCACCATCTTCGGCACCTTGGCTGCCGCAGCCGTTGCGGTAATTCTATGTTTCCGTTCCTCGGCCATGGATCACGTCCTTTTCTCACTCGAGAATCTCGAGGAAGGCCTCTATTCTCGTCTTTAATCTAGCATGGGAAGAAGCTGAATAGTCGTCCTCGACGTAAAAGACCGGAGTGCCCGCTGACTCGATATAGCTCATGACTGCGGGGACCTCGAGCCCGTAGGGATCGCAGTTCCTGTAGACCAGAAGAACCACACCGTCTACCCTAAACTCGGAGATGAATCTCCTCAGGTATCCAAACCGCAATTCGAGACCGGTCTTGTAATCGACTTCTCCGCCCCTGTAGAATGTCGGCAGAGGGACCTTCTTCAGATAATACCTCGCGATGCCGTCAATGGGATCGTCCGTCTCCTCCGCGTCGGCGAAGTAGAACTTGCTGCCCACTGAGATGTCGTCCATCACCACCCCGGCACCCGTATTCTCAATGATCTCGACAAGGCTCGTATCATCGATCTGATCGCCCACGAGCATTATCCTCGGGGCTCTCCGCGGGGCGCCGCGCGCTTTGCGCTTCTCCACCTCGCTCACAACCTGCCGGATCAATGAGAGCGACTCATCCACGGGGAGTGCCTTGACTGTTGTGAGAAGCTTTATCATTTCGACGCCGGAGATCGCCGGCTTCTCCCGTTTTCGCAGTTCGTAGAGGCCCCGCATGGCCTGTCTTTGCCCGTTATACGAGGCAACCGCGCGTGCAAGACTCTCCCGGGATATCTTCTCCCCCGAGGCTTGTTCAAGGCTTCCGATGAATGTCCCCAGAACGCGGGTGAAGAATTCGAGCGACGGCGCATCGTCGAGGTGCGGGACATTCAGGAAGTGATAGTAGGGGAGCGGGAGATTGCGCTTCCATACTTCATAGGTCCGGGTGACGCTGTCACACGTGTGAGGAATGACCATGCCTTCCAGGTAGTCGTACCTGCCTTTCAGGGCCAGATCAAAGGCGCTCAACACGTAAGGGCAGACGAGGGTCTCCATCATGCCTGGGGCCCTGGTGACGGCCCCTGCGGGGTCCCCCTTGATTCTTATTGGAATGAAGCCCGCGGCGCTGATGATCTCGACGGGGGCAACGGCCGATATGTAGCCGATTGCTCTCTGCCCCTCCCCTTTCAGGACTCTCGCCCGGCCTCCGTAGTCCCGGTAATAGGCATCGGTCAGTGCGAGCCCTTTGGCACGGCTTTTCTCCATTCTCGCTCTCCCTCCTCCAACGAATCCCGCCCTCTTCACGCCGGGGGGAGAGGACGAACCCCGCCGCGAACTCTAAGCCAGATCCGATGCTCTGGCGGAAAAGCGTTCGCTCGCCGCGGAACCTGGCCCGGCGCGCACGATATCGAGCCCCTTAAGGCTCAAAACGGAGCTCACCCGCCCACATCTTGAGTTCGCCCTCGTTGTAGCGCTGTTTTGTCTTAGGTCAAGTTTAGGAAATAGGACGAGGCAGTGTCAAGACAAAAGGGGTAAACTTAAGGGCCGGATAGACGGAACGTCTCTATCCGGAATGTGGGAGAAGAGAAGGCCCCGAAGGGGCGAACGAAGGGCCGCGATCGAGAAGCTCCCAGGTCTCAACGAACCCTACGTTCGGTCAGCCTCGAGTGGCGCAGGGGGAGAAGACGATGAGAAGCTTACGCCCCCCGCTGTCCGCCGCATCTCCCGACTTCGGCCGCATCCGAAAGGCAGTCTTCACATATCCAGCCTTCGCCGAGTTCTTCGGCACCTGCTATCGGTTTGATCCGGCTGCAGGAGATACATCGTATCTCTTTTACCCCGGCGGCCATGAGGTGTACTTTTCTCGGCAGAGGCTCCCTTCTGAGAACGAGAGTCCTGTCCAGACACACCTCATCCGGGAGCCCGGTCTCCTCGAGTTCCCATTCTTCCTCGTGAATATTGGCAACACTCTTCTTATTTGTCATGGTAACTCCCGTCCTTTTTCCTGCGAAATAAGCGAAGCTCTCGACTCTCGCAGGTCTAATAGCAAGATCCATGCCCTGTTAAGCCTCTCGACAACCGGCAGGGATTCGTTGGCCTTTTTCTTGACAATTACCGAAACCTTTCGCTACACCGCGGAGAAAATGTCGAGGCCGACAGGAATAGATCGACAAAATGGTCGAGCCGCTTTGGGTATCCTTGGATCGATCCGCATTATTTTACCAGAAAATCGCCCCTTTTTCAACAGAATTCCCATGGATGCATTCCTCCAGCCCGCACGGCGCGCGCTCACCTATCAGGCGAAGGTTCCCTATCAGCTCCGCTGCCTCGCCGACAACGCAATCAGCATGTAGTGAAACGGCCCCAGCTCGATCACCCGGTCTTTGGTGAAGCCGGATGGCACGACCACTTTCTCCGTCTCTTCCGGCGAAAGGCGCACGCTAAGGGGCGGCCCCGGACCGTCCTCGACCTTCTTGAACTCAATGATAGACAATCTACCGCCGGGCTTCAGCACCCTGTCGATCTCATGCAGCACCTTCTCGCCGGAATCATCGCGGAGGAGGTCGTGGAGAACGGTCGCCATGAAACAGACGTCAATCTTGCCGTCTCCCACCGGGATATGCTCGTTCAGATCCGCGTGAATCGTCTCTATGTTATGGAGACCCTTTGCAGCTGCCCTGCTCTTCAGCTCATCGAGTCCCTCCTGCCACGCATCGACTCCATAGACCCTGCCGAGGGGGCCGATGGCCTCCGCCACCGGAATAGTATAGTTTCCCGCTCCGCACCCGAGGTCGAGGAAGACCGTCTGCGGCGTCAGAGACAACGCTTGCAGGACCCGCTCCAGGTCCACAAGCTCGAAAGTGCTCTTGCCGGCTCCGTGCGGTTTCTTTCCTGCACTCACGATGGCTCTCCTTCTTTTGCGCTTCCCACATCTATTA
Organism: uncultured delta proteobacterium; assembly: GCA_963749525.1. Classification (GTDB taxonomy): domain Bacteria; phylum Desulfobacterota; class Syntrophorhabdia; order Syntrophorhabdales; family WCHB1-27; genus CAVVNC01. The sequence continues at coordinate 15,185 of CAVVNC010000063.1, forward strand.
TTATCGTTATTCTGCAGCGTAGCAAGGGCCTAGAGGTCGAGCTCCTCGGCCAGGCGTTTGCTCGAACTCTTCACCTTCTCGATGAACCCCTCTCTCCCGAGATCGAACCAGTCCGGATGCCACTCCATGTCCCTCAGGTTCTCCGTGAGCGGGCGGATAAGGTCAAAGGGGACGGAGATGATCATGAGACCTTCGGGGAGGACCTGTCTCGCCTTCATGCTGAAGCCGAGACCGCTTATCGTGAAGTTGAGCTGACCGGTGAGGTAGGGGTACGCATAGATCCAGGCGCAGGCCAGACATGTCGTCCCTTTGGACGACCACATCAACCCATTCGAAAAACTGCTCGCCCTAAGGATTATCTCCCCCTGCGACACGGTGGTGGTGAAGATGAGGACGTCCGGGTCAAAATCGAGCCGATCGATGGGGGCCAGGGAAACATACTTCACCGAGTCCCTTGGAAGGGACGGCATGTAGTCGTAGATTCTCCGGTTTGCCCCGGGATTCCTGAACATAGAGAACATAGACCCCAGCTGGCCGCTGTGCATGATGGGCGGGAACTCCTTCATTCCCAGGAGTTGGGCGCCGCACTCTATGTTCCCCTCGGCCACGTAGAACGGAGGGCCAACTTGTGCCTCCTTGAACAACTCGCAAAGGGCGAGCTCCTTGTCGAGGCGCTCGATTCCCACGGGCGCCTTCAGCGAATAGAGCACTCCAACGGGCTTCCTCTCGAAATTGAACTTGTCGAAGATGGTATAGTCGATCTTCCTCTGACCCATGACGACCTCCTTGTATGTGCGCTTTAGGCCAAGATACCCGGATGATCTGCTCCCCGAGATTCTGTGCCCCGCCCCTCGATCGCATTCCCGGGTTGACAATGTTACGATCATATGCTTACAATAGAGACGTGTCAAGGCCAAAGAAATACCGGTGCGTGGGCTGTGTGCCGAACTCCTGCTACTTCAAGCCAAAGGGCATCCCCCTCGTGGACCTGGAAGAGGTAGCATTGAGCCTCGACGAACTGGAGGCGCTCAGACTCGCCGACTGCGAGGGGCGCTACCATGAAGATGCGGCGAGGGAGATGAAGATATCGAGAGCTACCTTCGGACGCATCGTCAAAGAGGCCAGGCGGAAGGCGGCGGAGGCATTGACCCAGGGCAAGGCCTTGAGGATAGAAACCCCCAAAGATCAGGAAGAGAACAGGAAATAAGGTTCACTAAGGAGGAGATATGCCGATCTACGAGTATCGTTGCAGTAAGTGCGGGGAAGTGAGCGAGCAACTCATGCTGGGCAAGGGAGATACCCCTACCTGCAGGGAGTGCGGGAGCGAGGACTTGGTCAAGCTGATGTCGGCCCACAACACAATGGCCCCAACACCGTCTTTTTCGGCCCCCGCCGGAGGCTCATGCTGCGGCTCCCCGGATTCGTGCGGCTCCCCAGGCAGCTGTTGCGCCAACTAGGCGGCTTTCGCCTTCTTAGGCGACAATCTTCCAAACGAATCCAACCCTTTTCCTGGGTCTTTCATCTCCTGCCGGGCAGGACAGGCGGCACGCCTATCTACCCAAGTGGAAAAAGTGGAAAAACGGTGAATCGATGGTCGAAGAAATCGCGCCCTCCCTCTACAGGATCCGTATCCCCCTTCCCGCAACCCTTCTCGGCTCGGTCAACGTCTATGTCGTAAAGGCGCGGGAACGCAGCCTCATCATCGACACCGGGATGAACCTCGACCTGTGTATGCAGGCAATGGAAGAGGGCCTGCGCAGGATCGACGTCGATGCGGCCGAGAGCGATTTTTTCATCACCCATTCGCACCCTGATCATTTTGCCCTGGTTGGCCGGCTCCTGGGGGAAAGATCGGTCATCTACATCGACAGGAGAGAAGCAGAATCTTTCAAAAGGGTGCGATCGGGCGCAATGTTCGCCGAGTTCCAGACCTTCGCGCGGCTGACCGGATTCCCTCGCAGCGACTTGAGGGAGATCCTCCCAACGGAAGTGGCGCAGCCATGGGACGTCGAGGAGGTCTTTCCTTTCCGGTTCGTGAATGACGGAGATATTCTCGAGGTCGGGGATTATCGTTTTCGCTGCGTGGCCACGCCGGGCCACAGCCCCGGCCATACCTGCCTCTACGAACCGGAAAAACGGCTTCTCATCGGGGGAGACCACCTCCTTTGCGACATAACGCCGGGGGTCCAGGCTCGGTCGGATACGGACGATCCCCTCAATACCTACCTGCAGAGCCTCGACAACATCTATCCCATGGATGTCCGGCTCGTTCTGCCGGGTCATCGCGACCCTTTCACCCGGTTCAGGGAGAGGATCGACGAGATCAGGGAGCACCACCGGGCGAGGGCTTCGGAGATCATGGCAGAACTCAAGGACGGCCCCAAGGGCGTCTACGACGTGGCATCCGTCATCAGCTGGAATGTGGTCGATTCCGATTCGTGGGGGTCTGTACCCGACCTGCAGAAACTCCTCGCAACGGGCGAGGCCTTTGCCCACCTCAAATACCTCGAGGGAAGGGGCGACGTGCGCAGCGAGGTGCGCAGAGGCAGGATCATGTACTTTCTCGCCTAGGCCTTCTCCCCTACACGTAAGGCCAAGGGAGGGCTTCTCTTCGAGCCGAGACAGTTGGGAGTATTGCGGCGATGCCGGCCCCCATCGGCTCCCATGGCAGGATTTTGACGCCGAGGGAAAGGCCTTAAGGTCACGGGTGAGTCGTGCATTTTCCCTGCCTATCGTGGAGAAAACATCTCAATAGACCCGGACCGAGCGGATAGGCACGACTCTTGCTAGTCTTGGGAAGGCTAAAGGAGGCGTGGCCATGAACACGGACCCAAGGATGTCGCCGCACGTCAACGCGAGTCGGTCACGGCTGCTCGCCCGAGGGTCCTGCGAAGGCGGCAGGGCGCTCTCGTAGGCTCTCAAACGCAGCGGTCGTCCTCGGTATTGTCGTCACGTTGACGAGCTGCACAACCATTGGCGACATGGCTGAATCGGCAAAATCCGTTGTCCAGGGTTGGGTGAAACCGGAGGAGATCCCACAGGCCCATCTCGATCGCCAAAAGAGCGTCCTCGTCGCCTTGCCGGCCGATGCAGAATCCCTCACCGCCCGCTATGTCGGATCCGGACAAGCCGTGGCCCGCGCAGTGGCGGAAGCATTTGCCAGACGAGGGATACCGGTGGAGGTGGCCAAAAAGCGGCTGACCAATGACGAGGCAGTCTCCTGGGCAGGCCGGACGAACTCCGGCTACGTGGTACTGCCTGTCATCACTCGCTGGGAACAGCAGAACACGTGGCTTGGCGATCCAAGCCGTCTGGCTCTGTGGGTGAGCGTGGTCGAGACTGCTACAGGCAAGGTGGTCATGTCAGAGCCGGTCAAGTCGTGCAGTATCCAGCCCCTGTCCTTCACGATCGAGAGTCCCGAAGCGCTGCTGGAAAAACCCCTCTCCCGGTATGTGAGCAGTCTCTACTAGCGCAAAGCGCCGAAAACCAGGGTATTATCGTATTGAGGCAAGAAGAGGCGTCCCTTGCCGTCCCATGGTGCGAGACCCTAAAACAACCCTGTCCGGGGAGGAAGCGCCTCTCTCCCGATGGGCAAAAATAGTTCTTGACTCGTCGTTATATCCAATGCTATATAATGACTCAGTAAGTACCGCCGGCATATGCGTGAGCTTAAGCCAAGGCTCTACTCTAGGAGAATCGGCGTGAAGAGCCCCGGGAGGAGGAAGATGGCTATTCTCTGCGTGGACGTCTCGGCAGTGGGCGAAAGGTGCGCGCGTGAGCACCTCCTTACCCTCATCCGAGGGGCCGGACATCCCTGCCGGAGCTTCGGTTCCTTCTGGGGCTCCTTTGCATCAAGGTCGGACGAGCTTCCGGAAGGCGTGCTCGTTCTCGGTGACCTGGGCACCATCGTCAGGCGGTACACACAGTCCCGTCCCCACGAGTGGATAGCGTCCGTGCGAGAGAAGCGACCCTACTTTGTCGGGCTGGTCCGGACAAAGACGGACGAACGCTCCATAAGTGCAACAGACGACCTCGCGCGCAGCTCGGATATGAGGCTCTCCCTCTGCCGGGACCTGGAGAGGGACTTTCGCGAGTGCCTCCTTAAAGCCGCTTCTGCCCTCGAGCCCCATTCCCTTATCGACGTGAGGTACTCACCCCTCACGCGCCAGCTCTGGGTCCAGTTCAGCGACGGGCTCTTCGGACTGGTCCTCTGGGGCGCACTCGGTCTCCAGAACGAGGTCCACAACCTCATGCTTCAGACGGCCACCGTGGGGAGCAACGGGGCAGCGGTGGAGATCCTCACGCACCATGGTGACCTCTTCTCCGTCGGCGCCCGGTCCCTCAGGAATGTCCTGACAGCCTTCTGTCCGCCCGGGGTACATAGGACAGGGGTGGGCGGCAGGGTATGGTCGGCCCGCGTCAGGGCCGGCATGTCGCAGACCGAGCTCGCGGAAAGGACAGGGATACATCAAACGCGCATCTCCAGGCTGGAGCGGGGCTGCCATCATCCCCGGCCCCATACGCTGGAGCGCGTCGCAGCAGCCCTGGGGTACGCCATGACCGAGTTCTCTCCGAAGGATGAAGCTGAGACGCTCTTTCACTAAAGCCAAGCCGGGCCCGCGGCACTGATGCCTCTCATGCCGTTTAGGGCCTATCGTCCACACCCAGCGTGCGAGGGGAAGGATCGATGCCTCTCCTTCCTTCCCCTTCGCCTCTGGCCCCCTCTGCCCATCCTTTCTGTCTTCACATCGTCCGTCTAACGGATCCCGCACGGATAGTCGAGGGCTTGGTAACGCCTCCTGAAACACCCACCCGCTTTTAGCCATTTGACAACCCCAACGTCGGCGATTATTTTAGTACTAATGTATACAATGATAGATACCTTTGAATGAGGAGGAAATG
>CAVVNC010000064.1:0-52690 GCA_963749525.1 uncultured delta proteobacterium
ACCAACTCGACTATGTACCCGGAGAATGAGCTGAAAAAGACCCTGCCGATCGCGGCCAGCGAAGAGAACAGCGCATACTGGGTGGCGGTGAACCGTTTGTTGCAAAGGGTCATGAGGAGTGCGACAAAGGCCGCCGTTCCCATGCCGCCGCACAGCTTCTCGAAAGTAACCGCAAAGGCCATGAGGGGATAACTCTTGCCGCCAGGGCAAGGGCCATGAACGACAGGATGGACACAAGCTGAAGCACGCCAAAGGAGAGGAGCGACCGGAAAAGACCGAGGCGCACCATGAAGGAGCCACCGATGGCTGCCCCTGTTATGGTCGCGATCGTCCCCAGGATCTTATTGATCTCCCCCACTTCCGTCAAAGAAAAATGGAGCCCACGGAGCAGAAAGACGCTCGACAGGCTCTCGGCGTAAGCGTCTCCCAGTTTGTAGAGGATGACGGCAACGAGCAGCGTCAACGGCACCGTGCCGGGAAAAGAAGTCTTTGAAAGGTCCCCAGACGGCCTCGTGCATGCTCCGCGGGGGCACGACCTTCGTCTCAGGCTCAGGGGCAAATAACGTTCCAGCTATGCCTATGGCCATGAGGCCTGCCATGAGGAGATAGGTGTTCCGCCAACCGAGACGGTCGGCAAGGATAAGGCCCAGGCCGCCGGAGACCAGGGCGCCGATGCGCGACGCCGTCGTCGCGACCGCAGCCCCTGCGCCCCGTTCCTCCTCTCTCAGGAGGTCGGTCCGGTAAGCGTCTATGACAATATCCTGGGAAGCGGAGCTGAAGGCGACAAAGAGCGCGAGGAGGGCAAAGACTGCAAGGGCGCGGATTGGCGAACTGAATCCCAGGGCGGCAATGCCTGCGAGCAGCGCAAGCTGAACGAGCACGATCCACCCTCTCCTCCTGCCGAGCCAGGGCGGGACAAAGCGGTCCATAAAAGGGGACCAGAGGAACTTCAGTAGGTAGGGCACGCCCACGAGGGAAAAGACGCCGATGGTGTGGAGGTTTACCCCTGCCTTCGCCATCCAGGCCTGGAGCATCACGCCGGTAAGGCCAAGGGGAAGCCCGGAGAAGAAGCCGAGGAGCATCGTAAAGGCGATGCGCGGGCTCAGGTATACCTTAATATAGGGGGGGATGGCCCGAGGTAGTCCCACGCCCGGCAGTTTAGCAGATTATGGCGGGGGTTACAACACGGGGGACCCTGAAAGAGCTCGCCATTTCAGCGCGCTTTAGGAGAGAGCCCGCCTCACGGGATTCTTCAGGACGCCTATCTTCTCCACCTCCACTTCGAGAAGGTCCCCCGGGTAGATCGGGGCGACCCCTGCGGGTGTTCCGGTAGAGACGATATCTCCTGCCTCGAGCGTGATGAGGGAGGAGATCGAGGCGATGAGAGAAGGAATCTTGAAGATGAGGTCGGCTGTCGTTCCGGCCTGTCTCACTTTTCCATTTACCTTGAGCCGGATGTCGAGCGGCTCCAGGGGGCCTATCTCGTCGGAGGTCACAATCCACGGCCCAACGGGACAGAAGGTATCGATGCTCTTCGATCTGTACCAGGGCATTCTGTTCTCTACGTCCTTTCCCTGCATGTCTCTCGCGGTGACGTCATTGACGATCGTATACCCGGCTATGTACTCGTGAGCCATCGCTTCCGATATTCTTGCCGCCCTCTTGCCGATGATGAACGCGAGCTCCGGCTCGGGATCTATCCTGCCCAAGTTCTCGTTGTAGATGACCGCCTCTCCGTTTGCTATCATGGAGCTCACTGCCTTCTCGAAATAGATGGGTTCAACGGGTGCCTCCCTTCCTCCCTCGGCAGCATGCTCCGCATAATTGAGACCAAGGCAGATGATCTTGCCCGGCCGATAGAGGGGAAGAAAGGAGAGATCTTCGAGGTTGTGCCAGAGATCCTCCCGGTCCTTGCCTTGCTCGTAGAGAGAATGAAAAAACGCCGCGGAGAAGCTTCCGGTTCTGAACAGGCCGGTGAGGCCGTGAATGAGCGCCTCTTTACTGTTCTGCCCGGCCTCGGTGAGGTCGATCACCCGATCCGCAAAAACCGCTCCGAGGAAATGGGACCCCGAGTATCCGAAATGGCCTATTTTCATGCCCGTATCTTAGCAGTTCAAATGAGAAAATCAAGAGAAAAAGTGTCATCTCCGGGGGTTTCTGTATTATGATATTGACGATGGCAGCCTTCTGTGGCGGATCACTCGCAAGGATTCTATATGATAAAGTGGGTACTGTTCGATTTCGGCGGCGTCATTGCGGAGGAAGGCTTCAGAAAGGGTCTGGAAGCCATAGCAGGAGAGAATGGGCTCGATACCGGGCAATTCGTCTCGATTGCCAATGAGCTCATGTACGTGACAGGCTACGTGGTGGGACGGGTGGATGAGCACGCATACTGGGATGCCGTGAGGCGCGCAACACCCGTCAAGGGCACCGACGGAGAGCTGAGAGAACGGATCCTCCCGCGATTCGTCCTCAGGCAGGCCATGCTGGACGAGGTAGCAAGGCTGCGCTCCAGGGGCTTTCGAGTGGGCATACTGAGTGATCAGACGGACTGGCTCGATGAAATAGACGCAGGAGCCCCTTCAAACGTCTTTTCGACCGTGTGTTCAACTCGTATTACCTGAAGCGAAGCAAAAGAGATGCAGGCCTCTTCCGCGACATCGCAGCCGAAATAGGGGCCGCCCCCCGGGAGATTCTCTTCGTCGACGACAACGAGGGCAACGCGGCGCGGGCCGCGAGCCAGGGCTGGAACACGATCGTTTTCAGGGGCGTTGACGGATTTGCGCTGGAAGCCCAAGAGGTTATTGATAAGGCAGCTTTAGTGAAAAGGTCAATGATCCCGGGGATCCGAGGCGGATATTGGCAAGCCCCTCGAAACTAAAACAAGCGGGATCGAGCCGACCACGAAGGAGGCGTTCCATGAAGAAGAAGTTGATCGGTCTTGTTGTTCTTGTTCTGTTCTTTTGCTCGGCGATTAGCACTCTACGCTCAAACGGACATGGGTTATCCGGTTGGGAACGAGAAGGAGCCGGCCAGCGGAGAGGCCATGATAGCAGATGTTCTCATCGTGCGTCCCATCAGCTTCGTGGCCCTTGTGCTCGGCACGGGCATAGCCATCGTGGCCACGCCTTTCGCCCTCGCAAGCGGAACCACCCGGGACGTGTACGGCAGGCTCGTGGAGGACCCCTTCGATCATATGGTGCTCAGGCCCCTTGGGGAGGGGTGGTAGATCCCTCTCGTGCCGAAGGGCCCGTCTCCGGCACATTGCGGGCAGGACCGGGGGCGGGACCCCCATGCCTTTGCCCCGGCGAGACCGCCCTCTTCCTGAACCTTCTTCTGAGGCAGAGGGACAGGAAGATCAGGGCCATAACCAGGGCTCCCACGCAAAGGGCAAGGAGAATCACGTAGGCCAGGGTTGAGGTGAATCTCCAGTTATAGAAAGATACCGTGACGGGAGCCGAGTTCTGGACCGAGAAGAACATCGCAAGTCCAAGCACCAATGCAGCCAACAGCAGGAAAACGAGAATCCTCGCTGCAACACCCCCTGCCTCGCTCCCTGATCCGATTGAGACGTCGCGTTTCGCCATCAGCTTCTCCTCTTTTAATGGGGTTCAGCGCCCCCTCCACCGGCGAAGCCCGGCGGAGCCTTCCCCGCTCAACCTCGCTCCGCTCGGGCCTGCCGTCGGCTCAGCGCCCCGCCGGATCAGCCATCGCGTTCTATCAATGGGTTCAGCACGTCCGCGCGAGGGCGAAGTCCGCTTCTTCGCCTATGCCTGCAAATCTTAGGGGCGGGACCCTCTTTTCGCCGGATTCTCGGCCCTCTCTTTAGTCATTATAGCACGCAATTAATGGGGTTCAGCACCCCCTCCACCGGCGAAGCCCGGCGAGCCTCTGCGCTCAGAGACTCGCTTCGCTCGCCTAGGAGCGGTCCGTAGCAGAGCTTACCCCTCAGCCTCGGGTGCCTCCTTATCTGTTGGTCTTGTGGCCCCTCGCTCTCTTGTCAGTGGGCTATGGTTCTGCTACAATCTATTAGTGGCTAAAAGCCCCAAGGAGCCTTCATGACGATTCGCGAAACCATCGAGAACATAGAAAAGAGGATCGAGAAAGCGGATTCCATCAAGCATGAGGACAAGGAGGAACTCCTGAACCTCCTTTCGACCCTGGAAGCAGAAGTCGTGAGCCTTTCAAAAACCCATCCGGAACAGGCCGAAAGTATCACGGGTTTTACGCGCGTATCAACCCACGAGGCGACAAGAGAGGAGAAAAACCCCCAGCTCGTGAAACTCTCCCTCAACGGCCTGACCTCTTCCGTGGAGGGCTTTGAAAACTCCCACGAGGAGCTGGTCAGAATAGTCAACCGTCTTGCCATTATGCTCTCAAGCGTCGGAATATAGATATCCTTCTACCTCTTACGTCCCGGCAGCAAGCGAGTCGAGATGCCTCGTCAGATCGAGCCTCGGCAGGGCACCGACCACGTGGTCGACGAGCCTGCCTTTCCTGAAGAAGAGAAGTGTGGGAGTGCCGTTGACCCCGTACTGGGATTGGGTGAGGCGGTTCTGATCGATATTCACCAGGACGAACTTGACCCGTCCCGCATAGACCGTAGCCAGCTCATCGAGAACAGGGGCCAACCGTTGGCAATGGCCGCAAAAAGGTGAGTAGAATTCCGCAAGCACCGGTCCCTGGAAGCCAAGGACCTCCCTTGCAAAGGTAGCATCCGTAGCAGAGACGGGATGATCGGGAAATAGGCTTGGGAAATGAAGGGGGGACTTGCAGCGGCCACAAACGGCCCCGTTGTCTCCCCACCTGTCGGCGGTTATTCGGTTCTTCGTTCCACAATGGGGGCAGCGGGCCATGAGAAAAGCAGAAGCCATAGGGGAAATATACTGGTCCCATCCGAACGTGTCAACGTTCCGGTGGGACCAATGTGCTCAAAGTCCCATCCGAACGTGTCAACCCCTTTGCCCTTTCCCAAAAGGCGCTGCCCGTTCCGTCATCCGGCGCGGCCGTAGTCGTCGGAGATGCGCACTATGTCATCCTCTCCGAGATAGTCGCCCCTCTGCACCTCGATAAAAATGAGGGTGGAGTCGCCCTTGTTCTCGATCCTGTGAAAGGCCTCCCTGGGGACGGCGATGCAATCTCCCTCTTCCAGGGTGCGCATGTCCCCGTCTATGGTCACAAGGGCGCGCCCCCTCACTACATGCCAGTGCTCCTCCCTGCTGAAGTGCTTCTGGTAGCTGAGCCGCTTCCCCGGAAGCACCTCGATGCGCTTGACCTTGAATCTCTCGCCCTCATCGAGAACAGACCACGTGCCCCACGGTGGTGCGCCCCTTTCGCCGTCTCTCATGTCTCTCCCCAGTACGTGCGCCCTTCCCTCCCCGACCCCTGTTTCCTCTTCCGCTGACTCAAGGATCGTCCGGGCTCCCGGCTATCCTTTCTTGAACAATTTTTTGAGCCTCTCCTGAAACCGGGACTCATCGGCAAACTGCGACACGTAGAGCCTCTCCCTGTCGAGGTGCGTGGAAAGACCGTGCCATAGGGCCAGATTGACGAGCTCCTTGGCCTTCTGGGTTGTCTCCATTGGCAGGGCCTTGAGGTCAGTGATGAGGCCGGCCAGCTTCTCCTCCAACTCCCCTTCATCGACCACCATATTGACGAGACCCATCTGTCTCGCCTCGTCCATGTCGATGGTGCGTGACAAGAAGTAGAGCTCGTTGAACCGCTTCATGTTGATCAGGCGCGGCAGAAAGAGGCTCCCGCCGCCGTCGGGGGTGAGCCCTATTTTTCTATACCCCATGCTCATGGAGGCCTTCTTTTCGGCAATCGTGAGGTCACACGCAAGGCAGAGGCTTAAGCCCGCCCCCACTGCCAGGCCCTCAACTACGGCGATGACTATGGCCGGCGCCTTCCTGATCTGTACGATGCTCCTGTTCAGGTAGTCGGCCATGGAATCGACCTTCGCGCCTGCCTGCGGGCTCTCCATGAATTGCACGACGTCCCCCCCAGAGCAGAAGGTCTTGCCGCTCCCGCGTATGACGATGAGGGAAGCCTCCTTCTCCCCGGCCCTCACCAGAGAATGATAAAGCTCTTCCAAAAGCTCGAGGCTCATGGCGTTCTTTTTTTCGGGTCTGTTGAGCATCAGCGTGTATACGCCGTCGCTGTAAGCTTCATTCACCAGGCTCATTGGTTTTTCCTCCTTGCCCTTCCAGGGGCTTACTTAGCCCTTCGAAATCAACGAACGATCCCTAATGATCAATCAGGCCGAGCGATTTTTCAAGAGAAAAAAGGGGCTATCGAGGATCATGCTTCAGTGAGCAACTTTCCCAACAGATCCGCTGTCGATCGGCATCCGCAGTGCCAAAGGGCTACAACGAGCTGAGACTTGAGGTCCTGGACAGCCTGAACTACTCTCTCAGTCGATTCGTCGGCCCATCGCAGGAAAGGGAGGGCCATGGCAGCGAGGTGGGCCCCCAGGGCGAAGGCCTTCGCCATATCGATTCCCGTCCTGATACCGCCTGAGGCGATGAGGTACTGACCGTGCTTGAGAAGCCTTTGGGCACAGATGATGGCGTCCCTCGTGGGCATGCCGAGTTGCTCGTACAGGGCGTACTCTCTCCCCTGGATGAATCCTTCGATTCTTGCCCAGTTCGTGCCTCCCAGACCGGCGACGTCGACCCCTGCGATCCCCCTTTCGTGAGCCCACAAGGAGAGGCTATCGGAGAGGCCGAAGCCCACCTCCTTGAGGATAATGGGAAAAGGGAAACCCTCCGCGATGGAGCCGAGGGCATCCAAAGCACCCCTGAAATCCCTCTCGCCATCCTGCTGGAGTATCTCGTGAAGGGGGTTAACATATACGGTAATGGCATCACCTTGTATGGCTTCCACGGCTTCAATGAAGTAGTCGCGCCCCTTCTTCGCATGAATCAGCCCCAGGTTGGCGAGGAGGGGGACGGTGGGGGCGAACTGCCTGACCATGAAAGACTCGCGGCCCGCCTTTTTCTCCAGCATCGCCGCCTCCGAACCGACGGCCATCCCTATCCCGGTCCGTTCCGCGGCCTCTGCGAGGTTCCTGTTGATGCGTGCCGATTCTTTGCCTCCCCCTGTGATGGGGGCGATGAGGAGGGGGAGTTGGAGCGTCTTGCCGAGGAATTGGCATCGTACGTCCATCTCGTCAGCGCCGAAGTCTGGCAGGCTCCCTATGAGGCGGATTTTTTCGAGTCCTGTGGTTCGCGCTGATTCGACGTTCTGCCCAAGGCAAACCCGAATATGCACATCTTTCGTCCGGCTGTAGGGCTCATCGTCCCTCAACACCCGCTCCCTTATCGCCCCTAGGCAAGGCCGATCAGCCTTCGGCCTGCAAGGTATACGTCGTTCAGGGCGGTCTTATGGTCACAGACCGCTCCTTTCTCATCTATGCCCAGGAAGCTCACCGTCTCGTGTTCGGGCACGCTGACGGTCCTGAAAAAGGCCGTAGCCGTTGCATTGCCGCACTCGATGCCTATCTCCTTCTTCATGCCACCGACGAGAAGGAGGAGCCCTTTTCTCCCGTGAGGCCCCTCGGGGATGGGTCGCTTCAGAAGATACTTCTCACACCAGAAAGCCTGGCATCGGTCTATCATGGCTTTGGCCTGGGCAGAGAGGCCGAAAAAAAAGACCGGGGAAGCGAGGATGAGGCGGTCCGACTCTCTGATGACGGAGGTTATGAGCGTCATGTCATCTTTCCAGACGCACACCCCGGTCTCCTGACAGCCCCCGCAGTCCTGGCAGGGCTTTATGCTCATTTCGTTGAGGTTGAACTTCGCCACGTCGTGGCCCGCATATTCGATCGGCCGGAGGGCTTCCCAAAGGAGACTCTCGGTATTCCCCCCCTTTCTTGGGGATCCATTGAATGCGGCGACTTTCATCACAGATCCTTCCGTTTCATTTTTCGAACTTGAGCGTGACCTTTTCTGATGAGTCTTCCCGCTTCACTTTCACGCGAACCTCGATGCTGCTGTCCCTGATGCCGATCGCCAGGGGTATCTCGCCCTTGCTCTCCTCGATATGGGTGATCTGTCTGGCCGCCTCTATGACCTTCTCGCCGATCTCCTTACCCGGCGCGGGGAGGTCCGTCTCTTTGTATTCCGCCGTCACCCTGATGCTCCCATCGGATGTCCGCTCGAGAGAGATGCTCCTGGCATTCCGATCGACGCCGTGGAGAACCGCGAGGGCAAGCCACTTGAGAGCAGCCTCGTCTTTGTCCGCGTCGGAATGGATCATCGCCATCTCCTTGAGGAGGTCTGTCTCTGCGTAGCAGTCGCACAACTCCTGCATCCTTTTATGAGGCGTACCCATGTCTCTCATCTTGTCCCTCCGGTTTGTTTCAATGTGAGTCTCTCTCCATGCTAAATTGGGCGCCCTTTCCCTGGATTGAGCTGAAAAGAAAGATCCGAGGACGCCCTTACCCGGTGCGGACCGGAAGGGGTTACGAATACAGGATACCTTCCGGTCAACCTTTTTGCCACAAAAAGTGTAAGCACGGGCCAAACTCCTTGCAATAAAAAACGGACCGGAAAGACCCCAAGCCGAAGAGCCGGAATGGCTTGCAATATGGGGAGACGCTATCTCGTCCTAAAACATTGAGATAGCCGATCGGACCATGTTAAGCTCATAGGCATATCGCGGATGGCAAGCCATTGGGGATCACCACCATCTTCACAGGAGAGATTATGTGCAGCCCATCTGAAACGGAGCCGAAATCTCCCGCGGCATTGCCGGGTCGGCCAAGGTCTCGCAGAGGACGGGCCGCCGGCCTCGTGCTCTCAGGATTGTTGGGTGGCGTGGTGCTGCTCCTTCTACCCTGCCTTTCGTTCGCGCAAGCCATAAGCGAGGGTGAAGTCCTGACCCTTTCCCGTGCGATCGAGATCGCCCTCAAGACCCAGCCGACCATTCTTGCGGCACGCTATTCGGTGAAGGCCAGCGAAGCGAGGGTTGGAGAAGCCTTGTCGAACTACTACCCCCAAGTGAACGGTTCCGCATCCTATTCGAGAATCAGGCCGGCGCCCTCGACTGCCAGTATCCCGGCCGTGCCCGCTGGCGGGGCGGGTGTGGGCGCCCAGAACCTTGCCCCTTTCAACGTGGGCAGCTACGACCTCTATACGGGGAGCATGAACTTGAACCAGGTCGTTTACGATTTCGGCAAGACGTCATCGCAAGTAAGAATCAACAAGCTCAACAGTGACGCGTCACGATTTGATCTCATCAACGCCCAGGAGACGGTGGTGCTCAATGTCAAACAAGCCTACTACAACGTACTGCAAGCTCAGAGAAACCGGGATGTGGCCAAGCAGTCCGTCGATCAGTTTCAGCAGCACCTGGACCAGGCGCGGGGCTTTTTCGAAGTCGGCACGAAGTCGAAGTTCGATGTGACCAAAGCAGAGGTGGATTTGGCCAACGCTCAAGTAAGTCTTATTTCAGCGGAAGACCAGGTGAAACTCGCTATCGTCGCTTTGAACAACGCGATCGGCATTCCGAGCGCTCCCGACTATCGCTTTGAAGATGCGCTCCTCTACACCGAATTCGATCTCTCTTTTGATGACGCTCTGGCCAAGGCCTACGCCCAGCGACCTGACCTGCTCGCGCAGATAAAGAGGACGAACTCATCAAAGGAATCGATCTCCCTGGCTCGCAAAGGCTATTGGCCGGTGCTTACGGCGAATGGGGCGTATGAGTATACGGGCTTCGATTTCCCTCTTCAGGGAGCGTGGACCTACGGTCTCAACCTTTCAATCCCTATTTTCAACGGTTTTCTCGTGCACTATCAGGTGCAGGAGGCGCAGGCGAATTTCAGCGTCGCAAGCGCGAACGAGCAGTCCCTGCGTCTGGACATCTACTCTCAGTTGCAGCAGGGGTATGTCAATCTCCGTGATGCCTCGGAGAGAATCACGGCATCGGAGGTATCCGTAAGGCAGGCAAAGGAGAACGTGGAACTCGCCAACGGCAGATACGAAGCAGGGGTGGGGAGTCCTCTCGAGGTGACGGATGCCATAGTCGCTCAAGCCAATGCCGAGTCGACATACACCGCGGCCCTCAGGGACTACAAGAGCGCCCAGGCTGCCATCGAGAAGGCCGTAGGGGCAAAATGATGAAAAAGATCGTGATTGCCGTCGCAATCCTCGCCCTTGGGGGAACGGCCGCACTATTCTATGTGAAGGGTCGCGATAACGGGGTGAGGTTCAAGACGGCCGGGGTCTCCATGGGACCGTTGAAGGCGGTCGTCACGGCCACGGGAACCATGAATGCGGTGACGACCGTTCTCGTGGGGACCCAGGTGTCGGGAACGATCAGCCGGCTCTACGTGGATTACAACTCCCACGTGAAGAAAGGACAGGTCATCGCGGAGATAGACCCCGCCGCCTTCGAAGCCCAGGTTGACCAGGCGAGGGCAAATCTGCTCGTGGCGAAAGCGAACGTTGAAAAGGCGAAAGCGACCCTCTACGACTCCCGGCGGACGAGGGACAGGAATAGAGAGCTCTTCTCGAGGAGCCTCATCGCGAGAAGCGATCTCGACACGGCCGAAGCGAACCACGACGCCAACGATGCCCTGCTGGCCGCTGCCGTCGCTCAAGTGGCGCAGACCGAGGCGGCCCTCCGTCTAGCGGAGACCAACCTCATGTACACGAAGATCACATCTCCCGTGGAAGGGACCGTGGTCTCGAGAAATGTCGACGTGGGCCAGACGGTTGCGGCGAGCTTCCAGACTCCCACCCTTTTCACGATAGCCCAGGACCTCACGAAGATGCAGATAGACACCAATATCGACGAGGCGGACATAGGCAAGATCAGACTCGACCAGAACGCCGAGTTCACCGTCGACGCCTTTCCCGATATCACTTTTCACGGAACGGTGGCACAGATACGGATAGCCCCTACGACCGTGCAGAACGTGGTCACCTACGACGTGGTCGTTAAGTTGGACAACGCCGGCATGAAGCTGAAGCCGGGCATGACGGCCAACGTCTCCGTGGTTTATGCGGACAAGGAGAGGGTTGCCAGGATCCCCAATGTCGCCCTTCGCTTCAGGCCGACCGGGAAGGACGGGATCGATCCGGAGCCGCCGGCTCCGGATCGTGATGCCGCCAGACGCGCGCCAGTCATGAGAGAACAATCAGGAGCGGAGCGAAGGCCGCTTGCCAATGGCGGCGGATCCAGACCCTATGTCATTTGGATACTGGAGAAGAACATCCCCAAACGGGTACCCATAACCATCGGCATCAGCGACGGGACCCTGACGGAAGTGACATCGGGCGACCTGAAGGAAGGCGAGGAGGTGATCACCGAGTCGCTGGCAAAAGGGCAAAAGGGCGATGCCAATGGTGCCCCGCCTCCGAGGTTTTTCAGGTAATGGAGTTGATCGAAGCACAGGCCATCTCAAAGACATACCCCCTTGGCGACGCCGGCCTGAAGGCCCTCGACGGCGTCTCCCTTTCCATCAGGTCCGGCGAGTTCCTCTCCATTATGGGACCATCGGGATCCGGCAAGTCCACCCTCATGCACATTATCGGCTGCCTCGATGTTCCTTCCGGAGGAGTCTATCTCCTTGAAGGCGTTGATGTGGGCAAGCTCACGAGGGACGCGCTGGCCCACATCAGGAACCAGAAGATCGGCTTTGTTTTTCAGGGTTTCAACCTGCTTTCGAGAACGTCCGCTCTCGAGAATGTGGAGATGCCCATGCTCTACGGCGGAATTCAGGTCAGGGAGAGGAAGGAGAAAGCCCTTGCGGCTCTTCGAACGGTCGGCCTCGAGGGACGGGAGAGCCACCATCCGAACCAACTGTCGGGTGGGCAGCAGCAGCGCGTCGCCATCGCCAGGGCTATCGTGAATCATGCACCCATCATCCTTGCGGACGAGCCCACAGGAAACCTTGACACCCACACGAGCGTCGAAATAATGGAGCTTTTCCAAACGCTGAATAGTGAATCGGGTATTACCATAATACTGGTGACCCACGAGCCCCACATAGCGACGTACAGCAGAAGAATCGTCCGCTTCCTCGACGGTCGCCTCGTGAGCGATGAGGCGCGAACATGATCAGCGTACCGTGGACCGCGCGGATCGCGCTGCGTGCCCTCCGGGTTAACAAAATGCGTTCAGCCCTCACCATGCTCGGCATCATCATAGGGGTGGGTGCGGTCATCGCAATGGTGGCCGTGGGTACGGGTGCAAGCCGGCAGATCTCCGAACAGATGGCGAGCATGGGGAGCAACCTTCTTATCGTCCTTCCGGGCAGCCAGACGTCGGGAGGCATCAGGTCGGGAGTCGGCGGTCAAATAACACTCACCCTCGACGATGCTGAGGCAATATCGCGGGAGTGCCCCGCTGTCCAGGACGTGGCACCCGCACACTACGGGGTTGCCCAGATCGTCTTCGGCAATCTGAATTGGTCTACAGCCGTTTGGGGAACCACGGGAAGTATAGTTGCCGTTCGCGACTGGCCGGTAGCCTCCGGCCGTCCCATAACAGACGAAGATGTGAGGAGCGCAGCGAAGGTGGCGCTCCTCGGGCAGACCGTGGTCGACAACTTGTTCGGAGGCATCGATCCCCTCGACCAGATCATCAGGATAAAGATGATACCCTTCAGAGTGATCGGCATCATGGAGGCCAAAGGGCAGTCGGGGATGGGCCAGAATCAGGACGACGCGGTTTTCGTGCCCGTTACGACGGCCCAGAAGAAGCTCTTTGGCACAGCGTTCCCCGGCATGATCAGGGAGATCCTGGTGAAAGCAGGGTCAGCTGCCGACCTCGACGCGGCGGAAAAGCAGGTAACCCAGTTACTGAGGCAGAGGCACCATATCTCCGGCAAGAAAGACGACGACTTCTTCGTGGGAAACCTGACTCAGATGATGCAGGCCGCTGAGCAGCAGACGCAGGTCATGACATGGCTCCTTGGGGCCATCGCTTCCGTGTCGCTTCTCGTAGGCGGTATCGGGATCATGAACATCATGCTTGTCTCGGTGACTGAGAGGACCAGAGAGATCGGCATACGCATGGCTATCGGCGCGAAGACGTGGGACATCAGGCTTCAGTTTATCATGGAGGCCGTCATCCTCTCGCTCATCGGCGGCACCATCGGCATCATCGTAGGAATTACGGCCTCGCAAATCATCTCCAAGGCGGCCGGATGGAGGACCGACGTATCGATCGTCTCGGCTGTTCTTGCCTTCGCCTTCTCCGGGATGGTCGGGATCTTCTTCGGTTTCTATCCCGCGTACAAGGCTTCCCTTCTCAATCCCATCGACGCGCTCAGGTACGAATGACTCGCCTCCTCTTCGGCAATTGTCTTATTCTTTGAGACGAGTCTTATGATCCAAGACAATGTCTCTTTCTGCGAGACACGCCTGCCCCGCAGGATCATTCTCCGTTCATCGCGAAATCAGCGTATCAGGCCGGTTTTCCTGTCGGAAGCGGTGGCTCCCCTTCGGTAGCCGGAACTGGCACGCTTCTTGTACTACCAGGCGCGGCGACCGCACGAGGGCCGAGCAATCTCACGCACAAGGGAGGAGGAAATTCAAATGCCAAAGGGAACGGTCAAGTGGTTCAACGATTCACGGGGATTCGGATTCATCAATGGAGAAGACGGGACTGTCGTGTTCGTCCATTATACGGCTATTCAGGAAAACGGATTCAAGTCGCTGACCGAAGGTCAACCGGTCAGCTTTGAAATCGTCGAGGGACCGAAAGGCATGCAGGCTTCCAACGTGGTCAAATTGTAAAGGACCATCCTCATCGGAAAGGGCCCTTCCCTGGGCCCTTTTTTTTGCCCACGGCCCCTCCTTCGTCGTTCCATCACCCTTAAAGAAGAGCGCGTTGGGCTTCTCAACGAGCCTCTCCATGGTATATACTAGGACCGAGCAGTCCACATTTCCCATTGTTAAGGAGACGACTATGGGTGATTACGATGATGAAAGGCCTTCGTGGCGCGAGATAGACAAAAGGAGAGACCGGAGCAGCCACGTCAAGAAAGATGAAAGGCAGCAAAAAGAAGCTGTCAAGCAGGACAGATGGAACACGGGGCGCCAGAAGCAGGCCCTCGAGAAACTCTTCATGGGGGAAAAGGGCACGCTGGAGCACGAAAAGCTCTACAATAAGATTCACAAATCATACGGATCGTCGACCTTTCTTCCGACCGTTCAGAAGTACGTCGAAAAGTACGGAGCGCCTGACGATACCTCGACCCTTCTCCTTCTGCTCGATACAAAAAACGTCCCCATCATGATGCTGACCATGGAGAGGCTCATGGAGGTCCACAAGGGGGCATCCGCCAGGGAGAAGGAGGATATCAGGAGAAAGTTATCCATCCTGGCCCTCACGGACAGGTCGGCTGACGTGAAAGAAAAGGCTTCCGAGATGGTCGAGGAATTGAAGTCTCAATCGTGATATCCCTTAGCCGCTAAAGGGCCCAAAGCGCCTTATCTGACGCTTTCTCGCGGGCAGTCCTCTTGACTCAAGGGGCGCTCGTGCTCCGGCGGGAGCACCTTGAGTGCCCGGGCTTTCACCTATTTATGTTGACGCAAAAAAATGAAGCGTGATAGAGTGAAGCCGCGTGAGCGCGCGTGTCGTGCTCCCGAGGCGTCCGTGAAAAAGAGAGCGCGGGTGATCCTTTAGCAGGGGCACTGGCGCGATCGAAAAGCAGAGGTATTCGGAATCTGGACACCTACCCTACACCCCTCGAAGAGATCATAAGATACGAGTTCAAGGACCGCAGCCTTTTCGCCCAGGCGATCACCCACTCTTCCTCGGTCAACGATAAGAAAACCCTGGAGAAGTCGGAAAATGAGAAATTGGAGTACCTCGGTGATTCCATCCTCAATACGGTCATAAGCATCCTTCTCTTCAAGAAGTACGTCGACAAGGATGAGGGGTTCTTGAGCAATGCCAGATCCTGCCTGGTGAAGAGGAGCATGCTCACGGAAGTGGCGCGAACGATCAAGCTCGACCAGTACACGCTGTACGGTAACGGAAAGACCTACTTCCCAACTGATTCCAAGGTCCTTTCGAATATGTTGGAGTCACTCATCGGCTCGGTCTACCTCGACGGGGGATTCAAAGTTGCAACTCGCGTCATCAAGAGACTCTTCCAACCATACTTCGACGAGGAGAAGCTGAGAGAGAAGAATCCCAAGAATGTGCTGCAGGAGTACTCTCAGAAGAGGTGGGGTGTTCTTCCTAAGTATCGTGTGACGAGGAAGGCGAAAGAGGGCTTCAGCATCTACGTGTATGTGGGCAAGGACCTCAAGGCGAAAGGTACGGGCAAGAGCAAGCGGGAGGCGGAGCAAAGGGCCGCGAGCCTCCTGCTGAAACAGCTAGAAACAGTATGATCGTGCCTGTTTTTCTCCCCCACGTCGGCTGCGGGGAGCGGTGCACTTACTGCAACCAGGATATCATCACCAACAATCCCAGGGACACAACCATAGAGACACGGATAGCCCTGAGCCTCGCGTCCGTCCAGGGTCCTGTCGAGGCGGCGCTCTACGGGGGGAACATCCTGGGACTCGGAAGCACTGACCTCGCAGGGCTGCTCGGGCTTTTCGAGCCCTATCGCCACAAGATATCTCACATGCGCATCTCAGCCAAGCCGGGACCCGTGAGGTAGAGAAACCATAGCCGTCCTCAAAGAACACGGGGTGCGGGTTATAGAGCTGGGCATTCCGACGGTGAACGACGCTATTCTTCGCCTTCTCGGGAGAGGCCACACGGCAAGAGACTTCTTTGACACCTTCAGGATTCTCGTTGATGAAGGCTTCGAACTGGGCATGCAGGTGATGGTGGGACTCCCGGGCGAGACGTTCGCAGACCTCCAGGAGACAGTCTCCGCCATGATAGCCCTCGCTCCCCGCTTCATCAGGATATATCCCCTCGTCGTCATCGAAGATACCCGTCTCTTCGAAATATTCATGAGGGGGGGCTATTCCCCGGACACTCTGGACGCAGCCGTTACGAAGGCGTGCTTCGTCTACGTGAGCGCCTGGAGCCATGGCATCAGGACGATCAAGATGGGCCTCACGGAGAACGAAGTCATCAAGGAGAAAATCGCCTCAGGGCCCTATCATCCGGCTTTCGGCTATCTGGTAAAGTCGGAGGCCTTTTACCTCGCTGTCCTGAGGGTCTGCGAAGAGACGGGGGCCCGCGGCGACGTGGCCGTCTCTCTCAGTGCGGGCGATGTGCCCCATCTTGTCGGCAACAAGTGCACCAACATGGATAGGTTCAGGGAAAAGGGCATCTCGATCGAAAGGACAGCAGACCCTGCCCTGGGCGAGGGATTCTTTAGAGTCAGCGGGAATGGGAAGAAGGCGGAAGGGAGCCTCGTCGATGGCCTCGCCATGATTCCTTCTTGAGCCCGGAGACGCCTTCGTAGACGATTTCCTCATTCCGGGATGATCGCGCCACCTCCCGGAGCAATCGTTTTCGATCGAACGAAAACCCGCTTACCAGGTTGACGAGGAACCTTACCCGGTCGGAGACGCTTATCCGCTCCGGCACCGAGGTGTTCAATTGAACAAGCATCCTCCTCATTGTCTCCTCGGTCGGGGCGGCGAAGACAATGTCCTCCACGTCGAGGAGCCTGAAACCGTCGGAGAGCACGAAGACGTTGCACGCCTTCAGATCCCTATGGATGATGCCTTTCTCGAGGAGGCGGCCGAAGAACTCGGAGAGGCCATAGGCAAACCTGCGACGCTGCTCGGGAGCCATACGGTCGTACCCCCTGTCGAGGAACCTGTCCAGCTCCTCTCCCTGCGCCTTGAGATCCTCCATGGCAACATAGCCGCCTCCAAGAAGCGAGGCTCTCGCCACGTAGGAGGGCCGAGGCACAACCTCCATCTCGAGGTACTCGAGGGCCACGTGAGCCTGCCAGGCCTTCTCGAGCCTCAGCCTGCTGCGATACGTTTTCCTGATGTGATCCTCGTGCCTTTCGACCCTCACCTTCCTGTCCTCTTTGATCGACTCAACGAAAGCTCCCAATGCTTCCTCTTCCCTGCCCCTGACGTAGACACGGTTTCCGGAGGCAACCAGCCTCGATGTGGTGGAAAATGCCCTCCCCTTCTTGCTCTCTATCCAATGGCAACGCAGGGTCCCGAGTCCCCTCTCGACGAGAGGCCGCATGTCCGGCCGTCCATAAATGTTGAAGAAACGGTCCTTCTCCGCTCGGGTCATCCTGTCGTAGACCATGGTGAGGGCATGGGTCAAATTCACGACCTCGTCGGCGCGGGAAAACCGGAATCTTCTTACCTTCGTCTTATGGAGATCGACGAGATAGAGCCCATTGTCATCGACCATGATGTTCTCGAGATGGAGATCATTGTGCCTGACCCGTTCCTTCCTTAGCAGATCGAGAAGAACGGCCAGGCCGTCGGCCAATCGCTCCCGATGGGGACCTTTGTCGAAAGCCGACAGGAAGGGGATTGCCTCGATGCGCTCCTGCAGGATGAAAGAGCCTCTCTTCCCCCGTCCGTAGCCGAGGGGGAACGGAACCGGAATGGAAAGAGACGACAAGCGTCTCCCAACGACATACTCCCTCTTGCCCCTGGGGAGCACCCAATTGCGCACCATACCGAGAAAGCCTTTCTCGACGAAGTACTTTACGAAGAGCATCCCTGCCGTGTGCGCTCCTGATCTCGTGTGTTCGCTTTGTGCCGAAGCCCTCGCTCAACCCCTCTACCAGGGGAGCCAGAGCCTCGTCGTCCAGAGACCAGGCGATGCCGTTGCGTTTCAATTTCTTCACAGGTCGTTCACCAGATCCGCCACACGGGGACCCCAGACATGGAGAGAGTACTTCTCCTCTGCAATCGCCCTCGCCTTCTTTCCCATGCGTGCTCTTAAGGCCACATCAAGCCTCAAACGCTCCAGGGCGTCTTTCCAGCCTTCCAGGTCCCTGCGGAGGAACCCGCTTTCCCCATCTTCGATGATCTCGGTGGAGACTCCGATCGGGTGGGAGAGGGAGGGAAGTCCGGCGGATGCGTACTGGATGAGCTTGAGTCCGCATTTCCCGAGGGACCACAGGTCGTTTCTCACCGGCATGACGCCCACATCGAAGCTGAGGAGAAGCTCTTTTTCCCGCTCGCCGCTCCATTTCTCGAAGGAGACGGACGGTTCGGCCATTTCCGGCCGCTCATCGGCCACCACCTTGAAGCATGTGGCCGGCATGGACGATCTGATAAGCGGCAGAAGGTCAATGAAGTATTTCAAGGTCGAGGCACTGCCCATCCACCCGACGACAAGGGACTGAAGGAGGGAGGAGTGGGTTTTGAAGGGATAGTCGGCAATATCGACCACGGTGGGAACTATGAAGAGGCCCTCGGTCTTGTATTTGGCGGCCTCGGATTTGAGAAAGGCGTTGCCGCAAAAGACGGCGCTCGACATGCTCACCATGCCCCTGAACCTCCGGCGTCGGACCGGATTCTCCCCCTTGGCCCCGAACATGATCGCGTCGTCGAAATCGAAGACAATCTTCTTCGCGAACTTCCTCAATAGGAGCTGTCTCGCCGGTCCGGGAAGCAGCCGCTGCACGTAGACCACGTCTGCGGCGCGGAGCGCCCGCATGAGCGTTGCCGCGTTCGCTCTTGTCGTAAGATGGACGACCTCGAACCCCCTATTCTCGAGAAAAGGGAAGTACTGCCCTATCCTGTAACCGGCGGGATTCGCTGTGGGCTGAATGTGATGGGTGAAGAACAGGATGCTCTTTTTCATGCGAGACGGCTCATACATTACATCATTTGCCCCGCGATTGGAAGCGTGCCGGCTTATCCGGCACTTCCCTCCCTTTCGATCTCTCCTTGTAATGGCACTGAAAACTTAATATAATGGTGGACCTTAGCGGAGGAGGGCCTTGATGACCGAAGGACATATTTATAAGCTCTTCGACGAAGAATTGAGGGAGCTGAAGGAGAAGATCCTCTTCGAAGGGTCCCTTGTCCAGAAGGCCGTGCGAAATGCTATCGACGCCCTGCAGAACAGGGATTCAGATCTTGCGAGGCGCGTCATCGAGGATGACGACCTCATCAATACCAAAGAGGTGGAGATAGACGAATTCTGTCTCAAGCTGCTCGCCCTGAGGCAGCCCGCGGCAAAGGATCTTCGCTTCATCAACACGGCGATCAAGATCAACTATGATCTGGAGCGTATGGGCGATATGGCGGTCAATGTGTGTGAGCGGGTCTTGGAGCTGAATCAGGAGCCCCAGCTGAAGCCATACATCGACCTGCCGAAGATAGCTGACATTACCCAGACGATGGTGAAAGAATGCCTTGAAGCCTTTGTCAGGGAGGATCTCGAGCTTGCCTGGAAGGTGACGAAGGACGACGACAACGTGGATGAGATTACAGAGCAGATCTTTCGCGAGCTCCTCACCTATATGTCGGAGGACTTGAAGACAATCTCGAGGGGCACGAGGCTCCTTTTCATTTCCAAGTACCTGGAAAGGGTTGCTGATCACGCAGTGAATATCGCCGAGCTCGTCATTTTTCTCGTCGAAGGCAGGATCGTGCGCCACCAGAAGTCGCCTGAAACACCCTGACAAACGTCGGCATGAAGAAATACGCACACTGGCTGCCGGCTCTCGCGATCATGTCCGTCCTTCTCTCCTGTGGCGGCCCGCCTCAGGGCTCCTCTGCCGACGAGAGCTCGACGGTGACCATAGCCGGATCAACGTCGATCATGCCCTTTTCGGAGAAGCTTGCAGAGCACTTCAGGATCGAGAGGCCGCGGATCGTCGTCGATGTCCAGGGCGGCGGCTCGTCCGCGGGCATTCAGGCCTGCATCAACAAGACGGTCGACATAGGCATGTCGTCGAGGGAGCTGAAAGGGGACGAGCTTATCCTGAGGCAGACGGTGATCTGTCATGACGGCATCGCCCTTGTTGTCCACCCGAGGAACCCGACAAAGGACATAAGCTTCGAAAAGATCAGGGACATATACAGCGGCAGGATCCGGAACTGGAAGGAGCTGGGCTGGATAGACAGGAACATAGACTGTGTTACCAGGGAGGAGGGCTCCGGAACACGGGGCGCTTTCGAAGAACTGGTCATGGGCAAATCAGCGATTCACGACAGCATCATGGTGCAGGATTCCAACGGTTCCGTGAAGGAAGTCGTCGCCACGGATCCCTACGCGATCGGCTACATCTCTCTGGGGGTTGTCGATTCCAAGGTAAGAGCCCTCTCCGTTGGAGGAATCGCGCCGACGACGAAGAACATACTGGCAAAGAAGTATCGTATAGTGAGGCCGTTTCTCTACCTCACCTCCGGAGAGCCGGGCAGGAACGCCAAGCTCTTCATCGACTTTGTCCTTTCGAACGAAGGCCAGGGAATCTTGAAAAAAGAGGGACTCATTCCTGTAAATGAATAGAGAAGATTTTGACAAAGAGTGGATCGTCAGGCTCGTTCTGTTGCTTTTCGCCCTGTCGTCGCTCCTTTTTCTCTTCATCATCTTCATTTTTATCCTCATCGAAGGATTGCCGCTTTTCTACAAAGTCGGCGTCAGGAACATCGTCCTGGGCATGAAATGGGCACCCACCAAGGCCTCCTTCGGCATATTCCCCATGATCATCTCCTCCTTCATGGTCACTTTCGGCGCCCTTGTCGTCGGTGCGCCTCTGGCCCTTGCCTGCGCCACGTATCTCTCGGAATATGCGGGAAGGAAGACGAAGCTCTTCCTGAAGCCTTCCCTTGAGCTCCTTGCCGGGATCCCTTCCGTGGTATACGGATTCCTCGGCGTCGTCTATATTGTTCCCATAATAAGAGAGCACCTCGGAGGGGCTGGATTTTCCATCCTCTCCACATCCCTTGTGCTCGGCATAATGATTCTTCCCACGATCACGAGCATCTCTTTCGACTCCCTCATGAGCGTGCCTTCCGCCTTCCGGGAAGGCTCCCTGGCCATGGGCGCCACAAAATGGCAGACCATCAGCAGAGTGGTACTGCCGGCCGCCAGGTCCGGCATCCTCGCCAGTTTCATACTGGGCATGGGAAGGGCGGTCGGAGAGACCATGGCAGTCATCATGGTTGCCGGGAACGCCCTCAAGATCCCCACAAGCCTCCTCGACCCTCTGAGGACCCTGACGAGCAACATCGCCCTCGAGCTCGCATACGCCACCGGCGATCACCGCAGGGCGCTCTTCTCGACCGGCGTCGTTCTCCTCGTGATCATCATGGGTCTGAACCTTATTGCGAATTTCTGGGTGAAGGCAAAGGTGGCGAAATGAGGGTCAACCCGCGATTGACGGACAAGATCGTTCGAGCGGGCCTCACCTTCCAGGCTCTCTTCACGGTCGGCATTCTCGTGCTGATCGTGGCCGTCATATTCGTCAAGGGCTTTCCCTATGTCACCGCGGAATTCATATTTTCCTACCCTCAGGACATGGGAAGGCTCGGGCGGCATCTTCCCCTCCGTGGTGGGGACCGTCTTCCTGGGACTTCTCTCGATCGCGTGTGCCACGCCCCTGGGAGTGGGAACAGCCATATACCTCACGGAGTATACGAAAGAATCGTCCCTCACGAGGATCATCCGTTTCGGAGTAGAATCGCTGGCCGGCATTCCGTCCATCATTTACGGCCTTTTCGGCTTTATCTTCTTCGTCATAAAGCTGAGGATGGGCTGGTCTCTCCTCTCCGGCACGCTCACCGTCTCCATCATGGTTCTCCCGACTATCATCAGGACAAGCGAAGAGGCCATCAAATCAGTGCCGAAGAACTTGAGGATGGTCAGCTTCTCTCTTGCCGCGACGAAATGGGAGACTGTCACGCGGGTCATCCTGCCCTCGGCTGCGCCGGGGATCCTCACGGGAATCATGCTCAGCATCGGCAGGGCAGTGAGCGAGACTGCGGCGGTGATTTTCACCATGGGGAGTTCGCTGAGGCTGCCGACGAGCATCATGGATTCGGGCAGGACAATGGCGGTTCATTTCTATATCCTCGCGAGGGAGGGCATCTCGATGGAAAAGGCGTATGCCACCGCCCTCGTCCTGGTGTGCAGCATTCTCATCATCAACATCGTGGCATACTACTTGATGCACAGGATGATTGCGAGGTATTCGTGACGGCAAGGACGAAGATTCATGTGCGGGGGCTCAAAGTCTTTTACGGCACAAAGGAGGTGCTCAGCGGCATCGATCTGGACGTATACGAAAACCACGTAGTCGGGCTGATGGGACCCTCGGCCAGCGGGAAATCCTCATTCATCTCCGTCGTAAACGGAATGATCAACTTCGAGGACGGCGCGCGCGTCCATGGGAGGGTCCGCATCGACGGGTTCGGAGAGCTTGGGGAGAAGAACAACCACGTTGCCCTGAGGAAGAGGGTTGGCACGGTCTTCGCGACTCCCATCCCCCTACCCCGCTCCATCTACGAGAACGTGGTCTTCGGCGCCAGATTGAAAGGAGTGCCGAGATCGGAGCTGCACGAGATTACGGAAGAGAGTCTGAAAAAAGCCTGCCTCTGGGACGAGGTAAGGGACCGTTTGTCCGAATCTGCGCTGAAGCTCTCCGGCGGCCAGCAGCAGAGGCTCTGTCTCGCTCGCACCCTCGCGCTGAAACCGGAGATCATCCTCCTCGATGAGCCCTGCTCCGGCCTCGATCCCATATCGACGGCGAAGATCGAAGAGGCGTTATCGGAGCTAAAGAAAGACCACACCATCATCCTCGTCTCCAATAATACCAAGCAAATAGCGAGGGCGTCCGATTTTGTCGCCTTCTTTTACATGGGGAAGCTCATCGAATTCGGACCGACCGAGAGGGTCTTTACGAATCCGGAAAACAAGGTGACCGATGACTACATCAGAGGGAAATTCGGATGACGGGAGACGGGTCTGGCAAAGAAGCACCCCTCCCACGTGACGGGGCTTCCCGGATAGGAATAGAGAGCAGTTCATTGCGCTCCTTGACCCCGCCCACGGAGCGGGACGCACGGAGCGCTCACGGTCACACGGCAGTCCTCAAGACAAAAGAGCTGAACCTTTACTATGGCAGCTTTCATGCCTTGAAGCAGATAGACTTTCACGTGTACGGCAACTCCATCACCTCGTTGATCGGTCCCTCGGGTTGTGGAAAATCGACGCTCCTTCGCTGTTTCAACAGGATGAACGACCTGGTGGAAGGGGTCTCCATGGACGGTGAGATACTCATCGACAACGTGCCGATAGATGACTTCGACATCATAGACCTGAGGAGAAGGGTCGGCATGGTCTTCCAGCGGCCAAACCCGTTTCCTTTCAGCGTGTACGAGAACATGGCGTACGGCTTGAACATCCATGGGACAAAGAAGAGCAGGCACATGGAGATTGTGGAACGGTGCCTCAGGGCCGTCGGCCTGTGGGACGACATAAAGGATAGGCTGAAGCAGCCTGCCCTCCTCCTGTCGGAGGAAACGAAGCAGAGGCTCTGCATAGCCCGCCTGCTCACCATCGAGCCTGAGATCATTCTCCTCGACGAGCCGTGCTCAGCCCTCGATCCGATCGCCACCATGAGGATCGAAGAATTGATGATCGAGCTGAAGGAGGAATACACCATCCTCATCGTCACGCACAACATGCAGCAGGCGGCGCGGGTGTCCGATTTCACCGGGTTCATGCTCCTGGGCGACCTCGTCGAGTTCGGCACGACGGAGCAGATATTCACCGCCCCAAAGGAAGAGAAGACAGAGGAATATATAACGGGCAGGTTCGGATAGAGGCCGCATTCGCGCTCTTCTCCTCTCCCGTACAACCGCCCCGTGCACAAGGGCTCCTCTATTCACCCGATTGGATCGTCGGACTTTACTGCCTTAACATGGCTCTCGCGGCAGTGGACTTGGCTCTGTATCTCAAATTCTCCCGGGCAAACGTGATATGTGCCGTGCCATCCCCGACTGAGGATTCGTCGAGTCCGCAGTGACTTACTCGAGCGCCTATAAGCCTCGGATAAGCGCCTCAAGCGGCCCTCCCTTTACTACCCCAGCCAAACAGCCATATACTATTAGGTCCGTCTCGTTGAGACGGCCCGTGCCCTTAAGATTTCCGGAGGGGTCGATCCTTGCGCCTGCCCAGCGGGCGCCCGCCTTCCCGAAAGGCAGGCAAAGGGCGCGGCAGGACCGGTCCGATCAACGAAGGAAAGCGTGCCGTGGAGCCGATAATTCGCATCGTCGATCTATGGAAGGAGTACAGCCAGAACGGAGGCGAGGTAACCGCTGCCCTGGCGGGTGCGAGCGTCGATATCGCGCGGGGCCAGATAGTAGCGCTCCTCGGAAAGAGCGGATCCGGCAAGACGACTCTTCTGAACCTTCTCGCCGGGTTGGACCAGCCCACAAGAGGGAGGGTGGAGATAGAAGGCACTGACCTTCGGGCCCTGGGTGAGCAGGGTCTGACCAGCCTTCGACGGCGCCGCCTCGGCTTTGTATTTCAGTTCTTCAATCTCCTTCCTACCCTGACGGCCTTCGAGAATGTCTTTCTTTCCCTCGAGCTCATCGACATTCCCGATCGGGAGGGTGCCTATGCAGCCCTCGACGCAGTGGGCTTGAAAGGCAAAGAGGATCGCTACCCCTATGAGCTTTCAGGGGGAGAGCAACAGCGGGTGGCCATAGCGAGGGCAATCGTGAAGAGGCCCTCGATCGTCCTCGCCGATGAGCCTATAGGCAATCTCGACAACAGGACCGGGGAGCAGATCCTCGATCTCCTCCACACGCAAGTCCGCGCCTCGAAGTCTACCCTTATCATGGCCAGCCATAGCCTCCTTACGTGTAGGTACGCAGACCGGGTACTGAGGATGGAGGATGGAAGGATCGTTGAGGAATCGCCTGCCCCTTGGGGCAAAGCACAATGAGGAAGGAGAGTCCCCGAACTTGCAGCCTCAAGCGGGCTCCTCGTCCCTTTCTCAACCGGCGCCGCTTAAGAGTGAGGCGCTCCGGTTGAGGTCTAGCCGATGAAGATCGTAACGAAAGCGTTCCTGAGGTACCTGGTAAGGCGGCGCAGCCTCAGCCTTCTACAGATATTGGGGGTAGCGTGCGGCGTTGCCGCTGTCATAGGCATGGTCTTTTCTTCCAGGGCCGCCCTGTCCAGCTTCTCCGGCGCCATTCGCTTCTTGAACGGCGGTGCCACGCACTCGATGGAAAGCGTCGCCGGTCCCATGGATGAAAGGGTGCTGGCGAGCCTCATCAACGATCCTGCGGTCAAGCTCTTCTCTCCTGCGATTGACCGGAGAATCCGGCTCGGGAACGGGGAGCCCATCCGCGTGCTCGGGATCGATCCCTTTCTCGATAGGGCGATACGCCCCGGAATGTTCCGGTTTCAATCGGGCCAGGGCAGCCGGAGCGATCGGGAGATGTTGCTCACTTTCCTCCTCGATAGGCAGGCCTTCCTCATGGATGGGACGACTGCCTCCAGACTCAGGCTCTCTCCGGGAGCCCTGGTCACGACCTCAAGGGGGAGCCTCCGGCTCCTGGGCACGTTTTCGAGTCCATCTCCGGAAGCCCTTATTCTCATGGATATCGGCCACGCCCAGAGGCTCTTCAGCCTGGAAGGGCGCCTCGACAGGATCGACCTGGTCCTGGAGAATGAGCCGGCTTTCCTCTCCCGCCTTCAGCGAGGATTCAGAATAGAGTCGGTCCGGCAGAAGGAAAGGATGTACAGGGGGATGCTGGAGGCCTTTCGGCTCAACCTCGAGGCCTTGTCGCTTATAGCGCTCTTTGTAGGCGTTTTTCTCATTTACAACACAACTATGTTCACCGTGGTAAGCAGGCGGAAGGACGCCGGCATTCTCCGGAGCCTCGGGGCAAGCAGGACGGAGCTCGTGTGGGCCTTCCTTGCCGAGGTACTCGTCTTCGGGCTCTTCGGCGGTCTGCTCGGCGGTATTTTCGGCTACGGGTTGAGCCGGTCCCTCACCGGCCTCGTGGGCCAGGCAGTGAGCAACCTCTATTTCTTTCTCAAGCCTTCTCCCCTTCCATGGTCATGGTGGCTCGTGGCAGCGGGGGTCCTCTTTGGCTGTTCCTCCGGTGTCCTCGGCAGTCTTTTTCCGCTGTTCGATCTCGTGCGCCTCAACGTAGTAGGCGCTTTGCAAGGCAGGAGCCGCGCGGCGCGAACCGTTGCTGCCACGAGGCGCGTGGCTCGCCTGGGCGCTGCCGTCCTCGGGCTCACCCTCGTTCTCCTCTATCTCTCATACCTCCATGTCTACGTTGGCTTCGCCGCTGCCTTTGCATTCCTCTTCGGATCGAGCCTCTTTTCGGGCTCTGTTCTGGTGCTCGCCGGTCCCGCGCTCAGAAAAGGCCTTTCTTGTATGGCGGGCCTCCCCGGAAGGATAGCCGCGGGCAACATTCGGCAGAATCTCAATCGCACGGCCGTTGCCGTCGCAGCATTCATGGTGGCCCTCTCCATGTCGGTAGGCCTCGGCTCCATGATCGGCAGCTTCCGGGAGTCCCTGATCTGGTGGATGAGCACCCAGCTCAGGGCGGACATTTACATCGGCAGCACTTCCGAAGGGTTCGAGGTGCCGGAGCGATTCTATGAGGAGCTGAAAGGCATACCCGGTTTGGCCGGCGTCGACCCCTACAGGAACGTTCAGCTTCCCTACGAGGGAAGGTCCATATCCGTGGCTGCCGTCCGCGCCGATGTCCTTCAAAAATACACGCATTTCGGATGGCTTAAGGGGGGGAACGAGAATTGGGACGCCGTAAAGGAAGGAGGGGCGATCGTGTCGGAGAGCTTCGTCCGCAACTTCAAGAAGGTCCCGGGTGACACGATTCTGCTCGACGGCCTAAAAGGGCCGGTACGATTCAGGATTGCAGGTATCTTCTATGACTACACGACGGAGCACGGCCTCGTTATGATGGACAGGTCTACCTATCTGGCGGCCTTTGGAGATCACACGATCAACAGCGTCGGAATCTTCGTAGATCCGCGCAACCCGGACAGGGAGAAACTGCTCGACCGGGTGAGGAAACGCGCCTCTGCCTACGGTCTGCCAGTCTTTACTCTCGCTCAGATCGAAGACCGCATCCTATCCGTCTTCGACTCCACTTTTGCGGTAACGCGCTCCATGCGAGTTCTGGCCATCATCGTGGCATTTTTCGGAATTGCCGGCGCTCTTCTCACGCTGTTCATGGAACGCCAGCGCGAGTTCGGCATCTATCGCTCTCTGGGTTTCTCCGCAAAACAGGTGGTTGCAATGACGCTCATGGAGGGTCTTGGCATGGGCATGGTCAGTTTTCTCATGAGTGCCTTGGTCGGGACTCTCCTCGCGGTGATACTGATAAAGGTGATCAACCTGCGCAGCTTCAATTGGACTATCTTCTTCTACCCCTCCCCCTGGCCCTATCTCGCATCCGCCATTACGGCGATCCTGGGCAGTGCAGGTGCAGCCCTCTATCCGATCTGGAGGATCTTCCGCACCTATCCTCATATGCAGCTGAGGGAGGAATAAGGGAGAACCGATGAGACGACTCGCCCTTTTCTCGATATTTTTCGTCATGGCTCTCGGCCTGCTTCAGGGTCTCGCCGTGAAGGCGCAAGCGGCGGCTGACGGGTGGAGACTGGCGGACGCGCCGAGGACCTGGCATTTCCCTCGCGATAACGGCGCCCACGACGCCTACAAGACGGAATGGTGGTACTTCACCGGCAATCTCAGCGATGACGAGGGCGCTCGATACGGCTTTGAACTGACCTTTTTCCGCGAAGGTGTGAGTCTGAAGCCACAGGATCCGGCAAACCCCTGGTCTCTCAGGGACCTCTATTTCGCACACTTTGCGATCACCGACGAATTAGGGAAACGTTTTGTCATGGATGAGCGAGCCTCGAGGACTGGGCCCGGCCTCGCAGGCGCCTTCGTCGATCGTCTCCGTGTGTGGCTGCTCGATTGGCGGGCGCGGGAAGAAGGAGGTCGCCTGCTCCTGGAAGCCAGAGGAAATGGAGCCCGACTCAGTCTCGACCTTGACGCCCTGAAGGCCCCGGTGGTGCACGGGATCGGGGGGCTGAGCAGGAAGGGAAGCTTGCCTGGACAGGCTTCCTACTACGTTTCCTACTACCGATCTGCGTGCCTCGGGGCTCGTGAAGACACCCCGTCTCGCTCAGCCGGTCCGTGTAAGAGGGGTAGCCTGGTTTGACCATGAGTTCGGCTCCAACCAGCTCGGTGCGGATCAGGCCGGATGGGATTGGTTCGGCCTGCACCTCTCCGATGGCAAGGACTTGATGCTCTATTTCCTGAGGCGAACCGACGGATCCGTGGAGCCTGAATCTTCCGGCACGATTATCGACCTTTCCGGGGCAGCGAGACATTTGCCATTGGCCCAGGTGAGGCTCGACGTTCTCGATCACTGGAGGAGCCGGAAGAGCCAGGCCGTCTACCCCAGCCGATGGCGGGTGAGGGTTCCCTCCGAGGGACTTGACGTGACCTTCTCCCCTCTCCTTGCCGGTCAGGAGCTTTCTACCCCTGAGTCGACCGGGGTGACATATTGGGAAGGGGCATTGGAGGGTCAGGGGCTATCCGGCAACAGGAAGATAACATGCCGGGGATATGCGGAAATGACGGGCTACGCAGGGAAGTTGGGAGCCCTTTTCTGAAGGATTCCTGCTCTTCCTTCCCCCACCGGTTGACTGCAGTCGGCCCTGACACGACCTTTTTTCGCGCACGGGGACGCTCTTTCCGAGAGCCCTGGATCGATCTGCCCAAAATCTTCCTCCCACCCTTGCTATCCGGCCAAACGGAACATACAATTGGTCTAGAGACGGCTCAAAAATCTGCTCGCTGGGTCGCGAAAGCGGACTTGGCCTAGGTCCAAATGGTCGTTGCGGAGCGAAAAGCAACAGAAAACCAAGGGGGGAAAGCATGAACGGGGCGAAACTCTATGTCGGCAATCTGAGCTATTCGGTCACCGACGAACAGCTGAAAGAGCTTTTTTCTGAATACGGCGAGGTGAAGCAGGCAAATGTCATTGAGGGGAAAGGGTTCGGCTTTGTCGAAATGTCCGCTCCCGAAGACGCAGAAAAGGCTCGAAAAGCTCTCAACGGATCCGACTTCAAGGGAAGGGCTCTAAGGATAGAAGAGGCCCGCCCCCAAAAGCCGAGACAGAGCAGAGGATTACGGGAGCAAGTACTAAAGGCCGGTGCACGTCAATCGAACCACGACCGGATGACTCGAGAGGCAAACCCTTGGGGATGGCTTATCGAACCAGTGGCTACCCCCCCTCACCTTCTTGATGCGGGATCCGGCCCCCATCCCAAAGGGCTGCCGAAAGTTTGCCGCCTGGAGCGCCTGTCCTTAGCTTCTTCATAACGGCGAAGCAGATAACACATTCCATGGCCATCGTCTCCGCTCGCCCCTGCCCTCGCACCCGTTGAACTTGATATCCAGACTGCCTGACTGTCTGCATCACTTCAGCCCTCACCTATGGAGTTTCCGTTTGTTCCCACGCCGCTAAGTGCGCGCCTTCATGCCTTTCTTTGCGCGATGTCCGAACGCCGCAAGGCTCATTGAACCAGCTTCTTGTATTGCCCAACACGTCCCGCAGTTCTTCCAACGGGGTAGATCGGATTTTCCGCGAGCTCTCTCGTTCTTCGGCGAAAGTAGAAGCCGCCGATCATCTTCCCCAAGACGGCCGTCACTTCTCTGAAATCGCTGTCCGCGTAGCTCATGAAACGGGGCCTGAGACTGTGGCCTATCGCCACGGTGATGTCCTCTCTATTCGGCAGTATCAGTATGAACTTCACGTCATAAAGAAGGTGGCTGATCGATAGAATGGTGAGAAGATCCTCTTCACTGGCAGCGAGGATCACGGCGACGGGTATCTCATCCATGGGCTTGTGGAGCCTTTCCGAGAAACCCTCGAAAGTATCGTAG
Organism: uncultured delta proteobacterium; assembly: GCA_963749525.1. Taxonomy (GTDB): domain Bacteria; phylum Desulfobacterota; class Syntrophorhabdia; order Syntrophorhabdales; family WCHB1-27; genus CAVVNC01. Next base: position 29,828 of record CAVVNC010000064.1, read on the forward strand.
ATTTCGAGCCTCTCTTTGGGTACCAGGTCTCGAATGATCCTCTGGAGCCGCTCTCCCTGTTTGCCTGTCGAATAAACGAGTACATTCATCGGCTTCCCCTTTTCCATGCTGAGCCTCTTGGATAATATCCTACAAGAAATGTGCCATGAAGAGAACGCCGGCTGATGCCCGGATGCCCCCGAATTTCCGGTCATTTCCGCTGGCGATCCTTCCGTCCGTCTCATTTAGGGAAGGCAATACTGTCCTGAATTACAAGATCATGTCTCATCCCGTAGGACGGTGATCCCGCGCTCCTCTATTCGAGGAGCGCATTCTTGTCCGCCTCTTCACGAGGCGGACCCCGCGTTCCTCTATACGAGGAACGCATCTTCATCCGCCTCTTCACCGATGCCGAGGGAACTCAGGATGTTCCTCATGCATGCGATATGAGCGGGACTCGGCATTTCAACTCCCTCCGGGGAAGGCTCGTCAAAGAGTGTGATTGCTGCGTCATAAATCAGGATGCACGTGGAGACCACCATGAAAAGATCATTCGACACTGAGCATCTGGTGGCCTTTAGCCACGCCTCGTTCATCCCCCCTCCTCAACACCGAAGAATACCGTGGATCAAGGGAGCCAGGCGATCCGGGGACTATTTGTCCCGGATGATGCCGGCGATCGCGTCTCTAAGAGGAGGCTTTCGGCGCCTCCAGCCCTCCAATTTCCATAAACCTAGTGCCCCTGCCTTGAAGAAATCAAGAAATGATAGGGACTATTTCGATAGATTCGATCTTGCCCCCGAGCGGGAAGTATCGATTTGCCAGTCTCCTTTATCGTGCGGGCAAGAGGTGGTATAATGATTGCAAGGCAGGATTAGCGAGTTTCTGGGGTTTTGCGCGTCAGCTGAGGATTCTGAAGGGGCAGGAACGACATGAAGGGAGACAGCCGGTGGGATCGCGTCGTAACCTGCAAAAGCCTTAAAGTGCTGCGCGCCGTCGTATGCGGGGTGCTCCTTTCGATCCTCTTCTCCCCGGCCTTAGCCTTGGAGGCGGCCGGGACAGTAAAGGAACGAATCACCTTCAGGCCGGTCGGAGTCTCGGTAGTCGCCGAGAAGGCCGACTCGCCGCTTAAGCGGGAGCGGGGACTGATGCAACGGACGAGGCTCGGGGAGAAGGATGCAATGATGTTCTATTTTGACGAGACGGCGCATCACACATTCTGGATGTACAACACTCTTATCCCCCTTACAGTGATCTTTCTTGACGATGGCCTCAAGATCGTCGACATGCAGAACATGTCACCCTGCCTCGAGAAGAATTCGGCCTTGTGCGCCGTTTATGCCTCGCAGAGCCCTGCCCGGTATGCCATAGAGGTAAACCAGGGATTTGTGGGAAAATATGGCATAAAGATCGGCGACCGCGTGACCATAGAGAGCGAAAAGTAGGATGAGGAGCCGGCGGGATCTCTCGTTCACGATAGCCTGCGCATCCCGTACTGACGCTGGCTTTACCGTCATCGAGATCATCATCGCCGTCGCCCTGTCGGCGCTCCTGCTCACCGTAGTCTACTATACGTACTTCTCCATAGACCGGTCCATCGGCGCTGCCACCGAGGATCAGGACGCGCTCGAGACCGGCCGCATCCTGTCGGAATTGATAAAGAAGGATATCCGTGGTATAAGTCCTAGCCGATCCGTGCTCTTGGGGAAGAACGAAATGGTCGATGGTCGGTCCCTGGGAACGATAGAGTTCGTGACGTCGGCAGGTCTGCCTACGGACCCATACAAGGTGAGGCGGATAGGATATGCGCTCATCACCGACGACGAGGGCGGGACGATTCTCGTCAAGAAAGAATCGACCGACCTCAACGACCCGCTCGACAGCAGCGCGAGTGCTCCGCAGGTGTTCGAAGTATCTCGGATCGTCAAGGGGTTTCAGCTACAATTCTTCAACGGCACGGATTGGACGGACGGATGGGACGCCGGTGTGACGGGGGCCCTTCCGACACAGGTAAGAGTGACCATTGACGTGGCCAACACAAGGGGACATGAAAAGAGATTTGTCGCGGAAGAGACCATACAGAGCACGCTCTAACGAAGAGGGTTTCATTCTTGTGACCGTCCTCATCGTGATTGCCCTGCTTTTTCCGCTTGTCTTGGCCTTCAATTCAAAGGTCCAGCTCAATCTCACCCAGGCGGAGAACTTCAGGAACTCCATACAAGCGCTTAGGATGGCGCGGTCCGGCGTCGAGGGAGCCATCGGCATCCTGAAGGCCTCTGACCCGACCTACGATTCTCCGAGAAGCAGCTGGGCGACGGGCTTCCCGGCATTGTCACTCGGTCAGGGCATCCTGAAGGTCAGTATCGTGGACGAGGATGGCAGAATCCCCGTCAACAATCTCGTGGCATCCCCAACGCCCCCCTCGACGGGCGCTCCGGGCACGCCGGCCAATACCTCTGCGACGGGCGCTCCCTCCTCCGGCGCGGCCCCTATCAAGACGACAACGGCTACAACGGCCGCTGCGACGACGCCGACGGTCAATAAGGACCTTAACACGCAGTTGAGGGCCATCATCACCAAGCTCGGCGGTAAGCCGGAGATCGTGGATGCCCTCATAGACTGGCTCGATCCGGACAACATCATCACGGGAAGCGCCGGCGCGGAAGAGGCGTACTACAGGGGACTGGGCTACCATTGCAAGCACGGCCCGCTCGACTCCCTGGATGAGCTTGTGGTGGTGATGGGGTTCGACAAGGAACTAGTGGACGACAGGGGCTTCAGGGACTATCTGACGGTTGCGCCGACCGATGGCAAGATAAACGTCAACACCGCTCCCTTGGAGGTTCTCCAGGCAGTGCTCGGCACTCAGACGGGTACTCTTGCGCAGCCGCTTACCGAAGCCGACATCGAGGATTTGGACCGCTATCGAAACGAGCATGAACTCAAAAGCCTGGGCGACATCAATGCGGTGAAGATAAGTAGTGGTGACCTAAGCAAGATCACACCGCTCCTAAAGGTGAACTCTTCGTACTTTACGGTAAGCAGCGCGTACACCCTTGGCAAGGTCACAAAAAACGTTGAGGCCGTCCTCAAGAGAGCCGGCTCGACGGTTTCGATCATCTCGTGGAGGGAATCTTGAGACGCAAAGCATCTGCCATTGTCCAACGGAAGGAAGGTTGGTACGGCGTCGCGTTCACGGTACAGCAGAAGAAGATCACGGAGCTGACGTTCCTCGCGGACAAGAGTCTTCGGGAGCTGAAAGAAAGCGTGGGGACGAACGGCTATGGGGTCGGCCTCGAGAACGGGTCAGCCTATCTGCTCCATCTCGCCTTCCCGTTTAGCGAAAGACGCAAGATAAGGCTCGTGATCACAAACGAGCTTGCGGAGAGACTCCCAGTCACGACGGAAGACATGGCAATCGGCTTTGCGGAAAGCGGCAAGGGAAAGATACTCGCAGGCGCGGTACCGAAGTCACTCATGGAGGAGTCATTTCCGGAAAGGCGCGTCAGGATTACCACCATCCAGAGCCTTGCGGCCCTCTATGCCCTGCGGTGGTTCAATGCGATTGATGGAAAAGATTTCGTCTATGTCCACCTGAACGGCAATGCGATAGTGGTGATGGCATTCAAGGAGGACAATCTTTTCTACCTCAGGCAGTTCCTTCATTCCCCCCAATCGAATTCATTGCACGACGCTTTTGCCCAGCTAACCGAAGATCCCCAGTTTGTTCCCAGTTCCTACGTAATGGTGGCCGACGGAGAAGAAGGTGCGCTGGTTAAGGCATACCTTGAAAAGACCTTCCACATACGCGTGGAGGTGCCGAGTCTGAAGAGGGCCCTCAGGAACAGAGAGCTGCCCGACTGGCTGTGGGCCGGTGTCGGCACCGCCCTCCTTTCGATCGAGCCGAAAGGCCAGTTCGATCTGACCGGCGCAAAGCGGGCGCACGCCTCTTTCTCCACCAGGGTACCCCTCTACCTGTCGGCAGGCCTCGCCTCTCTCAGTCTACTCGTGTGCGGACTGTTCTACGCGGACTACTATTTCAAGGAGCGAACCTTCCAGTTTCTCGCCTCCGAGCCTTCCAGAATCTACAGACTCTCCTTCCCAAAGTCCCCGCCGGTACGTGACCCGGTGAGGATGTTTCAGGAGAAGATCAAGGCCTTGGACAAGGAGCCCGGTGCTCCGGGAGCCACTACGAACCCTCTGGCTGTCCTCGACGAGGTGAGCAGCAGAATAGCCCCTGATATCGACGTCAAGGTGAGTGAGTTCGTCGCCGACGGCAAGGAATTCACCGTGTCGGGGACTACGGTCTCTTTTGCCTCTGTGGAGAAAATCAAGGCCGGCGTCGAACAGATGAAGGGTATTTCGGAGGTTGAGATGCAGAATCTGGAACTGGTCGCGAACAAGCAGGTAAAATTCAAGCTGAGAGGGAAGTTATGAGAATCAACAGCCGTCTTGCTGCCGTACCGGAGCGGGTCTATGTGGTGATCTTCTTCGGCATATTTCTGGTTGCGGCCCTTTCGGCGTACTTCATAAGGGAAGATACGGATCTTTTGGAAAAACAGATCCATTCCGGGCAAAAAGACCTTTCCCGGGTTCTCCTTCTTCGGGATTCCTATGAAAGCAAGAAACACGAGTCTGAGCGATCCGTGCCGGGAACGGCTGACAGCCGCGGACTCTCACTTGCCCTTGTCGAGGAGACCGTGGCAAAGAGCTTTGTGGGGGGAAGCCTCCTTGCGCTTCAACCCTCGACGACCAAAGAAGAGAAGGGGAGCAAAAGGATGGCGGTCGAAGTCAAGGTAGCCGGGGCAGCCCTCGGTGAAATAGTCTCATTTGTGAAGGCATTGGAAAGCTCGGGGTTCCGTGTGGAGAAACTTCGTCTTTCCTTGGCTGCCTCGAACCCATCTGCCCTTGACATGCAGGCCACCATCACTGAGAGGCGCTCCCATGGATAGGCGGAAGACATTTCTCTTCTTTTCGGGAGTCGTGGTATGGGGCGTTTTTGTGGCGGCCCTCGTCATCTACCTCTTCTTTCCCTATCAAAAGACGCTCAGGATTGCCCTGCAAAACGTGGCCGGAAACGGCAAGACCGCCATAGCCATGGAAGGTGTCAGCGTCAGGACCATGGGACTCAGGGCTTCGAAGCTTCTCTTGCGTCCAGTCGCGACCTCTGGCCAAACTGCCCCTTTCGAGCTGTCGAACATAGACATTGGCTGGAGCCCGTTTTCGCTGCTTCGCGGGAAGCTGGCGTTCAATTCCAGAGCCTCGGTGTACGACGGTACGCTCAATGCCTTCGTGGATGGCATTCCCCTGACTGGTTCGGGCAATCCGAATGTGTTTCTGAAGCTGGAGCATGTGAACATGGGGAAATGTCCCGATGGTTTTTTTCCGTTTTTCAAGGGTGTCAGCGGATTCTTGGACGGATGGGTAAGGGAGGAGGTATCCTTTGCCAGGCCGGACAGACAGACAGGTTCGTTCCGGTTCGATCTGAAGGGAGGGGAGGTAAAGGAGTTGCAGATCAAGAACACGCCCCGCCTTGTGATCCCATACAAGCGCATCGCCGTCGAGGGGCGCATCAACGGACCCCGTGTCGATATCAGTACGCTGTTCCTTGCGAGCGATGCGATAATGCTTTTGGGCAAAGGCACGGTTGAGGCGACTGATCAGGGGCAGAACATCGACGTGAAGTTGTCCTACGAGACGCTGTCCAAGAGCTTCCCTTTGAAGGGAAAGGGCACGATCCTCATCACTGGGAATCAGGCGGCGCCGAGTATCACCGTCTCAAACCCTTGAGAGAGGCGGGGGCCATGATGTGCAACCTCTCTTATCACGCCCGCGCGCCGTTTGACAAAGGATGGGTGGCAATGTTCTATTATACCTAGCAAGAAGGGGAAAATGCAGGAAAGCCGGGCACAGGAAACGATGTAATGGATCGCACGAGAATGATACCCTTTGGTATATCTACCCTGTCGGGCGTTGTCGTTGGTGTGGTCATCCTCCTCGCCATCAACGCCGCCTTGCTCCGGGTGCCTGACGTTCCGCAGCCTCCTTCGGCCAAACCCGTTCAGACGGCAAGCAGTCAGCCAACAGGCTCCGTAGAGCCCGATTACAAGGCACTGATGGAGCGTAACCTCTTCAGGGCGAAACTGCAGGTTGAGATTCCCAAGCCGAAGTCGGAAAAAGAGATAGAGGAGGAGGCCCTCACCGCCGCCGTGAAGGCGATGGCCCTCAAAGGAGTGATGTTGGGGGCTCAGAAGAAGGAGAGTTACGCCGTCATAGATCTGGGCGGGCAAAAGGGCGTGTGGGCATACGAGCAGGGGGAAATAGTCGAGAAAGGACTCGCCCTTAAGGAGATACGAAAAGACTCGATAAAATTAGAGAAAGGCGAGTTTGGAGCCATTCTCAAGCTCTTCTCGCCGGTGTACGAGCGAACGCCCGGCGCCCAGCCTCTGGAAGGCGCAGGCGGCGTGCGGAAGGCGGCACCAGTGGGTAAGGTCGATTTAAGCAACGAGATGAAGGGGATAAGGAAAGAGGGATCCGTTACTCTCATTCCCAAGGTCCTGGCGGAAAGACTGAAAAAAGACAATAATATAGTCATGTCCTCCATAGCGGTGAAGGCGGCCGACGACGGATTGAAAGTGGTGGCTGTTGACCAGGGGAGCATCGCCCAGAAGATCGGCATTGCCCCCAACGATACGCTCCAGGAAGTAAACGGTCACAAACTTAATGCCTCGGAAGATATGAACAAAGTATATGACGAGCTGAAGAATGTCACTACTTTCGAAGTGAAGCTCTTGCGGAGTGGAAGACCGGAGACTCTCCGCTATGAAATCAGATAGCCTGGAGGGGCGATTGCGGCAATCAAGACCGGTAGTCTTGTTCATTCTATGCAGCTTACTCGCGATTCCTCTTGTTCGCGGATCGCTGCTTTTTGCGGACAGGGATGAAGCGGTTACTTTCAAGGTATCGCCGAAAGGTGCCCTGGAACTGGCTCAAACAACGCCCGTCCCGAGCCCTCAGCCGGCTGCCGGAAACCAGGATCAGCCTGCGAGACCCGTGCAAGCCCCGCAGCTGATAGCGCCGGTCCCGCGTAGGGCCATCCCTGCAGCAGGGGCCCCGGCGATACCGCCCGCCGCGGGCATGGTGCAGATGCAGTTCGACAACATAGAGCTCCGGGACCTCATCAGGTTCGTGAGCAGCATCATGGGGAAGAATTTCGTTTATGACGAGGCTGTCGTCAAGGGCAGAGTCACGGTGCTCTCCCCCAGAAGCCTGACGAAAGACGAGGTGTTCAGGGTCTTCGAAAGCGTGCTCAACTACTATGGGTTCAGCGTGGTGGAATCGCCGGAGGCCCTCAAGATTGTCAGGGCAGCGGATGCCAAAGGAATGGCGGTGGAGACGCTCGACAAAGGGAAGTTCATGGAGCTCTCTCCTGAAGAGAAGATCACCACGCTCGTCTACCCTCTGGAATACCTTGACTCCAACACGACGGTGGGGATCCTGAGACCTCTCATGTCCCGGGACGCCTATCTGGTCAGCGTGCCCTCTGCCAATGCCCTCATTATGATCGATACCTCAGCGAACCTCCAAAGGCTCAAGACCCTCATAAGTGAGGTCGATGTGCCTGTGTCGAAGCAGCTCTCGGGAATCGAGATCTACAACGTGCAGCACACAAGCGCAGCAGATCTCGCCAAGGCGTTGCAGGCCCTTCTCGCGGAGGGGAAGAAGGCGCAGACGCCCAAGGAAAAGATCTTCGTCACTTCCTACCCGGCGACGAACTCGCTCCTCATCAGCGCTCCTCCCGAAGACATGAGGGAAATCAGGCGCATCGTAGAAGAGATAGACACATACAGACCTCAGGTTCTCGTGGAGGCGGCCATCGTCGAGCTGACCCTTACGAAGACCCAGACGCTCGGGGTTGAATGGCTTACCGGCGGCTCCGTGAAAGGCAACCAGATCATCGGCGGGAACATCATCGGCACCGATCCCACGTCGGGAGCTGCCCTTGTCCCCCTCGTGTCGGGTCTTTCCCAGTCACTTCAATCTTCGACCACCACGGCAACAACCACCGCCACGGGCATAACGACTGCCCTCGGCGCCCTCAAGTCCGGGCTCAACATCGGTGTCCTCGGCCAGACCATAACAATGGACGGGGTTCAGTTCGCGAACGTTCAGGCCTTCATCCAGGCCCTCGCCGTCGACCAGAAGGCCAACATACTCTCGACGCCTCAGCTCCTCACCCTCAACAACGAGGAAGCGGAGGTGCTCGTTGGCTCGAACATCCCTTATACGACGAGCGTGCGCCTCGACTCAGCAGGGAACCCTATCACCAACTTCGACTACCGGGACGTCGGCGTTCATCTCAAAGTAAAGCCGTACATCAACAAGGACGGCCTCGTCTATCTCAATATATTCGCGGAGGTGACCACCGTGCAGAGCACGACGGCGCAGGTGGGCTCGGGGGTGCAGACGGCGCCGACAACCAACAAGAGGTCCACCAAGACGACGGTCGGGGTGAGGGACAACCAGACCATCGTGATCAGCGGCATCATCACGGGCAATAGGGAGGATACAAATCAGGGCATCCCATTCCTCCGGTCGATCCCCATTCTCGGAGCCCTTTTCGGCTACAGCACCAAGTCCGACACGCGAACGAACCTCCTCGTTTTTCTCACCCCGAAGATTGTCTACGACGCAGAGACGCTCCAGAAGATCAGTGACGACCTGAAGACCCGTCAGGAGAAGCTTCTGAAGCCGCAAGGAAAGAAATAATGGATTCTCTCGCAGCGCAGGAAGAAGAGCTTGCGCCTCTCCCCAACCGCATAGCCAGAGTTCATCACTCCTTCTTCCAGAAGAACGGCATAGTGCCCCTCGGCCTCAAAGAGGACCCTCCTACCCTGGTGGTAGCGGTCTGCGAGGAGGAGGATATCGCCAATTCCGACATACTGAGTGTCTTTTCCAACATGCCGGTGGAGAAGAGGTACGTTCCGAAGAAGGAGTTTCTCGAATACCTCGGCGCGTTCAAAGAGGAACAGGGAAGAGAAGTCGTGATCGGCGTCGTTGAGGACCTCGGAGAAAGCACCCTCACCGAGATCGCTCAAGAGATACCGAGCGGCCACGACCTGCTCGATGACGCAGCGAATGAGCCGCCCATCATCAAGCTGGTGAATCTCCTCTTCTCGATCGCGGTGAAGGACAGGGCAAGCGATATTCACATCCAGCCCCTCGAGCGGGACCTTAGGGTCCGGTACAGAATAGACGGGCTTCTCTACGACACGTATACCCCGCCGAAGCGGGCGCAGAACGCCATCGTCTCCAGGATCAAGGTGATGGCCGGCCTCGACGTGGCAGAGAAAAGACTACCCCAGGACGGGAGGATCAAGGTACGGGTCAGCGAAAAAGAGATTGACGTCAGGGTATCCATCATCCCTTCAGCCTTCGGCGAACAGGTGGTCATGAGGCTCCTCGACAGGGGAGGCGCTTTGATCGACCTCCATTCCGTTGGCATGAACGCCCAACTCGAGAAGACGATGGTCTCCCTTATCTCCAGGCCTCAGGGCGTATTTCTCGTCACGGGCCCCACGGGATCCGGCAAGACGACCACCCTCTATGGCGTTCTCCAGTACATCAATACGGCGGAAAAGAATATTCTTACCGTGGAAGATCCGGTCGAATACATCCTCGACGGCATCGGTCAGATACAGGTTAATCCAAAAATACAGCTCGATTTTGCGAGGGCCCTCCGGTCATTCTTGAGGCAGGACCCCGACGTGATCATGGTGGGCGAAATTCGCGACGAGGAGACGGCGAGAATTGCTATCCAGGCGGCCCTCACCGGCCACCTCGTCTTCTCGACGCTTCACACGAACGACTCGGCGAGCGCCCTCACCAGGCTCATCGATATGGGCATAGAGCCCTACCTTCTCACATCATCGATCACTGCCATCCTTGCCCAACGGTTGGTCCGCAGAATATGTCCGAACTGCAGGGAGATCTACGATCCGACGCCGTTCGAGAGGAAGCTGCTCGAGGAACATGGAAAAGGTGAAAACAGCGTGGTTTACAAAGGGAAAGGCTGCCCTGAATGCCTTAACACAGGCTACCTCGGAAGGATCGGCATATTCGAGCTCCTCACCCTCAATACCAAATTAAGACAAATGGTCCAGGAGAAAGCCTCGGCCGAGGACATAAAGGCAGAGGCAATCAAGGACGGCATGGTGACGCTGCGGCAGGACGGGATCAACAGGGTTTTGGTGGGCGGCACCTCGTTATCTGAGATCCTGAGGGTGACCATAGAGTAAGGGAAAGTCATCGGCCTAACCCCGCGGCCTTCGCGCTTTTAGTCAAGGTCCAAGGGACGGGAGAATCAAGAGTATTCATGAATTTCAGGTACTCGGCGATCAACAAAGCGGGTAAGACTCAAAACGGGCTCATAGAGGCCGACGGGGAGTCTACCGCCAAAACCGAAATCAAGAGCAAGGGACTCTATCTGGTTTCCCTAAAGGAAGTGACCGGGGGCGGCGGGAGGGGAAGCAGGAAGTTCTTCTTTTCCTTCGGCGTGAAACAGAGGCTGCCCGTGCTGTTGGCGCGGCAGCTCGCCTCCCTCCTGAAAGGCGGGGTACCACTCTTCCAAGCCCTCACGATAATAGCGAACCAGCTGGAGGGCGAGAGGGAGAAGGCCATAGTGGGGTATCTCCGCGACGAAGTGAAAGGGGGCTCCTCGCTTTCGGACGCCCTCAAGGCTTACCCCGGGATCTTCGACAACCTCTTCGTCTACTCCGTGGCAGCGGGGGAGAGGACCGGGGCACTCGACTCGATCCTGCTATACCAGGCCGATCTCCTCGAAAGCCGCGCGGCCGTCAGGGGCAAAATAAGGGCGGCCATGATATATCCTATTATCATGACCATGGTAGGAACGGGCGTTCTCCTGTTTCTCATCGGCTACGTCGTGCCCATGGTGACGAAGGTCTTTGAGCGCATGAACCAGCAGCTCCCCTTGCCCACACGTCTCCTCATGGCTACGACGGACTTCGTCAACAGTTATCTCTTGATCATTGCGGCCGTTCTTGCCCTCGCCATCTTCGCACTTTCCCGATGGATCAAGAAGAGCGCCGGGGGACGGCACTTCTGGGACAGCGCGGTCCTCAGGTTTCCCGTGCTGGGAGGCCTCTACCAGATGATCCTTGTCAGCCGCTTTTCGAAGATCATGGGCACCCTTTTGAAGAGCGGAGTGCACATGCTCCAGTCCCTTGTGGTGGTGAGCTCCACTACGAAGAATACGATCGTATCCGACGCGATCATCAAGATGTCCAAGATGGTGGAGCGGGGGACGGACCTGTCGATGGCCTTGAGAGAGACCGCGGTCTTTCCCCCGTACGTAGCGGACATGGTGTCCGTCGGGGAATCGGGCGGGAACCTCGAAGAGATGCTTGCGAGCGTCTCGGAGTATTATGAAACGAACGCCAATCAGAAGATAGCGGCTTTCACCTCCATGGTGGAGCCCTTGATCATCGTCATCATGGGAGCGCTCGTCGGCTTCATCATGGTTTCCATCATGCTGCCGCTCTTCGAGATGAACAGGCTTCTGAGCCATGGGTAAGAAGCTTAGGAGGAGAAGAATGGTATTGACGGAAAGACTAACCGACCGGCGCGGCTTCAACCTCATCGAGCTGATGATCGTGCTGGTGATCATCGGGATCCTGGCCACGCTCCTCATTCCCAGGATCATGGAGCGGCCGGAAGAGGCCAGACGGGTCAAGGCGAAGATGGATATCGTGACGATCGAGAGCGCCCTGAAGCTTTACAAGATCGACAATGGGGAGTATCCCACTACGGAGCAAGGCCTCGAAGCGCTCATCAAGAAGCCGGAGGGGAACCCGGTTCCCCCCAAGTGGAGGGAGGGAGGATATCTTGAGGGGAATTCGGTTCCCAAGGACCCTTGGGGCAATCCGTTCTACTACGTTTCCCCCTCCGAGGACGGGAAAGATTACGAGATAGTAAGTTACGGTCGTACCGGTCAACCCGGCGGAACAGGTCGAGATGCGAATATTTCGAGCAGCGATCTTTCGAAAGACTAGAGGATTCACCCTTGTCGAACTCCTCATCGTCATCCTCCTGCTCTCGATCTTTCTCACGTTCGCGTCGGTCAACTGGAATGTCATGGCCAGGAAGGGCAAGGACTCACTGCTGGAGAGCTTCTCCATCAGCACCTCCGTAATAAGAGAAGAAGCAATCTCGAACTATGAGAACAGGGTTATTCAATTCGATATCGCCACAGGGGACATACGGGTCGGCGCCATAGACGTAAAAGGCGCATTTATCGAGACCGGGAAGATCGAGCTTTCGGAAGGCTACCACGTCAAGGACGTGGTGATCAACGGACAGCCTTTTTCCACGGGCAAGTGCTACATGACCTTCCGTGCCGACGGAATGGTTGACAGGGTCATACTCCACCTTCAGGGAGACGAAGAGAACGAGCGTTATTCGTTAGTCGTGAATCCCCTGACGGCCAGGGTCACAGGAGAGGATGGTTACTTCGAAGAGAGTCGGCTCACAGGCAGGAACAACCCTTCTTGAGGTGATGGTCGCCATCGCCATCGCCTCTATTGCCCTCGTTTCTTTCGTCACCCTCGTGATAACCTCTTTGGACATGGAAAACCACGCGAGGAAGATAACGGAAGCCACCCTCATCGCCGATGAGAAGCTCAAGGAAATCGAGCGAGCCGGCTACCCTGAGCCGGGAAGAAGCGAGGGCCTCGTGAGCGAGCAGGACCCGTCGGGGTATTCCTATGCAATGGTGGTGACCGATACCCCGATCCAGAACGTGCGCCAGGTCGACATAGAAGTCTCCTGGGATCAGAAACGCGGCTCTGTGGAGCTTACCACGTACATCGCAAAGCAATAGATCTCATCTTTCTCGCTCTTCCCGGTTCTCCGTTGAATTTCTCGACCCGAAAGACTAATATCTTATAGTAGTAGTGCGAAGGTAGGAGGGGGCTCATAAGAAGGATGTACTGCTTAGGACGTTCGTGGTGCAGGTATTGCCCGATCTGCCTTGAGCGAGGTGAAGAATGAAGGTGCTCGTGAGTCTATGCAGCTGTCTTGTGTCGGAAGGGATCGTCAGCCTCCTTTCGAGCCACGGTCATCAGGGCGTGGTAGGGACGCACGTCCGGTCGATTCCCGATGGTTTTCTGCCGGACGTCATCCTCGTGGATACGGGCACCATTAACCGGAGCCTTTTCACGTCCTATCCCACAGCCAAGGTGCTCATCATGGATACGGGGATGGAGAAAGAGAAGATCATCACTGCCTTGCTCTCTTTTCCCACCCACGGGGTCCTTTCGATGGATACTGAAGTGGGCCTTTTCAAAAAGGCGCTCCAAGTAGTGGACGAGGGACAGATATGGGTGGACAACGATACCCTGAAGGCCTTCCTCCACCAGGGACCTTCTATCCAGCCCGCGATCAAGGCGGATGAGGTTACCGGGAGGGAGAGGGAGATCATAGACCTGGTATGCCGCGGTTGTACCAATAGAGAGATTGCCGCTTCCCTTTCCTTGAGCGAGCATACGGTAAAGGCGCACCTCAACAGAATATTCAGGAAGTTCAAGACAACGAGCCGTTCGAAGCTCATCACCCTTGTCCATCAGGAAAAGCAGGAAAAGGCCCGATAGGCGCGAGAGAGATGGTAATTGGTGTTCCCCGGGAGCTCAAGAACGAAGAAAACCGTGTGGCCATGGTGCCCGGTGGGGCCCAGACACTCGTGGCCCGCGGACACAGGGTTCTTGTGGAGAGCCGGGCCGGTGTCGGGAGCGGTTTCGACGATGAAGCATACGCGCGGGTCGGGGCCGAGATCATGCCCGCTGCCGATCCGATTTTCGAGATTGCGGATCTCCTGCTCAAGGTAAAGGAGCCGCTGCCCGCGGAATACGAGATGCTGCGGGAAGGGCAGATTCTCTTCACCTACCTTCACCTGGCCGCCTCGGAGGCTGCTCACTCTCAACCTGCTGAGGCGAAAAATAGTGGGTATAGCTTACGAGACTGTCGAGACTGAGGATGGTTTCCTTCCTCTTCTTTCCCCCATGAGCGAGATAGCCGGGAGAATGGCGCCCCAGGAAGGTGCAAAGTATCTGGAACAAACCTTCGGCGGTCGCGGCGTGCTCCTCGGGGGTGTCCCGGGCGTCCCTCCCGCGCAGGTGGTTATCTTCGGCGCCGGCAACGTCGGATCGAACGCGGCCCGTATCGCCGTCGGAATGGGTGCGTCGGTGACGATCCTCGATATCGACCCTCGTCGCCTTCGCAGCGCGGAGGGCTTCTTTGGCGGACGGGTCATCACCATGATCGCCGACGACTATAACGTGAGGACTGTCCTTGCTTACGCGGATCTCGTGATCAGCGCGGTGCTCGTGCACGGGGCCAAGGCCCCGAGGCTGATCACGAGGGAGATGCTCAAGTCCATGAAAATCGGGTCGGTCCTCGTGGACGTGGCGATAGATCAAGGGGGATCCGCCGAGACCTCCCGCCCCACTACTCACGACGATCCGATATACCTGGAGGAGGGGGTGATCCATTATACGGTGGCAAACATGCCGGGCGCCCTGCCCCGCACGGCCACCAGGGCGCTCACGGTCAACACCCTACCCTACGTGCTGAATCTCGCGGACAAGGGCTGGAAGGCAGCGGCGCGTCTCGACAAGGCCCTTTCGAGGGGCGTGAACCTCGTCCAAGGAAAGGTAACCTACAAGGCAGTGGCCGAAGCCTTCGGCCTCGACTATACCCCCCTTCGAAGAGATGTTGGCATAGGAAGAGACGTCGCCGCTTTTCTTTGAGAGATCCTCACGGCCTTTAAGGGCCGATCACAGATCGGCGAAGCACTTGAGTCTCTTCGACCTTGTCGGATGCTTCAGTTTCCTGAGCGCCTTCGCCTCTATCTGCCTGATCCTTTCCCGGGTCACATCGAACACCTGCCCCACCTCCTCCAGGGTGTGGTCATAATTCTCTCCGATGCCGAACCTCATCCTGATCACCCTTTCTTCCTTTGGTGTGAGCGTCGAGAGAGTCTTGTTGAGCTGTTCGATGAGGTCACGAAATATCACCGAATCCTGGGGCACAGGGGTGTTTCTGTCTTCTATGAGATCGGAAAGATGGGTATCCTCGTCATCGCTCACCGGCGTTTCCAGGGATATCGGCTCCTTGGTGATGCGCAGGATCTTTCTGATCTTGTCGGGAGGAAATCCCATTCTTTCGGCTATCTCGTCGGGAAAGGGCTCTCTGCCGAGGTCTTGCACGAGGTCGCGGGAGATCCGGATGATCTTGTTGATGGTTTCTATCATATGGACCGGTATTCTTATGGTCCTGGCCTGGTCGGCGATCGCCCTTGTGATGGCCTGCCTTATCCACCACGTAGCGTAAGTGCTGAATTTGTAGCCTCTCCTGTACTCGAACTTTTCCACCGCCTTCATGAGTCCTATGTTGCCCTCCTGCACGAGATCGAGGAGGGAGAGGCCCCGGTTGATGTACTTCTTTGCAATGCTGACGACCAGTCTCAGATTTGCCTTGATCAGCTCGTTCTTTGCCTCGATGCACCCTTTTTCGGCCAGGACTATCCGCCGGTACGACTCCTTCAGCTCGGCACCCGGCAGACCCGCCTCTTCTTCTATCTTCCGAAGCCTCTCTTGGAGCGCCTCGAGCCCTCTGTCCTGCCTTAGGGCTCCCGCCTGCTTGGCCCGTTCAATCTCTGCCTCGGTCTTCTCGATCCTATCGACGAACTTCTTCATCCTTGAAGTGATGCGTTCCAGAAGCTTCCTGCTGAAATTGATTTCGCCGATGATCTCCGCCATCTCTCTCCGACACCGCTCTTTTTCCCTCCTTGTCGAAGCTTTCTTGACCTGGCCGTAGGCTTTCTTGAGCCTCTCCAGGAGAGCTATGGTCCTCTCTCTTTGAAGCTCCGTTTCAGTATCCGTCTCATCCTCATCATCTGCCTCTGAAGTGATGTCCCGGATGCTGACCTTCGACATTTTCAAGCCTACGTAAGCGTTAAGGAGCTCTTTAACGGTTGCGGGAAAATAGAGGACGCTCTGCCTGATCTCCTTTCTCGCACTCCTCGATGCGCATGGCTATCTGTTTCTCTCCCTCTCGCGTGAGGAGGCCGACCCCGCCCATTTCCTTGATGTAGTGCTTGATGGGATTCGTCAGTTCCTCGTCGCCGGGGTCCACCAATCCCTCGCCAAAGGCCTCTTCGTCCTTGTCCGAATCACTCAAGCTCACTTCGCTCTCCACGGCCGGCCCAAACAACTCCATGTCATCGAAGAGGCCGGCTCGCTCCTCGGAGCTTTTGCCGATCACCAGGTAGAGTTCGCCTCCTTCCTGGCCTTCCTCATACGAGAAGAACCTCTCTGCTCTGCGTAGGCTCAGCATTTTCATACTATCGTCGGCGTTGTCGGACATAGTTACCTCACTTGGCGGATTTGTGCTTCATGGCTGTGACGACCTGCATCTTCTTCTCGAGCAATTCGATGAGACTCTTTTCATCGCCTAGTCTCTCAGCCTCTGCCAACTTTTCCGTGATGCCCTTGGCTTCTTCGCGTATGAGTCTGTGCTCAGCATGACTTAGATAATCAGCCAGAATCTTTTCCATTTCCTGCTCGTCGCACTCGGCCACATCCATTGCCGAGCTTACCGCCATTTCACGTAGTTCCGGCTCTTCAAGCACGTTCAGGAAGAGCTTGAGCTCCAGATGCGAGTGGTTTTCGCAATAGTCGAGCACTCTGGATGCCAACTCCCCAAGGCTTCTGTCCTTGATGTATGACCTCACCCCCTTTTCTTTGAAGAGCTCCGATAACTGCGGCCTGTTTATGAGAATGCCCACGACTTTCTGCTCTATGACGCTTGCCCCAGCCTCCTCTTCAGGGCTTTCGTTCTGTTTGGACCGTTCTTTCATGCTGTCCCAAAACCTGTACTCCTCTACCCCTGTCAGCTCCGATAGACGCTGGATGTAGAGCCTCCTCTTTACGGTATCTCTCATCGCTTCCAGATAGGGAAGGACGGTCCGTATGAAACCGAGCCTCCCCTCGAGGGTCGAAAGACCGTGTCTCTTGGCATGGAAGGCGAAGAAATGATCGAGGAGGGGCGACTTGTCCTGCATCGCCTCACGAAAGCCTGCCGCGCCATCCCGGCGGATAAGGCTGTCCGGATCGAGGCCGTCAGGGAGGACTACCATGTTCCCGTTTATGCCCATTTCTCCAAAGAGGGTAACGAGGCGCAGGGCGCTTTTCACCCCTGCTGCGTCTCCGTCCATCACGAGGGTTATGTTCTCCGTGTGATTCCTGAGCCGCGAGACTTGCTCCTCCGTGACAGACGTGCCCAGGGTCGCCACGCTGTTGCGCACATCCGACACATGGAGGGAGATCAGGTCGAAATACCCCTCCACAATGATGACCTCGTCTTTCTCGGCTATCTCTCTTTTCGCCCGGTCAAGGCCGTAGAGCACGGACCGCTTCGAAAAAACCGGTGACTCGGGGGAGTTTATGTACTTGGGCAGGGCGTCCTTTTCCAGGGCCCGTCCGCCGAATCCGATGACCTTGCCGCTTCCGTCGCGGATCGGGATAATGACCCGTCCGCGAAAAATATCGTAGACGTCCCCGTTGTCCCTCATCTTCATGATTCCGCTCGAAAAGAGTATGTCGAGGGGTATGCCGAGACGCTTCGAGAAGTCTTTTGGAAGGCCCTTCCTTTCGCTGAACCCAAGTGAGAAGTCCTCGATCGCCTGCTTGTCGATCCCGCGGTCCGCAAGGTATCTCTGGGCCGGCATCGACCGTTTCAGGTTCTCCTGGTAGTAGGCCGCGAGTCTTGTCAGGGCGTCAAAGACCGGGGTCTTGCGCGCGCCCGCCGTTGCGCGGGATTTGATGCCCAGCTGGTTCGCAAGGCTTTCGAGGGCCTCCTGAAAAGTGGTCCGCTCATACTTGGCGAGAAAGCCCACCGCATTGCCGCCTTCGTGACAGCCGAAGCAGTAGTAGATTTGTTTTTCGGGGCTCACCGTGAAAGACGGCGTCTTCTCTTTGTGGAAAGGGCAGAGGCCTATGAAGTTCCTTCCCGCCTTTCTTAGTTTGACGTACTGGGAAACGATATCCAGGATGTCGACCCTCCCAAGCACTTCATCAAGAACGGAACTCATAGAAGCTCTACTATTGTTATGCCGGAATTCTTCTCATCCTTTATGACATCCTTAACGTATCCCGCTTCCGAAAGGTGGCTCCTGATCGCCGTCATGAGCCTTCCGGTACCTATGCCGTGAAGGATCTTGAGACGCGGCGTGCCATGCACGATGGCGCGGTCCACGAACCTGTCGACCTCGATCGAGGGCCTCTTCGACCCTCATGCCCCGAACGTTGATCTCAGGCACCTCGATATCGGAGACGTCCACGCCCGTGCGCTCCTCCTTGGGGGCAGGGCCCGTGCGAGCGCCTTCTCCACGTAGTCCTTGTTGATGCGCATCCGCATGTTGCCGACGATGATCTCGGCCATCCTCTTCTCTTCGTCGACGGCCGTAACGTAGCCTTCCTTGCCTATGGTTCTCACCCTGACGTAATCCCCAACCCGAAGCTCGGCCTGCGCGCCCTTCTTCTCGGGGACGATCCTCTTCCTGACCTCTGAGACCCTCTGTTTTGCCGCCCGGACGGATTCCCTGTCCCTCTTCGCCGCCTCTTTCCTGATCTCCTCGATTTCCGCGTCCAGCTCGATGATCTTCCTTCGCGCCCGTTCTTCGGACTCCCTCACGTATTCGTCCCTGTGCTCCTTGAGAGCCTCCAGCCTCTTCCTCATTTCTTCGCGGTATTCCCGGGCCTTTCGCTTCTCCTCTTCCGCTTCCTTCTTCTCCCTTTCGAGACTCTCGATGAGATCGTTGAGCACGTATTCCTGCTTGCCAAGATAGGAGTAGCTCTTCTCCAGAATCGCGGAAGGAAGTCCGGTTTTCTCGGCTACCTTCAAGGCGTTGCTCACTCCGGCCACGCCGTAGAGAAGCGTATAGAGCGGCTTCATCGTCTTGGGATCAAAATCCGTCGCCACATTGAGCGCAAAAGGCCTGGACGAGCCGTAGGCTTTGAGCAGGTTGAGATGGGTGGTGACAATGATCTTGCAGCCCTTTTCAACAAAGGCGTCGATGATGCCCATGGAGAGGGCGGAAGCCTCCTGCGGCTCGGTGGCGCCCCCAATCTCATCGATCAGCACGAGCTCGCCGCCCCGGGTGCGCTCGTAGACGTCTTTGATGGCCTCCACGTGGGCGGTAAACGTCGAAAGCTCCATGCTGATATTCTGCTCGTCCCCCATGATCACGGATATGGCCGGGAAAAGGTGGACCCGGGGAGTCTCTTTGGCGGGGATGAACATGCCCGCGCTTGCCATGACGAGAAGGAGCGCGGTGGTCTTCAGTGCGACTGTCTTGCCGTCTGCGTTGGGGCCGCTGATGATCGTGGCCTGCTTATCTTCCCCTATCGATATGTCGATAGGCACGGCCCTCTCCCCTTTCGAGAGCAGGATAAAGGGGTTGACCGCTCCCTTGATCTCGATCGGGCCTCCAGCCTCCACCTTAGGCCTTACGCACCCAAAGGCAGCGGAGAAAAGCGCGAGGCTGTGAAAGAAATCGAGATCGGCGATGAGAGAGAGGTTTCCTTCGATCTGGCCGGCATACACGCCTCAACTGGCGGGTCAGCTCCTTCAGTATCCGCTTTTCCTCTTCTGTTTCCTCCTTCTCGAGGACGCTGATCGAGTTGTTCGTCTCTATTACTTCAATGGGCTCCACGAAAGACGTCTTGAGGGAGTGGGAGTAGTCGTGGACGATGCCCTGAAAGTACTGGTTATAGTTGGGTTTGAGGGGGATGACGTACCTGCCGTTTCTCATGGCGATGTACGAATCCTGCAAGACCGGCCTGACCTCGTCCCTTTCCATGATCCGATCGAGCGACCTTCTGGCCTTCTCCTTCAGCTGGTACAGGTCGGACCTGATCTTGGACAGCTCGTACGACGCGCTATCCTCTATGAACCCCTCCTCATTCACCGTCTTTCTTATCCTGGTGGCCGCGTCCGTCACGGGCTTCATGCCCTCTATGACCGACTCGATATAGGGGCCTTTCTTGGCGGCCTTTTTCAGGAAGCTCGCGACGCCCTTGCAGCCCGCGAGGAAATGGCCGATGGCGAGAAAGTCGGCGACCTCCAGGGTCGATTCCTCCAGGGCCAGGCCTTTTAGCTTGTCCCTCACGTCAGGGATGTCCTTGAGGGGAATCGGACCGTCCCACTTGATGATGTCCAGGGTCTCCTCAAGGCGGTCCAGATGTTTCTCGATCTCGGCACCACGGTCGAGACGGTTATCTGTCTCGGCACCACGGTCGAGACGGTTATCTGTCTCGACGCCACCCGAAAGGGGTCTGAGGTTCGCGATCCGTTCTGCAACAAATTGGGTTGATGAATAGCTTTGTACGACTTCGAGGAGTTTGAGATAGTCTATGTACTGTAGGGTCTTATCTATCATAAATGGCTTAACGACGGTCTTTCAGGAAGACAGCCTTTTTCGCACCATTTCACTCAACACCTTCCCATCCACACGGGATGCAAGTTTTTCCATGAGGAACTTCATCACCTTCCCCATGTCTTTCTGGTCCTTCGCGCCTAAGGCCGTGACTGCGGCCTCCACTTCGAGGGAAAGCTCCTCTCCCCCAATTTGCGAAGGAACGAACTCCTTCAGGATCTCCAGCTCCTTGTTCTCTTTTTCCGCCAGCTCAGGGCGCCCGCCCTTCGTGAAACTCTCGATGGACTCGCCATGCTGCTTTATCATCGTCTTCACTACCGCAAAGAACTCTTCTTCCGCGAGGGGCTTTCTCTTCTCCACTTCCTTGTAGCTAAGGGAGGTTAAGAGCATCCGCAGCACGGATACTCTTAACGCATCCTTTTCTTTCAGGGCTTTCTTGAGGCCCTGTTCAATCTCTTCTTTGTATGCCATTGCCTCTAGGTGGGGCTTAAGCGCCCCCTCCGGCAGCAAAAGCCGCCGGAGCCTCCCCCCTTAAGACTCGCTTACGCTCGTGTTTACAGTCCCTTTTGCACCATGCGTCTCATCTTCTTCAGGACCCTTTTCTTTGCGGCGAGGATTTTCTTCTTCCTCTTGACGCTGGGCTTCTCGTAGTATTCCCGTCTCTTGACTTCCGACAAGATGCCCGTTCTCTCGCACTGCTTCTTGAATCTTCTCAGGGCACTCTCAAATGACTCTCCGTCTCTTATGATAATAGCTGGCATCCATGCTTCCCCTCCCTCCCTTTGCAATTGTGCGTAGAGCCTTATATTAAACCTCAAAGAGCCCATCAAAGTCAACAGAAATAGGGGCATACGATCAGACGCCAGGGCGTCCGGCGTCAACGGCCAAGGGAGCGATGATGGCGATGAAAAAAGAGGGCTTTCAGGCGAAATGGTTCAACTATTCCCGAAAAGAAGTGAAGTTCGATGCCTAGAACGGGTTCTGGAACATGATCGTCTTGTCTCTCTCTGCGCCCGTCGAGATGATGCCTACAGGAACTCCTACCAGTTCCTCCAGCCGCTTTACGTATCTTTTGGCATTTTGCGGCAGGTCCTCGAAGGTCCTCGCCTCACCTATCGGGCTTCCCCATCCGTCCATACGCTCGTACGTCGGCTCGCAGAGACTCAGGTCCTTCATGGCAAAAGGCGGGTCAGTATATACCTTTTTCCCAATCCTGTACTTGACGCAGACGTTGATGGTCTCAAGTTCGTCGAGCACATCGAGCTTCATGAGGGCTATTGCCTTTGCGCCGTTCAAGAGAACCGACCGTCTCAGGAGCACGGCGTCGAACCAGCCGCATCTCCGGGGCCTGCCGGTTGTTGCCCCGTACTCCCCGCCCTTCTTTCTCATCGCCTCGCCTTCAGGACCGGTCAGCTCCGTGGGAAACGGACCTTCCCCGACCCTGGTCGTGTAAGCCTTGCATACGCCCAGGACGTAGTCGATGGACCCAGGCGAAACACCGGCCCCGCAGCTCACGTTTCCCGAGAGCGTATTTGACGAGGTCACGAAAGGATATGTCCCGTGGTCGATATCGAGATAGGCGCCTTGGGCACCCTCGAAGAGGAGCGACCTTCCTTCTTCCATGCTTTTGTGAAGAAACTGAACGTTGTCTCCGGCGTATTTCTTGAGCAGGTCGCGGTAGGCGCCTACCTGGTTGATCACATCCCGCAGACTGAAGGGCTCGTCCTTGTAGTATCTCTTGATCAGGAAGTTCTTGAGCTTCAGGTTCTCCCGGACCTTCTCGCGGAACACCTTCTTGTCGAGAAGGTCGATGACCCTGATTCCCGTTCGTGCCACCCTGTCTTCGTAGGCGGGTCCTATGCCCCTTCCGGTAGTTCCTATCTTGTGCGTCTTCTCGGCTTCCCGAAGCAGATCGAGCTTCTTGTGATAGGGCATGATGATGTGTGCCCTTGCGCTGATCATGAATCGCTTGTCGTCTTCCATGTACCCGAGGCGTTTCAGCTCATCTATCTCAAGTTTCAGGGTTTCGGGGTCAAGGACGACCCCGTTGCCTATCACGCAGTATTTGTTCTTGCGTAGTATCCCTGACGGCATGAGGTGGAGAATGATCTTGCGACCATTGACCACGATAGTATGTCCCGCGTTCGCGCCGCCCTGATACCGCACGATCACGTCGGCAAACTCACTGAGGATGTCTACTATTTTTCCCTTTCCCTCGTCGCCCCATTGCAGTCCCACAGTCACTACGTTAGACATGAACCCTCCCTCAAGCGATTTGGAACCCTTCCCGAGCCGGGTTTAGCTTAATGCTTTTTAATGTGAAGGTCAATGGCAAGGGCGCAATTGATGGGGTTCAGCACCCCCTCCAC